>LADZ01000016.1 GCA_000961845.1 Flavobacteriales bacterium BRH_c54
TATTTACTGATAGTCTTCAATCTATTACAGGTTGTGATAGCGTTGTCACCACAAACTTAATAGTTAGTCCATCTCTCTCAATTATAGCTTCAAATGATACCATTATTGAAGCTTGTGGTTCTGTTCAATTAAATGTTAATGGAGGGGTAAGTTACTTATGGAGTCCATCAATAGGTTTAAGTTGTACTTCTTGTCCTAACCCAATTGCTTCACCTATTATTACAACAAGTTATGTAGTTTCAAGTACTACCAATGGCTGTTCTGATAACGATACTGTAATAGTAGTTGTAGAAGGTAGTTCACCATTAATAATACCTAATGTGTTTACTCCAAACCAAGATGGAGTTAATGATGGGTTTAATTTTTCAGGAGGATGTTTAAATGCTGTAAATAAAAAAATATATAACCGATGGGGACAACTGCTTTTTGAATCTAACCAAATTGCCGAAGAATGGAACGGAAGAATGACTTCAGGAGAAGAAGCACCTGAAGGCACCTATTTTTACATCTTTACTATAAGTTTGATAGAGGATGGAAATGAAATAACCAAAATATTTAAAGGTACTGTTACTCTTTTAAGGTAATTCTAAAAATTTAATTTATAATACCAAATCTTTTAATAAATTACTTGTTGAAATGTACTTAAAGAACTCTGTATGCATTGAAAAATGTACATGTTTTGAAACAAAAAACAATTTTAAACATTTAAAATCTTACAAACTAAACAAAGCCACAGACTCTATATGAGCAGTATGCGGAAACTGGTCTACTAAACTGAATTTTTTTAATTCATAATCATTCTCTTTAATTTCTAAAATATCTCTGGCTTGTGTAGCCGGATTGCAACTTACATAAACGATGCGATTAGCTCCTAATTCTAATACTTTCTGTAAGGCTTTTTTAGCAATTCCTGCTCTTGGCGGATCTAAAATTATAGTGTCTATTTTTCCTGTATATTCAGGGTAGTCAAATAAAAATTTATTGACATCGGCAGCATAAAAAGAAACATTGCTTACGTTGTTTTTAGCAGCATTTTCCCTAGCATTTTCAATGGCTTCAGCAACAATATCAACACCTATAACTTTAGCATTGGTTTTCGCTGCCATAATCTGACCAATAGTTCCTGTTCCGCAAAATAAATCCATGATGGTTTTATCCTTAAAATCAGTCTTGCCTTCAACAGCATAACTTACTGCTTTTTGATAAAGTAATTCTGCACATTTTGGGTTAGTTTGAAAAAAACTTTGCATACTCACTTCAAAAGATAAACCTAGTAAGGATTCTGTAATTACACTGTTGCCATAAAGTACGGTTTCGGTTCCTAAACGAGATTGAGCATTATCACCAATATCATCATTAGTAGTATGTATAATTCCTTCAACTCTATCAGTAAACAGTTGGTTTAACAATGCTACAAAACCATCAAAATCAAACTTGTCTAAGCCATCGCTAGAAGTAACTAGCTTAATAAGCAATTTACCTGTTTGGTAACTTTTTCGAACAACTAAAAACCTGAAAAAACCTTCTTTTTTAGGTGGATGCCAAGCAGGTAACCCCGATTTTTCACAAAATAGTCGAATTTCTCTAAGCTTATTTTCAAATTCAGCATCAAAAAGTCCGCTGTCTTTTTCCAAATTTTCAACTATCCACCAAGTACCTCTTTTTTTGAAACCTAAAGCAAAACCGTCAAACTCTTCTTGTTTTTCCACATCAAAACCAATGGCGCTAAAAGAATATTCCATTTTGTTTCGGTAATGCCAATTTTCTGGTGAACCAATATATTCATCAAACAACTCTTCTACATTTGGTAGTTTGGCTAATTTCTTATAAATGTCAAAAACTTGCTCTTGCTTGTTTTTGTGTTGAATTTCAATAGGCAAAGTAGCGTAAGGAGCTCCCGAAATAGCTTGGTAAGGAAGTGTAACTTCATCGGGAGATTTTTCTAATACCTCTACCAATTTACACTCTGCAAAACTGCTTTTTCTTTTTATCACACGAGCACGAACTTTTTGTCCTTTAATTGTGTTGGGAACAAACAACACATAATCGCCTTTTTCTGTAGCTATTTTGGCAATTCCTTTTCCGCCAAAAGCTACTGTAGATATTTCTAAATCAATTAGCTGATTTCTTTTAATACTTTCCATTTTACTATTTTATAATTGATTTAAAAAAGCCATGGTGTCAAGACCATCAGCATAATCGCATAGTTGAGGTGATTGAGCTGCTCCAAAATTAACTGTTTCAAAAGTAAATTTTGTTTGACTAACTACACATTGTATTTCTTCTAATTTTGCTTGTATTTCTTTTTCTAATTGGGTTATTGAATCATAATATTCGTAGAAAATTACACCAACCGGAGAGCTTAAACTGTTGTCTTCTTTAAGTAGTACAAAATTATTATCTAAAAGTTGTTCACTATTTAGCAAATAGATGGCTTTGTGGTAATCGTAATTATTGGCGTATTTATTATTATTTACTACCTCCTGAAAATCAAAAATAGCTTCAAAAAATGGAGTAAAGTCATAATTTTTAGGAACGTACAACTTAGAAACATTTCGGCAACCCAATCCAAAATAATTAAAAATATCTTTCCCTAATTCAGCTAATTCTTCTTTACTTTCTTTTCCGTTAATTATGGCTATACTATTTCTGTTTTTTCTGATAATGGATGGATATTTTCCGAAATAATATTCAAAATAACGAGCAGAGTTATTGCTTCCTGTAGCTATAAAAGCATCAGCAGGAGTGTTTTTATTAAATTGTTCCGTAAAAATTATTCGCTCTTTAAATTCCGGGTCGATATGGATTAAAATATCCGCAATTTTTTTAATTAAGGTATTGTCTGATGAAGCACATTTTCCGATAAAAACATTTCCGGAAATTAGTACACTTAAAAAATCGTGAAAACCCACCAAAGGAATGTTTCCTGCCATTATTACTCCAATTTTTCTATTATTTTCATCGGGAATGGAGTAGGTATCGAGCCATTTTTTTAATTTATCTGCCTTAAGCATAGCAGCAATTTCGCCAATAGCATTTCTGACATTTTCTTCTGTAAACCAACCGTTTAAACTTTTTTGTCTTAAAATTAAATCATTAAAATCATCAAAGAATATTTTGTTAAGCGACTGATTTTCTGAGGTTTTTTCTAGTGAATGAAATTGCTTGAGGAATTTCCCTAAAACAATAAAAGCAGCAATTCTAGTATCCAAATTCATATAAGTTTGCGTATATTTGCATGCGAAATTACGAACATAAAAATTGATAACAAATGGCAATTATAATAACAGACGAATGTATTAATTGTGGGGCTTGTGAACCAGAGTGTCCTAACAATGCAATTTATGAAGGTGGTGATGAATGGAGAGTAAGTGATGGAACTGAAGTGAAAGGGGATTATCAACTAATGAGTGGAAGCTCTGTAAATGCTGATGAAGCTCAAGAACCGGTTAGTTTGGATTTTTATTATATTGTACCTGATAAATGTACAGAGTGTAAAGGTTTCCATGATGAGCCTCAATGTGCGGCAGTTTGTCCAGTTGATTGTTGTGTAGATGATGAAGATGTTAGAGAAACGGAAGAGGAATTGTTAGCGAAAAAAGACAGATTACACTTATAAAATTGTAAGTGGAACAATATTGGTAAATAAAAATCGTGTATAGTTGAGAAATTATGCACGGTTTTTTAATTTTATATCATGATAAATAACATTAAACTTACTTTACTAATTGTATTACTTCCGTTTTTAGGAGTAACACAAGAGTTGCCCGGTTTATTTAGTAGTGAAATAGATTCACTAAATAAATATGGTAAAGAAATTATAGAAAGCAGTACGGACGAACAAAAAACAGCGGCTAATACCAAATTTAAAGCTGTTTTAGAGGAAGTGTTAACCAACAATGCTTCGTTTGATGCGGACTTTAGTAAAGTAGAGAAAATTAGTGTGTTAAAAGCTCATCAACTAAAAATTTATAATTGGACCTTACCGCATACAGATGGCACTTACACTTATTTTGCCTTTATTCAGTTTAAAATAGCCGATGAAAAGGTGATAGTTACTGAGTTAATAGATAAATCTGTTGAGTTAGATAAGTTAGAAACGAAAACATTTACACCTAATACATGGTTTGGAGCTTTGTATTATGAAATTATTTATGATAAGAAAATAGGGGAGGACTATTATACTGTTTTAGGTTGGGATGGAAATAATTTAATGACCAACAAAAAAGTGATAGATGTAATTGTAGTGGATAATAAAGGCAACATTAAGTTGGGAGCACCTATTTTTAAGATGGAAAAAAGAACTCAACGTAGGGTAATTTTCGAGTATTCAAAAAATGCTAGCATGTCGTTGAAGTACCATCCAAAACAACAGCAGATTATTTTCGATTTTTTGGTTCCGTCTAGTTCAAGGGTGAAAGGAATTTACGAATATTATGGTCCGGCATTAGATACTTTTGATGCGTTAACTCTTAATAAAAATAAATGGACGTATGAAAAAGATGTGAAAATCCAACTGGATAAATCAGCAAAAGATAAAAACTGGAACGACCCATTGAAATAAAAAAAGCAACTAAAAATTTTAGTTGCTTTTTTGTTACTTGTTGTTTTGTTAGAATTAGTGAGCGTGTCCGTGATCAAGCTCTTCAGCTGTAGCAACTCTCATTTCAATTACTTTACCTGTAAAATGTAAATCTTGGTCTGCCAACGGATGGTTAACATCAACTGTAATAGTTGCATCATTAATAGATACTACTTTTGCAGGAACTACATTTCCATTTTGATCTTGTAGTGGTAAAACGTTATCTACAACTACTTCAGGAACTAATTGTCCATCTTTTTTAAAGATATCTTGAGGTAACTCAATAATAGCTTCATCTGTTCTTGAACCATAAGCATTTTCTGCTTTAATTCCGAAAGAAAACTCATCTCCTTCTTTTAGATTAACAATATTATTCTCAAAATCAGGAATCATTTGACCGGCACCCGATAAAAATTTTAAAGGTTCTTTACCTTCTGTCGATTCGATTAACTCGCCTTCTGCAGAACCTCTATATAAGTTATAAGAAACTGCAATTACTTTGTTTGTACTCATTAAATTTTATTTTTTTGATTTATACAAAGTTACTTCTAATAATTTGGGTGACCAAATTTTAGGTGGGAAACCCACTTTTTAAGGAATTAAATTTTTGTTTATGTTCAATTTTCAGTTGAAGGATTCAATTCATAATACCTCATTGTTTTTCCGTTGCGTAGGTTGGTTTTCTTAAAAACAAATCCACAACTTTCAAATAAGCGAATGCTAGAGGTGTTACTTTCTAAAATTTCTGAAAAAATGGTTGAAATAGCCAGTTTGTTGAAACAAAAATTGCTTAATAAACACAATGCTTCTTTTGCGTATCCTTTCCTTCTGTGTTGCTTTTCTCCTATAAGTATGCCTACGCCAATTTTTTTCTCTTCGGCATTAAAATCAAACAAATCTATACAGCCAATAGTGTTTTCTTCTGTTTCTAAACAAATCATAAATCGGGTTTGTCCATGGGTTTCTATTTGCTGTTTGGAAGCTACAAAAAAAGCTATTTCCTCTCTGGTAAACATGGTTTCAGTACTGCTAACTTCCCAATTTTCAGTATCATTTTCCCATTCCAACAATTTTTCTACATCTATTGGAAGTACAGCACGCAGAAATATTTTTTTACCAACTAACATATTCCATTTACTCTGTTTAATGCTTTTATAGATTGTTGTATATCGTTTTGATTATAGGTTTGCAAATAAAAGGTATTTTCTTGAAGATTTCTTTCTAAATTTAAATGAAAAACGTGCTGAATAATATTTTTTTGATGGAGTAGCGGAATTAAATCAAAAATATAATTTACTTCATCCATTTGTATATCAAAAAGTTGTTTAAAAGCTGTTTTGATAGGAGAGAGGCAACTGTTTTCATGAGAAACATTATTGAATTTTTTCATAGCTTCCATTAAGGTAGTTTCAATTTCAGTTGCTGAAAAATTGGGTTTGTTTAGCTTTATAAATAAGGTTTTGGTATATTTTTTCTTTACCGTAGAAATAAAGGTAACAGCATCAGTTCCTAAGTTGGGACCAACCAAAGTAATATCATATACTTTATTATTAAAAATAAGTCCGATATGCGGAGGAATTCGGGTAGCACGAAATAAAAACAGAAAAAAGTTATCATCAATTCCTGTTTCGGGCAATTTTTCATTTACAATTATTGGAAAAAAATTACTGCTCATATTAAAAATCGAAATGAATTTTAAGGTTTAACTGACGAGAAGTTAAGAAATTGGGTACAGCATAATTTCTTCCGGTAACATCTTCTATCCAAACATAAGAAATTACATTGTTGATTTGCAATAAATTGAATACTTCTAAACTTACCCAAATGTTGTTGAAGGTGTTGATAGGATTTTTGCCTTTCAGTTGTTTTTCAGCAGATTTAGCATGGTAAGAAAATCCCAAATCAACTCTTCGGTAAGGAGGAATACGTAAAGTAGCTTCATATCTGTTTCTAGATTGTGGTGGCCCGAAAGGTAATCCTGTAGCGTAATGTAACGAAATATTCATTTTAAAACTAGGTAGTTTTGGGATATAATCTTGGAAAAATAAGCTAAAGCTAAAGCGTTGGTCAGTAGGACGAGGAATATAGCCGGGTTCAACTCTTTTGGTTTCTACGGGAGTATCATTTTCAGTATAACCATAAATAATTTCTTCACCATCGCTATTGATGTCAACAAAATAAAAGTCATCTACCAAATCTTCGGCAGTTTTCATAACCGACATGCTGAACCAAGATTCAACTCCTTTCACAAATTCACCATTAATTTTAAAATCTACACCTGTGGCATAAGCATTAGCATTGTTGGTAGCAAAATAGCGAATCCTAACATTATCTATCTGATAGGGAATAACGTTTTTCATGTGTTTGTAATACACTTCGGTGGTTAATTTAAAAGGTCTTTCCCACGCCTTAAAGTTGTAATCGGAAGCCAATACCGCTTGGTAGGAAGCTTGAGATTTTATATCAGGATTAACAATTCCATCTAAATCTCTCATTTCTCTGTAGAAAGGCGGTTGGTAATAAACTCCTCCGGAAAGTCTGAAGAGAAAATCTTTTTTCCAATTAGGTTTTATAGAAAACCCTGCTCTCGGACTAAATAAAAATTCATTATTAAAATCCCAATAAGCTACTCTGCCACCAAGTGTAAACGTGTATCCAACAGTATCTTTTTCCCATTGCCACGAGCGTTGTAAATAGGCATTGTATCTATTGCTATTTAAAGAAATATCTGTTTTTAATACTTCTCTAAGTTCCAACAATTGTTCGCCCTGAGCAGCAGGGTTGGTGTAACCTATAGAATCTTGTGGACGAGGAGTGAAATATCCTGCAGAATCAACAAAAGCCCATTCGCTTAATTTGTCGGTAATCATTTCTCGTTGGTATTTAACTCCCCAAAAAGTGGTGTGGCGTTGCTTTACAATTTTCCCTTTGTGTTCTAAGTTCAGCACTGCTGCATCAAGTCTGTTTCTGGCATGGTCGAAAAAAGTACCAACACCTCTGTCGAATTTAACTTCACCAAAATTTTCGCTGCCTAAATCTCTTTCTAGCTCACTAATTCTGTAAGCACCCTCAATATCAAGAGATTCATCTTCTAAAGAGCTAAAGGCAGAGGTGATAAATTTTAATTCAATGTTTTCTTTAGGTCTAAAGGTGTTAGAAATTGCTCCAAAATAGGTTTGGAATTGGTCTATTTCCTGACCATCAAAAAATACAGAAAGTTGCAAGGCTTCGTTTATTGTTCCAAATTCTGTTTGTCTGTTTTGAGGAATAAAATTATATCTGTTGAGGGCTACATTTCCTAAAAAACCAATTTCCCATTTTTCAGAAATATCATAAGTTAAATAGGTTTGTATATCCATAAAAATAGGGCGATATTCTCCATCTGTATCTAAGCTTTGTAATACGTATTGGTTACTTCTAAATCGGGCTCCGGTAATGTGAGTAAATCGGTGATTTTTGCTAGCCCCTTCAACATGCAGTTCGGCACCTTGCAGACTAAGTGTTCCTGAGCCAGCAAATTCATCAGGTTCTTTATAATGCACATCAAGTACTGAAGACATTTTATCACCATATTTAGCTTCAAAACCTCCCGCAGAAAACGATACATTGTCTACCATGTTGGAGTTGATAAAGCTCAATCCTTCTTGTCGTCCCGAGCGGATTAAAAAAGGACGATAGACTTCAATATCATTCACATAGACTAAGTTTTCATCAAAATTACCACCTCTTACTGAGTATTGAGAACTCAATTCGTTGTTGGAGTTAACTCCCGGAAAGGTTTTTAAAATTGCTTCGAAAGAGCCTGAAGGATTGGCGAGTGAGTTGAGTAAATTAGGGTCTATTTTTTTCATCGTGGTAGAACGATTACCTTCTTCACTTACTTCAAAACCATCGATATTTACCACATTAATTTCCATTGTTGGAGAATATTCTTCTACCTGATTAGGAGCAAGGTTAAACGATTTTTTTATGGTTTTAAAGCCAACATAAGTAATACCGATAGTCACATTGGTATTGGCTGGAATAGTTAGAGAATAACTTCCGTCAGGAGATGATTTAACACCTTTACTACTTCCGATTATTGATATAGAAGCATTTTCGAGCGGCTCGTTCTTAGTATTTTTTAGCTTACCCGAAACGGTTGCAGTTTGCGAAACTCCAACAGCAGGAATTGTCAACAATAAAAAAATATATATAAGATGCTTAAAACTCAATTTATTCCTTTGCTTATGCTTTTTTTTAAGAAAGCAAAACTACATAAAAAACTACAATGCCAATTAACTGTTTATTGGGTTGCTTATTGTGCTTGGTAGTATGAAAATTTAAGGTTGTTGAACTCGCAAACTCTTTTGAGATTGGGAGGAGTATAACTTAACGGTTGAAGATGTTAAGTTCCAGCAATAATAAGATTTCTCGACTGCATTTTTCAATTTTGCTTTTGGCGAGATAAAAAATTTTGCTCGAAATGACAAAAAAAGAGTGGAGTGTACATTACAATTGTATGTCATTTCGAACGAAATTTTACAAGTTGAGGAACGAAGTTTAGTAAAATGAAGCTAGAGAAATCTTTTAAGTTCAGGCAGAGCTAATTCTTTTTAAGTTAATATTAATACTAAAACATTACTCTACTATCATCAAATTTGCTTTACAAAATCTAAAAAGACTTTTTTATGAAGTTCAAGGTCTAAATCGGGAGATACAGATACTCGGGCAATATAATCTTTGTCATCTTCTTTAGTGGTACCTTGAGTAGATGTTGCAGGTATAGTCCAATAACAACCTTTTAGCTGACCATAACTCACACAGTATTTGCTTTCGTTGGGGATTTCACTAATCATCATGTCGATTAGTTTCTGATTTAATGCTCTTTTATATGTTTCTCTTTCTTCATCCGTATTACCTTTGGTAGGAAGATCTAATGAAAAAACAGATGGGGTAAATCCTTCTTTGGCTAATGCTTCTGAAACAAAGTTGATTTTTGCAGTTGGCAAAGTTTCTTTAATAAAGTTGACCAATTCACGGGTATTTTTATAAGCATCTTTAATGCGTTGATTCATAGAAGGAATTTGCTTGGCTAATATCTCCACTTGAAGTGCTGTTGCTTCATTGTCGCAAAGTATGAGATGTTTTTCTATTTTATCCAACAAGGTTTCTGCTTTTTTGTTGGCTACACAATAACCGGCAGTACATTTGCCTCCACTTGGAAATTTAGAACCACTAACATAAGAAATAGATCTGATGGTGGAGAGTATTCCATCTTTAGCTAAGAATTGTACATTGGGGCAAAAGGTTTGGTCTAAAATAAAAACAGGGTCGATAGCTACATTGCCTGTAGCGGTTTTACGTGGTTGACTTAACACGTCTCTTAATTTTAAAAGATCGGGCACTTCAACTCTTGGGTTGGTAGGAATTTCTGCAATAATTAAAGGAATAGCATCTGCTGCTGCCGCTTGTTCCAATACAATATTGGTGCTTTCAACCATATTATGGTTACCATCAACGGGTAAATCTACCACTTCAACATTGTCTAAGCAAGCAGCAACTCTTCTGGCTTGGTCGTTGGTGCCACCATAACAATTTGGAGGAACAACAATATGGATAGCCTTTCCCGGGTGTTTTTCGAGAGCATCGTCAATTAGTCCCATCATAATGGCGTATTGAATAGATAATCCGGAAGAACCCAATAGTGCATTTTTACTAGTTCCAGTAATTTTTTTAATGGAAGCGATAACACTTGCTTTGTTGGTTTCAAGATTATTTACTTCAGTAGTAGCAGATTCTCCTATTAATTGTTGTAAGGCAGAAAAACAATTGGCTGGTGTCATGGCAATGGTTTCTCTTCTTCTTACATGCTGAATTTCTGAGATGTACCTTTCGTTTTGCTTACCATTTACCAATAAAATACTTCCCCATTGAGGATGAATGCTGATAAAAAAATCAATGTTAGGGTGGAGATCAATTTTACCTATTTCTTTTTGCTGTGAAATAAAAATGGTACTGCCATTAAATTCAGGAATTTCTGTTACATTATTCACCTGTTTTAATTCAAACTGATAACCATAAACACGCTTTAGGGTTGCTGTATCAAAATAAGCAGGTAATTCACCGGTATAAATAAGTTGGGTGTTCTTCTTTTCGAATAAATTTTTTCTTAGCACTGCTAAAACAGGAATTGTTCTAGATGAAAAACTAATGACATTTGCCGTTGGCACATTATTTAGTTTAGCAATCGCCCATTCTAATACAGAAGATAAGGGGTGACCTAATCGGATATAATCGTAAGCAGTAGGTAATTTACTTAGTGCAGCTGTTTCTGCATTATGGTTGGCAAATAGCTTTTCAAATTCTTCTAAGAATTCCGTTTTAGCCAATTTTTCATCATAAATATCTAGTCGATGGGTGGTTAGCTTCAACCAGTCGGTTGGCATGTTCGCTACTACTTCTTTAATGTAATGGAGTGTGTTATTGTTTTGCATAAGTTGTTTTTGGATGAACGAAATTATACAAATTTTTACGGATTAAAAATAAGTTGGCGGAATAGGCTTAGGTTGTTTTTTATTTTTTTATTATAACCAGAATTTAATCAGCCCATTAACAAGAGCATGTGTAAAAAATTGCTAAAAAACACAACAAAATACTTATCTTAGCGTAGTAGTTTTATGCATATGAACAGACAAACATTTCTCTCACTTATTCTTGGATTATTTATCCATGTTGGGCTGCTGGCTCAACCTACTTTTTTCGATCATCAAATTGTTGAAGCTGTTGGCTTTAAAAATTTGGATAATACTTCTTTTAATAATTATCGTTTTATACAAAATAAATCCTTGTATGATGAGAAATGGGACACCTTGGCTCAACCTACTTTTTGGAGAACATTAATGAGAATGGATGAAGATTCTGCTTTGTTGAATATTGGTGCTAGCAGACAAATAATAACTAAAGTAGCTGTTAAAGAGTGGAGTGCACTTCAGGAAGAACGTAAGAATGCCATTAGAGATAGTATTAGAACTCACTACGGTTTATCAGCTGATGCACGTATTTTTCTTACTTCGGGGAAGAAAGCTTTTTACGATTTTCAACGAGTGTTGCCTTCTATAGAAAAAGGTATTGATGTGTTTAAGAGAAATGGGGTAGATCCGTTTTATGCTCAAACCATTTTGTTGATAGAAAGTCCGAATAAGTTGCAAAAATCTTCTGTTGGTGCTTATGGTTCTTTTCAGTTGATGAAAAATGTTGCTATTCAGATGGGGTTAAAAGTGAATGGATATGTTGATGAACGTGAGGATTTTGACAAATCTGCTTGGGCGGCTTCTCAATTAATTAAAACCATTTGTATTCCTGAAACGAATAAAATGTTGGCAGAAAGAAACATTGTCATTAGTGAGAACGAGATTTGGTATAAGTTGTTGGTGTTGCATGTTTATCATGCCGGAGCAGGCAATGTAAAAAAAGCTCTTGAAGTAATTAATCCAACCGAAGGAAGTATGGAATTGATTACTACTTTGTGGCAAACCGAAGCCGGTCAGTTTAGAAATGCTTCTCAAAATTATAGTCAGTTGGCATTGGCTTCTTTATTAGAGCTGGATGCTTTAATTTATAGAAGTTGTGATTTTATTTACCCTTGTGTGGTAGATAACAACAACGAATCGGATGAAATGAACTAAAATTTAAAGTTTGTTTTACACTTCTCTTTTTCACACAAATTAAGAATCTAAAAGTTAGATATTGGTTATTAGGCTGGACTTCCTTATCTTCTTTGTACTACGCAAGGAGAGAAGTTAAATTTTAATCACGATAATTAGAATATCATCAATTTGTTCGTTATTGCCTTTCCAAGTATTAAAGTCATTTAAAAGTATTTCTTTTTGCTTGGCAGGGCTTTCTTGGTGAATGGCTAGGAATTTATCCTTAAGGTTTTTATTCATCAGTTTCTTCCCTTTAGGTCCGCCAAATTGGTCGGGGTAACCATCAGAAAATAAATAGAAAACATCTCCTTTTTGTAATGGAATAGTATGTAAATCGTAAGCAAAATCGTTTGGAGCACTTCCTCCAATTGGCTGTCGAGAACCTTTAAGTTCAAACAATTCATTATTTCTTATATACACCAACGGACGAAAAGCTCCGGAATAGGTTAAGGTATTGGTTTCGTAATCTATACAAGTTAAAGCGATGTCCATACCATCTTTACTTTCGCTATCCTTATCATCTTGCTTTAAGGCTTTTTTAATGGAGTTATTAAGTTCTTTAAGAATAATATCGGGTTGGGTAGTTTTATTCTCTAATACAATTTGATTCAAATTATTGATGCCTATCATGCTCATAAAAGCTCCCGGAACTCCATGTCCGGTACAATCTGCCGCAGCAAGAATAATCTTTTTATCCATTTTTTCAAACCAATAGAAGTCACCACTTACTACATCTTTAGGCACAAACAAAATAGAGATAAAATCTATTATTTTTTCCAGTTTAGTGGCTTTCGGTAAAATGGCTTCCTGAATTTTTTTAGCGTAATTGATACTATCGGTAATGTTTTTATTAGCAACCTCAATAATTTTCTTTTGCGTTTCTAGCTTAGAGTTTATTTGCTCAACTTTTTCTTTTTCCTCACGCAATTCTTTGGTTCTTTCATCCACTTTTTGTGTTAGAACCTGTTGTTCTTTTTTAAGTTTTTTGGTTCTATAATCCATTATGAAATAAAAACTTAAAAGTATAGCAATAACAGCACTTACATAAAACCAAGTGGTTTGCCACCAAGGCGGAGTTATTGAAAAAGAAAAAGTTAACGGTTCTTCTATCCAAACGCCATCGCCATTTTTTGCCTTAAGCATAAAGGTATAATCTCCGGGAGGAATGGCGGTATAAACTGCTTTTTGGTCGGTGGTTGTTGGCAGCCAATTGTTATCTAATCCTTCTAGCTTGTATTGATAAACCACTTGTTCAGGGTTAGTTAATGAAACGCCAACATATTCAAAAATAAGGTTGTTGTCTTTATAATTCAAAGAAAGGTTTACAGGAAGGTTGTTGGTGGTTTCGCCAAAAGTACTCCAATCTACATCAATAAAATTAAGTTTAATGTTGTTGAGCGATAGGATAGGAGGGAGTTCATTTTTTAAATCATCGTTTTTGTTGTAGATAAACAAACCGTCAATTGTTCCAAATAGCAACTCATTATCGTTTAGCACTTCAACTGCATTTAAGTTACATTCCACACCATTAAATCCTTTGTTTTTAGAGTAGTTGTTTATTTCCGGAGTTTTAGTGCTGTCACTCAATGCTTCGTAGACACTTTTTATAGCAATTTTGTCTACACCTTTATTGGTGCCTGTCCATACATTATTATTCTTGTCTTTTTTCAGAAAATATACATTTTCGGAAGAAAGGTGTTGTTCATTGCTTATCTTAACAACTACTTTATTTCTATCATAAATATAGACACCATCATTTGTCCCTATCCAGAGTAAATTATTATCGATAATGAAACTTCTTGCTCTAGTGCAATTTAATCCCTGTCCATTTCCAATAAATTCGTAATTATTATCGGAGAGTTTATACATACCATTTTCGGAAGCAATGTAAAGATGTTTTTTATACTCTATAATATTATATACAGAAGCTTTTGGAGCATTCTTTACTAAGCTGATGGTATCATTTTTAAATTGATATAAACCACTTTTTCCACCAAAATAAATGTTGTTTTTAGATTGATAAGAGGTATAAATGTCTTCATTAATTACATTTATTTCTGCAATGTTGATTGTTGGCAAAAACTTATTGTCCTTTAATTTAAATAAGCCTTTATTAGTGCCTAAATAAATAGTGTTTTCAATTGAAACAATATGGTAAATGTAATTAAATTGATTTTTTTCATCGAAAAGTAAAGTGTTGCTAACCTTATTATTTTCAATGATTTGCAAAGCTAAACGATTGGCTACATAAATTTTATCATCATGCAAGTAAACAGCATTAATATAATTATTTAATAGCCCTGAGTGTTGGTTGTAATAACTAAAATTAGGAATGTATTTTACTAATCCAGAGCCAATAGTACCTAACCATAAGTTATTTTCTTTGTCATTAAATACGCACCAAACTCTTTTGTAATCAAATCCATTTTCAGGAGCAAAAAGCGAAAAGGAATAATTATCTAAATTAACAAAATATAGTCTTGTATTTAGAGCTCCAAGAACCAGATGATTGTTATGAATTACCGCAGAAGTAAAAGTAAGGAAAAGTCCATCAACGCTTGGTATTTCGAGGTCGGTTAAGTTGGTATTTTTGATTAGATATAAGCCATCTATTGTTCCAATAAAAATATCTTTGTTTTTCCCTTCAATTATGGTTTTGATATAATTCTTTTTTAAATCGCTATTTTCTTGATTGTAAACAGTTATCTTTTCATCTTTATCTACTTTAAAAACACCGTCTTTTTGAGTTCCTATCCAAATATTTTTTTGAGAATCAATATAAATGGTGGTTATCCAAGCTTTGTCTAACACTTCATGATTAAAATCTTTTTTGATGATGGAATCTGTTTGTTGGTTGTAAATATAAAGCCCTTTAGCACTACCAAAGTAATTGGTATTTTGATTAGAGTAGCCAACATAAAAAGGAATGTCTTTAAGATAATTCTTTTCTACATTAGCTAGGTTTTTATTGATTTTGCTTACTCCAGAATTGGTAGCACACCAAACCTGTTCTTTTAAATCTATTGATACTGAAAAAACAACATTATTTGATAATCCTTGTTTTTCCTTAAAACTTTTAAATTCATATCCGTTGAAAATTCCTAAACCTCCTCCGTTTGTTCCAAAAAGCAGAAAACCATTTTTTGTTTGAGTGATAGATAGAATATCAGCTTGTTCCAAACCATCTTCCACATTATAATTTAAAAAATTATAGGTTTGAGCATTCCCAAAGTTGGTTAAGCATAAGCTGAAAATTAGGAGTAAAAGAAAGCGTTGCATAATGAAAATAAAAGAGCGTTATTCTGTCAAGTTTATAGTTGAAAAGAATAACGCTCTTAAAGAGTTTAGGATGAATTAAATTACTGTTTAATTATTTTTTTAATAAATACCTTGTTGTCTAATTGAATTTGCATAAAGTAAATTCCGTTAGCAAGATCTGTTAGATTTAATGTTAAATTAGAACTTCCTTGCTGAACAAGATGTTGTTTTTCAATAAGCGTAGCACCGGTATAGCTCATAATTTTTAATGCAGCTTTTCCATCTTTTTCAGCAGTAAAAATAACATTTACATTGCTGTTAGTTGGGTTTGGCATTAATTCAATAGAAAGGTCATTTTGATTAACTATGTTAATTCCTGTAACTATATTGGTATCAAGTATGAAGATACTTACACTGTCAACATAAAAGTTTAGTGAATCGAAATTATTATTAGTAACAGTAACATTTACCGTATACATAGAATCATTAGGAAGACCGGGTATTTCTGCAATAATTTCAAAGTTAGCACCGACATTTAGTCCTGTAAAAGTATACCCTCCACTAGGATCTGTTGTTGCAACTCCAACTGCTCCTCCCGGAGATTGATTAACTGTAATGTCAATACCAGGAATTGGATCTCCTAAAGCTTTGTTATTCGGACCGTATCCTTTTCTTAAGGTACCAAAACCGTTTAACTCATAAACAAAACCACTAATAACACCATTACCCGTTTGAGGAACAGTAGGTATTAATGTTATATCTTTACCTGTTAAAGTTGGGTTGGAGCATGACAAGTTAAACACCCAAGCGCTGTCCCATTTACTATGGTCGTTAGGAGAACCATAATAAGTGCTTATGGTATTAGGCATATTAGTAGTACTTCTAATAATAAATGGCTCTTCCGGTAAATAATCGAATAAGTAGTTCCCTGTTAAATCCGTAACAGTTGAATCAAATAAAATAAATTGCCCTTGTGGTCTTACTTTATAAAGATAAAGAGTAGTATTTGATGCTGGTACGGAATTAATGTCATGAACAATACCTGAGATTGAAATTTGGCAATCGCAATATAAATCTTGTGTAACAGTTGCCGAAGTATTTCCTGCATAAGTCAAAGAACCTTCATTAATTGAAGGGGTGTATATATTGTCTGGAATTGACACATTAAATGTGTTTATGTTTTCAGTAGTAAAGAATATTCCTAGAGTACTGTCAGCACATGATGAAAGCAATAAGTTTTTGTTTGTTTTGAATACAAATATTCCTTCCGGACTTTGAAAACTATTTAATCGGTTATTAATTACTATAAATCCACCGTCTTCTGTTGAGCTAAAGCCTTTTATCCATTCTGTGTTAGTGGTAGTGTCAAAAATACGATGAGATGAAATTACAATACCATTTTTATCGATTTTTACTAACCAATTGAATGGGTTATTGGGGTCTTCGTAACTTAAAACAACATTATCATTATTATCTTTTCCAACGTTATTTACATAAATGCCATCAACAGGCAAGGTGTATTTTTTTGAATAATTAATATTTCCTGTAGATTGATTAAAGTTGATAAGAACTAAGTTATCTGTTTCAGCTTGTCCATTCATAACACTCGCTACTAATATGGCATTACCATCTTTTAAAGGTATAACTTTATGAATAGATTTGGACTCACTAGGGTTAATAGTATCGTTGCCAGGTTGGTTTACAACATTAATTGGCATATCCCAAACAATGCTACCACTAGTATCTGTTTTAAAAATCCTATAAAACTGATTACTTGGCGACCAAGATTTAGCAGCAAAAATATAATCTCCATCATTAGCTACTGTCCCGGCACTGATATGAAGTTCATTAGTATCTGAACCAACATAGGCGAATTTTTTAGACCAAACTAAAACACCGTTTCCGTTAATTTTAGTAATAAAACTTTCGTAGACAGAAGGTGTGCTTATATAGTCTTCTGAAGAACCAAAAAATACAACATTATTATTCGCTTCATCAGCAAAGACACCTCTAATATTAGCAGTAACAGAATCTATTAAAATGTGTTTGTTCCAAAGAATATTTCCTGTTTGATCGACAGAAAAAACAAATGCATGAGCAATATAGTTAGCATCTTCTACTGCTGAAACAACAATGGAGTTATTTCCGAGTTTTGTAGTTGCTTTAACACCATAAGCATATCCTTGAGCGTTTAGAGGGTTAAAATGATAAATGGTATCAGAAATGCTGGTACCATCAAAATTTCTTTTTAGAAATAAATATTTTGGTTCATAAGAAGCATCATCGTAAAAATTAATAATGTTAAAACCATTATTGTTTTTTAAATCGACAATATGAAATTCTTCATAAAAAGGAATTGGAGTTCCGAAGCTATTTTTAACAATGGTACTATCAGCAAAAGTGATAGCGTTTGGTCTTTGTCCAAAAGAAAAAAGTGTGACAAATACTAATAGTAAAGCAATAAATAATTGTTTCATAGTTGTTTAGTTAGGATTGAACAACAAATATATAAAATATTATACATGTTTTTGATAAAAAAATAGAAAATCAGTAGTAAGTTTTAGCAACTATTTCCATTCTAGCGTATTGAAAATCTGTTCGATGTCTTTTTTTATGAATGTTAATACAGGTTGTATAGAATCTTGATTGGGAACATTATTGAAATATAGTGAGCCTCTTATAAAATGGTTATTGCTATCCGTTAAATGGAACTGGTAAGAAGAAGCAGTATTGCCTTTAATTTCATAAACTAAGCCGTAAACGTTTCTCTCGGGAAAAGAAATGGTGTTTTGTTCAATATCAAATGCTTTTACAGTATGCTTAAAAGCCAATGTCCTAGAGTCTTCCAAATAATCGTTAATGTTATTATTCACAGGTTTATAACTCATGTAAATACTTGCATTTAGATTAGTAAAGTTGATATCGAACCAACAAGGGGTTTCCGTTTGGTTTGGATTACGAGTTATGTTGGCATAAATAGGTATTTCAAACTGGAAAGGACAATCTAAATTAGTAGCTTGATATTTTTTTTCGGGTAAATCTATTCTAAAATAACCGGTAGGTTTTGGGGTATAGTTATCTGATTCGCAACTTGCAAAAAAGATAGTTACCAAAAGAAGTAATATTGTGTTTTTCATTTCTAATCTCCAAATTTGTTATTTTAATTATAATTTACACATCCACACATCTAATCATTTACACATTAACTTCTCCTTTAAAAACTATTTTAGCAGGACCAATCAACCAAATGTCAATAAATTTATTGTTGTCTCTTTTAAAAGCTACTTTTAATTGACCACCTTCTGTTTCTACATTAATTTTTGAAGCTCCCAAGTTGTTTTTATGAGCAACACTCAGTGCAGCAGCAGTTACACCTGTTCCACATGATAGTGTTTCGTCTTCTACCCCTCTTTCGTAAGTTCTAATTCTTAGTGTATTATTGTTTTCCTGACAAATAAAGTTTACGTTGGTTCCTTCGGTTTTAAATCTTTCCGAATATCTTATTTCAGCACCTTTTTGTGAGACATCAATTTTATCGATTTCGTTAGTTTCTATAATATAATGAGGTGATCCGGTATTGATAAAATAGTAATCTGCCCCTTTTTCTATTGTTTCAACATCATGCATTTTTAGGCTTACTTCATTGTCTTTATTTATCCATGCTTCATGCTCTCCATCTGTAGAAAGAAAAAATGCTTGACTTTCAATAATTCCTAAGAATTTGGAAAAAGCAACCGCACATCTGCTTCCATTTCCGCAAAAGCTCTGAGAGCCGTCTGCATTAAAATAAATCATTTTAAAATCTAACTCATCGTGGTTTTCAATTAAAATGAGTCCATCTGCTCCAATACCAAATTTTCGGTTGCACAAGTGTTGAACAAGGGCAATATTTTCCTTGTCGAAAATTTGATTTCTGTTATCTATCATCACAAAATCGTTGCCTGTGCCTTGGTATTTATAAAAAGTAATGGTTTTCAATTTACTAATAAAGATTTGATGGTTGTTGATGTAAAGTTCAAAGTTAGTCCAATTTATATCGTCTGGAAGACTTTTTTTCTGAAAGTTTTCTTTTTTCGTTTAGCCGTTGTTCTTTGGATGCTTTAGAGGGTTTGGTTTTCTTTCTGGCAACTTTTGGGGTTAATGCTTTTTCTATTAAGGTTAAAAAGCGCTCAATGGCTATTTCTTTGTTTTTAAGTTGACTTCTGGTAGTATCGGCTTGTAGTCTGAATATTCCAAGATTGTTTATCCTGTTTTTAAGTTTATCTAAAATGAGTTGTTTTTGTTCCTCAGAAAGTATTTTAGAGTTTTCTACATCAAACAGTAATTCTACTTTTGTGGAAACTTTATTTACATTTTGCCCGCCCGTACCACCACTTCTACTAGTGGTAAATGTAAGTTCTTTTATGAGAGCTGTTTTGTCCATTATTAGTTTTCTACCTCTAGTTTAAAACCAACACCATGGATATTGGTAATGGTTATTTTTTTATCATCACTAAGGTATTTTCTTAGTTTAGAAATAAACACATCCATGCTTCTGCCACTAAAATAATCATCATTTCCCCAAATATTTTTTAATATCATTTCTCTGGGAGCAATATCATTTTTGTGCTTACATAAATAACTCAGTATTTTAGTTTCTTTTTTGGTTAGGCTTCTTTCGCTATTTTTATGTTTAAGTAATTGGTTTTTAATATCTAATTCGTAATCACCAATGTTATAGTTGTTTACTTCATTAGTTTCTTCTTTGCTAAGTAAATTAGAGCGTCTTAAAACAGCTTCTAATCTTAAAACAAATTCTTGAAAATCGAATGGTTTGGTAATATAATCATCCGCACCAATTGTAAAACCTCTAACTTTATCAGGTTGTAATGATTTAGCGGTTAGAAAAATAATGGGAATTTCGGGGTTAATATCTCTGATGGTCTCAGCAACTTCAAAACCACCTTTTTTAGGCATCATCACATCTAAAATACAAGCATCAAAGTTGTTGTTCACAAAAGTTTTTAGTGCTTGTTCGCCATCAATACAAAGAATAACTTCATATCCCATTGCTTTAAGGTTGTCTTGAACAACAAAACCTAAATTGGTATCATCTTCGGCTAATAAAATGTGTAGTTTTTTATTGTTTCCCATACTTTATCTATTTATTGTTTATTTTAAGTGGCAATTTAATAATAAATGTAGAACCTTCATTCTTTTTACTAACTAATCGCACACTTCCATTGTAGAATTCCACAATGGTTTTTACATAATTTAATCCTAAGCCAAACCCTTTGATATTATGCACATTGCCTGTTGGTTCTCTGTAAAATTTTTCAAAAATATGTTTTTGTGCTTCTTCAGAAATACCTACACCATTATCTCTCACACTTATTTCTATTCCATTTTTGTATGGAGAAGTACTTATTGTTATGGTAGGGTTTTCAGGTGAATATTTTATAGCATTATCAATAAGATTATACAAAATATTAGAAATATGTACTTTATCACCATGGAAAATATGTTCAGGAGCTTTTAATTGAGCTGTAATTTGTCCTCCCTGCTGACTAACAAGCAATTCAAAGCTTTTTATAGAATTTTCTATTAATTCATGTAAATCTATCGGTTCATTTTCAAGCTTAAGTTTGTCTCTTTCAATAGTTGCTAACTGAAGTACTTTATCTACTTGGTTTTTCAATCTATTGTTTTCGTCTTGAATAATTTTAGCGTAACTTTTTAAGCGTTCGGGTTGTTGAGTAATGTCAGGGTTAAGTAATACCTCTGCCGAGAGTGATATAGTAGAGATAGGGGTTTTAAATTCGTGTGTAATATTATTGATGAAATCGTTTTTAATTTCGGACAATCGTTTTTGTTTGAGTATGATGTTAATAGTATAAGAGAAGAAAATAATAATGATTAAAATTATAGACGAACTAAATATCCAAATGCCCATTTTATTTAGGATGTAGGCATTTTTGGTTGGAAAATAAACGCCAAAATAATGTCCGTCTTTATCCCATTTTATATTTGATGAAGCAACCTGAAGTTCATCTTTTTCAGCATCTTGTACCGAAATGTAATTACCAAAAACAATAGAATCGGTAAAACAATCATAAATTACATATTCAAAGTCTAAGGTAAGGTTTCGACTAGTAAAATGCTTTTTTAATAAGGTTTCTAAAAGGTAAGGATGAACAGTGTCATTGATTACTGCAGTAAAATAATTAGAACTTATTTGTTTTACGGGGTTAATTAAATCAGATTCATCTTTATTGATGTTCAACAATTCATGAGTTACATTTGTAAGAGCAATGTGCACCCTGTCATTAAACTGTTTTTCTTCTAAATTATAAGCATTTTTTACCCAAAATATTTGAGTAGCTATCATTCCTATTAAGGAAACAACAGCAAAAACAATTATAATTTGGATAGTTTTTCTATTCATTTATAGGGTCAATTATTTCTAGTGCTTGTTTAATAATGATAAAAGTAAGAAAATTCGTTACTATGTGCTAAAATTTAAAATCATTAAAGATGAAAAATGTAATTTTGTAGTATAAAATTAAGTTGAAATTTATTTAAAAATATATTATATGAAAGCATATGTATTTCCCGGGCAAGGTTCTCAATTTGTAGGAATGGGTAAAGATTTATACGAAAATTCAGTATTAGCAAAAGAAATGTTTGATAGAGCAAACGAAGTGCTAGGTTTTAACATTACCGATATCATGTTTAATGGTACTGATGAAGATTTGAAACAAACAAAGGTAACTCAACCGGCAATATTTTTACATTCGGTTATTTTAGCTAAAACTATGAGGGATGCTTTTCAGCCTGATATGGTTGCCGGGCATTCTTTAGGAGAATTTTCTGCTTTGGTTGCAGCTGGAGCACTTTCTTTTGAAGATGGGTTAAAATTGGTTTTAGCTAGAGCTTTAGCCATGCAAAAAGCTTGTGAAAAAGAACCATCTACTATGGCAGCTATTTTAAATTTAGATGATGATGTAGTAGAGAAAATTTGTAGCGAAATTGATGGAGTTGTTGTTCCTGCCAACTATAATTGCCCAGGACAGTTAGTAATTTCAGGAAGTGTGGAAGCAGTACAAACAGCTTGTGAAAAACTAACAGAAGCTGGAGCAAGAAGAGCATTGATTTTACCTGTTGGGGGAGCTTTTCATTCTCCGCTTATGGAACCTGCAAGAGAAGAACTAGCAGCAGCAATAAATAGTACGAATATTAATTCACCAATTTGTCCTATTTATCAGAATGTGAATGCTTTGCCAATGACAGATTCGGAACAAATTAAAGCTAATTTAATAGCACAACTTACTGCTCCTGTAAAATGGACACAAACTATGCAAAACATGTTGCAAGATGGTGCTTCATCTGTTATAGAAGTTGGTCCGGGAAAAGTATTACAAGGCTTATTTAAAAAAGTAAACAGAGAAATAGAAACTCAAAGTGCTTAAACTAATATACATTTAAAATTACTCAACTATGAAACTTATATTATTTTCAATAGTATTGTTAGGGTTAGGAATTGCAGGGATTGCAGTTAAAATTCTTTTGAAAAAAAACGGCAAATTTTCAGGAACTTGTGCCAGTAACAGTCCTTTTTTAAATAAAGAAGGAGAGGCTTGCGGTTTTTGTGGTGCTTTACCGGAAGAACAATGTAAAAAAGAAGAAGAAAAAAACTAACAGTTTTTTATTGAAACTAGTTAGAGATGTTTCATTCTTGTAGTATAAAAAAGAGAGGCTTACCAAACTGGTAAGCCTCTCTTTTAGTTTTAGGTTTTAAATAGAAAGTATTTTAAGGTTTAATAAATTTTGACGAATAGTTAAAACTATCATTGGTTATTCTGATAAAGTAAACTCCTTTAGAAGCATTGTTTAAATTAAGTTTTTCAATTTGATTGTCGCTACCAACAGTAATGATTTTGTCAATAACTACTTGTCCTAAGGCATTCATTACAGTAGCATTGTAATTTCCTGTAGGGATTTTTTTAATTCTTACTTCAAGTTCGTTTTGCGTAGCATTGTAGAAAGCGTTAATGCCATTATTTTGTTGTAACTCATCAATGTCGGTACAACTGTTTACTGTTGCTGTTACAGGTTCTCTGCCGCTAATACAATCAGGAGCTTTCACTTTCCAATTGTAGAAAAAATAATAATGAGACAAACCTCCATTTGTTCCTGCAGTACTTCGAGTTATTGAACCCATGCCGTTTAAGGTATAAGGATAATTAACACCTCCATCATTTCTGTAAAGGTTAATAGCAGAACCATTAGCAAGTCTTAATTGGTAATCTGTTCCGGGCATTACATTAAAATTTAATGGTACAGTAAATTGTCCTGTAGGAATATTTACCGTAGTTGTTGCAATAAGAACATTACTACTGCTTCTTAACTCTATTGTTCTGTTTCCGGCAGTACTTGAATATACATCTACTTCAATAATTTCCATTGGAGCATAAACATCAAACAATAAATGTTGTTGCGTATTAAAATTAGCTCCACCACCTGAGTTATTTGGTTTTCCCATAGTTAGAGTAGGAGAGATAATGGCATCTTCAACATAATAGGTTGTAGTTGTAGCCAATACAGGAGTTGTATAACTTGTGCCAGTGTTAATAATTGTTCCTCCGGTAGCAACATTGTACCAATTTAATGTTCCATTTCCTGATGCAGAAAGGTTGGCAACAGTATTTTCACAAATAGCATCACCTACTACAGACGGGTTTGAAGGCATATTAACATTTATATAGTTGGTTTTGGTCTCAACATGATTACCAACAGAGTTTGTAGCAGTTAACTGAACAGTATAAGTTCCACTAGTAGTATAAGTATGCGAAGGGTGCTGAAGGGTTGAATTATTTCCATCACCAAAATCCCATAACCAACTAGTTGGACCGTTAGTTGACATATCTGTAAACTGAATTTCTCCTGTACAAGTACTATCAATATTTGATGTGAAATCAGCAACAGGAGCAACGTTTGATAGGTTACAAGACCAACTTATTTCAAATCCTGCATCTTCAACTCCACCATCAGAAGAAAACTCTATAGTTATAGAGCCTCCTGTAGAAGCTATTGTTGTTGGTACATTATTGTTGCAATATGTTCCAATTAAAGTAGCGCCTGTGGTTGCTCCATCGTAAACATTTAAATAATCATAATTACAGGTAGTTCCTTGTCCAGCTTCAATGTCAAAACTAGTAAAGTTAAGCGTTACATCAGCTGCTCCTGTCGGTGAAATAGTAATTACTGAAGTTTCATTCGCTCCATAATTTCCATTCGGTCCACCACTATCGAAAATAGTTCCAGTACATGCTGTTTGTGTAGCAGCCGAACCATTTGCCGGCAAGGTAATGATACAAGGTAAATTGTTATCAATAGTAATGTAAGCATTTTTTACGATAGTATCTTTTCCGCAAGAAGCTCCTCCATCTGCAATTAGCGTAACATTGTAAATTCCGTTTGCTGTATATGTGTGAGTAGGGTTCGTTTGTGTGCTAGTGTTTCCATCACCAAAGTTCCACTGAAAAGTATTTCCATTAATACTAGTGTTGTTAAAAGTAACAGTAAAAGGAGCAACGCAAGAAGTAGTTATTGAAGCATTAAAATCACTTACCGTAAATGGAGAGTATGGTCCACCAACTCCAACAGCATACCAAGCATTTGTTGTAGATGCTACTTCAGGGGAACAACCACCATATAAATCAATGGCAGATTGAATAGCATAAAAACGAGCATCTGCATAACCGGATGAAGTTGTTAAATAAACTATTAAGTTTCTATAAGCTATTTTTCCGGCTTTTGTTAATCCTAATCCGGTAACATTATAGCTGTCATTATTATCATTTGTTCCTGAGCCTCCTATAGTTAGTAAGTAATACCAATGATTTTGTACACCACTGTTAGTATGTACACCACCATTGTCACCTCCTGTAAGAGAAGCCCAGTTTTGACCAAAATAAGTGTCCGGATCACCTTCAGCTTTTGGGTTTTGCATGTTTCTAATAACAATTCCTAAATCTTCACCCACTTGCCAACTGTTTTGAGTTGGACGAGCATATCTTTCAATACTATTTCCAAAAATATCACTAAAAGATTCGTTTAACGCACCTGATTCCGCTTGGTAAACTAAGTTAGCAGTAAAAGTGGTAAGTCCATGAGTAATTTCGTGTCCGGCAATATCAATAGCAGTTAATGGAGTTGCATTGTTATTCCCATCACCGTAAGTCATTCGTTGTCCATCCCAAAAAGCATTAAAAAAGTTATTGTCGTAATGAACATAACTGTTTAGTTGAAAACCATTATTATCAATACTGTTTCTTCCATGTTCAAGAAAAAAATAATCATACGTCATTTCTGCACCCCAGTGAGCATCAGTAGCATAAACATCAACAGCTGGATTAAAAGTTGTCCAGTTGGCTGTAGCATTTGTAAAATCAGTATTAGAATAATTTGTAGTGTTACTACAGTTAAATGTTCTAATACCATTTCCTCTTCCTGTTTCTCTTAGTCTATAGTTGGTGCCTGTAAAATCAGAAGTCATGGTTTTTGTTCCGCTATATCCTGTAGCAGCAGTACCAACAACATCAGCATCGTGTAATTTGCTTTCTTCCCAAAGAACAGTTCCATTGGTAGCATCAATATAAATTTCTCTTCTGCTTAAAGGTTTTTGGGCATAAACATTAAAAACATAAGCCAATTTAAGTGTATTGGCAACATTTCCATCTTCATTAATAAAAACCAATTCTCCTTTTGGGTAATAAGTTGCGTTTGGATCATTTTGCTCCCATTTTAAATGGTTTTCTGCTTCAGCAATTTCCCATTTATATAAATCGGCATTAATGTGATTAAGGGCTTTGTATAAAGCAGTACTTTCTGCTATTGAGTTTTTTGATGGGGCATTTGCATTATCAAACAATTCTCCATTCATTGAGTAGATAAGTCCATTTTTAGTATGAGCAATAAACATTGCTAATTTTACGGGAATTCCATTAATGGTTTGTTGATATCTGTAGTGGGTATAACCTAAATCATCTTGATAAGTGTCTAATAATTTTAAACCATAATTGTCATCGGTTTTGTAGTATTGTCTTAACCAACTTTCAAGTTTTGTTAAAGGAAGTTCTTTTCCATTTATAAATTGAACATAATTAGGAACAGTAGTAAAGTCTTTAATTCTGACTAAGTTGGAGTTTGCTGCTAGTTGATGGGCTTCATTTCCTGTAAAGATATTAGCATCATTGTTAGCAAAAGCTGTTGAAAAAGTAATGACAACAGCTATTAAAATAGATAAGATTTTTTGCATGGATAGATTTTTTAGTAATTATCGGTCATAAAATTAACAATAATTCACATAAAAAATTAGTGGAAATACTTAAATTCTTGGAATCTTAAAAAGAAAAATTTTGGATTAAAAACTTACTTTTTCACCATTCAAAATAACCGTTTCAACCGGATTAGAACCAAAAGCGTAAGGTATATGTTGAAAAGAAGGAATTACTTTGGTGATAATAAGGTTAGCTTTTTTGCCAACAGCTATACTTCCAAGCTCATTACTTAAATTCATAGCGTAAGCTCCGTTTATGGTAGCTGCATTTATTGCTTCCTCGGGAGTCATTCTTAATTTTATACAAGCCAATGAAAGCACAAAAGGCATGTTTCCTGAAGGGGTTGATCCGGGATTGTAATCTGTGGCTAAACAAACAGGCAAATTGTTATTAATAAGTTCTCTTGCAGGAGCATAAGGAATGTTTAAAAAGAAAGAACATGAGGGAAGTAACGTAGGCATTGTGGATGAATTGGCTAAATCTTTAATGTCTTGCTCTGTCATTACTTCTAAGTGATCAACAGATAAAGCATTGTTTTTAACTCCCACCTGAATTCCACCAATAGAGTTAAACTGATTGACGTGTATTTTTGGAGTTAAGCCTTGTTTTATTCCTGCCTGAATAATTCGTTCAGTTTCTTCGGGAGTGAAATAATTTTTCTCACAAAAAACATCAATATAATCAGCTAAGTTTTCTTCTTCTATAATAGGAAGCATTTCGTTTATAATACTATCTATATATCCATTTCTGTTTTCTTTAAAAGTTGTAGGTAGCGCATGGGCTCCTAAGAAAGTAGCTTTTATGGTAATGGGACAAGCTGCTTTTAATCTTTTAATTACTCGCAACATTTTTAGTTCACTTTCTACTGTTAGTCCATAGCCGCTTTTAATCTCTATAGCTCCTGTTCCGGTGCTAATTACTTCATTTATTCTATGAAGAGCAGCATCAAATAATTCATTTTCTGAGGCAGCTTGTAACTTTTTAGCAGAATTTAAAATGCCGCCACCTTTAGCAGCAATTTCTTCGTAAGTAAGTCCATTAATTCTATCCACAAATTCACTTTCTCTAGTAGCAGCAAAAACAATGTGCGTGTGAGAGTCGCAAAAAGTAGGCATCACCACTTTGTCGCTAGCATCTATTACTTCTAAATTAGACCAATCTGTAATTCCTCCCCAGTTATCCATAGCACCAAAAGCAATTATTCTATCTCCTTCTATGGCTAACCATGCATTTTCTATAGTGTTAAGCGTTGCCATTTCTTTGCCAACTACTTTTTCTTTGGGAGTTGTTTCTACCTGAATAAGCTGTTTGATATTTTTTATTAAGATTTTTTTCATTTTATGGATTAGGGTTTTTTAGATAAATTAAATTTTAACGAGAAATAGCTACTTCAATAAATTTAGAAACTGGTGTATTGCTTTTGTCTGCAACACTATCTATAGGAACCAATACATTTGTTTCTGGGAAATAAGTGGCAACACAACCTTTTGCAATGTTGTAAGGTACAATTTTAAAATTGTGAGCAACACGTTCTTCTCCGTTGAAAAAGCTGGTTAGATGAACAATTTGTTCTGCCTGTAAATTGCTTTCTTCTATGTCTGATTTGTTCATTAATATCACTCTTCTTTCGTTGAGAATTCCTCTGTATCTATCGTCCATACCATAAATAGTGGTGTTGTATTGGTCGTGGGTTCTTATGGTCATCATAATAAAGTTGCCTTTTGCTACTTTATTTTCTACTAAAGGATTAATGGTAAATTTTGCTTTTTTGTCGGGCAGATTGAAATTTCGTTCTCTGGCACCATTAGGCAAATAAAAACCACTAGGTTGTTGAACTTTTTCATTAAAATTTTCAAAACCGGAAATAGTTGCCGCAATGTGGTTTCTTATTACATTGTAATCCTCTTTCATTGCTGTCCAATTGATGGGGCTGTTTTTAAAAGTGGCATTAGCAATTCCTGCAATAATAGCATGTTCACTTTGTAAATGTGGTGAAGCAGGCTCAAAGCTTCCTTTGCTTTTATGTACAATTCCCATAGAATTTTCAACGGTAATAAATTGTTTTCCTGAAGCTTGTATGTCTGTTTCGGAACGAGAGATGCAAGGTAGAATTAGGGCTTCTTTTCCTGTAACCAAATGAGAACGGTTAAGTTTGGTAGAAACTTGTATGGTTAAATCGCAATTTTGCATGGCTTTTCCTGTGTATTCACTATCGGGAGTAGCAGAAATAAAATTTCCTCCCATAGCCATAAAAACTCTTACTTTGTTTTCGTGCATGGCTTTAATAGCTTCTACGGCATCATAACCATCTTCTTTTGGGCAATTAATAGAAAAATGTTCTTCTAATTTATTTAAGAACTCAGGATTAGGTTTTTCCCAAATACCCATGGTTCTGTCGCCTTGCACATTGCTATGTCCCCTAACAGGACAAGTTCCTGCTCCGGGTTTTCCTATACTTCCTTTTACCAATAAAAGATTTACCACTTCTCTAATAGTATTTACTGCATTTTTATGTTGGGTTAATCCCATTGCCCAGCAAACAATAATTTTTTTCTTTTCAATGAGTAATTCGGCAAAAGCTCTTATTTCAGCCTCACTAATTCCACTTTCAGCAACTGCCTTATTAAAATCAGTATTTTTAATGTCGGTTATAAATTCATCATAATTCACACAATGGTTATTGATGAAATCTAAATCAAAAACTTTCCCCGGATGGTTAGTTTCAGCTTCCAACATAAGGTATAAAACAGCTTTTAGTAAAGCAATATCACCGTTAATTTTTACTTGTAAGTAAACATCGTTAATTTTTTCTCCTCCTTTAATGATAGAAAGTGGATTTTGAGGATCGACAAAAACATTATTTCCTGCTTCAGGAATAGGGTTGATGGTGATGATTTTTCCACCATTTTCTTTACATTTTTCTAAAGCAGAAAGCATTCTAGGGTGGTTAGTGCCCGGATTTTGCCCCATCACAACAATTACTTCTGCAATATGTAGATCTTCTAAGGTTACGCTTCCTTTTCCAATGCCTAAAGTTTCGCTTAGTGCAGTACCACTAGATTCGTGACACATATTGGAACAATCGGGTAGATTGTTAGTGCCCAATTGACGGACAAAAAGTTGGTACATGTAAGCAGCTTCGTTACTTGTTCTTCCTGATGTATAAAAAACGGCTTCATCTGGGGTAGAAAGACTATTGAGTTTATTGCCAATTAATTCAAAGGCTTTTTCCCAAGAAATAGGTTCATAATAAGAACTATTTTCTTTTAAGTACATGGGTTCTGTAATTCTTCCTGCCTTTCCGATAGCATAGTCTGTCCATTTACTAAGTTCTTCTACACTATGTTTTTTAAAGAATTCGGGAGTAACTTTTTTGGTAGTAGCTTCTTCGGCTATGGCTTTCACGCCATTTTCGCAATACTCGCCCAAAGAAGAACGCTTTCCGTCCGGATCGGGCCAGGCACAACCGGGACAATCAAAACCATCTTTTTGGTTCATTTTGTTTAGTACTTTAATGCCTTGCCAGATGCCTAGCTCTTCACTTATGTGTTGCATAGAAGATATTAAGGCTGGAATTCCGGCTGCTTTTTCTTTACGTTCCGTAAGTTTTAGATTGCTAAACTCCTCTGGAGGAACAATTTGTACTTTTCTATTTGACATACCAATATGTTTTGATGCTTACAAATATAATAAAACTCTAATAAGTTGGAAGTCGGAAGACCGAAGTCGGAAGACCGAAGTTTTTCCAATTAAACTTCTAAACTTTTTCTTTAATAGTTTTATACTCATTTTCAGAAATTACATCGCAATAAGCTTCATAATTAATACTTAAATCTTCAATTAAATTTCTGTCAGGTAAAATTTTGGCTTTAAAGTGATGAAGCGTATAAGCGTTGCCAAGCACCTGAATTTCTTCAAATTCCTCTTTGGAGATAATCTTAAAATAAGATTTGTTGTTTTTATATTTTCTATAAATAGGATAATTTATATTTGAAGTGTCTGTCATGAATAAAAATTAAGCTTTAAAAGGCTCGTAAAGCTAAGAAAAACCTAAACAATAATTAGTAAAAATTAACAAAAAATAAAGAACATTTTTTAGTACTTTCGCAACAATTATTTTCAAAAATTTATGAGCGATTTATCAGATAAAATAATAGGAGAGGGGTTAACCTACGATGACGTGTTAATGGTACCTGCCTATTCAGAAGTGCTTCCTAGAGAAGTTTCAATTACAACGAAATTCACTAAAAAAATTGAGCTTAAAACACCAATAGTTTCTGCTGCTATGGATACCGTAACAGAATCTAAATTGGCTATTGCTATAGCTCAAGAAGGAGGAATAGGGGTGTTGCATAAAAACATGACTATTGAGCAACAAGCAGAAAAAGTGAGAATTGTTAAGCGTTCTGAAAGTGGTATGATTCAAGATCCTGTTACTATATTGAATGGAGCAAATGTTGGTGATGCATTGGCATTAATGTCTAAACATAAAATAGGTGGTATTCCTGTTGTAAACGAACAAAAAAAATTGGTTGGAATCGTGACCAATAGGGATTTGCGTTTTCAGAAAAATATGGAAACGCCTATTGCTCAGGTAATGACTTCTGAAAATATTATTACTGCCCAACAAGGAACTAATTTAGAAAAAGCTAGAGAGATTCTTCAAGAATATAAAATTGAAAAATTGCCTGTAGTAAATGAAAATAATGAACTAATTGGTTTAATTACATATAAAGACATCAAAAAAGTTATTCTTAAACCAAATGCTTGTAAAGATGAGTACGGAAGATTGAGAGTAGCAGCAGCAGTTGGAGTAACTGCAGATGTGTTAGAGAGAGTAGGGGCTTTAGAAAAAGCTGGAGTTGATGCTGTAATTATAGATACTGCTCACGGACATTCAAGAGGAGTGATAGAAACATTAAAAACAGTTAAGTCAACTTTTCCAAACTTGCAAGTAGTAGTAGGAAATATTGCTACTAAGGAAGCAGCTTTAGCATTGGTAGAAGCTGGAGCAGATGCAGTGAAAGTGGGGATTGGACCAGGTTCCATTTGCACTACAAGAATTATAGCAGGTGTTGGTGTTCCGCAACTTTCGGCAGTAATGATGGTTGCCGAAGGATTAAAAGGTACAGGTGTGCCGATGATTGCTGATGGTGGAATTAGATTTACTGGAGATATTGTAAAAGCTTTATCGGCAGGAGCAGATTCAATTATGGCAGGCTCATTGTTTGCAGGTGTTGATGAATCACCGGGAGAAACCATCATTTATGAAGGTAGAAAATTTAAGGCTTATAGAGGTATGGGTTCAATAGAAGCTATGCAAAAAGGTTCTAAGGATAGGTATTTTCAGGATGCAGAAGATGATATAGCTAAATTGGTTCCAGAAGGAATTTCGGGAAGAGTACCTTACAAAGGGTTTTTAAGCGAAGTAATCTATCAAATGATTGGCGGATTAAAAGCAGGGATGGGTTATTGTGGAGCAAAAAATATTGAAGAGTTGAAAAAAGCTAAATTTATAAGAATAACAGCTTCCGGAATGAATGAAAGTCATCCGCATAATATTACCATTACTAGAGAAGCTCCTAATTATTCTAGACGTTAGGAATTGGAAATTAAACGAAAACTAAAAATTAAATTAGAATAAAAATGAAAAAATTAATTGTTTGTATAAGTTTCTTATTAGGAACATTGGTAGTTTTTGCTCAGAAAAATGATAGTCCGATATTAATGGAAATTGGAGACAAAAAAATCACCTTAGAAGAGTTTGAAGCCATTTACAATAAAAACTCAGACAATAAAAAAAATACGAAAGAAGAAGTGGAAGATTATTTAGATTTATACATTAAATTTAAATTAAAAGTAGTTGAAGCTGAAGATTTAGGAATGGATACTTTACCTGCTTTTATACAAGAATTAGAGGGGTATAGAAAGCAGTTAGCCCAACCTTATTTAAGTGATAGAGAAGTTACTGAAAAGTTAATTGAAGAGGCTTATGAAAGAATGAAATATGATGTTAAGGCAGCTCATATTTTAGTGAAAGTGACTTTAGAAGCAGATCCAAAAGATACTTTGGCAGCTTATAACAAAATAATGAAAATTAGAAAAAGAATTGTTGGTGGAGAAGATTTTGAAAAAGTAGCTGCAGAAGTTTCTGAAGATCCTTCAGCAAAAAACAATCAAGGTAATTTAGGTTATTTTTCAGCTTTTCAAATGGTTTATCCTTTTGAAACAGCGGCTTACGAAACTGAAGTAGGAAAAATTTCTATGCCTGTAAGAACGAGTTTTGGTTATCATTTAGTAAAAACTATTGATAAAAGAAAAGCCAGAGGAATTATGAAAGTAGCTCACATAATGGTAAGAGCAGATAAAAAGTTAGGTGAAGAAGAAATTAATCAAAAAAAGGAAAAGATAGATGAAATCTATGCAAAAGTAACTGCTAAAGATGCTGATTTTACGGCTTTAGCAAGACAATACTCAGAAGATAAAGAATCTGCAAAAAGAGGTGGTGAGTTACCTGCTTTCGGTGCCGGAAAAATGGTAGAAGAGTTTGAAACAGCTGCTTTCGCTTTAGAAAATGATGGAGATATTTCAGTACCTATACTTACAGATTACGGTTGGCACATCATTAAACGTTTAGAGTTGAAAAACTTAGAATCTTATGAGGAATTATACCCAACATTAAAAGCTAAAGTAGCAAGAGATTCCAGAGCAAATAAGAGTAAAGAAATTGTAATTGAAAATATTAAGAAAGAGAATAATTTTAAAGAAGACCTAAAAAGAAGAAACGATTTTTATACAGCTGTAGACCAAAAGAAGTTTAACAAAGGAGAATGGAAGGCTGAAGATGTTGCTAAATTGGATAAAGTAATGTTCGGGTTTTATCCAACAGATGGAGAAAAATTTGAATACAAACAAACACAATTTGCTAAAAGGTTAGAAAACCACATGAGTAGAAATGAACCTACTAATGTAGACTTAAAACCTTACATTAATAAACTATACAATACTGTGGTTGAAGAAATGACTATGAGATTTAAAAACAGAAGACTTCCTGTTGTAAATAAAGAGTTTAGAATGTTGTTGCAAGAATATAGAGAAGGAATTTTGTTGTTTAACATTACCGATGAAAAAGTATGGAGCAAAGCAGTTAAAGATTCTACTGGCTTAGAAGCTTTTTACCAAGCAAACAAACAAAATTATATGTGGGGAGAACGTGTAGATGCAGTTATTTATAAATGTAGCAACGAAAAAGTAGCTAAAAAAGTAGAGAAATTAATTAAAGTGAAAGCTAAAAAAGGATATAATAATGAGGATATTCTTAAACAAATCAATAAAGACAGCCAACTTAATTTAACCATTGAAGAAGGTAAATTTACTAAAGAACAAAATGAATTAGTTGCCAAAGCTAAATGGGAAAATAAAGCGGTAACCAAACTTAACAACGAAAATGAAGTTGTATTGATTAAAGTAAAAGAAGTATTAGCTCCTCAACCTAAATTATTAGATGAGGTGAGAGGGTTGGTAACTTCAGATTATCAAAACAAATTAGAAAAAGAGTGGGTAGAAACATTAAGAAAAAAATACCCTGTAAAAATCCATAAAGAAGTATTGTCTAAGTTACAGTAACTATATATAATAGTTAATGGTGGTTAACAAATAACAAACAACAATGAAACAACTGATAGGAGTCGCTATAATTTTACTTTCACTTGTTTCTTGTGAGTTAGATTTTTTTGCAAAACAAGAAGAAGATGACAAACAAGATGTTGTTGTAGAACTGGGAGAATATCAGTTAAAATTGAAAGAAATTGAAAATTTAACGTTAACAGGTATTACTAAAGAAGACAGTTTAACGATTGTAAATAATTTTATTGAAAATTGGATTAAAGAAAAATTAGTCTTGCAAAAAGCAGAGCTTAATTTAGATCAAAATCAGCAAGATTTTAAAAAACAATTGGAAGATTACAGAACAACACTTCTAATTTATACTTATGAAAAAGAGTTAATAAAACAAAAATTAGACACTTTTGTAGCTGAAGATGAGATTAAAGCCTATTACGATAAAAATCCTGAAAATTTTAAACTGATAAACGATATCGTTAAAGTGAAGTTTATGAAAGTGCCATTAAAAGCACCTAAAATTAAAAGAGTAAAAAAGAATTTTGCTTCAAATGAAGAAAAAGACCAGCAAGAAGTAAAAGAATATGCACATCAATATGCCGAAAAATTTTATTTTAACGAAGAAGAATGGATAGAAGTAAATGATTTAAAAAAAGAACTACCTTTATCGGTTAATTATCAAATTGCGGCAAACAACAATATGGTGCTTGAAGATTCGTTAGCCTATTATTTTTTAAAAATTAACGACCATATAAAAAGTGGAGATGTTGCTCCTTTAGCATTTGAAACTAACAACATTAGAAACATCATTATTAATAAGAGAAAACTTAATCTTTTAAAGAAATTAAAACACGATTTATACCAACAGGCAATTAACTCTAACAAAGTTAAGTTTTACAATAAACAAGAAGATAAACAAGAATAAAACTAATTTTAAGTTTGAGATTAGACAACTGAGAAAAATAGACATATGATAATAAATATAAAAAACATACTCTTCCTTACGCTAATTTTAATTGGCAGTACATTAAAAAGTCAAACTGATGGGAAAGTATTAGATAAGACAATTGCCGTGGTGGGAGGAGAAATGTTGTTATTTTCCTCTTTAGAAACTCAAATAGTTTCTTTAAAATCTCAAGGAGTAATTGTAGATGATGATAATAAATGCGAAATAATGGAAGAGTTATTATTTCAAAAATTATTAATTCATCAAGCAAAACTAGATAGTTTGGAAGTTAGTGATGAAGAAGTGGAGATGGAAATTGATAGAAGGTTAAATTATTTTATTGCACAAATTGGTTCTGAGCGAAAATTGGAGCAATACTATAAAAAGACCATTAAAGAAATTAAAGAAGAGTTTAGAGGTACGGTTAAAGATCAAATGGTTAGTCAGCGTATGCAAGGAAAAATTACTTCGGGACTAACTATTACGCCAAAAGAAGTGAGAGATTTCTACAAAAAAATTCCTGAAGACTCAATACCAATGATAGAATCGGAAGTGAAGTATGCTCAAATATTGATTTATGCTAAAGAAAGCGAAGAAGAAATAAATGCAGCTAAAGAACGAATTCAAGCCATTAGAGATAGAATTATTAAAGGTGAAGACTTTTCAACCTTAGCGATTCTTTATTCAGAAGATGAAGGTTCAGCTAAAAATGGTGGAGAAATAGGTTTTTTAGGACGAGCAGAATTAGTTCCTGAATACTCAGCTACCGCTTTTAAATTAAAAAATACCGCAGTTTCTGAAATTGTGAAAACCAAGTTTGGCTTTCATATTATTCAATTAATAGAAAGAAGAGGTCAAAAAGTTAATACCAGACATATCCTTATCAAAATTAAAGTAAGCGAAAAAGAAGTTCAAAATGCTAAAAATCTGGCGGATAGCATTTACAATGCATTGCCAACAGATACATTAACCTTTGGCGATTATGCTTTAAAATATTCTAACGATGAAAGTTCAGCCAAAAGCGATGGAGTAGTTGCTAACCCTCAAACAGGTACTGCGTTTTTTAGTTTAGATGAAGTAGAACCACAAGTTTATTATACCTTAGAAAAACTTAAAGAAGGAGAAATTTCAAAACCTGTTCCTGCTCAATCTGCTGATGGTAAAAAAGGATATAGAATAGTTCAACTAATTAGTAAAACAGAACCTCATAAAGCTTCGTTAGAAACAGATTATTCTAAAATTCAACAAGCAGCATTAGGAGCTAAAGAAGGAGAACATACATTAAAATGGATTAAAGAAAAGTTAGCAGATACACACGTTAACATTAGTGATGAATATAAAGGTTGTTCATTTGAAAATCCTTGGGTAAAATAATTTTTACCGTTAACTAAAAAACTATACTATGTCAGAAAATAAATATAAATCAGAAGTTGAAGCAATAGATGACTTTGTTAAAAGATACGATATTTTAAAACAAGAAATTGGGAAAGTAATTGTAGGGCAAGATGAGGTAATAAAAAGTGTGTTAATTTCTATTTTTAGTAGAGGACATTGTTTGTTGGTGGGGGTACCTGGTTTGGCAAAAACCTTACTTATTAATACATTGGCAGATGCATTAGGATTGAGCTTTAACAGAATTCAATTTACTCCAGATTTAATGCCGTCAGATATTATTGGTTCTGAAATTTTAGATGAAACAAAGAACTTTAAATTTATTAAAGGTCCTTTATTTGCTAACATTATTTTAGCTGATGAGATTAACAGAACACCTCCAAAAACACAATCGGCATTATTAGAGGCTATGCAAGAGAAAACCGTTACAGCCGCAGGAAATCATTATAAATTAGACAACCCTTTCTTTGTGCTGGCAACTCAAAACCCTATAGAACAAGAAGGAACCTATCCTTTGCCTGAAGCTCAGTTAGACAGGTTTATGTTTAATATTTGGGTAGATTATCCTAAATATGCTGAAGAGTTAGCCATTGTAAAAGCTACTACAACAGATAGTGATATCCAATTAAATAAAGTAATGACTGCTGATGAAATTATTTTCTTTCAGAATTTAATAAGAAAACTACCTGTTGCAGAAAATGTATTGGAGTATGCTGTGAAGTTGGTATCTAGTACCAGACCGGGTAATGAGTTCTCTCCCGAAATAGTGAATAATTATTTAAGTTGGGGAGCAGGACCAAGAGCTTCACAATATTTAATTGTTGGAGCTAAATGTCATGCGGCACTTAATGGGAAATATTCTCCGGATATTGATGATGTAAAAGCTGTAGCAACACCAATTTTAAGACACAGAATTGTAAGAAATTACAAAGCAGAAGCAGATGGCTATTCTATAGAAAAAATTATAGAAGCTTTGTTATAAAAGCTTTTTGGCTGTTTTTACAAATTTCATTTAACATCTTTTAAGACGACATGTTTTAAATTGCCTTATATTATGGCTAATTTAGAAGCATGCACTTCCTTAAGGTTATTATTACAACTCATATCGAGTTGATGCACAAATTTACTTTATGAGATTGTACAATCTTTATTTACTTTCGGAGTAAGCCGAAAATCCCGAAAAAGAGTAGGCGTTATTTTTCAAAAAATATACATTATGAACAGAGAAGAATATAAAAAAGAAGCAAAATCAACAATTGACGAAGTTTTTAATCAAATAAATGAGTTAGAAGCTAAAAAAGAAAATGCTAAAGAAGAAGTTAAAGCGAGTTATAATGAGAAATTAGCTGAACTAAAAGCTAAAAGAGACGAAATGCAAACCAAATACGAAGACTTACTAACTTCTTCGGAAGATAAATGGGAAGAAGTAAAGGATACTTTTGATAGTGCTTCTAACTCATTTAAACAAGGTTTTTCGGAATTAACTACCTTGGTTAAATAATAGAAAACTTGGCGAGTTGATAAAAAAAAAGCAACCTAAATTATTTAGGTTGCTTTTTTTATAAGGTTAGCTTTTATAGCTTAATTACATGAATTTATCCATTACTTTTTGACTTACACCAACATTAGAGAAACCTCCATCGTGAAATAAGTTTTGCATGGTTACATATTTAGTTAAATCAGAAAATAGAGAAATGCAATAATCTGCACAAGCTAATGCACTTGCATTACCTAATGGAGACATGTCTTCAGCATAATTAATAAATGCATCAAATCCTTTCACACCACTTCCAGCTGTTGTAGCTGTAGGCGATTGAGAAATAGTGTTTACTCTTACTTTTTTATCTATTCCAAAATGATATCCAAAATTTCTAGCAATAGATTCCAATAGTGCTTTGGCATTAGACATATCATTATAATTGGGGAAAACTCTTTGTGCAGCAATATAAGATAATGCTAAAATTGAACCCCAATCATTCATTACATCTTTTTGCATGGCCACTTTCATTACTTTATGAAAAGAAATAGCAGAAATATCCATTCCTTTCATGTAATATTCATAGTTGTTTTCTGTATAGGGGATACCTTTTCTTACGTTTAATGACATTCCTATGGAGTGAAGAATAAAGTCTATTTTACCGAATTTTTTAGTTGTAGCATCAAATAACTTTTCTAAATCTTCTATTGATGTTGCATCTGCAGGAATAACATCAGAGTTGGTTTTTTTGGCTAACTCATCTAATTCTCCCATTCTTATAGCAACAGGTGCATTGGTTAAAATAAATTCTGCACCTTCCTCATGAGCTCTTTCTGCAACTTTCCATGCTATAGAATGTTCGTTTAACGCTCCGAAGATGATTCCTTTTTTTCCTTTTAATAAATTAGTAGACATTTTTCTTTCTTTTATAAAAACTTTTTAGAGCCACAAATATAGTGAGATTAATAAAATAAAAGCTAAAGATTTAGACTTAATTACACTCTTACCCTTTTCTTGTGGTTTTTCAGCCTATTTTACAGCTAATAAATGACGTGCATTTTCTTTTGCTGCTCCTGTTAGTTCCTTTCCACTTAGCATTTTAGCAATTTCGTCAATTCTGTCGTCATCCATAAGCACTTTCATTTTAGTAAGGGTTTTGTTTTGATGGTTTTCTTTATAAATTTTAAAATGAGTATTTCCTTTGGCTGCAACCTGTGGTAAATGAGTTATAGCAATTATCTGAATTTTTTTGCTCATCAGTTCCATAATGGCAGCCATTTTATAAGCAATATCTCCAGATACACCAGTATCTATTTCATCAAAAACAATGGTTTGTATGGAAGAATTTTCTGCTAAAATAGCTTTTATGGTAAGCATTAACCTAGATAGTTCTCCTCCTGAAGCTGTTTTGTGTAAAGGTTTTAAAGTCATACCCTTATTGGCAGAAAACATAAATTCTATTTGGTCTATTCCTGTAATAGCAAATTCTTTATTCACTTGATGTTCAATTTTAAAAGAAGCATCTTCCATCCCTAATTCTTTAAGGTTGCCAATGATGTTTTTTTCTAAGGCTTTAAAACTATTTGTTCTTTTGGCAGATAACTTTTCAGCAATATTCAACAGTGTTTTTTTACGTTGTTCAATTTCTTTTTTCAGTTGTTGTATTTTTTCTTCAGCAGAATTAATATCGTTTAACTGATTTTCGAGTTTATTTTTTAACTCCATTAGCTCGTCAGCATCTGCTACTTTATGTTTTTGTGTTAGAGCATAAATGCTGTTTAGTCTACTGTTGAGGTAGTCTAATTTAGAAGCATCAACATCTACATTGTCGTTTTCTGCATCAATTTCTCCAGCAAGATCTTTTAACTCTATTAAAACGGTGTTTAATCGTTCTAAGAGCTGACTATAACCCTCAGAACAATGACTAATTTTTGAGAAGCCTTGTGTAATAGTGTTCATTCTGGAAATGATACTATCATCACTATTTAAAAGTAAATTTGCCGAAAGTTGTAAAGTAGTGTGAATTTGTTCGGCATTATTAATAATTTCTAACTGACTTTCAATATTGGCTTGTTCTCCCGATTGAAGTTTTAAGGATTTCAATTCTTCCAACTGAAAAGAAAGGTAATCTAAATCAGATTTTGCTTCATTTTCTGTGCGGAGCAATTGCTGATAACTTTGTTGTAATTTTTGATATTCGGAAAAATGCTGTTTATATTCTTTTAAAAGTTCATCGGTGTTGGCAAAAGCATCTATCACTTCTGTTTGAAAATCAGATGAATTAAGCTCTAAGGTTTCGTGTTGAGAATGAATATCTATTAAGGTTAACGATAATTCTTTAATCGTATTGAGGTTTACAGGAGTATCGTTTATAAAAGCTCTGGATTTACCATTGGCACTTATTTCTCTTCTAACTATAATGGGAAATTCTAAATCTAAATCATTGCTTTTAAAAAATGGAGCAACCAATTTTTCGGAAACGTTAAAGGTTCCTTCTACTACACATTTTTTTTCTTTATCGTTGAGAACGGAAGTATCTGCTCGCTGACCAAGAATGAGCGATAAAGCTCCTAAAAGTATAGATTTTCCTGCTCCGGTTTCTCCCGTTATCACAGTAAAATCATTGTTAAAATTAAGCTGAAGTTGCTCAATAATAGCGTAATTTTTAATGACAAGCGATTGCAGCATAGTTGGTTTTTTGATGTTAAAATTTCCAACTCAAAAATACATGTTTTTAATAGAAATATGAGAATTAGTATGGAAGTTTATGAGCTTTGGTTTTTTCTAATAACAGAGTATGAATAAAGGTAAAGGTTAGAAAGTAGTTATTTTCTAATTTCTTTATATTTACTTCCGTTCATGGGATTTATTTTATCGAGTAAAGTAATCACCTCACTTTTTTCGTTAGCAAGACCACCTTTAAAAAGGTTTACAATCTCATCGGCTTTAGAATTAAAGAAAACCTGTAAATGAAAAGCTCCCGGTTTGGCTTTATAAACATTATCTAGAAGTTTTAAACTCTCTAACACTTTAGCTCTACCTTTGGCAACATCCTTAGCCATTTCATCAAAACCCAAACGGTGGTATTCGTAATAACATTGTCTTAACGATTCGTGAGTTGGATGAAGCAAGTCTTGCACTATCCAATATCTGTTAGTGTTATTTTCAAAAGCTTTCCAGCCCGGTTCGGCAGCTCCTTGAGCATTAGATACAATTTTTTGAGCTTGTAAAAAATAAGGAGTTCCACCTTTTAATTCGAAAGAATCGTAATCTAAACCAATAATAATGTAGGCATAAAAAGCCAACACAGAAGTAAGGTTAGAGAGGTGTGAATTTTCTGAATATTGTAAGTTGTCAAATTCGTTAAACCTAAATTCAAATTCTTTATCAATATGATTGAGCAAAGTACTGTTGTAGGAACTGTTAAAAACCGGTCTTCTAGATTGAATCTGAATGGTAGCTTTAAACTCTGTAGCAGAAACCATCTCATTTACATTGATTAAGATAGAACATTCAATTCTTTCGTTTGGCTGATAAACGTGGTTAGTCCATTTCCGACTATTCATAAATTCAAAAATGTTTTTTTCCATAACGTCAAAAACACTTTTGTCGGTAGCCTGAACTTGCGTGGAGCTAATTTGTACTTTACAATCTAGTTCCTGAGCGGAAACGCTCATAAATAAACTTATGCAGCAGCTTAATAGTACTATTTTTATATATTCAATCATTTTTTAGAAAAATGTTTGGTTAAAATAATGTTGAAGATATCTTCTACAACTTTTACCTTCGACTTCAACTCAAAATTAGTAATATTATTGTTTTTGTCTATAAGTGTTATTTTGTTTGTTTCGTGGTTAAATCCTGCACCTTTGTCGTTTAAAGAATTTAAAACAATGTAATCTAAGTTCTTTTTAGCCAATTTCTTTTTGGCATTTTCAATTTCGTCATGTGTTTCGAGAGCAAAACCAATTAACAATTGATTTTTGGTTTTAATTTTTCCTACTGAGGCTAAAATATCTTTTGTTGGTTTTAGTTGAATTATTAATTCATTTGTTTTGGAAGTTTGCTCAGCTTTTTTAATTTTTTTATCGGTGCTCATTGCAGGAGTAAAATCTGCTACAGCTGCAGCCATAATAATAATGTCAGTATTTTTAACTTGCTGATGAACGGCATTGTACATGTCTTCAGCAGTAACCACATTAATTCTATTAATATTTTCTGAAGTTGTAATTTTTGTCGGCCCGATAATTAAATCTACATCGGCACCTAAATTAGCAGCATGTTCGGCAAGTGCAATGCCCATTTTTCCTGTAGAAAAGTTACTGATAAACCTTACAGGGTCAATTTTTTCTATAGTTGGTCCTGCGGTAATCAATAATTTTTTTCCTTTAAGTGGGAGAGAAGTTGTAAAATGCTTTTTAATAGCTTCAAAAATTTGTTCAGGCTCTTCCATTCTTCCTTCTCCACTAAGTCCACTAGCAAGTTCTCCTGATGGAGCATTTAGTATTTTGTTTCCAAATTTTTCTAATTGTTTTAAATTGGTTTTTAGGGTAGGATGTTGGTACATATCTAAATCCATTGCCGGAGCGATTAAAACAGGGCATTTGGCTGAAAAATAGCAAGCCAATAGGAAGTTATCACAAATACCATTAGCAAATTTAGCAATGGTATTGGCAGTAGCAGGAGCAACAACAAAAAAGTCAGCCCAAAGGGCTAACTCTACATGGTTGTTCCAATTATTCGATTCGTTTTTAAAAGTAGTTAAAACAGGATTTTTAGAAAGTGTTGCTAGCGTTAAAGGAGTAACAAAATCTAATGCTGAAGAAGTTGCTGTAACCTTTACATTAGCACCGGCTTTAATCAACAAACGGATTAAAAGAGGTATTTTATAGGCAGCAATTCCACCGGTAATACCTAGGAGAATATTTTTGCCTTTTAGCATGGTTAATTATGCTTTATCGGCATCAGGATTTTTGATGAATAATTTTTCATCTAAAAATTCTTTTAATGCCATTGCGTTAGTTTTTGGTAAACGCTCGTAAAATCTAGAGATTTCAATTTGCTCTCTGTTTTCAAAAACCTCTTCTAAATTGTCAGTTGTTGATGCAAATTCCTGAATTTTATTAACTAATTCTTCTTTTAAATCAACAGCAATTTGATTAGATCTTTTAGCAACTGCTACAACAGATTCGTAGATGTTTCCTGTAACGTCTTCAATTGCTTGTAAGTCTCTGGTAATTGTAGATGTTTCTGCGTTTGTGGTTTTGAAATTCATGTTGTTATAAATTTTCTAGTTTAATTTTATTTTGTTCTTCTTCCATTTTGGAATAAATATTTTGAGCTTCCTTTAAATATTTACTTTCCCCAAATGAATCTGCAAAGTTATAATAAGCTTCGATAGTATTGCCAATTCTTTCTAATTTTTTTTCTTTAACACTGTTTATGGCTAATAAATAGTGTGATTTTAAGATTAAAAAGTTCAATTCTTCCATATGTTTAGTGTCCGGATAGTCTTTTATATGGTTACCCAAAGCCACAATTGAAGCTTTATAATCTTGTATTTTAAAATATTGTTTGGCATTTTGGTAAGATTTAGTTTCTAATTTAACTCTTAATTTATCCATTAAAACATTGCTGGAATCAACTAAATGATGCTCCGGAAAAGTATTAATAAATACTTGTAGTGAGTTAATTGCATTGTAAGTTTCTGTTTGGTCTAATTCGGAAATTGGTGATAATAAATATTGTGAATATCCGTGCATAAACAACATTTCTTCTACATGTTTGCTGGTAGGATAGGTGGTAGCAAATTTTTTGAAATGGTAAGCAGCAGCATAAAGCAAATTAGACTGATAATTTGAATAAGCATAGAGAAAATAAACTTTTTCAGCTCTATCAGTTCCCCTTAGCAAAGGTATTAATTCTTCTAAAAGAGGAATAGCTCTGTCATATTTTCCTTCATCATAATACTTTTGTGCGGCTTCATATTTTAGGTCAACATCAGAACTTTTAAGTATTTTCTGATACTTGCTGCAACCTAATGAAAGCATTAGAATGAATAGAAGATATAAACTGTTTTTCTTAAACATAGCGGCAAATATACTCAAAGAAATTAAGATGGAAATTACTTGGTTAATATAAATGTGTTAAAAAGTTACTAAACGCAAGTTTAATTTTATTATTTCTTCATAAAACAAGTTTTTGCTTAGTTTTACTTTCGCAAAAAGAGATTTAAACTATAGTGAAAATTAACAATCAGAAAATAATTAATGCATGGGCAATGTACGATTGGGCTAACTCCGTGTATGCGTTAATTATTACAACAGCCATTTTCCCTATTTTTTATGAAAAAACTACAACTGAAGAAGTAATTTTTTTCGGAAAGTCTTTCGTTAATACAGAGCTTTATTCCTATGTTATTTCGTTCTCTTTTATGTTGTTGGTAGTGCTTTCTCCTATACTTTCGGGTATGGCAGATTATTCCGGAAATAAGAAAAAGTACTTGCAGTTTTTTTGTTATTTGGGAGCTTTTTCTTGCATTAGTTTATATTTTTTTGATGCCGAACATGCATTGGAATTAAGCATGTTACCTGTGTTGTTGGCAAGTATAGGTTTTTCGGGGAGTTTGGTTTTTTATAATGCCTATTTGCCCGAAATTGTAACACCTGATTTACAAGATAATGTAAGTGCAAAAGGTTTTTCGTTAGGCTATATAGGTAGTTCATTGTTATTAATTGTTTGTTTGGTATTGCTACAAGGTTTTGATATGCCTGTAAAGTGGGTTTTTGTAATAACCGGAGCTTGGTGGATAGGCTTTGCTCAGTTTACATTTATAGCGTTGCCTAACAATGTTTATAATAAGCGCCCGAAAGGAAACAGATTTTTAAAAGGATTTAAAGAACTTAAAAAAGTTTTTAAAGAGCTAAAACATCAATACAATTTAAAAAAATATTTGTCTGCTTTTTTTGTTTATAGTATGGGAGTTCAAACCATTATGCTAATGGCTGTTTTTTTTGGAACGAAAGAAATTGAGTGGAGCAGCAACGAGGAAATGCAAACAGGTTTAATTGTAAGCATATTGGTAATACAATTTATAGCTATTGCAGGAGCTCAGGGAATGGCATTTCTATCAAAAAAAATTGGTAATATAAAAACTTTATTGTTTGTAGTTTTCTGTTGGGTAATTATATGTATTTCAGCATATAGTTTGGTATATACCCCCTTGCATTTTTATATTATAGCAGCTTCAATTGGTTTGGTAATGGGTGGGATACAATCGTTATCTCGTTCTACCTATTCTAAATTATTACCCGAAACACAAGATCATGCTTCGTATTTTAGTTTTTATGATATTTTGGAAAAAACGGGTGTAGTAATAGGAACTTTTTTCTTTGGTTTTATAGAAGGACTCTTTGATATTAGATCATCAGTGTTAATTCTAATTGTATTTTTTGTAGTAGGATTTTTATTGTTGCTTAGAGTAAAATCGACTAAAAAAATACTAAATGAAGCTATGGAAAAGTAACACCTCTATAATCACCTACAACTACTGTTGGAATGGTAGAACTGTAATGCTGATTAATAACATCAATAAATTTATTAGTGATTATAGCATAACCTCTTGAGTTTGGATGTACACCATCAAGTGAAAAAACACCTCCCGAAACAAACTCAGGAGTAAAATCAATGCCATCAAAAATTAATCCCGATTCTAAATCTCGCATAAACTCGTACATATCTGCAACAGCAAAGCCATAAGAAGCAGCTAAAGAACGAATAACATTGTTATAAGCTATAACAGTACTCTGAGAAATGGCTTTTTCATCTTTATCTAAAACAAAAGTATGGTCTAGCGGTTTATTTTGTGAAAGTCCATTTCCAATAGCTAATTCATCTGAAGCAGTTAACAATATTAAGTCTTCGTTTGTAGCTTTTCTAACATTTCCCGGATTGTTGGAATAAGGTCCTTCAGTAATCCAAACATCGCCACCAATAGCATTTAAGGTAACTGTTTTAAAATAAGGAATTGAGGTTACATCTGGAATGGTAGCGCAAACTCCTTTTGCTCCCATATTTTTAAAAGCTAACAAAACTGAATCGTATTTGTTACTAAATTCTGTTACATCAGTTAATTTAGAAAAATATTCGTTAAACTGAGCTTCATAACCATCATCACCACCAGCTGTCGACCAACCCAAAACATCATTATTTCCTAACCAATTCGTAAAAAAAGTAGCATTGCTATTTTTGATGTGGTCTAAATAGCTAACCTTATTGGCTGCTGTTCCCCAATCTAAAAAACGAGCATAAGGGTTAACATTACTCACAAAATAGTTGACTGAAGCAGAAGTATTTCCTCCACCTACAACATTGGCTAATTTAAAGCCAGAAACTCCCAAGTTATTATATTTTAATGACTTGTTTCCCCAAGTCTCCCATGAAGGATCATTTTTAATAGCATCGGGATGATTGTCGTTTCTTTCAGAATCATAGACTTTAATTACTTTTATCTCCTCATTTTCCCACTTTAAGTGAATGTAACCCGAACCATTTCCTTGCACTGTTGGCTGTAAATAGCTTAAGTTAGGATTGATTAATTTAAGTTGTTTAGATAAAATAGCCGGGTAAGAACTTTCGTGCTGCCCCAATTCATTATGCAAACCACCATCCTGATAACCCTGTGTAAGCGAGTTTCCTACGGCTACATAATTACTAAAATCTGCACTGCCTGATGCTATTTCAAATTCATCAAAATCAGTTTTAGTACATGAGAAAAAAGTAACACTGATGCTTAACAATAAAAGGCTATAATATGTTTTGGTATTCATAAGTTTTTAAATATTTAGGGGATAAATGTAGTGATTTTTTATCATTAAAAAAAAGAATTATAACTGTTTGGTGTATGCTCCATCAGTCAAAACCGACCAACATTTAATGTTTAGTGCTTTTGCTTCCGATTTTAATTTTTCTGAAATGTAGTTAGAGTTGGAAGCATCTATAATAATTTCTTTAGGTTTAAATGTTTGTAGTAGTTCTTGAATAGAAAAATTAGGATTTTTAGTAATAATTAATAAATCGAGAGGTAAAGGTTTTGTAATACTTTTTAGTTGAAAATCAGGAGGAAGAATTGCCATTTTTTCATTAAAAAACTGAAGGTAATTCCGTTTTATAAACACGTTTTTATTGTCTGTTATATAAAGAGTAGATAACTGGTTTCTATCAGTTAATTTGTTTAGCGTTACTATTTTTTCAGATTCTACTCCTTTCTGAATCCAATTATTCTGTACATGAAACATGAGTTTACTTTTATTGTTTAGGAGTTTTATATCAGAAAACAATACATTGTCATTCCCTTCAATTAAATTAATTGCAGAATGCCCGGGAATGTTATAAACAGTTAAGTATTTCTGATTTATCTGATGAATATTATCTTTTAAACGAAAGCTGAAAATAATGATAAAACAAGCAACTCCCGCCATAAAGTATTTTAAATTTTTATAGTGAATAGTAAGGATAATTAAAATAATAGCAAGATAAGTTAAGTAATTATCCAACAAATTAAATTTTATATTTTGAGTAAGCGAATAGGGGATTTTATCAATAAATATAACAGCTTCGTTTAAACCGAGAATAATCATGTTGAGTATTTTTCCTAATAAACTGCCAATAATTGGGATGGGAGAAGCAATAAGTGTAATTATGCCTAGATATAATATTAAAATTGCCAGCGGAATTACCACTAAGTTGGAGAGCATAAAATAATTGGGAAACTGATGGAAATAATATAATCCCAAGGGGAAAGTAGCTATTTGTGCTGCGATAGAAACAGCGGTAAGCTCCCAAATTTTATCCAACAGCCACCATTTAGAGTAGAAAAGGTTATAAACCCAAGGTTGAATAACTACAATCCCAATTACGGCAAGGTAAGAAAGTTGAAAACCAACTTCCATTAATAAAAATGGGTTGATAATGAGTAAAAACAAAGCAGAAGCTGCCAAGGTGTTGAAAAAGTTTGCATTGCTTTTGGTTGTTTTGGCAGCAACAATAAAGCTAAACATGGTGGCCGCTCGCATTACTGAAGGCGATAAGCCTGTTAAAAGAGCATAAGCCCACAGCAATGTAATGATGAGAACTCCTTTAATGTAGTTGCCATACTTTACTTTATTAAAAAACTGAAATATTTGATTTAGAATCAAAAAGATAATACCAACATGAAGTCCGGAAACTGCCAACACATGCATAGCTCCTGCACTAGAGTATGCACTTTTTAGCTGAGCGTCAATTTCATTTTTATAACCTAAAATTAAAGCGGAAGCCACATTAAGTTGTTTGTCTTTAACTCCCATTTCTTCTAGTTTACTTATCAGCATTTTTCTGATATTGCTAGCATAAGCAAAAATAGAGATGTCGTTATTTTTATGGATTATTTTCCAATTGTTACTACGCAAATAGGCTTGTTGGTGAATAAGGTGGTATGACAAATATCGTTTAAAACTAAATTCATGCGGATTTTTAGGTGCTGGAACATCTTTTAAAATTGGTTCAAAAGAAATGATATCACCTAGTTTTAAACGGTTTGCCAACGTGTCTTTTTGCAGGTAAATAATAGATTTGCCATTGGTATTTTTCCATTTTTCGTTGGTTTTTAAACCGATAATTTCTACTACCGCTTTTACAGAGTTGGCTTTTTCTTCGGTAGGTTCAATAACTTCAGCAATAATAAATCTATTGTCGGAATCATTTAATTGATAAGAAGAATGAGATTGATTGGTTTTGATGGAAGTTAAGCTATAGGCTGCTAATATAAAACTACCATAAATAAGTACACCAAAAATCCATCTGAATTGATAGTTAGTATTAATTTTTTTGATGGAGAAAAGTATAATATAGCTAACAACAACTCCTAAAAATAGATATTGGGGTAGGTCTGAACTTGCCGGAAGGTAAATGGCAAAAATAATTCCTATAATAAAAGGAATTAAAATACGAACTAATGGGATATAGTTAAGCAATATCTTTTAGTTTTTAGGATCAATTAGCGTTTAGCTTCTTGATTATATTTGGATTAAACTTTTCTTTTTAATTCAAAACTCTGACCTAAATAAACTCTTCTAACTTGTTCGTCTGCTGCTAATTCTTCGGCTGTTCCTGCTTTAAGGATTTTACCTTCAAAAAGTAAATAGGCTCTGTCGGTAATGCTAAGTGTTTCTTGCACGTTGTGGTCGGTAATTAAAATACCTATATTTTTTTGTTTTAAAGTAGCAACAATGCTCTGAATATCTTCAACAGCAATGGGGTCAACTCCTGCAAAAGGTTCATCAAGTAAAATAAAGCTAGGGTCGGAAGCTAGAGCACGAGCAATTTCTGTTCTTCTTTTTTCTCCTCCCGATAAGTTATGCCCTAGGTTTTTACGAACATGTCCTAAACCAAATTCTTCAATAAGCGATTCTAATTTTTCTTTTTGTTGAGCTTTGGTTAAATCCATCATTTCTAAGATGGCACTAATGTTATCTTCAACACTCAGTTTTCTAAAAACAGAAACTTCTTGAGGTAAATAACCAATTCCCATTTGAGCTCTTTTGTACATAGGGAGTTTGGTAATGTTTTTATCATTTAAAAAAATCTCTCCTTCATTTGGTTGAACCAAACCTACAATCATGTAAAATGAAGTGGTTTTTCCGGCTCCATTCGGTCCAAGTAATCCAACAATCTCCCCTTGCTTAACATCTATAGAAACACCCTGAACAACTGTTCTTTTTCCATACTTTTTAATAATATTTTCGGCTCGTAAAATCATTAATAAAAATTAAATTTAGTTGTTTTTGTTTACTATTCTAGAGATAAAAATACTGAATTCGTACAATAAAAGTAGTGGAATTGTTAGTAAAATTTGACTAGTAATATCAGGAGGTGTAATTACAGCCGATAAAATAAGTGTTACCACAATGGCTATTTTTCTGTATTTACGCATTACTTCGGGAGTTAAAATTCCCATTTTAGATAGGAAATAAACCAATAAAGGCAATTCGAAAACCAACCCGCAAGCTAAGGTTAAGGTGGTTACTGTTGAGATAAAAGATTGAATACTAATTTGATTTTCAACCAACTCACTTACTTGGTAGTTGCCTAAAAACTGTACAGAAAGCGGTGAGATAAAATAGTAGCCAAACAAAATTCCCATCATAAATAAGGCAGAACCCGAAAGAATTAAAGCGGTAGCATATTTTCTTTCTTTTTTATGAAGAGCAGGACGAATAAAACGCCAAATTTCAAATAATAAGTAAGGAAAAGCCAATACTATTCCGGCAATAATAGAAGTAATGATGTGGATAGTAAATTGCCCACTCATAGTAAGGTTGATTAAACTAAATTTAATATCGCCTAAACACAAGGCATCACCTTTGCCAATCCATTCCGAGAACCTGCAAAAAAGTTGGTAAGTAAAAAAATCGGAATTTTTTTGAGCCAAAATAATCTCATCAAAAACAATGTTTTTAAAAACAAAAGCTAACGAGGCAAAAACTAAAATAGCGATACTGGAACGAACTAAGTGCCAACGCAACACTTCAAGATGATCTAAAAAAGACATTTCTTTTTTTTCTGTATTTTCGTTTTGGTCGCTCATTAATTAAAGGGGTATTTTTCAATAAAATTTTTCGTCTTTTGTAAGCTTGATGTCATTAACAAACTGCTTAATTTGTTGTTCATCTTCTTTTTTACACACCAATAGAATGTTATCTGCTTCAACCACTATGTAGTCTTTTAATCCTTGCAGTACCACTAGTTTGTCTTTAGGAACATTAATAATGTTCCCTTCAGATTCGTATAACATTACATTTTTTCCAACAACAGCATTTTCATGTTCATCATGTGGCAAATGGGTGTAAATAGAACCCCAAGTTCCTAAGTCTGACCAGCCAATATCAGCACTCATTACATATACATTTTTAGATTTCTCCATAATGCCGTAATCTATAGAAATGTTTTTGCATTGAGCATAAATAGACGTAATGGCTTTTATCTCTTCGGAAGTATTAAAAGCTGCTTTTTGTTCTTCAAAAAGTTGAGTTATAGTTGGTAAATGGCTTTCAAATGCTTTTTGAATACTTTTTAAACTCCAAACAAACATGCCTGAATTCCAAGTAAAGTCCCCACTTTGAATAAACTCTTTTGCCAATTCTAAGTTTGGTTTTTCAGTAAATGTTTTTACTTTTTTTATTTCATTGTCTTCTTCTTCAATAAACTGAATATAGCCATAACCGGTATCAGGTCGGGTAGGAGTAATGCCCAAGGTTACTAAACAATCGTTGTTTTCGGCATAGTTTAGGGCAATGTTGGCTACTCGTAAAAACTCTTCTTCTTTAAGAATAAGATGATCGGCAGGAGCAACTAAAATAGTTGCATTTGGGTTTTGGGTAGCAATTTTATAATTGGCATAAGCAATGCAAGGAGCAGTATTTTTTCTGGAGGGCTCGCATAGTACTTGACTCTTGTCAATGCCTTTTAGTTGTTCTAAAACTAAGGCTTCATAACTGTCGTTGGTTACAATGTAAATGTTTTTTTCAGGACAAAGTTTTTTTAATCGGTTAAAGGTTTGTTGCAAAAGCGTTTCTCCAGTACCTAGTATGTCTAAAAATTGTTTTGGGCGAGCAGTTCTGCTCATAGGCCAAAATCGGCTTCCAATACCGCCAGCCATAATTACACAATAGTTGTTTTTGTTCATTGAAAAATGAATTTAAGATGATTTTTAAAGCTGCTAAATTAGTAATTATTTGTATGCAATAGTTAGGTGCTTGAATGCAACTTTAGGCAAGAGGATAAATGGTGATGTTCGACATCATTTGGGATATATTTTATTAATTTTTTCCTTCAACGGTTCGCGTATATGACTTGTGGCGGATTTCGAAGAACGTTCCTTTCCACAGTGACCAAAATTAGCTAAAAGCACTAAGCTCTGTTTTACCACTTTACCCGCCATAAGTTATATACGCTGTTGGGCGTTTGTGCTTTATTTTTCTTTTTTCTGTCCTATATCAATGTAATACAAGTCATAGGTGTGTATTCCAAGAAAATTTCTTTTTTTCTCAATTTTAAACAGGTTCATTACTTCTTGTCCTGTTACGCGTATTTGTCCATGATTGGTCGTTATTTCAATTTCGTTAAATCCTAAGTCGTCATAGGTGATTGGTGTCGCAATACCCGAAGCTGTTACTATTGGCATTGCCTGGTTTTCGCCAAGTTTAATTGTTTTACAATTATTTAAAGTGTCCGTATGCTGTAGTTCAATTCCAGAATTGTCGTAGTTGACATAAGAAAGGTCATGACCACAGACTTTGATTTCTATTGGATTGTCTTTGTTATTACGAAGTTCACCAACGTAAATTGGGTCACATGCCGTCAATGTCCCGAGAACTACTAATGTGGATAAATATCTTTTCATTTTTTGCATGACGCCCAACTTGTTTATATATGTAGTTTTATTACATATACATAATCAATTTTGGGTGTATATATGTAGTTTTTGGTTGCTTATATTTTATCAAATGTATAAAAATAGCTTACAAAATCAGTAAAATAGTTTTTAAGTTGCTTACACAGAGATTTTACCATCTTTCATTACTAACTTTCTATCCGCCATGTTGGCTAATTCTTCGTTGTGGGTTACAATTACAAAAGTTTGGTTGGTTTTAGCTCTTAAGTCAAAAAATAATTGATGTAACTCTTTAGCAGCAACAGAGTCTAAGTTTCCTGAAGGTTCATCTGCTAATACCACAGCGGGGCTATTAATTAAAGCTCTACAAACGGCCACTCGTTGTTGTTCTCCTCCGGAAAGTTCGGAGGGTTTGTGGTGTATTCTTGCTGTAAGCCCTAATAAATCAAGCAACTCAATGGCTTTTTTTTCAGCTTCAGCTTTTGGGGTGTGGTTAATAAATGCCGGAATGCAAACATTTTCTAAGGCTGTAAATTCAGGCAGTAAATGGTGAAATTGAAAAACAAAACCAATGTGTTTGTTTCTAAAGGTGGAAAGTTTTTTATCTGAAAGTACAGAGGTATTTTCATCGTTGATGATGATTTTTCCTTCATCAGCTCTATCTAAGGTTCCCATAAGGTGCAATAAAGTGGACTTTCCTGCTCCCGAAGAACCCACAATAGAAACTATTTCTCCTTTTTTTATGGATAAATCTACCCCCTTAAGTACTTTAAGGTCGCCATAGCTTTTGTGCAAGTTTTCAATAACTATCATCGCTTGTTTTTAGTAATAGTAAAATTCTTCTTGTGTTCTCTTATTTAGCCTGATAATCCAACCCACTCTAAATCCATAAAGAAAATCGGAGTTAACTTTATTATCGGGCATGCCTGTATCATAGTTGAATTTTCTTAAACTTTTTGTCCACCCTTGAGTAAGATCCACTCCTCCGAAAAAGTTGATAAGTCTGTTTTTACTAAGGTACATATAACCGGCAAAAGCATTTACAGCATATCCAAAAGAAAAACGGTCGTAGCCTTTTTTATGTTCATCAGTTAGACTGTGAATTGTTCCTTGGTACTTAATACTTATTTTATGCTGAAGTGTTCCAATTCCTCCGTACACAAGAAAACCTGAATTCTTATTAGGAGCTAACACATTAAACAATCTTCCACCCACCAGAAAAAATGAAGAACCACGTTGATCAAAAAAAACCTCTGTAGGTTTTCCTTCTGAATTGATTATCATGCCATCGCTATCTTTAAGTTGGTCGAGAATATTGTTTTGTCTAACAGTGGCTCCCCATAAGAAATTACCTTTAATGCCATAATACCAATTTTTCTTGGTTTTAACCGCAAAGCTACCACCTACATTGTTGTTGGTGCCAAAACGGTCTGCCATATCAGCACCAGTTAGTTGAACAGCATAAGAAGCTTTAAACAAAGGAATGGTATAAGCAGAATCTGAAACTACAGGTTTTTCGAAAGCCTGCGACCAAAGTAAATTGGACATAAAAAAAACAAGATTGAGGATAAGTAATTTTAGTTTCATTAATACAGAATTTGGTAGTGCAAATTAAAGCAATTTAAAACAAATTAAAATAAAAAGAGGCTGCCCTGTGGGACAACCTCTTCCTATAACGAATGTTAACTAATTTTATTTTAAGAATTTGCTGTTGAATTTCGCATCATTGTTATAGATATTGATGAAATAAATTCCTTTAGCATTTTCATTAAAAGGAACTGTAATAATTCCTTCATTGTTATTGATGTTTAATTTAGTTGAAACTATAACTTGTCCTAATGAATTTAAGATATTTAAGTTGTAAGTTCCTTGAGCAATATTCTCATAAGAAATGTTGATGTTGTTATTGATATTATCAAAATAAGCAACCATTGATTTTCCATTGTTTAAATCATCAATACTATTACAAACATCCACTACAATAGAACCATTATGTATATCTGTTCCACATGAGTTAGAAATTACCACAGCAAAATTATGCGTTCCTGCAACACCAAAACTTACTAATGGATTAGCTATTGTTGATGACCCCATAGATGGACTTCCTTGAGGGAATGACCAGTTGTAAGAAGTAGCACCTACTGAACTCGAAGCATCAAACTGAACATTCATGTTTTCACAAATATTACTGTTTGGAGTAAAAGTAACTACAGCAGATGGTGCTTGGTTTACAGTAATGGTTATTTGGTCAGTATTAGAACAACTTCCTGTAGTACCTGTAACGGTATAAGTTGTAGTAGCAGTAGGAGTAAAAGCAACTCCATCAGTTACTCCATTATCCCAAGTATAAGAAGAGGCATTACCACTTCCTGTTAAAGTAACAGATTGACCTGCACAAATAGAAGTAGAGGTAGCAGTAGCTGTCACAGTTGGAGCAGGGGTTACAGTAATGGTTATCTGATCTGTGTTAGAACAACCTCCTGTAGTACCTGTAACGGTATAAGTTGTAGTAGCGGTAGGAGTAAAGGCAACACCATTAGTTACACCATTATCCCAAGTGTAAGCAGAAGCATTGCCACTTCCTGTTAAAGTAACAGATTGACCTGCACAAATAGAAGTAGAGGTAGCATTAGCAACTACAGTAGGAGCAGGATTTACAGTAATGGTTATTTGATCTGTATTAGAACAACTTCCTGTAGTACCTGTAACGGTATAAGTAGTAGTAGTTGAAGGAGTGAAAGCAACTCCATTAGTTACCCCGTTATCCCAAGTATAAGAAGAAGCATTACCACTTCCTGTTAAAGTAACAGATTGACCTGCACAAATAGAAGTAGAGGTAGCATTAGCTGTTACAGTTGGAGCCGGATTAACAGTAACGGTTACTTGAGCTGTATTTTGACAACTGTTAGTACCTGTTCCGGTTACAGTGTAAGTTGTGGTAGTTGAAGGAGTAAAAGCAACACCATTAGTTACACCATTATCCCAAGAGTAAGAAGATGCACCACCTCCTGTTAAAGTTACAGGGGCGCCAGCACAAATAGTTGTTGCTGTAGCATTCGCAGTAACTGTAGGAAGCGCTTCAATGGTAACTGTTCCATTGTATGTGTCAGTACCACAAGCACTTGTTATTTGTAATGAGTAGTTGTGTGTTCCGGCAGCTCCAAAACTAACTGTTTCAAAAGGATTGGTGGATGAACTCATAGATGGACTTCCTTGAGGGAATGACCAACTGTATGTTGAGGCATTGGTTGAACTTGTTCCATCAAATACTACGTTTGTTCCTTGACAAATAGTAGTTGATGGCGTTACAGTTACATTAGCAACAGTTGGTAAGTTCATTACATAGATAGTTACAAATCCATTACCAGAACAACCTCCTGTAGTTCCTGCAACATTATAAGTTGTAGTAGATGTTGGAGAAACAGTAATTGCGTTGGTTGTTTGTCCACCCGGAGACCACAAATAGCTTGTTGCACCAGATGCAGTTAGTGTTACAGAAGTTCCTGAGCAAATGGTATCAGCTGTTGTAGCTATACTAACATTTGGAGATGGATTAACGGTTATGGTTACAGAATCAATTCTATATCTGCTACATCCTCCACCAACAACTTCTAAATAAGTAGTATATGTTCCGGCAGAGCTATACAATACACTATCAATTACATTGTTTGAATTAGCAGGGTTCATTCCCGGGAAAGACCATAATAATGTATCTTGACCTGTAGAACCTGTAGCATCATATTGCACCACTTCTCCTTCACATATAGTAGTTGGAGTAGCAGTTAAAGAAATAGCAGTGGTGTCATTAGTTAACCAAGGGAAGAAATAATGAGTTACACTTAATCCCCAGCCACCTGTACCATTATAAGCATTCCATGTATTGTCATTCCATTGCTCCCAAGCAGTATTTGGGGTAGATTGTGCATCTGCATTAGTCACAACGGCAATGGTGTCACCTACTGCCATGTTTAAGTTAGCAAAACGTACTCCTACAAACACTTCTCCCGAAGCAGGAAGAGGAACAGCATTGTCAAACTCAATGAAAGGAATACCGGGAGTATTTGCTATAACATAAGACATAGGCAATGTTTTTGTACCTAATAAAGCACCAACTGTTCCTCCTGTTCCATCATATACATTTACATCAATAGTCTTAGTTGGTGTATTGGTAGAAGCTCTTGCAAACCATATATAAGTACCTATCAAATAATTGAAACCACTTGTTTGAGTAGCATTATAATAATTTAACTTAGCTCTATCGCCATAGCTGTTTGTTCCTGCAACATATCCATTTCCTGCACCTGCACTATATAATGTTGGTGTCCATCCAAAATGAAAAGGACTACCGGTAGTATCCATATCTATAATTTCGCATGTTCCCGGTTGAACAACATTGATGTAATTGGTTTTGGTTTCAGTATCATTACCATTAGTGTTAGTAACTGTTAAAGAAACTTCATACAAACCAATATTGTTATAAGTAACCGTATGTGGACCTTGAGTATTTGCTGTAGCTGGTACAACACCCCCTAAGCTCTGATTGTCAAAATTCCATGACCAAGTGGTAGGAGCAAATGTTGACTGATCTGTAAAAGTAACAGAACTACCTGCATAAACAGTAGTTACATTGGCTGTAAATTCAGCAACAGGAGGATTACTTAAGCTGGCAGAAACACATTGTAAAGCTTGAAAAGCATTTATTCTCCCTGCTCCAAGTCGTCCAATATATCCTGGGTTGGCACCATCAATATTATCAGCAGAAGAATACATACAATTAATTAATGCTGTATTTGGCATAGTTGGGTTTAAAGATTTCATTAAACCTAAAAGTCCTGAAACCATTGGAGAAGCCATAGAAGTACCACTCATATAAGAGTAGCTATTGTTTGGTATAGTACTCGCAATATTACTACCCGGTGCGGTAATATCAACAGAATTCCCATAGTTAGAAAAACTTGACTTAACATCACCTGTTGTAGAAGAAGCTACAGAAATTACATTATTATAATTAGAAGGATAATGAGGGGTATTGTCATTATTTACATTGTCATTTCCTGCTGCAGCAACAACTATAGAACCATTGTTCCAAGCAAAATTAACTATATTTTGACCAGTAGTTGAGTAGCCTGTTCCTCCCCAAGAGCAATTAATAACATCAGCACCATTAACTGCAGCGTAATAAATTCCATCATATCCATTAGTTACTGAATTAGATCCGGCATTGTTTCTAGTGGCTTTAACAGCCATAATGCTAATACCAAACCCAATAGAAGAAACTCCAATAGTATTATCTGTTTCTGCACCTGTAGTTCCTGCAACGTGTGTTCCATGACTAAAAGCAGTAGTTGGTGGGTTTGGGTTATTATCATTATCACCAACATCATAACCATTTACATCATCCACATATCCATTATTATCATCATCAATACTGTTATTAGGTATTTCTCCCGTGTTAGTCCATATTTGATTAGTTAAATCTGGGTGAGTAATTTGTACTGCATTATCTACCGTAGCTACAACTATGTTGGCATTACCTGTACTAATATTCCAAGCTTGTTCTGCTTGAATTTGAAATAAGCCCCACATATTAGTAGTGTTGTGATATTGGTCGTTTGGAGTATAAGAAGTTTTATATAAAGGTACTTTTTCAGCATAATCAACAGCACCAGAAGCTTCTAATTCATTAATAAAAGTTTCTACGTTTTCTATATCATCAAATTCAATTAAATAAGTGTTTAACAAATCCTGAGAGGAATATGCTTTTGGAAATGGTCTTGAAAGTTTTTTAATGGTATGATTTACAAAAACATTTCTTAAAAAAGGCATAGATGATAATTTAATGTTTTCATCATTAAATGCTTCAATATTACCACTCTTAGAAGCTTGTTTTACAATAAAATTTTCTTCAGAATTTTTTATTTTAAACCAAATTTTACCGTCTTGATAATCTTCATAAACTTTTTGAGAATATCCGATACTTACAGTAAATGCTAACAGAAGTGTTAAAATACTTTTAAATAATAAATTTGTTTTCATAGTAATTAATTTTGATTAAAAATTTCGACCTAAAAGTAAGTATTTTTTGCGGAAAATACTTAGTCCTATGGTCAATTGACTTATCAACAATTGTTAATAAAACAAGCTCAATACTAATGTTTTAAAAGAGGAAGAAATGGAAGTAAATTGATGTTACGGAAGAAACAAAATGTATCCGGAATTAATGCCTGACTGAAATTGATGGGAAAGTTGTTGGTTGTTTTTGTAAACAGAAATAGTACTATTTTGCACAAAATCTTTTGCATCAGCAACATAAATTTCTTGAGTAGTTGGGTGTATACCTAAGCTATAAAAAACCTCCCCATTATTGGAAACCCAATTTGATGTTGGTAAGGATGTATCATTAATATTCATTTTAAAAATATGATTATTAATGAAGTATAAATTTTCTTTTGAGTTATCAATTATTAAATCTGACGGAGAGTGATTAATATTGCCAAATACCAAAGTTTGTTCAATAGTTCTTAAGGTTGGATTAAACTTTATTAATTGAGCATTAGCTTCATTAAAACCACCGTCACACATTATCCAAATGTTATTATTTTTATCTAATACTAAGCTATTTGGTTGAATTCCTACCGAAATATTATCAATAATTTGATGATTAGTTGTATTAATGAGTATTAATTTGTTGTTACTCATGTCACAAACATAAGCAGTATCGTTATAAATAAGCATTTCTTCTGTCCAATTAGAGTTAGTTGTAATACTTCCAGAAATGGTGTTGTTTATTAAGTTTACGATGTTAATTTTATTGGAAAAGAGATTGCTTACATAAGCTGTTGATGAATTTATAGGTAGAAAATACCTGGGAGAATCAAAACCTGTAATGGTAGCTATTGAAGTAAAATCAGCTTTATCAATAATTTCAATTTTATTGGAATTATTCACTACTACCACTATTTTTTCATTGAAATAATAAGCAGATTGGGCTACATCGCCTAAAGGATAATTATTGACTTGTTGAAAAATACCGTGATGTATATTTCTGTTTGTGGAGTTGTATAGTGTTAAAGTTGCGTTTCCAAAACCAAAATTCCCTTCATTAATAATAATAACATCATTTTGAATAGAAGGGGAAATGGCGTTTTCCTCACAGTTTTTACATTGCGGACCAAATTCTTCTTTTTTACAAGAAGAAAAAGTTAACAGGAATAATGCTAAGCCAACAAGGATATTTGAGGTGAAATTGTTCATAATTTAAAAGCTAAGGTTAGCATGTAGTTTCTTAGTGGCATTGGTCTCCAGGCAATAGATTGGTAGGTTTGGTTAAAAAGGTTGTTCACTTGAAAACGTAAATTAAAGGTAGTAGTTTTTAGTTTAATATCTTGAGAAAGAGAGACGTTAGAAATATAATTTGCCGGTAAATACCAATTGTTATCAGTGCTAATGTATCTTAATCCAGTGTAATAATAACCGTAACTTAAGGTGGTATTTTTATACGTTAATTTTATGTTTGAATTAAATTGATGTTGAGGTACATAAATTAATTGTTTGTAAAGAGCATCATCGGTATTTTTAGGTAAATCAATGTTCTTTGAAATGGTGTAAGCATAATTCCCTCTGATGCTTAAATCAACTTTGTTGAGCTTGTATTTGATGGTTAGCGTGCTTTCAACACCTTTGTTTTCTACTTTCTTTAAATTAGTAGGACTCCAAATATTTCCTGCACTTGGCTGCCATAAAATCCAGTTGGAAACATGAGCAAAAAAGAAAGTATTTTCTGTGGTAATAGTTGTTTTCCCAAAAGCTTTTTGGTATTTCAGTCCAGCTTCACTCATTTTTGCTTCTTCGGGTTTTAAATTAGGATTTCCACCAGGTGTCCAATACAAATCGTTAAAAGTGGGGTAGTTGTGATTTATTCCCGCAGCAGCTTTTAATGTTACACTTTCTAATTTAGGAAGTTGATAACCTAATGAAATACTTGGAGCTAAAGGTTTGAAGTAATCATCAACAACAGTCATTCTATTAAAAACAGTCCAATTTAAGCGTTTTAAATTTCCGGAAAAACCTGTTAGCCAACTATTGTTGAATCTTTTGTGCTCGCTATTATAACCATCTGCTTTAGCTTGTTCATGTCTTATATTAATTTTATTCAAAAAAGTAATTTTATCGTTTATAAAATAATTGACATCTATATGGTTATCAATTAAAAGACTGTTATTTTTTGAATTGATATCAATAAGTTTATTGTTGTAAATTAAGTTGTCGTGAATAAGAGCAGTACTTATTTTATAAGAGATTTTGTTTTTAAAACCAGTAGTATTGATTAACAAACGAAAAGATTCATCTTGTTGTGTTTCATCATTTTTTTCTACCAGCATGGTTGAGGGTAAGTTTCTATCGCTATTGAAATACCAAAACCTTATGCCAATGGTTTGGTTTTTTACTTTTTTATAAATGGCTTGTTGAAATCCGTATTGTTTTAAGGCTGCATTTTGAAGTCTTTCTTCAGGATTTTCTTTTTTGGAAAAGTTATGATATACTAAATCATTCTCTGCATCGGAGTGTAAAATTCGTGTTTCGTAAAACCAATTGTTGGTTCCTAAATATGAAACTTTTCCACTATGAATTTGTTTGTTAAAACTGCCTATGGAATAGTTGTAGTTCAATTTTACCGATTTTGTTGAATCATTAAAATTGGGCAAAGAATTTTGCAGGTTTATACTACCTCCTAATGCACCATTTCCGTCAATTAGTCCACTTGCACCGTAATGGAGCTCTACCTTATCAAAAAATGGAGTGGGGTATAAAGAAAAATCTATTTGCCCGTTCATGGGGGAATTTAAAGAAACGCCATTCCACAATACACGTGTATGGCCTGCACCTGTACCTCTAAAAGATACGGAGGCTAAAGAACCCGAACCATAAGACTTAATAAAAACGGTAGAATTTTCTTGTAACAGTTGGGCTAAATTTTCAACAGATTTGGTGATAACAGCATCTAAGTTGGTTGTTTTGTAAGTGGCGGATACTGCTAATTCTTCAATAACAAAGGGTTCAAATTTAATAGTGTCATTCAGTAATTGTCCAAAGGTGTTTTGAACAATAAACAGGGTAAATATGACGCTTATTAATTTCATTAATTTGGTTTAAAAGTTTGAGGTTTGAGGTTTGAGGTTTGAAGTTAGTTTGAAAGTTGTCAATCGGTTTTCCTTTCCCTCTTCCCTTTTTACAACTTTATTATTTTGTGTGTTGATACTTGTTTGTTGGCAATAATTTTTAAAAAATAAATACCTTTTTCTAAGTTAGTTGTATTAATGGTAGTGTTATTTGATGGTGTTGTTTCTTCAAGTAGTGTTTTACCATTCATATCAACAATAGTATAGTTATAATCAGTGTTGGTGTTTAACTCTAAGGTTAAATTAGTTGAAAATGGATTGGGATAAATTTGGTTGACTATTGGTTCATTTTCATTAATGTTCGTTGGTTGTTGGTGAATGATACCAATGGCGTCTAAGTCAAAACCACCAGTAGGAAATGGAGTAGGAAAAGGGTCATTGATAATATTGTTGTCATCATCATAAGTGCCATAAGTTGGATTAATGCTACCAACCACATCAATAATTTTAACGTGAGTAATATTATTTACATCCAACCCCGGAGTTCCATCTACATCATCTAAATCAAAAGGAGTTCCGTATTGAGCTCGGTATTTTCCGGCCAAGTTATGAATATAAGTAGCATCCATATTGGCATTATTATCAAGTTGAGTAGTATCTTGAGTTAGCGAATGAGCAGGAAATCTAAAAAAGTTGATACCATCTGAACTTACTTCAACAAAAGCAAGTTCTAAAAACTGTCCGTCAAATGAGTTTTCGAAAATAGCAAAATCTGCTCCGGAGCTATTTTTAATGGGAGCTGTAAAAGTTAAAACAGCACTGCCTCCATCACCAAGACTAACAACTCCTCCTGTTCCTGATTTTCCTAAAACATCAGTTACTGTTCCGGCTGTAGTTTTTCCTAAAGAAGTATCAGCAATATTTTGCCAACCTCTTTCTATTATAGCGCTAGTGGCCCAAGCTACAAAAACAGATGAATCTTTATGAATAGCAGTTGTGCCTATTTGTCCAACAGCTGGGGCATAAGGTCCTTGAGCAATTGCTTGGTTATTAAAAAATAACAGATTGATTATAAGTATTATGTATAGATAAAATTTCATTGTTTTAATTTTTTGGAATTAAGTCAATAAACCAAAAGCCATTTGTTTGATTATTGGAAGGTAAAGAACAATCACTTGTTGTTTTTATGTTTAAAGGTTTATACACTATTTCTTTTTTAATAAAAGGAATCTCATTTTTAAAAATAGGTCCGTCATAACAAAAAGTATGGTATTCGCCATTTTCGCCACAAGGGTCAACATGAGATGGAAGTTGTTGGAGAAAAGAAGCATCTATTTCTTTGCCTATCCATTCTTGTTTTAAAAACCCATCATTAATACAACATAAAATGGTTTTAAATTTTTTGGAAATAAAATCATTAATTAAAAGAGTTGTGTTCATTTTCCATAAAGGAAAAATGGCTTTCATACCTATTTTTGATAAGTTATTTTCTCTGTAAACTCTTAAATCTTCAAGGAAGATATCTCCAAAAATAACGTGTTCAATACCTTCTGTTTTTGCTTTTTGTAAGGTAACAGCCATCTGCTGCTCATAAGTTTCGTTAGATGCTGTTGTAAGTCCCACTTTTAACAATGGAATTCCTATTGCCTCTACCTGCTTATCCAATAATGCTTCACGAATTCCGTGCATAGAAATTCTTTTTACATCTTGATTGATAGTAGTTAAAAGATACTTTACATCAAACTGTTTTTCTGCTAACACTTTGTGCAAACAATAGGCAGAATCTTTGCCTCCGCTCCAACAAAATATGGCTTTTGGAATTGACATTAATTGCTTAGTTTTTAATTACTTTTTTAATGGCAGTTTGGTTTTCAGTTGTATATTTTATAAAATAAATTCCATTAGCAAAAGCACTTAAATTAATAGTGTGATTTTTATCGCTTAGATTGCTTTCAACTAAAATGGTTTTACCTGTAATATCTACCAGTTCTATTGAATTTAGCATTACCTCACTAGCAATAGTTAAAAAATTAGTTGTAGGATTCGGATAAAAACTAACGTTATTAGTTTCAGCTAATTCATTAACATTAACAGTTTGGTCATTAAAATTATCCATGCAGAAAAAAGCAGGTGTATTCATTCCCCATTGTCCAACATCTGATGAATTTAATGTAAAAATTAAACTATCCACATTGCCTAAAGAAGTTAAGTCAACCCATTCCCATTGTTTAACAATATAGTCTTGGTTGTTGTCAACAAAACGATAATCTGCCAAATAAAAATTAACGCTATCGGTAGTGATATTTCCATTCGTATATCCTTTTATAGTCAATAAAAACCAATCAGGATCATTGCCTGTAGCGCCTCCAAATTGTTTGCCAATAGCATCTCCATCTCTCATACTGTTAGCAGCATAAGTGCTATTGGTAACAAATACACCTGTTACCATATTATTTTGAGCAAGTCCGGAAAGTTGAATAACAGCATTATTTTGGGCAACAATATAGTTATCAGAGTTGTTGTAGCCACTAGCTGCTTTAGAGGCATATAAGTTGCCAAAACCAGAGGTAACACTATCGGTTACATTTGAATATGCAAAGCCTTGCGTCCAATATCCGGGAGCTCCCCAAGCGGTATCATAAACATTAGGAAAAATAGCAGTTCCGCTAGTAAATGAACTGTAAAAAGCACCATTGATGTGTGTTCCACTGTAATCAGAGCCACTCCAATAACTGTTAGTAGATAAGTTTAGATTTTCAAAATCTGAAACGGTTTGAGCGTTGATGTAAGTTGCGGATAACATCAATCCGAGGAAAGCTGAGCTTGCCAATTTCATTTTTTTTCTCATCATCTTTTTTTGTTTTAATGAGGTTAATAAATAAATTAACTCAAGCCAATCAAATACATAAATGCAGTAGTTGGTTAACTTGTTTTGAAAAAAAATAAAGTGAAGAGAAATTTTTGTTAGAAAAATTCTTCGCCTTTATTCCCGAAAGCATGTTGAAGTGAAACACTTCTGTTAGTGGCAGGTCTCCTGACTTTCTCCTTATTTTTACGCCTTCCCGATGGTTAATCAGTGGCAAAATGTAAAAACTTACAGAGCTTACAGTTGCGGGTACAGTTCAGGTTTTTCACCTGATTCCCTATTAATTCCAGACGTTAAATCTGAAAACCAATAACGCAGCAAATGTATAACAAAATTTTAAAATGCAAAATTTTATGATGAAATGTTTATGAACATAAACAAAACTAGCTGTTTATATGTTGAGCGGTAATCCATGCGGTAGTCCATGCTGCTTGGAAATTAAAGCCTCCGGTAAGCGCATCAATATCTAGCACTTCTCCCGCAAAAAATAAATTGGGCTGTAGTTTACTTTCCATGGTTTTAAAATTGACTTCATTAAGTTTTATGCCTCCGCAGGTAACAAATTCTTGTTTAAAGGTAGTTTTTCCTTTAGAAAAATATTCATCGGCAGCCAAGATGTTGGTTAAAAGATGAAGTTGTTTTTTAGAAACATCTCCCCAATTGATGTTTTCATCTATAGTAGCTTTTTGCAAGAAATATAGCGTTAGTTTTTTAGGGAAATCAAACGGAAAAGCATTGCTTACTTTTTTGGTGGCAACCTTAGTTTTAAAATCGGTTAATTGTGTTGTAATTTCTTCTGCCGATAAGTTGGGTAACCAATTAACAAAATAAGTAAAGTTATAGTTCTTTTCTTGCAGAAAACGAGCTGCCCAAGCACTTAGTTTTAATACTGCCGGACCACTCATTCCCCAGTGGGTAATTAATAACGGACCTTCTTCTTTGTAGTTACTTTCTTTAATTTTTATAGCTACATGGTTTACACTAATTCCCTGAAGTTCGCAAATGGGGTGTTGAGGTAAATTAAACGTAAAAAGAGATGGAATAGGAGGTTGAATGCTATGTCCTAAATCGGTTAAGAACTGATATTGTTCTGCTTTGTTAAAACCTCCTGCGGTTACTACAATTTTTTCTGCTGTAAATTCTCCGTTGTTGGTAGTTAATTCAAAACCATTAGTTAAGGGTAAAATTTTTTCTACTTTGGTTTCAGTAATTATGGCTATTTTATGCTTTTTAGCAAGGTGTAAAAAGCAATTCACTATGGTTTCGGAAGTGTTGGAAACAGGAAACATTCTTCCGTCACTTTCAGTTGTTAGTTCAATATTTTTTGATGCAAACCATTCAATAGTATTGAGTGGTTGAAACTGATAAAAAGCACCTAACAATTCTTTTCCCCCTCTGGGATAATAACTACTAAGTTCTTTAGGCTCAAAACAAGTGTGTGTTACATTGCATCTTCCACCACCAGAAATTTTTACTTTTTTTAATAAGTGAGAAGTTTTTTCTAAAATAGCAACAGAAAGATGAGGATGAAGTTCGGCAATATTGATAGCAGCAAAAAAACCGGCCGCACCACCTCCAATTATTATTACGTTAACATGTTGCTTACTCATAAAAGTGATTGAAAATGGTTTTTATAAGACAAAACTACCTCTTTATTTATAACAGCGTGTTGTTTTATTCTTCCTAAGCAGTTAACTTTTGTGTGGGACAAAATAAACGCTTCGCTATTTGTATTTTCCTCACCATTAAAAATAATTCCTTTTATGTTGATATTTCGAGCTTGTAAGCTTTCTATGCTCAACAATGTATGGTTAATGCTTCCTAAATAGTTTTGAGAAACTAAAATTACTTCAGCAGGTATTTTTTCAATTAAGTCAATAATCAATGTGTTATCATTTAAAGGAACCATTAATCCTCCGGCACCTTCAATTATTAAATTATTTGTGGTTGTAGGCAGTTTAATTTCATTTAAATTTATTTCAATACCATCCATTTTAGCAGCAGCATGTGGCGACATGGATTGCGTTAAACAATAGGCTTCTTTATGAAAAACAGATTTCTTATTGCTAACAAGGTTTTTTACTTTATCCGTATCTGAATTTTCCAAATCTCCGGCTTGTACGGGTTTCCAGTAATCGGCTTCTAAGGCCTCGGTTAAAATAGCTGAAACTATTGTTTTACCTATATTGGTTCCTATTCCGCTTATAAAATAATTCATTAATTATATTTTTAATGTATTTACTAAATTATCAACTTCTTGTTTTGAATTAAAACTATGCAAACAAATTCTTAAGCGTTCTTGTCCTTTAGGAACTGTTGGAGAAAGTATGGGTCTTACATCAAAACCATTTTGTTGTAGTTTGTCTGCCATTGCTTTAACCTCATTATTACCGGGTATAATAATACATTGTATAGGACTATAAGAGTTTAAAGTTTGATGTTTAATGTTTGAAGTTAAATTTCTGAAATGATTAATCAACTCTTTTAATGTATTAATTCTATTTAAGTTTTGAAGCAAAAACTCATGTGCATTTTTTATGGTAATAATGCTATGAAGCGGTAAAGCTGTAGTATAAATAAAAGCTCTAGAAAAGTTGATTAAATAATTTCTTAATTCATTACTACCTAAAATTGCTGCACCATGTACACCAAAAGCTTTTCCGAAGGTTACAATTCGAGCAAAAACGTCATTTTCTAAGCCTAACTCACTCACTAATCCTTTTCCATTACCAAAAATGCCTACAGCATGAGCTTCATCTACAATTAGTGCAGCATGGTATTTTTTACAAAGAGCAACTATTTCGCTTAGTGGAGCTATATCACCATCCATAGAATAAACGGACTCAATCACCACATAAAGCAACCCTTTGGCATTGCTTAGTTTTTGTTCTAATACAGCCAAGTTATTATGGGGAAATGAAAAATTACTTCCATTACTAAGCCTTATTCCATCTCTTATGGAAGCATGGATAAATTCATCGTAAATAATGGTATCGTTTCTTTGTGGCAGACATTGAAAGAGTCCAATATTAGCGTTGTAGCCCGAATTAAAAATTAGAGCAGTATGAGTATTATAAAAGTTGGCTAAAAAAGCTTCTGTTTCTTCGGTTAACTTATAATTTCCGGAAATTAATCGTGAACCTGTTGCTCCATAATTTAAGAGTTCAGATGTATTGTTATTTATATGGTGAATTGTTGTTTCTTTAGCAAAACCTAAATAATCATTAGAACAAAAATCAATTAAATCCTTATTACACTTAAGTGTTCTAAATGCATTTTCGGATTTACTTTTATTAATGCGTTCGTTTATAAATTTATTGTGGTCAACCATTTTTTTTGTTTATTGATAGCTTTACCAATTTTGTATGGCTAAAGTAAGGTTTTTAGTCTAAGCTTAATAATAAATTATAAGTGGATTTTACACATTTTAGAATAAGTAATTCTACTTAAATAAATAGGAGTAATTTAAGTGATAGCCGTAAAAAACAAACTTACTTGAGTGGTAACTTTATAACAATAATTATTGATAAAAAATTAAATGATAGAACAAGCTAATTTTTCGCTTCAAAAAGTAATTAATAAACTATTAGAAATTACTACTAAAGAAAAAGATATTGATACTTTTTTGATAAAATCTTTAGATGTTATTGTTGGTGAAACAGAATTACTAGGTTTTTTGGATAAAGGAATAATATTTTTGAAAAGAAATAATGAATTTATGAGGGTTATTGCTCATAAAAATATAGATGAAGCAGTACTTAAACAATGTGGACATGTTAGAAAAAAAGATTGTGTATGTGGAAAAGCTTTATGTTCAATTACACATCAATTTAAACAGGATGTCTCAAAAGTTCACAATAATAAGGTAATACTTACGGAAAAAAATATATGCTCTTTCCCGATTAACTATAAAGATAATTGTTATGGTGTTTTAACACTTTACTTAAAAGATGAAGCTTATTATTTTGACACTACAGTAAATGAAATTACTTCTATATGTAATACTATAGGATTAGTTATTCATGAAAAAAGAATGCAACGATATGCAGATTTCGTGAAAAACAAATTAGATGTAAGTTATGGAGATCAATATTTTAAACACCTTGCTAACTTTTTTATAGAAGAGTTTAAAATGAAATATTGTTTTATTGGTACTTATAATAATAGTTTGGAGCAAATTAGCTCTATTGTGTTTATGGATAAGAATGAACAATTAGATGATATAGTTTGTAATATAGAAAATTCTCCAACGGAAGTTTTATTAAAAGAGCATTTTTGTATGTTCCCAAAAAATGTTCAAACTATTTTTCCGGATGATGTTGAATTGAAGAAATATGATGTTCAAAGTTATGTTGGAATATTATTACATAATGAAAATGAAACTCCTGTTGGAGCTATCCTATTAATGCATGATAAAGCTATAGATGAGAAAGAACAAGAAGACATGAAACAAGTACTTTCTATTTTTACTCCTAGATTGAGAGGGGAGTGCGAAAGAAAACTTCATGAAAACAATTTATTTATAGAACAAGAAAAGTACAAAAATATAATTGAAGAACTGCAAGATGTTTTTATTAGAACAAAAATCACTGATGATGGTAATGAAATAATTGAGGCATCACCTTCTGCATTTAAGTTTTCAGGATATCAACCTGAGGATTTAATCGGCAAATCACCGGAAATTTTTTATTTTGATTTGAACCAACGGAAAGCATTTCACCAAAAACTTTTCGAAGATAAAAAAGTTGAAAACTTTCCATTAACTTTTGTAAAAAAGAACCAAGATTTAATCCATGCTAAAATAAATGCTCAATTGATTTGTGATGAAAATAGCATACCAATAGAAATTAGAATTTTTGGTAGAGACATTACAGAATCTATTAATGAGGAAATAAGAAAAGAAATAGCTTATGTAGTAGCCAAAAAATCGCAACGTAGAGCAATTAACATCAACACTATTTCTGAATATTTATATAAAATGCTTGGAAGAGTAACCAATGTTTCTAATTTTTATATTTCATTTTTTAATGAAGCAGAAAAAACAATATTTTTTCCGGTTCATGCTGATGGTGAAGATAATAAGATTGAATTTGAGGTAGAAAAAGAATTTAATTCTAATGGGTTTTTTGAATATATTATTTCTCATAAATCATCTATAATTCATAATGAAGCTGAGTTACATGAATTAATTTTAAGAAACAGGTTGAAAGTTACCAGAACTGTTCCTAAATCATTAGTTTCATTTCCTATAAGAAATGAAGGAAAAGTGGTAGGAGCTTTAACGGTTATGTCTTATACCACATCAAAAACAATTTGTAATAGCGACTTAGAATTGCTCGAGTTTGTTTCTACTCAATTATCAACAATAGTAGAAAGAGAGCAATGGCAAAAAAGCTTAATAGAGAAAGAAAAATATTTTAGAACCCTGGTAGAAAGCTCGCATGAAGTTATTGGAATTGTTGATGTTAATGGAGTAATGCAATATATATCCGAGTCGGTTAAAAGTATTTTAGGATATAATTCTTATGAAATGATAGGAAAATCTTTTGTTGACTTTGTTCCGGAGTATTATATTCAACAAGTTAAACATAACTTTGATAAAACAACTCAGCAGTTAAGAAATAATAATTCGGATACGGTAAAAGTTATAAATAAAAATGGTGAAACACGGATTATACATTTTACTTTAAATAATCAACTAACAAACAATGTTGTACAGGGAATTGTCTTTAATGCTCAGGATATAACTGAAAAACATTATGCTCAAAAAAAGTTAGAGGCATCTAAAGCTAAATTAATAGAACAAGAAAAAAACTACAGAAATATATTTAATAATTCTAATGATGGAATTGTGTTGTTTGATGAAAATTTTAAGATAATAGATGTTAACAAAAGGATGACAGCTATATCTGGGTTTACTAAGTACGAGCTACTTAAGAGTTCAATATTAGAAACACTACAATATACTGAGAATAATGAAATAATTAAAGAAATTAGAAAGTTAGATGGTATTAATAAAAAAAGTGTTCTAGTAGAAAAAATTATACCTCATAAGGAGAATAAAATACTTTATTGTAAAGTTTTCGTTAAAAAAATACCTGAAAGTGAAAATGAACAAGGGTATTTTATTGCTTTTATAACTGATATAACAAAAAGTAATGAAGCCATACAAAAAGCCATTGATCTTGAAAATGCCTTGCATTACACAACAAATGTTATTTATGCTGATTTAACAGGTAAAATAATGAATGTGAGCGAAAATGTTTCTAAAAAATCAGGGTATTCAAAAAAAGAATTAATAGGTGCCAGTACTAAAATTTTTAATTCTAATTTTCACCCTAAAGAGTTTTTTAAAGAAATGTGGGAGACTATTTTAAAAGGGGATGTTTGGAGCGGAGAAGTAAGAAATAAAAGAAAAGATGGTTCTATTTATTGGGTTTATTCTACAATAATTCCCATTAGAGATATTTATAAAAAAGTAGCATACTTTATTAATGTACAACAAGATATTACTGAAGTAAAGCAAGTAAAATTAAATAGAATTAGAGACGTAATAGATGCTCAGGAGAAGGAAAAAGAGAATTTTGCTAAAGAATTACATGATGGATTAGGGCAAATATTATTAGCATCTAAAATGAATTTAAGTTCGTTGCAGGAAGATATGCTAAAACTAGATGAACCCATTTTAGATGTTTACAATAACTCCATGAAATTATTGACAGCATCTATCCAAGAAGCAAGAAATGTTTCTCATGGATTAATGACAAGGGTTTTAGCTCAGTTTGGATTAGCTCAGGCAATAGATGATGCCATTAATAATGTTAATATGCTTGATAAATCTTTAGTTTTCACTTTTAAACACAATATTGAGGGAGTAAGGTTTGAAGGAGAGCAAGAAAAAGCACTGTATAGAGTAGTTCAGGAATTAATTACTAACATTCTAAAACATTCAAAAGCCAGTAAAGCATCAATAAACTTAAATTTAGATAACAATTTATTACATATTGAAGTAAAAGACAACGGAGTAGGGTTATTTAATAACCTTAAAGATAATGGGAGTAAAGGTATAGGGTTAAAAAACATTGAAACAAGACTCGACTACCTTTCCGGAACTTTTAAGATAAGTGATAAAGTTAAAAATGGTACGAAAATTAACATTGTTGTTCCGGTTAGTTTTTTTGATAAATAAATTAGGAAATTGAGGTTCGAAATGTGAGAACTAATAACTATAAGCTCAGAAACAATATAAAAATATATAAGTATGATAAGAATATTAATAGTAGACGACCATCAAATAATTAGAAATGGAATAAAGCTAATGCTTAGAACTGTTCCCGAATTTAATGTTATTGCTGAAGCAGAAAATGGAATAGAAGCTGTTGAGTATGTAGAAAAAAATGCTCAAAATATTGATGTTATTCTTATGGATATTAGTATGCCAAAGCTAGATGGAATAGGAGCAACTAAACTAATAAAAGAAAAATTCCCTGAATTAAAAATAATAGCCCTTACCATGCATTTGGAAGAGAGTTATATTAAAGACATGATAAAATCAGGAGCTTCCGGTTATATGCTTAAAGAAAGCGATAAAAGTGTTGTAGCAAAAGCAATAAACTTAGTTGCTCAAGGAGGAAATTATATTGATAAAGAAGCAGAAAACTTTTTAAAGCATTAAGATTTTAATGCCTTTCTTATTGCTTTAGCTTTTTCGGCAGCCTGTTTATTTTTTTCAATTACATGTCCCGGGCGACTCCACTTTACTTTTTCTTCAGAAGTTAAAACAGGAGTGTCTTTTCTGATTTTTACTTTTCCGGTATTGTCTTTTTCTTTTTCAGAAGGTGTTAATCCTAACAGGTTAAACAGTTGCATATCTTCATTATCTCCCGGATTTGGAGTAGTAAGCAATTTATCTCCTGCAAAAATAGAACTTGCTCCAGCCATAAAACATAATGCCTGACCTTCTTTGCTCATTTGCATTCTTCCTGCAGATAGTCTTACTGTACTTTTTGGGAAAACAATTCTTGTAGTAGCTATCATTCTAACAACATCCCAAATAGGAACAATTTCTTGTTCTTCCAAAGGAGTTCCTTCAACAGGAACCAATGCATTTATCGGGATAGATTCAGGAGCTTCGCTTAACTTTTGTAAGCCCATTAACATACCAATTCTATCATCAACAGTTTCTCCCATACCTATAATTCCACCAGAACAAACTTTTAGAGCACTTTTTCTAACGTTTTCTAAGGTTTCAATTCTATCGTTAAACCCTCTTGTAGAAATTACTTCTTTATAATATTCCTCAGAAGTATCTATATTGTGATTGTAATAATGTAAACCTGCTTCAGCTAATCTGCTAGCCTGACTTTCGGTAACCATGCCTAAGGTACAACAAACTTCCATGTTCATAGCACTTAAGCCTTTTACCATTTCTATCACTTGGTCAAAATCTTTCCCATCCTGAACATTTCTCCAGGCAGCTCCCATACAAACTCTGGATGAACCTGTAGCTTTTGCAGCCTCTGCCTTAGCCAATACTTCATCAATAGGCATTAAATCATTTTTTTCTATGTTGGTATGATATCTTGCTGCTTGCGGACAATAACCACAATCTTCCGGACAACCACCTGTCTTTATAGAAATAAGTTTGCTAACTTGAATTTTTAATGGATCATGATATTGACGATGCACAGTGGCTGCTTCGTAAATTAGCTCCATTAAAGGTTTGTTGTATATTGCTAAAATTTCTTCTTTTGTCCAGTGTTTGTTGTCTGTCATAGTTTTTATTTTAAGAGAGCAAAGATAATAGTTTTTTTTAGTAGAAAGTTTATAAAGTTCATAAAGTGAAAAGTGTGTAACTTTATGAACTTTTTACTTTATAAATTTTCTGCTTATGAGAATTGATATTATTACTGTTTTACCTGAATTATTAGAAAGTCCTTTTGGTGCTTCTATATTAAAAAGAGCTCAAGAAAAGGGTTTGGTAGAAGTTGTTGTACATAATTTGAGAGATTATTCAACCAATAAACAAAAAAGTGTGGATGACTATGCTTTTGGTGGTGGAGCAGGAATGGTATTGCAAATTCAACCCATAGCAGATTGTATAGAAAAATTAATAACAGAAAGAACGTATGATGAGATAATATACATGACTCCCGATGGTGAAACGTTTAATCAAAAAACGGCTAATCAACTTTCTTTATATAAAAATATTATTATTCTGGCAGGACATTATAAAGGGATAGACGAAAGATTAAGAGAGCTTTATATTACCAAAGAAATTTCTGTTGGAGATTATGTGTTAACAGGAGGAGAGTTACCTGCAGCAATAGTTTGTGATGCTGTTATTCGGTTAATTCCGGGAGTTATTAGCGATGAAACTTCGGCATTAACAGATTCTTTTCAAGATGGATTATTGTCGCCTCCGGTTTATACCCGTCCGGAAGATTATAAAGGAATGAAAGTGCCGGAAATTCTATTAAGTGGCGACCATAAAAAAATTGAACAATGGAGGGAAGAGCAAGCATATAAAAGGACTAAAGAAAGAAGACCTGACTTACTAGGTTAGTAAATCAGGTCTTTAAAGAAGGCAAAACTATAAAGTATTATTCCTTAATAAACTTTAAGTTAGTTTTATTATCTCCATTTTTTAAGCTTATGAAATACATACCATTCGTTAAGTTGCTTGTTTCCAATTGAATTTTATTTATGCCTTTATTAGTAAAATGTTGATTGTTCAGAATAATTCTCCCTGATACATCATAAATAGTAATGACAGTAACTTCGGTAGAGTTGGCATTAAATTCTAACACACCATTATCGGTAATTGGATTCGGATAAATAGTTGGGTTAGAAATATTGTCATTAATTTTAACAGGAACGATGTCTGAGTATTCAAATTTACCATCAAAATCAGTTTGTTTTAAACGGTAGTATGAAGTTCCTGAAATCGGATTTTTATCTAAAGAGTTGTAAGATTTAAGTTCCGAAGAATTTCCTGCACCATCAACAATACCAACAACTTCAAAATTTTCTCCGTCAATAGATTTTTCTACGGTAAAGTAATCGTTATTTATTTCAGAAATAGTTTTCCAATCTAATACTACATTACCAGACTCTTGTTCATAGTTAGCATTAAAGTTTAATAACTTAATTGGCAATACGGTTGCTCCTACAAAGTATGGACAATGTTGAGAGTGTGTACAAGTTGATGGTACAGTAAAGGTATAACAGAAAACGTAATCATTACCAACTGTTAATCCACTAAAGGTTAAGCTAGATAATGTTCCTGTTTGTATAGCTCCGCCACAAGTGGCATTATATAAAGACCATGAAAATCCTGTAACATTACCAGCTCCACAGTTGGATGTGATAATTACATTAAAATCAACGCTAGTAGCAGTTGCCTGAAAGGAATAGCAAAAAGTATTTGCACTACTTGGTTGTAATTCAGGTGCAAAAGGAGAAGTTTGGCAATCAGCTACAACAGTTGCAGTAGTAGGTGCAGTAGCATATCCTGATGCAGTTCCACAGGGTGTAGCACATTGATCACAAGGTGGATCTGGTTCTCCCGTACTTATACAAAACTCAGCACTACCACCATTACCACATGCACCTCCAGGAGAATAACATACTTGTACGTAGTAGGTGTTTCCAACAGTTAGTCCTGAAAGTGAATGTAAGTCATCTAGTGGGGTCCCTGATAAACAAGATATTTCCGTACCAACACATGAACCTGTGGCTGCATAAACATTAGATGAAATATGACACCCAGCAGTTGCAGTTACATCAATATTTACAAACATACTAGTACCTGTTGCAGTAAAAGAGTACCAAGAACACTCAGAACCAGCAAACAAACAAGAACTAGCCGCTTGTGCGCCACCACTACAAGTAGTTCCATTAATACAGGCAGCACCTGGTGTTAATGTTGTGGCTGATGGACAAGTACCATTGGTTGTTGTAGGTGCACATCCTCCGGCAAAAGCAAAAGTGGTAGTTAAGAAAGTTGAAAGTATAAATAAATATAATTTTTTCATATGGATAAAGGTGTTTTTTAGGATTATTCAGTTATATAAGTAGCAACAGGAGTAAAGTCTTTTGCATAGATTACTGAATAAGGCAGGATTTTAATTTTGGTTTGTTCATCTACAATAATGTATTCCACTTCTTCTGCTTTTCTTTTTTCGTTTACAGTAAATAAAATTTTATTGTCTATTGAAGGAATGCTTTCCGTTGCTTTGTAAATAATTTGGTAAGTACCTTCTTTTGGTAACTCTTTGGCAAAAGAAATACCGCTTGCTGTTTGAACCTGTTCTTTCTCAACAATTTTAGAAACTGCGTTTTGACTATACAAAAATGAAGTTGTAACAGTCATAAGTAAAATAGTAATTATTAGGCTTTTCATTTTTTTAGTTAGGGTTTATAAGTATTTTTACTTAAAATTTTTAACAAAACTACGTAGAATAATTAAATTTTTAAAAAAGGCAGCTAATTATTTTGTTAATTCTAAGTAGGTTATAAGTGTTGTTAGGAATTCAACAAAACATATATTTGCAACAAAAAACAAGTAAATGAAAAAGAATTTATCAATATTATTATTCTTCCTTGCTTTTGTAGAAGGTGGAGCGGTAATGTGCGTAGAATTATGTAGTGCCAAAATATTATCGCCTTATTTCGGAACTTCTATTTATGTCTGGGCAGCAGTGTTGGGAATAACCTTAACAGCATTAACTACCGGGTATTATTTTGGTGGGTATTTATCTTCAAAAAAGAGTGATACTAAAGTAGTAGCTTGGCTAATGTTAATTGGTGGTTTATTGCTTGCTGTAACTCCAATAATCAGTAATTTTATTTTACCAATTACTATCAATTTTTCATTAATAACCGGAACGATAGTATCTTTAATGTGCTTTTTATTTCTTCCGTTAATGTTATTTGGAGCCGTTTCGCCCATGCTAATTAATTTATTAACCTCTCAAGCAAAAGAATCGGGTAAAAACAGTGGGACAGTTTATGCGGTATCTACATTAGGAGGTATATTTTCTACTTTTTTAGTGGGGTTTTATTTGCTGCCAACTTACGGTATTACCAACACTTTATATGCTTATGGTGTGTTGGTTATACTTACAGCTGTTATTTTATTTATTTTTTCAAAAAATGTTGATGTTAAGGTAGTAATAGTAACACTTTTTGCTTTAATCTCTTTTAACTTTTCAACACATAAAACCCCGGGAGTTATTGTTGAGTCTGAAGGAATTTTAGGCAATATTAAAGTAATGGACAGACAATATCCCAATGGAAAAGTATATAGAGAATTAATGGTAAATAACATCTCTCAAACCATTATGGATAGAAACAATCCAAATGAAAGTCTGTGGAATTATGTAGATGTATTAATGTATAATATTAACAATTACAGTAATGGAAAAAAAGCATTGTTGTTGGGAATGGGAGGAGGAACTGTATATAAACAGTTAATTAATAATGGGTATGATGTTGATATTGTAGAAATAGATGCTCGTATTGAAAAATTGGCGAAAGAGTATTTTTATATTGATAAAGCTGTAGAAGTAATTATAGATGATGCCAGACATTATATCCGTACAACAGACAAAAAATACGATGTGATTATTTACGATTTATACCACAGCGAAACACCTCCGGTTCATTTAATGACCAAAGAAGCATTTGCCGACATTCAACATCAATTAACAGATAATGGGTTGCTGGTGGTTAATTTTTACGGTTTTATAAGTGGAAGTAAAGGAAGAGCTGCACGTTCTTTATATACAACGTTAAAACATACTGCTTTCGATGTTCATTTAATTGCAACAGACGGAGAAGAACATCAACGAAATTTGTTATTTATGTGCGGAAAGAACGAATTAAAAGCGAAGCAGCAAATTATTCATAAAATGATATATGAAATGGATATGAATTTTGATGATGCACTATTATTAACGGACGACAAACCTGTTTTAGAACATATTTATTTAGAAGCTGCTCTTCAGTGGCGAAAAGATTACAACGAACTGAATGCCAAGAATTTTCTGAGGTAATTAAAGTTTTCATTTTTTACTTGGTTCAAGGAATTTATTAAAGGTACTTTTGCACCTTTTTTCACAAAACCTAACTAAAAATGAAGAAATATTTCAATTTATTTGATTTAACACAAAAAGTAAATTACAGAACAGAAGTATTATCCGGTTTAACAGTTGCTTTAGCACTTGTTCCGGAAGCTGTTGCATTCTCATTGTTAGCAGGTTTATCTCCGCTAACAGGTTTATATGCGGCCTTTGTAATGGGTTTAGTTACTGCTATTTTAGGTGGTCGTCCGGGAATGATTTCAGGTGCTACCGGAGCTGTTGCAGTTGTTTTTGTTGGTCTAATAGCAGTATTAAAACAACAAAATCCTGATATTTCAGTAGATGAAATTACCCAGTATGTTTTTGCCACAGTAATAATTGCGGGAGTTTTACAAATATTAGTAGGGGTCTTAAGGTTAGGAAAACTAATGCGTTTAGTTCCGCATCCTGTAATTTTTGGGTTTGTTAATGGTTTGGCAATAATTATTTTCATGTCTCAGTTAAGCCAATTTACAACAGATAGCACAGATCCAAATGCACCATGGATGCAAGGAACGCAATTAGTTACTTTTTTAGGATTGGTATTGTTATCCATGTTAATTATTTGGGGGTTACCTAAACTTACTAAAGTTGTTCCGGCTGCATTAACGGCTATTTTGGTAATTTTTGGATTAGTTTATTTTTTAGAGATAGACACAAGTACTGTAGGAGATATTGCTTCTGTACAAGGTGGATTTCCTCCATTACACATGCCTGCAATACCGTTAAATTTAGATACTTTTTTATTGATTTTTCCTTATGCAGCAATTGTTGCAGGTGTTGGATTAATTGAAAGTTTACTTACTTTAAACATTGTAGATGAAATTACTGAAACCAGAGGAAGAGGAAATAAAGAAGCTGTAGCACAAGGTATTGCCAATGTTTTTTCAGGATTTTTATCAGGAATGGGTGGTTGTGCGATGATAGGTCAGAGTTTAATTAACATTTCATCTGGAGCAAGAGCAAGGTTATCAGGAATTGTAGCTGCTATTATGTTATTAGTTTTTGTAATGTTTGGTTCTAATTTAATTGAAAAATTGCCCATGGCGGCACTTACCGGTTTAATGATTATGGTTTCTATTGGCACCTTTGAATGGGCAAGTTTAAAAACATTTAAGCGTATGCCTAAATCTGATGTTTTTGTAATGATTATGGTTACTTTAATTACCGTATTCTTACATAACTTAGCATTGGCTGTAATTATAGGCGTAATAATAGCCGCACTTGTTTTTGCTTGGGATAATGCTAAAAGAATTAGAGCAAGAAAACATATAGACGAAAATGGAGTGAAACATTATGAAATTTATGGTCCCTTATTTTTTGCTTCTATAACTGCTTTTAATGAAAAATTTGATGTGCTAAATGACCCTAATGAAGTAATTATAGATTTTGAAGAAAGTAGAGTAGTGGATATGTCTGCAATAGAAGCGTTAAATAAATTGACAGAACGTTACCATAAAGTAGGTAAAAAAATTCATTTAAAACACTTAAGTGCAGATTGTAGAGCCTTACTTAAAAATGCCGATAAAATAATTGATGTCAATGTAATGGAAGATCCAACTTATAAAGTGGTGGTAGATAAAATTTAAAGTATAAAGAACTCTTTTTAAGTATTTATACGTAGTTGTTTTCAGTATTAACTACATTGAATAATGCCTCATGTACCTTTAAATTTGTCGTATTAATTAGAGATTTTAATAACCAAAAATAGTTACATGGAAACAATTAATATTTTACTGGTTGACGACCATACATTAATTAGAGAAGGACTTAAACTAATTCTTAAAAAAAATAAGAATTTTAAAATAATTGGGGAAGCTTCTAATGGGATAGAAGCAATAAGATATATTGATAAGAATGCAGATAAAGTTCATGTAGTAATGTTAGATATTACCATGCCGGAATTAGATGGTTTTGAAGTAGCGAAGATTGTTAGACAGAATCATCCTGAAATTAAAATCTTAGCATTAACCATGCATAGTGAAGAATCTTACATTACAAAAATGATAGATGTTGGTGTTCATGGATATGTATTAAAAGATTCAAATTTAGAAGATTTATCATCAGCCATAAAAACTATTTTAGAAGGAAAACCTTATTACAGTAGTGATGTGTCTGCAATTATGATAAATAGTTTAATGAATAAAGATAAAAAGAAAGATAATAGTGAGTTAGATAATCTTACAGATAGAGAAGTTGAAATTATTAATTTAATTACGGAAGGGTTGAAAAGTAGTGAAATTGCCGACCAACTTAAGTTATCTACCAGAACAATTGAGGTACACAGAAGAAATTTGATGAAGAAGTTAGATGTTAAAAATACAGCAGAACTGGTAAGTTTTGTCTTAAAGAGTAAATTAATTTCATAGTTAATTTAGATAGTGTTAGTAAGCCGTAAAGCCTTTGAAAATTTTTTTCAAGGGCTTTACTTTTATACTATTTTTTTGGTAATATATTCTGAATTGAAAAGCCTTAATGCTCCCATATATTTTAATCGGAAAGAAATTAAATCACCAATATGGTAATCTTTATCCGATTTTTCAATATCCAATACCAACATATCAGAACTGGCACCAACAATAGTTATATTTTTATCTTCGGGGATAATTAAATCTGAGTTGGCAACATCCAATACACCTAAGTCTATAATAGCTCTGTGATGTGTTTTACCATAATCTTCCGGATTTATTTCAAACTCTTCACCACTGGGATTTTCTCCCATAGCACCTGTAGGGTTGATAGGTTTTTCGGTTATTTCTATAATCTCTGCATAGAGTTTAAAAACATCGGTTTCCATGCCTTCAAAAGTTTCTCCGGTAATTAAGTTGTTACCAAAAAACAAGGCTTCACCCACTCTAAAATGATTGATTCCGGCAGGCAATTGTTTCATTAATAACATTGGAATTACCACGCTTGTTCCACCTGTAACCCAGGGTATTTTTCTGTTAAATTTGGCTTCAATTAATTGTTTGTACAAACTTAATTGTACCATTTTATCTTCCGATGGATAAACTCCATGTAAGCAATTAAGGTTAGTTCCAATTCCTGTAACTTGTATGTTAGGTAATTTAAAAATAGAACCATAAAAATCCATTAAATGGTTTCCCATAACGCCCTCACGCAAATCTCCCAACTCTACCATAATGATAACCTTATGGGTTTTATTTTGTCTAACAGCTTCTTCCGAAAGCCATTTTATAGTTTCAAATTCGGTATTAAAACTAGCATCAGCATATTGAACAATTTTTTTGATACTTCTTTTTGCCGGAGGTTTTATGTAAACAGTATCAATTTCCGGAGCAAGCTTTTTAATTTTTACCAAATTACTTACACGAGCATCACAAATTTCTTTAATGTTTAATTTAAGTAATTCTTTAAGATAAAGCTCGTTGCCGCATAATAGTTTACTTACTACAGCCCATTCTATATTATTCGACTTAAAAAGCTTATCGAGGTAGTTGTAGTTCTTTTTTAGTTTATCTCTGTAAAGTTCTATAAAAGCCATAATTCTATTATTTTATAATTTTTCTGGGAATATCTTCGGGTAAACGGGTAAGTAGTTCGTAATTTAATTGGTGACTCATCTCTCCAAAAGAGTTAACAGAGATAGTAATTCCATTTTGTTGACCAATCAAAACTACTTCATCCCCTTTCTCAACTTCAGGTATATTAGTAATGTCAACAATCATCATGTTCATATTTACTAAACCAATTACATCTACACGATGTCCTCTTATAATTGCTTTTCCTTGATTACTTAATGAGCGACTAAAACCATGCGCATATCCAACAGGAATAGTAGCAATTTTCATATCTGTTTCGGCCAACACCGTTGTTCCGTAACTGATGTATTCTCCAACTGCTACAGCTTTTGTTCCCATAACATAACTTTTCCAGGTAATTAAAGGTTCTAAAGGATTAGTGTTGATTTTATTTTTAGTGTAGTATTTCATTTGCGATTCTCTGCTAGGCCAAAAACCGTATTGCATTATTCCTACACGAACTAAATCGTTTATAGTTTGAGGGTAATTAATAATAGCAGCTGAACATGCTAAATGTTTTTGCCTGAAATCTATATTATTACTTTTAAAAAATTTGTAAACCCTATTGTAAACAACAATTTGTTTTTTTACTCTAAAGTAATTGGTAATACTTTCTGCTCCGGCAAAATGAGTGCACAACCCTTTTACATCTAAGTGTTCTTTATTGTCTTCAATAAAATGAATAACATCTTTTAGTTCATCTACACAAAAACCTGTTCGGTTCATACCCGTTTCAATTTCTATGTGCACAATGGCTTTTTTCTTTAGTCGTTTGGCAATTTTAACAGCTTTTTGCAACCTTTCTAAATCGAATACAAAAAATTCAATGTTTAGATTGATGGTCCATTCCAGTTCCTGTGTAGAATCTGCAACTCCCATAATCATTACAGTACTTTCTCCATTACTTACTTTTTTAAAGCGATGTGCTTCGTAAGCACTGAAAACAGAAAAATGGTTTACACCCACTTCTTCAGCCATTGGAGCAAAAGTTTCTATGCCATGTCCATAGGCATTTCCTTTAATTACAGATGAGAAAATACAAGATTCGCCAATGAGCGAACGTATAAATGTTAGGTTGTTTTGATATGCGCTTTTACTTATTTCTATTGTTGAGGTAACATCCATTTTTAAGGTACTATCTTAAGTTAATAATTTTTGGGCTATATTGATAAACATAGCAGTTCCTATTGGAGCAATTTCATCCGGAAAATCGTAATCAGGATTATGAAGTCGTGGAGTATTTTCACCCGATCCCAATCCAAACATTGCTCCTTTATATATAGTAGTGAAAAGTCCAAAATCTTCTCCCCAAGGAAAAGGTGATGGTTTTTCTAAGGTGTCAAAATTGTTATCTGTGGCAGTTTGTTTAATAATATCAACTATTTCGGGATTGTTTTCATTGGCTTCAAAAGCTTCTGTAAAAGAAATAGCAATGGTTAATTGTTCTTCTTTAGCAATGGTCTCAGCTATAGCACTTATTTTGTCAGTAAGTTCTTTTGTCCGTTCATTACTAAGTGTTCTTATGGTAAAATGCGTTTCGCCATACCCTGCTGAAGTACCGTAAGCTTTACTTCCTATGTGTGTATAAATGGGAGTAATAACCGTATAATGTTCGTCATCTTCAATATTTCTGGCAAGGGCTAATGTTTGTTGTGTTATCTTACTTATTGCCAATGAAGGGTTAATGCCTTTGTGTGGTTCGGCAGCATGAGAGGTTTTTCCTGTAAGCTTAATAATAATACTGGTTACAGAAGGGGTAAAGTTGCCATATTTATATACTATTTGTCCTTTTTTGTACCCCGGAACATTGTGTAAGGAAATAGCATAATCAGGTTCAATTTGCTTAAAATTAGTGTCTGCCAATACTTCCTTAGCACCTTCGCCATTTTCTTCGGCAGGCTGATAAAGTAATACCACTCTTCCTTTTTTAGGTCGATTGTTACTATAATATTTCCCTGCAGCAGCTAATATACTCATGTGTCCGTCATGTCCACATAAATGAGCTTTTCCGGCTGTTTTAGATGCGTAATCAACCGTATTAATTTCCTGAATGGGCAATGCATCCAGTTCGCAACGAAGCATTACTGTTTTTCCGGGAGCTTTTCCGTTAAAGACAAAAGCAATGCCCGTTTTACCTAAATGTACCATTTGGTCGGGTTGGAGCTGATCAAAAAAAGCAATAATTCTTTTTTTGGTTTCAAATTCTTCTCCTGAAATTTCAGGGTGTTGATGCAGTTCTTTACGCAAAAGAACAATTTCGTTGTCGGTGATCATTTTTTTAAACGCATTTCTAAATACGGATTACTAAATCCCATTTTTTCATATAAAAATTTAGCAGGATTATCTTTTTCAACATGTAATGCAATATCGCCATCCGTGTTTTCTATGGCTTTTTGCATGATTTGTTTTCCAACACCTTTTCCTCGTTGGTTTTTGTTTACGGCAATGTAAACTAAAATATTTTCGGGAATATAACCACTCATCCCTGTTTTGTTGATGATGGTAGCTCCCACAATTTCGTTATTTTCTATGGCTAACAAAATTAAGCCACCCTTATTAGGTGTAAATACATAGTCAATACATTTTTGGATAGCTTCTTTGGCATCTCCGTATTGATCTAAATGTTCGTATAAAAAGTTGACAATTTTATTGTCATTAAAAATTGAGTGTTTTCCTGTTTGTGGTGTTATAAGTAAAATTTCCATTGTTTGTCTTGATTATTAATTTTTAGAATTAATTTAAATAAAGTACATCAAGAAAAGTCAGCGATAGAAATATGATAAAAGAAAAGTGATAATTAAATTGAGAATCATCTTTTTTGTTTGGTTTCAGGCAAAGTTACTATTAATTAAGGCTAATTCCAAAAATGACCTACCGCTTAGGGTTTTTTAAGAATAAAAATCAATACTGACCTAACTAAAAAGTTCAATTATAAAAAAAACTAATAACTTACACCTAATACCCGAGCGAGGGCAATCGAACAAACGGTGCGAAATCCTGAGTAATCGGACCGGGAAATGCGGTGGCATGTGGGTAAAGATTACAAAGGATTTGGCGTTTGTTCTTGATTTTTGGCTCTTTTTATCAAGAAAAAGAGC
>LADZ01000003.1 GCA_000961845.1 Flavobacteriales bacterium BRH_c54
ACTTAAATAATAATACTCGTTATTCTCGTTTCTTTTAATAAGATTATTGTGGAACCCATAGTAATGATCTTCTAAAAATAAAATATCTTTGATATATAAAACTTGATTTTCTTTCTCAGATATTACCTCATTCAACCTATTATTTAATAAAGCATCTGCAAATTTTTTATGATTAATATTTGCAGATTCTAAATATAATTTTAAATATTTTTCTTTCAATTCTTTCTCATGCTCGTATAATGCAATGGTTAAATAACTTTCTATAATATTTTTATTTATTGCTATTTGTTTAAAATAATTATATGCTTCTATATAGGTGTTAAATTTAATATCTGTTGTGTCTAATAACTCAGTTGTCTTAACATTAGCAAGAGTAATACTGTCTCTAATTAAAAAATTTATATTGTTTAAAATACCTTCACCTTTATTAAAATTTGATAAAAAATCTTCCGTTAAAAACCCATCATTTTTCGTATTATTAAAAACATATACTTTTCTCCTTATCGCTTCTAAAAGGTAGTAAATATTTGTATCTTCTTCAGGATTTAATAGATAATATTCAAAGGCTCTTCTAATACATTCATCAAAGTCATTATTTTCTAATAATATCTTCAATACTTCTTTTCTAGCTATTGCCTGAAGCTTATAAAATGTATTTTCACTAACTATATACTCTCTTTTATTTGAAAAATTCTTATCCGCTAAGGTTTTTTCTAAATACGAAATCCTTTCTTGTGCTTTTGGGTGTGAGCTTAATAATAGTGTTAACTCTTTATTTTTATTGTTTGATTTTGAATTTACTGTTTTTACAGAAACCTTTTCTGAATTAACTTCTTTTTCGTTTAATAGAAATTTATAAAAATTATTTAATCCAAATTTTATATCATAACCCGCTTTATTAGCTAAAATAAACCCTAAACTATCTGCATAATGTTCTTTTACTTGATTACTATGTGCATTTTTAAATTGTAATTCAGTTTTATTTCTATTCTTTTTCGAATAATCATGAAAATTTTCAAAAAATTGATTTTCAACATCTTTATGTAAAAAATGTGATATCTCATGTCCAATAATCACAGCTAAACTTGCTTCGTTATAAGTGTCAGCTAATAATCCTATATTCACAAAAAAACTTCCATCATGTATAGCAAAAGCATTATAAGATGGATCTCTAACCAAATAGACTTTACTAATTTGTTTAATTGAATCTGGTAGTAATTTTTGTAAAACTGTATTAAGATATTCCTCTATTTCACTCCAAGAAAAATAAACAACACCTGATTCTAATAAATTAGCTTTCCCATAAGAAACCATTTCTGCATACTTGGCAACATGAGTTGGAGTAAATCCTCTTTTCCTTATTCTTGAAAGTTTTTTAAACTCTTCTTGTGGATTTAATTTATATTCCTCTGGAATTTCATTAGGAAATTCATATTTTGTCTGTCCTGTAACACCCTCTATAAAAAATAAAAGACCAAAAATTAAGATAATTATATTAACGACTTTCATAAAATCAATCTACTTGTATTTTATTAAAATAAAAAACTTTACGTTTTTTCTTAATATCTTTATTTTTATTTTCTTTATCTTTCTTTATCTTCTGATAACCATATGCAATATAATAGTTGTCATACCAATACTCCATATCAGATTTATAATTTGATTTAACTTTATCTGAGCCAAAATTCGTTTCAATTTCTACAGTGCTTTCATCAATAACTTCTTTATTAATAATTGCTTTAGTATAAATTGTCCCATCATAATTAAATGCTAAAACGGTTCTATTTTCTTGTGGCAACACTCGAATTCTTCTTTTTAAATCAAAAGAAAGTGTACCTATCGCAAAAGTTGTGCTCCATAATAGTTCTCCTTCATAATCAAAAGAAGCAATTAACGCATGAGTAGTTCTCCAACCATCAAATACTGAAACGGTATAACTTTTTCCTTGCGAGTCACAACATCTAGTTTCTGTATGATATTCAGCATAATAGGCTTCAGAAATAGTTAGTATTTCATTTTCTGTATAAATCGGTTTATGTACAAGTAAATTGTAACCTATTAAAATATTTTTCTTATTTCCATTGCCCTTCTTAGATTTTTTTATTTTTTTGTTTACTCCTTTATTCACAAACCCTTCAAACCCATCAAACTTTGTAAACTCATAAAACTTAATAAATTTTTGTTTTTCTTTTTCATCAAACATAGTAAAATACACTCCATTATCTCCAACACCATAAGTTTTATATTTGTCTTTATTACTTTTATCTATTCTTTTTTTATATGTGCCCACAATATATTTTATCCCATTATGTTCACTTACAAATCCTTTGCTTAATAAATTATTTAGTTTTGATTTAATTGTATATTCTCTAACAAATTTACCATTATCATCATAAACTCTAGAAACTATTCCGGTTTGTTTCTTTTTCTTATCTAACATTATAGATGTTAATACTTCTGTTTGGTTTGATGATTTCAATGCATTAATATCAGTTACAGCTAAACATCCTTTCTCTTTAGGATGTATATTTGTTACTTTACTTTTTGAAAAATCGATATGGTATAACAATGGATCTGAAGGGGGATTTAGGTAACCAAAAAAAACAGGTATAAAACATGTGCAATAAGACACCATAATTCTTGAAAAACGTTGCCCACCTGTTAGTGTCGTTGCTCCACCTAAGAATACTTTTCCATTATTTACACTAAAAACATTTAGTACAGAATTTGGAGCTTCTCCCGTAACAATTTTCACATCTCCCTCTTTAACGCCAATTTTTACTGCTTGAAAAGTATTCTTTTTAGGACCTGTCTGATCAAAAGCAAGATATAAATAATCATCTTCTATTATCTTATCTACTAATTTCAAACCTTCTGCAATAGGCACTTCTCTTTGCCATTTTTGGTTAAACTCCGTATCGTACAAAGTAACAATCCATAAATCACTCTTAACTTTGTTTTGTTTTACTGATTCATCACCCTCTGAAAAAATAATAACTCCCGTCTCCTTTACTGGTACTACATAAAACTCATCCGATTTTACATTTGCTTCAATTTCTTTCCTTAGCAAATCTTTAGTTTGGGAAAATGATTTTTCAATAATTATTGTGAATATAATTAATAGAATTGATATTCTAATACTAACGATTAATAATTTTTTCATCTTATTTTATTTTCAGTTTATTTTGATAAATTAATTCGTGACAATTCTATTAAATTCTTATTATAATAGTTTAAGCCCGCGAAAGTATAATAAAATGAATAATAAACAAACTATTACTTATCTAAAATAAAATTTATTTCAATAATCTTTTCTTTTAGATATTGATTTAATTCTATTTTTCTTTTCATTTCTTTCTCTTTAATAATATTCTTTAAGTTTCTTATTCCTCCAAAATAAAAACGAAGAAAAAAAGGTATTCCTATAATTACTCCTGTTGCATAATAACCTCCAATAAAACTAGAAACAGTATAATAACCTGTCAAGGTGTTTAATAACATACTTGTAAAAGCTTCTTTAGGCTTTCCTAATATAAAATAACCAAAACCAGGAACTACGTGAGAAAGAACTATTGCTACATTATATTTTTTTTCTTTCATATTTATATTAGAATATATTTCTTGATAAATTGAATCTAAATCATATTTTTTAATATGTTTCAAGAAAATTTGTTGAGCTTCATCCCATCTTTCTAGTTCATTTAAAGTAAGAAGATATAAATAAATTGAATGGTTCATTTTATTTATATTTATTAATTCTAGATTATAAAATGCATTTTTAAAATCCCCCAATAAATAATAAGATAAAGATCTTTCATACAAAACAGTATCTTGCATCTCTATATTCAATGCATTAAAATTAATTCTTGATAGAGTTTCTATTGAAGCTTGATAATTAGTATCTAATTTATAACAATAACTTTTTTTTAATAATAATTGATTTTTAAATACCTCATTACTTGTTAAATATATTAAACGTTCATATTCTAAGGCTGCATAGGTGTAATTTTTTTTATTAAAATACTTTTCAGCCTTTTCATAAATAGAATCCGAATTATTTGCTTTTAAATAATTTATCGACAGGAACAGTAAGGGTAACAGAAATATTATTATAAACTTCTTCATAAGTTTCTTGTTTTTTAATTTGAACTGATAAAGTAGATCCCCATATATTTCCTATATAAAAAACAGAAAATAGAGAACTAAAAGTGATAAATCTCAAATCTTTTTTGCCTCCAATTCTATATCCTTCATATGCTTGGTAACCTAATAAAGAAATAATAAGAAAGTTCGAAATTCCTTCTTTTTTTTTTCCTACATATATTTTACCTAGCCCAGGCACTAACCCAGACATGACTCCTGCTATAAGTGGTGATTTATTTTTAATGGATTTAAGCTTTTCTTGGTTTTCATTAATCACTCTTTCTTGATAAAACAAATCTGAGCATATTAATCTTACACTATCCTTGGTTTTATTCTCTATAGTTAAAATGGATTTATTCAGCAAATCATAAATACAATTTTCTGAAGTATCCATGTTTTGAACCTTTAAAAGTTCAATAGTTGCTTTTTCATTTTCTTTATCTAATAAATATAGATATGAAGACAACAATTTTGAATAATTATAATACTTATGTTCTATTTGTTTAATCATATCAAGATAATATAAAGCTGAATCTTTATCAATATGAAAATAGCTTTTTGCAATAAGAATATTTAATAATTCTTTTTGTTCTGAATCATTCTTAAATTGCTTTTTAATTAATTCTGATTCAAGAATGGCTTCATTATATAATTCTTTATTAATTAAATAATTCAAAAAATCGATACGCTTCTCAAAATCTTGTGCCAAAACGCACTTTACCAAACAAAAAAAGCAGAAAAATAAGAATATACGTAAAAATATCATTTTATTTTATAATCGTCTATATCATCATATGCTTTTCCATGATCAGAGATTTTATAGCTTGGTAATTCTGATACCGAATATTCATTATCTTTCAAAAGTCTATCAGCTGTCAAAAATATCCCTTTAATAAAACCATATTTTTCTATTGATTTCTTACTAAAATTAGAACATGTTAATTCAAATTGACAATGGGAAACAAGTTGCGGTGAAATTTCATTTTGATAAATATATAATAACCCCTTAGCTACTATTTTTATCGGATTATAACCTATCCTATTCATTTTTTGATTATTTCCTTCCGACTCATCATAATGGCTAAATACATATTCGATTTTATTGTTTAATAACAGCTGATTATCAATAATTAAATTTTGACTTTTTCCTTCTAAAAAAAATAAAGTCAAAAATATTAAACAAAATAATTTTACCATCAATATTATTTTATTTCACTAACGTCATTTCATCAATAAGATGCTTAGCTCCTGCATATTTATCAATAATAAATAAAGTATAACGAATATCTACAGAGATAGTACGTTGAATATTTGGTTCGAAATAAATGTCCCCACTCATAGCTTCCCAGTTACCATCAAATGCAGTTCCTATAAGATGCCCTTTACCATTAATTACCGGACTTCCTGAGTTTCCTCCTGTAATATCATTATTAGATAAAAAACCTACCGGTAATTCGCCATTTTCATTAGCGTATTGTCCGTAATCTTTTTTGTTATATAGTTCTTTTAATTTCTCAGGCACATAAAACTCATGATTTTTATTGTCTGTTATTACTTCTTTTTGCATTACTCCTTCTAAAGTTGTACTAAAATGGTAAGTAACCGCATCAGAAGGCTCATAAGACAATACATTTCCATAACTTACTCTCATAGTCGAGTTAGCATCAGGCGCATATTTTTTATCTTTATTCATTTGTCTAACACCATCAACAAATAATCTCATCCCTTTTGCTTTTTCTTGAGCAATTTGATTTTGACCACCACTAATTTGTTGAATATAAATATTAATAAATTCGTTCATTAAGTTATAGATAGGGTCTTTTTGTAGTTTTTTAGCGTTGAATTTAGCTAAATAATCTTTCACTCTTTGTTCTGATGTAAAAGGTGATTTTTTAAAATAATCTGCTGCAAACCTATTAAAGTCATTCTTATATTTTTTGGCTATTTCCGTTAATGTTTCAGGATGAAATTCCTTATCTACATTATTGTAAAACATGGTTAACATTTTAGCCAATAATTTTTGATCTATTTCGGCATTGTAATTTTTAAAATCTCCTTCTAAATCTTCTAAAATTTGCTTTTTAGCTTCTTCCATTTTTTCTGAACTATTTGCTGTTATGGCAGTCTGCATACTAGAACGGAATGCGAAATTTGACATCACATATCCAAAAATATCCGGTCCTTGAAAAACTGCTTCTTGAAAATAAACTTTAGGTAAGGTATATTTTGCTCCTTGCTCGTAAGCATTTTTTACCAACTCTAAGGCATTACCATACTTTGCTTTTCTTTCTGTATTTTCATTTGCCCAAGCAATATAGTTAGCTTCTAAAGCTTCTTTCTTTTGTTTTACTTTGTTTTTTACTAACTGCTGGCTTTGTCCTTTAAAATACTTCCAATAATTACTTGTACTAGCAAATTTAGAAGCGTATTGAATTCTTACCTTTTGATCTTTACTCATTCCCTCTTCCATAATATCTAACTTAGCTCTTCTAATTTTAACTCTTTCTGGCTGCTCAACTTTTACAGCTTCATCAACACCATAAGAGGTTAAATACCTGTCAGTACTTCCAGGATACCCCATAACCATAGCGTAATCGCCATCTTTAATTCCTTCTAAAGAAACAGGTAGATGATGTTTTGGTTGGTATGGTTTGTTTGTTTCAGCATAGTCAGCAGGCTCATTATTTTCATTAGCATAAACTCTAAATAAGGTAAAATCACCTGTATGTCGAGGCCACATCCAGTTATCAGTATCTCCACCAAATTTACCAATAGAACTTGGAGGTGCTCCTACTAAACGAACATCATTAAAAATATTATATTTAAACATATAATACTCATTTCCGTGATAAAATGATTTAACCTGAACTTTATAAGTTTCTTTATCTTTTCCCTCAGCTTCTTTATCAACCAACGCTTTTATTGCCGCAGAAATGGTTTTACTTCTTTCTGTTTCATCCATCTCATCTGTCACATCTTTTAAAACAATAGCTGTTACATCATCCATTCTATCTAAAAACCAAACGCTAAATCCGGCAGGTAATTCTTGTTCTTTAGTCATAGCCCAAAAACCATCTGTTAAATAATCATGTTCTGTAGAACTTTTTTCTTGAATAACGCCATAACCACAGTGGTGATTTGTAAGCATTAATCCTTGATTAGAAATCATTTCTCCTGTACAAAAACCACCTCCAAGAGCCACCACAGCATCTTTTAAAGAAGAATTATTTACCGAGTAGATTTCTTCAGCAGTAAGTTGTAATCCACAATTTTGCATATCCACATGGTTTAATCTTTCTATAAAAAGAGGTAACCACATTCCTTCATCAGCTTTAACTCTAATCTGAAATAAGGTGATGAATGTTAAAAGTAATAAGACTATTTTTTTCATGAGTTAATTTTTTAATACAAAAAGGAACAAAATTGTTCCTTTTCGTTAATTATTAATTTTGATATAGTTATGATATAATTATTTTCTTAAACCTTCACTCTTTCTGAATAAGAGCCATCTGTTGTACTAATCTTTATATGGTCTCCGATATTGATAAATAATGGAACTCTAACCTCAGCACCAGTCTCAACAGTTGCCGGCTTAAAAGCATTAGTAGCTGTATTTCCTTTTTCTCCCGGTTCTGTGTAAGTTACCTCTAAAACAATAGATGCTGGTAATTCACATAATAAAGGCTTTTCTTCTTCTGCATGAAAAACGATTTCTGCAAAATCACCTTCTTTTAAAAACTGAGGAGCATTAATTAATTCTTCAGGGATAAAAGTTTGCTCATATGTTTCATCATTCATAAAATGATACGCATCACCTTCTTTGTATAAGAATTGATATTTTCTTCTTTCAACTCTAACTGGTTCAATTTTATGCCCGGCAGAAAAAGTATTATCAATTACTTTTCCTGATGTTAGGTTTTTCAACTTTGTTCTAACAAAAGCCGGTCCTTTACCTGGCTTTACATGCTGAAATTCAACAATAGTATATAAACTATCATTGTATTTTATGCATAATCCATTTTTAATATCTGCTGTAGTTGCCATTTATTATTATTTAATTATTCCTTATCAAAATTATACAATAGGACCTCTAATAATTCCTTTTGTAGATTCTTCAATAAATTTTAAAATGATATCTTTTTCTTTTGATTTTGGTGCTTCTTGTTCTATCACTCTAACAGCGTTAGTAACATTTAAACCTCTCACATAAAGTGAACGATAAATATCTTCTATCTGAAGTATTACATCTGTAGAAAATCCTCTTCTTCTTAACCCTACAGAATTTACTCCTGCATAAGTTAATGGATCTCTGGCTGCTTTTACATAAGGAGGTACATTTTTTCTAGCATTTGCTCCAGAGGCAATAAATGCATGCTCTCCAATATGAACAAATTGTTGAACCCCCGCAACTCCTTCAATAATTACAAAATCTCCTAAAACAACATGTCCGGCAAGGTTTACACAATTTGCCAATATACAATTATCTCCAACTATACAATCGTGAGCTACGTGTACATATGCCATCAATAAACAATTTTTACCTACTACTGTTTTATTTCTATCTTTTGTACCTCTGTTAATGGTTACACATTCTCTAATGATGGTTCCATCTCCAATCTCGGCAGTAGTATCTTCGTTGTCAAATTTTAAATCTTGAGGAATTGCTGAAATTACAGCTCCAGGAAAAATCTTACAATTTTTTCCAATTCTTGCTCCACTAAAAATAGTAACATTTGAACCTATCCATGTTCCTTCTCCTATTTCAACATTATCATATATGGTGGTAAATGGATCTATTTTTACATCATCAGCAATTTTTGCATTAGGATGAATATTTGTCATTGGATATTTTTCCATTCAATAAATAGTTTTTGTTTTTGCAACAGCGAAATTAGTATTTTTTATTGATGTGATGCTACTGTTGCCTTTTCTTCTGTTTTTTCTTTAACAATTTGAGCCATTAATTCTGCTTCTATTGCTAACTGACCATTAACATATCCTTTACCACTCATGTGAACTATTCCTCTTCTTATAGGGGATAATAATTCCAATTTAAAAACTAAAGTATCTCCTGGAATTACTTTTCTTTTAAATTTCACACCATCAATTTTCATAAAATAAGTCATGTAATTTTCCGGATCTGGAACTTGACTAAGTACTAAAATCCCACCCGCTTGAGCCATCGCCTCAACCTGAAGTACTCCAGGCATTACCGGATTATTTGGGAAATGTCCTGTAAATTGTGGTTCATTCAACGTAATATTTTTCACCCCAACAATACTACTTTCATCCATTTCAATGATTTTATCAACCAATAAAAACGGGTATCTGTGAGGTAATAGTTTGGCAATTTGATTGATATCGTAAACAGGCTCTTTTGTTAAATCGAAAAATACATTTCCTTTCTGCTGTTTTTTAATTTCTTGTTTAATAATTTTAGCAAAATCTACATTGCCTTTATGTCCCGGACGAGCAGCTAAAATATGTCCTTTTATTGGTTTTCCAACTAAAGCTAAATCCCCTATAATATCTAGCAATTTATGTCTTGCAGGTTCATTTTGAAAATGGAGTGTTAAGTTATTTAACACTCCTGCTTTATCAACTTTAATATGAGGCTTCCCCAGTAAATCAGCAATTTCATCCAATTTTTCTTGAGGCAATGGCTTATCTACTAAAACAATTGCATTATCTAAATCTCCACCTTTAATCAAGCCATTTTTTGCCAATACTTCTAATTCTCTTAAAAAAACAAAAGTTCTGCATTTAGAAATTTCTTCGACAAATTCACCTGCATGATACATATGAGCATGTTGTGTACCTAATATTACAGAATTGTAATCTACCATAACAGTTATCCTAAACTCATCTTGAGGAACAGCCAACATTTCTGTATGTCTTTCTATGTCTTCATAAGTTAAGTTATCCGTAACAACAAAATAGTCTTTTTCGGCTTCTTGCTCAACAATACCTACTTGGTTAATCATACTTACAAAAGGAAAAGCACTTCCATCCATAATTGGAACTTCAGGACCATCTAGTTCTATAAGTGCATTATCTATTTCCAAACCAAACAAAGCAGCTAAAATATGCTCTGTTGTGTGTACTTTTACTCCATCCTTAGCTAATGTAGTACTTCTGGAAGTATCTACAACCAAATTAGCATCGGCCGGAATTATTGGCTGACCTTCTACATCTGTTCTTTTAAATTTAAACCCGTGATTATCGGGTGCTGGATTTACTGTTAATGTTGCTTTTACGCCTGTATGTAGTCCTACTCCGACTACTTTAAATGAATCTTTTATTGTTTTTTGTTTTGCCATACTAGTTAAGTTTAGCGTTTAGCGATTTATAGTTAGGTTATTTTGAAACTATTTATGCTAACCTTTATTATTGGTTATTCTTTTCTAATTTATCTAATCTGTCTAAAATTTCAGGAAGTTTTTTAAACCCTACATAAGCACGTTTATAATCTCCAATATAAAAGGCCGGAGAACCTTGTACTACAGTCCCTTCAACTTTAATATTCGCTCCAATTCCTGATTGAGCTGCTATTTTAGTTCCGTCAGCAACAGTTAAATGACCGGCAACTCCTACCTGTCCTCCCATCATACAGTTTTTTCCAATTTTTGCTGAACCTGCAATTCCCACCTGTCCAGCAATTGCTGAGTTCTCCCCTATTACTACGTTATGTGCTATGTGTACTAAATTATCGAGTTTAACTCCTTTTTTAATAACCGTAGATCCCATTGTAGCTCTATCAATTACTGTATTTCCTCCTATTTCTACATCATCTTCAACAACTACATTTCCTATTTGAGGAACTTTACTATATACATTACTTTCATCTGGTGTAAAACCAAAGCCATCTGAACCTATTACCACTCCCGCATGAAAAATACAATTTTTTCCTACTACAGTTTCATCCATCAACTTAACTCCTGAAAATAAAATAGTATTATCTCCTATTGTTGTATTATCTCCAACATAAGTGTTTGGATAAATCTTAACATTATTGCCTATGGTAACATTCTCTCCAATATAAGCAAAAGCTCCTACATAACAGTTTTCTCCTAATTTAGCTGATTCAGAAATGAAAGATGGTTGTTCTATTCCTGTTTTACTTCCTTTCATTTGCTGATAAGTCTCCAATAACTTAGCAAAACACTCATAAGCATTATCCACTTTTATTAACGTACATGTATCTTTAACGGATTTTTGAAGTTTTAAATCTCTATTTATAATAACTATAGAGGCATCCGTAGTATATAAATAATGCTCATAAGCCATATTTGCCAAAAAAGAAATGGATTGAGGTTCTCCCTCTTCAATTTTAGACAATTTGTTTACCTTAACCTGAGAATTACCTATAACCTCTCCATTAAGTATGCCTGCTATTTGTTCTGCTGAAAATTCCATAAAAGCCAAAAGTACAAGTTTACTCAGAATTTAACTAATTTTTATTTATAAGATTTATCGGTTTTTTTTTCACATGAACTTCTATTTTTATCACAATCATTGAAAATACAACTATTTTATTTAGCCTAATTCATTTAAGTATGTATTTTTGTTTTCTATTTGCACAATTATGGATTTCAATACCATTATAACAATTGTTCTACTTTTAGGAGCTTTTATACTCTTTATTACAGAAGTACTTTCGGTAGATTTAGTTGCTCTTCTTATTATGGCTGCTTTTGTGTTGTTTGGTGTTATAACTCCAGAAGAAGGTATTAGCGGATTTAGCAACAAAGCCACTATTACTGTTGCTTTTATGTTTGTACTAAGTGCTGCACTATTAAAGACAGGAGCTTTGCAAGTATTGGCTTTAAGACTTTCTTCAATTTTTAGAAAAAACTTTTATATTGGTATGGGATTAATGATGTTGTTAATAGCATTTTTCTCTGCTTTTGTAAACAATACCCCTGTAGTAGCAATTTTCATCCCTATTATTATTCAAATTGCTAGTGCTTCTAACCATAGCGTCACCAAAATGCTTATTCCACTTTCTTTTGCTTCTATTTTTGGCGGAACTTGTACACTTATTGGCACATCAACCAATTTATTAGTAAACGGAATTGCAGAAAAAGAAGGAATTGCTCCTATAGAAATGTTCGACATGACGATTATGGGATTAATACTCCTTTTTGCTGGAGTTATTTACATGCTTTTAGTGGGTATAAAACTGTTACCAACAAGAATCAACGAAAAAGATTTAGAGGCAAAATTTGGAATGAGAAACTACCTTACAGAAATTGAATTGCTTCCTAACTCAGAATCGGCAGGAAAGTCTATTATGGAATCTTCTCTTTTAAAGGAAATTGATATTGATATTATTGAAGTACGAAGAGAAAAAGAAAGTTTTATGCTTCCTGCCGGAGATTTTATTTTACAAGCAAATGACATCCTAAAAATAAGATGCAATATTGAAAAGATTAAATCACTTAAAGACAAAGTAAGAATTATGAGCGAATCACCATTAATGATTGGTGATAATGACTTAAAAGAAAAAAATTCTACCTTAGTTGAATTAATTATTACTTCCAACTCTTATTTTGATGGAAAAACCTTGAAAGATGTCGATTTCCGAAGAAGATTTAGAGGTATTCCTTTGGCTATCATGCACAGAGAAGATGTTGTACATGAAGATGTTTATCGAACAAAATTAAAGTCGGGAGATGTTATTCTTGCTGAAATAAAAAATCACTACATTAAAGAGTTAAAAAAACAAGAAACCCAGCAAGACGCTCCATTCGTTTTACTTTCGGAAAGCAATATTGTTGATTTTGATAAGAAAAACTTTAGCATCGTGCTAAGTGTTATTTTAATAGTGGTGGCTTTAGCTTCGTTTAATATTTTAGATATTATGACAGGCACCATTTCGGGAGTAATAACATTAATTCTACTAAAATGTCTTTCAATGAAAGAAATGTATGAAGCCATTAATTGGAAAATTATTTTTCTGCTTGCCGGATCAATAAGTTTCGGAGTTGCATTAAAAAATACCGGATTAGATTATAAAGTAGCTAATACTATAATTAATAACCTAGGTACTTGGGGACCAATTGCCATTATTTCAGGATTGTACTTACTAACCACAATAACCACAGAATTTATTTCTAACAATGCTACTGCAGCATTATTAACACCCATAGCCATTGTTACCGCTTCAAACTTAGGGTTAAACCCTTTACCATTTTTAATGACCATTATGTTTGGTGCTTCAGCAAGTTTCATGACTCCAATAGGCTACCAAACCAATACCATGGTATATAGTGCCGGAGGTTATAAGTTTAAAGATTTTATAAAAACAGGACTTCCTTTAAGTATTATCTATTGGATATTAGCTTCACTTTTAATCCCATACTTTTTTCCATTTTAAAATCCTTCAAATTAATTTTGATTAAAACGATATTAACCATATTAACCTTTTTCATTTTTGCTTTTTCAGAAGATATTGTTGCTCAAAATAATAAAGGCAAAATGCAAATGGAAATCAATCGGCTAAACATTGCTTTATATGGTTCAACCTACAGAGATAGAATTACTTTTGAAAATAATTTTGGTGATGGTTTTGGTTTTTCATCTATTATTTATTTTCCATTTAGATGGAGTATAGATTACGCCAACAATTTTAATGACTCAACAGCTAATAAAGGAGAATTTAATAATAGACTTTTTCTGATAAGACCTGTAGCTCTTTTTAATTTAAGTGACCAGGGAAGTGCTACAACAGGAGCAGGGTTCCAATTTAGCTTTCTTATTATTGAGCAGTGGTATATTGAATTTTTGATAGGGACAGTTTGGGCTGAAAGTAAGAAAATTTCTACCGATGGAATTAACGAAGGGTTTAATCTTTCTCAAGGATTTTATTTAACAAAACCTATCCACCAACATTTTTCACTTTCTGCCGGATTTAACCACATTTCTTCAGCACATATTTTTAACAGCAAAACCAATCACGATCAAATTATATTAGGAATAAAATATATTTTTTAATCTATTTTTTCAACTTAAAAAAATATGTAGTTTTGGATAGTATAAAATCTTTATTAAAAACAATTTAAATAAAACGACCATAAGTAAAATTTTCTTACACAAGGGAATAATTATTTAGGGAGCTACATATGACCGAATTAATAAAATAAAAATATGAAAAACAGAATATTAGTATTTGCAACAGCTTCATTCTTAGTGTTAGGCTGTGCTGAAATGACCAACGTTTTAGAAGAAGTAAACAAACAAACCACTGGTGAAGCTCCATTAACCAACGGAGAAGTTATTGGTGGTTTAAAAGAAGCATTAACCGTTGGTGCAAATAAATCTACGGACCTAACTTCTAAAATGGATGGCTTTTATAAAAATCCCGAAATTTTTATCCCTTTTCCTCCGGAAGCTATTAAAGTAAAAGAAAAAGTAATAGCATTGGGGATGGAAAACCAAGTAAACGACTTTGTATTAACACTTAACAGAGCCGCTGAAACTGCAAGTAAGGAAGCTGCTCCAATTTTTATTGATGCTATTAGAAACATGAGCATTTCTGATGGTTTTGCTATTTTAAAAGGAGAAGACAATGCTGCTACCAACTATTTAAGAGAGAAAACTTCTGCTCAGCTAAAAATAAAATTTAATCCAATAGTAAAAAATGCTATTGAACAAGTGGAAGTAACTAAATACTGGAATCCAATTATTACTACTTATAACAAAATTCCTTTTATTGAAAAACAAAATCCGGATTTAGAAGATTACGTTACTACCAGAGCAATGGAAGGTTTATTTTTAATGATACAAAAAGAAGAAGCGAATATCAGAAAAAATCCTGCAGCTAGAGTAACCGATTTGCTTAAAAAAGTTTTTGGAAGCTAATTTATCAAAAAACGCATCAAAACAAAAAAATGAACAACCCTTGGGAGACACTAGAAAGTCGACTGAAATACGACAATAACTGGATTAGTGTTACCGAACACCAGGTGATAAATGCAGGTGGGAATAAGGGAATCTATGGTACTGTTCATTTTAAAAATTTAGCTATTGGCATTATTCCTTTAGACGAAGAAAATAATACTTGGTTGATTGGTCAGTATCGTTATCCATTAGACCAATACAGTTGGGAAATTTGTGAAGGTGGTGGAAAGCTAAATATTCCTCCTTTAGAAACTGCTAAAAGAGAGTTATTAGAAGAAACAGGCATCACCGCCAAACAATGGAATCCTTTGCTAGAAATGCACCTCAGCAACTCTGTTTCTGATGAATTAGGAATCATCTATATTGCTAAAGAGTTAACTTTTTCTGCTCCACAACCAGACGAAGATGAAGTACTTCAACTTAAAAAAGTAAGTTTTGATGAAGCTTTTAATATGGTAATGAATGGCGATATTACTGACAGTCTTTCTGTCGCAGGAATTTTAAAAACCAAAATTTTATTAGATAAAGAAGTTATTTGAAGCTCTTTTCAACATTTTGTTAAACCCTATTATCTTTTAAAGCATTTCTTTTTCGATAAATAAGTCCATTATTTTTTCATCATTAAACTCCTTTGATAACTGTTTAATTGTTGTTTGTGGAACTTCCATTAAGTCTAAAAATACAAAACCATCAAGCGCATTATTAAACTTAGGATCAATATTAAAACCCACTATTTTTGCATTTTGTTTTATATATTTTTTCAGTAAAATAGGAATTCTAATTTTATCTGGCTCAATGTTTTCAATCATTTTATCTAATTTAGAAAAATCATTTTTAGCTACACTAACTAATGATTTTATATTTGTTTGTTTTAAATTTACCTTAAACTTTTTTCGGGGGACAACAAAAGAAGCAATTAAATCATCAAAATAATTTTGTTTTACAAATTCAACAATTAATTCTTTAGAAATACTTGTAAAGTCATTACTAATACTTACAGGCCCAATTAAATAACGATAATTAGGATTTTTAATCAAAAAATAAAGTATTCCTTTCCATAGTAAAAATAATGGTTGTGGATTTTTTTGATACGATTTTACTATAAAAGACCTACCTAATTCTAATGACATTTTTAACCTAGGAACTAATGGTTTTTTAAGCTTAAACAAACTATTAATGTATAATCCTTTTTTTCCATAAAGTTTAAGTATAGACTCTCCTTTACCAATTCGATAAGCTCCTACCAATTGTTGTTTTATTTTATCCCACAAAAACAAATGATGATAATATAAATCATACTTATCAATATCCGTAGCTTTTCCTGTCCCTTCACCTATCTCCCTAAAAGTTATTTCTCTTAAAATTCCTATTTGTGTCAGTACTAAAGGAATTTCTTCGGCAGGAGTACAATAAATTTGAAAAGTACCATTATCTAATAATAAATAGTCGGATGAAAGTTGACTTACTTCTTCTGCTAATACAGTATTGGGCAATAAAGGATTTATAGGTTGACTGATTCTTTTATAATACAAGTTTTTTAAGTTATCATTATTGAATTTATTGGTATATTTTAATGCATAAGTTCTATTTCTAATATAATCAGCCAATTCATTGGTATTGTCAAATTGATTTAAATCAGAAACGGCTATCGGATTACCTATTGAAACGCTAATATTTTTATTTTTTTTATTGAATACTTCTGATGGTAATTTAGCTGTCCTCAGCTTAGGGTTAATCATTCCTAACACATGAAACAAATGACTATTAGCTCCTTCAAAATAGATTGGAATAACAGGTACTTGAGCCTTTTTTATTAACTTAATAGAAGTAATGCTCCATGTTTTATCTACAATTCCTAATTTGGCTTTTACAGTAGATACTTCTCCAGCAGGAAAAATACCTATAGGACAATTATTTTTTATTGTTTCTAAAGCAGTTTTTAGCCCATTTATACTACCTTCTTTTCCATATTCAAAAGAATTTACTGGTAAAATAACGTTACTTAAAGGAGTAATGTTTTTTAATAAATAATTAGCAATCACTTTAAAATCAGGACGCTTTTTCAAAACAATATAAAGAAGAATTAAACCATCAATACCGCCAAAAGGATGATTAGATACTGTTATAAAACTTCCACTTTCCGGAATTCTATCTAATTCACTATCCAACACTTTAATATTTATTTGAAGTCTTTTTAACACCAATGCAATAAACTCTTCTGTGTTAGTACTTTCATTAAGTACCTCGTTATAAAAGGTGTTTATCTTAGTTAATTGAAGTAATTCCATTAAAAACCCTGAGAATGGAGCCAAATGCTTATTTTCTTGTTTAATAAATTGATGAAATGTTTGTTTATTAATAAGCTCTTGCATACAATATATAGATTTAAAATAACAAACAAAAATGTTCGTTTAATATGTATTATATGTATAAAAATCATTAATTTTTTATGATTCAATTGGTTACTTTATGTAATCACACTAATATATCTTGGAAATATCTACTACTATTCCCTTCTCGAACTAATAAGCAATAAAAAATACCATCTAAGAACTTACCTAATACCGATGACAAACAGTAAATAATATCTTTCAATAGAACTTAAAGAAGCTAAAAAAAATAATTTGTATTAGAAGTTATTTAAAAATAAATTTGTCTTTAATGTTTAAAACCAAAAGAGATATTGTTTTTACCATTTTAGCGGGTATTTTTATTACCAATGCTGTTGTGGCAGAACTTATTGGTGGAAAAATAATTCAATTAGGCCCCTTTATTATGAGTATAGGTATTATTCCTTGGCCAGTGGTTTTTCTTACTACTGATTTAATCAATGAATATTATGGAAAAAATGGTGTTAAAAAACTGACTTTCATTACTGCTTCGCTTATTGCTTATGCTTTTATTGTATTATTTTTCTCTATGAACATTCCCGCTGCTAAAGGTGTTTCTGCTGTTACTGATGAACAATTTCAAGCAGTTTTTGGGCAAAGCATGTGGATTATCTTTGCCAGCATTGTTGCTTTTTTAGTTTCGCAATTTGTGGATGTGTTCATTTTTTGGTTATTGAGAAATAAAACTGGTGGGAAAATGATTTGGTTGAGAAGTACAGGTTCTACTGTGATTTCTCAATTAATAGATACCTTTATTGTATTAGGCATTGCTTTTTGGCTAACCGGAAAAATGAGTACAAGTGAATATGTGAATGCAGCACTTACAGGTTACACCTTTAAATTAATTATTGCCATAATTTTAACTCCCCTCATTTATTTAGGACGTTACTTGGTAAACAATTATTTAGGTAAAGAGCTTTCCGAACAACTGATAGAACAAGCTGCCGAAAATTCATTGTAAGAGTAAAGTTTTTTTTATAAATCAAAAGACACTCAAGATTCAAACTTCTCCACTACGGAGCTATCCTAGAAATTTCCCAATCGTTAGTTTCAGTGCGGGTATAAACTAATCTATCGTGCAGACGATTAGGTCTGCCTTGCCAAAATTCTATTTTAAAAGGTTGTACAATATAACCTCCCCAATATTTTGGTCTTGGAATGTCTTGATTTTCAAACTTTTTAGTAAGTTCTGCTACTTTTTCTTCTAACACTTGTCGTGAAGTAAGCTCAGTACTTTGAGCTGAAGCCCATGCACCTATTTGACTTTCTCTTGGTCGGCTATTAAAATAAGTATCTGACATTTCTTCACTTACTTTAAACACTTTTCCTTGAATTCTTATTTGTCTTTCTAGCTCTACCCAATAAAAATTCAAGGCTACTTTGTTGTTTTCAGCTATATCTCCTGCCTTTTGACTTCCATAATTAGTATAAAAAACGAAACCATTTTCAGAGATATCTCTTAAATACACTAATCTTAATGAAGGTTGCATGTCTTTTCCAACTGTAGCAATAGACATGGCATAAGGATCTACCACTTGTGCACTTACCGCTTCTTCAAACCAAATTTGATATTGTTTTAATGGATTAGTATCAACACTATCTTCATTTAATGGTTTTCCTGCAAAATCTCTCCTAATAGAGTTAACGAAATTCTTTAATTCTTCCATAAATAACTACACCTTTATAAAGTGTTAAAACAAAATTAATCAATAAAATATAGGTTAGTACTAATTTTTTTCTTTAATTTAACCTCGCAAAATTATTAGAACCATGATTTTAAACCCGTTAGATTATAAAATTGCAGATTTGAATAAAATTGAGCCTGAAAAGGGACGTTTACTCATTGCCGAACCATTTATGGCTGACTCTTATTTTAAGCGTTCGGTAGTGCTTTTAGCTGCTTATTCAGACAATGATGTGGTGGGTTTTATTCTTAATAAACCTTTGCATACTACTCTTGATAAAGTTTTACCTTCAGAAATTAATAACGATAAATTTTCTGTTTATTTAGGAGGTCCGGTAGAAACCTCTTCACTGCATTTTATTCATACGTTGGGTACAGCTTTAGAAGAAAGTAAACATATTTCCGGAAATTTATTTTGGGGAGGTAATTTTGAACAACTTAAAAAAATGATTAACAACAATGAAGTTGCTCCTACAGAAATTATGTTTTTTACAGGATATTCAGGATGGTCTAAAGAGCAACTAACTAACGAAATAAATGAAGATTCTTGGCTGATTTCTAATATCAATACCAAAATCTTTAATAAGAAAAATCTTTGGAAAGAAGTACTAAAGAAAAAAGGTGGTAAACACGCTATGTTCACTCAGTTTCCTGAAAATCCAAGCTTAAATTAATTTTCTAAAAAATGAAGAACATTTTCTTCATAATTCTTTCTCTTTCTTTTTCTGTTACTGCTTTTGCACAAACCGATGATGATTACGTGAATGAAGATAAAACAACTACTCCAAAACAAAAACGTAGTATAGATAGTGATGCAACAATCATATATGGCATTAGCAATCCCGATTATACCAATCATTTTTTAACCCCCACTTCGTTAACTTTAAAAAAAGGTGAAATCAGATTGGCTTCATCAGACATTATTTTTGCAAAAGCAAGTTATGGTCTAACAAACTCTACCACCATATCTGCTAACTCAGCACTTTTTGGAATGTTTATTCCTTCCATTAAACAAAGTCTTGCTGTAAATAATGAAATGACTATAGCAGCAAGTCTTTCAGGTGGACAATTATTAGCTATAAATGAAGATTCTGTTATTGCTTTTGGTGGTGGTAGTATTATGGGAACACTAGGCAATATTCAAAATAATTTTACTGTTGGAGCAGCTTTTTATTATGCCAAAGGAACTTTCAGTTTTGCTAATAATAAAGACGAGTTACCTTTCTTCCACTTCTTTATTGGCGGACACAGACAAATTGGCCAACGGGTATTTATTAGTTTTGATGTAATGTATTTTCCTACTTATCAGGTTTATACCGGAAGTGCAGGAATAAAAATTACCATTGGAGAAAACATGTCTCTTGGTTTTGGTGTTATGCCTATTGCTTGGAATGATGTCAGTACCAACAACGGTATAGAATTTCAACCTATTTTAATTCCTTTACTTTCTTTTAAAATATTACTGAATAAAGGTGGTTGATTATTACTCATTAATTAAAGTGGTAAACGAATCTTTTATGCTTTTCTCTGAATAATCAACAATCCTAAAAAAGTTAACAATCCGTTTACGAGCAAAATCTCAAAACCAAATTTGTAACCCCACAAAAATCGTTCAGAATTTAAATGAATGACATAACTCACTATTGGAGAAAGAATACAAACTATAGGCACTAATTTATCTTTCACCTGTGTTTTAAAAAACAATCCAAAAGCATATAATCCCAATAATGGTCCGTAGGTATAACCCGCTGCTGTAAATAAAGCACTAATTACACTCTCCTCATTAATAGCGTTGAAAATAAGAATTACAAGAAATAGCAAAAATGATATTAATACGTGTACTTTTTTTCTAATGCTATCGCCATTTACTTTGTTTTTTATATCTAAAAAATCTACACAAACCGAAGTAGTTAAAGAGGTTAATGCAGAGTCAGCACTGGAATATGCTGCGGCAATTAATCCTAAAATAAAAAAGATGCCTGCAACAACAGGTAAATGGTTGGTAGCTATTAATGGAAAAAGATGGTCTGTTCTTTCAGGTATTTCAATTTGATTGGCTGCTGCATAAATAAACAATAATGCTCCCAATGCTAAAAATAACAGGTTAACAAAGATTAATACAACACTGAATGAAAACATATTTTTTTGAGCTTCCTTAATGTTTTTACAACTCAAGTTTTTTTGCATCATGTCTTGGTCTAAGCCTGTCATAACAATAGTAATAAAGATTCCGCTAACAAATTGTTTTACAAAATGTTTTTTATCGGTAAAATCATCAAAAAAGAAGATTTGTCCATAATCACTGTTGCTTATTTCATCTATCATAGAAGAAAAAGTAAGGTTTAGTTCAGAACTAATAGTATAAACGGCAATACCGACAGAAACCAGCATAAATAAGGTTTGTAAAGAGTCTGTCCAAACAATGGTTTTAATACCTCCTTTATTAGTGTAAAGCCAAATAAAAATAATAGACAACGCTACAGTTACAAAGAAAGGAACATTCCAAGTATCAAAAACTAAATATTGTAATACAGAAGCTACTAAAAATAACCTAAAAGAAGCTCCTATAACTCTCGATAGTAAAAAGAAAGAAGCTCCTGTTTTGTAAGCATAATACCCAAATCGGGTTTCTAAATAAGAATAAATAGAAGTTAAATTAAGTCGGTAATACAATGGCATCAGCACGGTAGCAATAACTATGTAACCGAAAAAATAGCCCATTACTACTTGCATGTAGGAAAAAGCACTATCGCCCACCCAACCGGGAATTGAAATAAAAGTTACTCCAGAAAGTGAAGCTCCAATCATACCGAAAGCTACCAAGTACCAAGGCGATTGTTTGGAACCTATAAAAAAAGCATCGTTATTGGCTCCTTTAGAAGTTACTCTTGCAATAATCATTAGCAACAAGAAATAACCTAAAACAAAGCCTATAACTAAAAATGGATTCATAATTTTCTATTTTGCTAATAGTTTAGATAAGTATCCCAACTAAAACCGCTGTAAACAAAGAGGCAAGAGTTCCTCCTATAAGTGCTTTAAAGCCAAACTTTGCCAAAGTAGCTTTCTTTTGTGGTGCAAGTGCTCCAATTCCACCTATTTGAATACCTATAGAAGCGATATTAGCAAACCCACATAATATGTAGGTAGCCATTACAATAGATTTCTCTTCTACAAATTTTCCTTGCATTTTTAATTCCCCCAAGGAAACGTAAGCTACAAATTCATTTAAAATCGTTTTTTCTCCCAACAACTGACCAACCAATACCATATCTTCTTTACAAACTCCCATTAACCATGTAAGTGGAGCAAAAAGATAACCCAAAATAAGTTGAAAACTTAATCCATCATAAGCGGTATTTGCAGCAATAATAGGATTTAAGCTTGTCCAATCTCCAATTTTAAATAAGATGTAGTTTCCTGTTGCCAAAAGAGCAATAAAAACCAATAACATTCCGGCAACATTAACTGCCAACCTTATACCATCGGTTGTTCCATTAGCAATAGCTTCTAAAGCATTTGCTCCAATTTTTTCTTTAGGCAGGCTTAAATCTTCATTTACTTTTTCTGTTTGAGGTACCAACATTTTTGCTGCCACCACTGCTGCGGGTGCCGACATTACCGATGCTGCTAATAAATGTTTAGCAAAATATACTTGCTGTACAGGATCTGAACCTCCTAAAAAACCTATATATGCAGCCAAAACGCCACCTGCAATAGTTGCCATTCCCCCACTCATTAAACACATTAGCTCAGAATCTGTCATTTTGTTAAGGTAGGGCTTTACCAATAATGGAGATTCTGTTTGTCCTAAAAAAATGTTTCCTGCTGCTGCCAAACTCTCTGCTCCGGAAAGCTTCATCACTTTTTTCATTACCCAAGCAAATGCATATACTACTTTCTGAAGAATTCCCCAATAATAAAAAAGGCTAGTTAATGCCGAAAAGAATATTACAGTTGGCAAGACCATCACTACAAAATTAATAAGTGCTGATTCTATAATTCCAGACTCAAAATTCTTGAATAAGAACATGGTTCCTTCTTGCGTAAAGCCTATAATTTTTGTAAAAATTTTACTGACTATTTCAAACCCGTAAGCAACAAAATCTACTTTTAAAACCAAAATGGCAAAAACCAACTGAATTAATAATCCTTTCCCTACTAATTTCCAATTTATGGCTTTTCTATTACTGCTAAATAACCACGCAATAGCTAACAACACTACCATCCCGATAATTCCTCTGTAAATTGATGTAAAGGTGATGGTTGTGAGCATAATTTGATTTAAAACAAAAAAATATTAGTTAGCATTCCTTCTATCTATTTCAGCTTTTATCTTCGAAGCTTCTTCATAGTTTTCGTGTTCAATAGCATTTTGCAGTACTTTATTCAACTCTGTAATTGACATTTTTGAATAATCGAGAGGTTTACTTGGATCTATATCTTCTAATTCCTTTTCTAAATCATCAAATTCATCACTATCATCATCATCAATATCTTTATCTTTTTGAGATTCATCTAAAATAATTCCTGCACTGGAAAGAATAAACTCATAAGTAGAAATGGGACATTTAAATCTAACTGCTAAAGCAATAGCATCTGAGGTTCTGGTATCTATTTCTATGGTTTCTGCACCTTGTTGAATAATTAATTTAGCATAAAAAATACCTTCTACTAAATTATATATAATTACTTCTAACAGGTTAATATCAAAAGCATCTGCAAGGTTTTTAAACAAATCGTGTGTAAGTGGGCGACTAGGAGTCATAGATTCTAACTCAATAGCAATAGCCTGAGCTTCAAATCCTCCAATAATAATTGGCAATCTTCTTTTGTTGCCAACTGTTTCTCCCAACACTAGTGCGTATGCTCCTGTTTGAGTTTGACTGTATGAAAGTCCAATAATTTCTAGTTCAATCTTATCCATCTGGTAAAATAAAAAAAGAGGATAATATAAAAAACTATCCTCTTGTTAAAGTTCACAAATTAGCCTTTAAGTTTTTTAACTGCTGCTATCATTTTAGGTACTACTTCAAAAGCATCTCCAACAATACCGTAATCCGCTGCCTTAAAGAAAGGAGCTTCCGGATCAGTATTAATAACTACTATAGTTTTACTTCCGTTTACTCCTGCTAAATGTTGTATAGCTCCTGAAATACCAACAGCTATATATAAATTTGGTCTGATAGCAATTCCTGTTTGTCCAACATGTTCATGGTGAGGTCTCCAACCGATATCAGCCACAGGTCTAGAACAAGCTGTAGCAGCTCCTAGTTCTTGAGCTAATTCTTCAATCATTCCCCAATTTTCAGGACCTTTTAGTCCTCTACCTGCTGAAACTACAATATCTGCTTCCGTTAGTGATAGTTCTGTCGAAGCTTTTTTCACTTCTTTTACTGTTAATCTCGTTGTTGGTATTTCACAAGAAAAATTTTCTACTGCAACACTTCCTTCACCTATTTGTTTATCTACTGCATTTGGTAATACAGAAATGATTTTTATTGCTGTTTTTATTTCTACATCTGCAAAAGCTTTTCCTGAAAAAACTGCTTTTCTTACTGTATTCCCTTCAGGAAGTGCTACTGCACCTGTAACTAATCCTGCATCTAATTTTGCTACCAACATTGGAGCGGTTGCTTTCCCTGAATAATCATGAGGAAATATAATTGTTGTTGCATTTTCTTTAGTTACAGCTTGAGCAATAATTGCTGCATTTCTTTGTGGATCAAAATTATTTAATGCGGCATCATTTACATGTAATACTTTAGTAACACCATAAGCTCCCAACTTATCAATATCACTAGCTTCTCCAATAACAATTGCGGTAGCTGATTTACCTTCTTTTTTGGCTAATAAAGCACCGTAATTAGCTGCTTCAAAAGCATTTTTTGTAAGTGTTCCGTCCGCGGAATCTGTATATATTAAAACTGACATATCTTTATTAAGGTTTAAATAATTTATTAAATAGCTTTAGCTTCGTTGTGTAATAAGTCTATTAATTGTTCAACATTATCTGCATCAACATACTTACAGCCTGTTTTAGCCGGTGGCAACGAGAAACTTTTTATTTCTGTAGCATTATCAGCAGCAATAGCAGCAACCACATTTAAAGGCTTTGTTCTGGCAGCCATAATTCCTCTCATATTTGGAATACGAGCCTCTGCCATCCCCTTAGCTGCACTTAACACAAATGGTGTAGATGTTTCTATCACTTCTACTCCACCTTCAATTTCTCTTTCTATTGTAGCTGTTGTTCCATTCATATCTAATTTACTAGCTAATGAAACATAAGGCATATCTAAAATTGCAGCAACCATTCCTCCCACTTGAGAACCATTATAGTCTATCGTTTCTTTTCCTAGCAATACCATATCCGGATTATTTTCTTTTACATAATTGGCTATTTGTTTCGCAACAAAAAGCGCATCTTGCGTTGGAGTGTCAATTCTCACGGCATCATCAGCACCTATAGCTAACGCTTTTCTAATAATAGCATCATTTGACGTGTCGCCAACATTTAATACAGTAACACTACCTCCGTTTGCTTCTTTCAACTCTAACGCTCTCACTAAAGCATACCATTCATCATAAGGATTAACAATAAATTGTACTCCATTCTCATCAAACTTTGAATTACCATCCGTAAAAGCAATTTTTGATGTGGTATCCGGAGCCTTACTAATACACACAATTATTTTCATTATCTATTCTTTAAAAAATTTATATATTAATTATTTCTAAAATTCAAGTCACGAAAGTAAGCATTATCAATTTAAAATAAAATGACTTTTAAACACAAAAAATAAGATTTTATTAAAAACTTATTAATGAATACATTTTTAAAATTAAGAAATAAAATCGTTTTAATTACGATAATACTGCTTTAACAATTCTATTCTTACCATTAATGTCTTTACTAATTTCTACCTTTTTTAAACCTCTTTTATTAAAAAGTAAAGCGACTTCATCCCCAAATTGCTCATTTATTTCCACGTATAAACTTCCATTTTTAGCAAGATGTTTAACAGCAATATCTGCAATTTTCTCATAAAAAAGCAACGGATTTTCATCAGAAACAAATAACGCTAAATGAGGTTCATAATCAAGCACATTAAGGTGCATTTGTGCTTGTTCTTTATTGGTAATGTAAGGAGGATTACTCACCATTACATCATATTTTACATTTACATCCGGATTAGATAACGCATCTATTTTATGTATTTCAATTTCTAACTGTAAGTTCTTCGCATTTTTATCAATAACTTTTAAAGCTTCATCAGATATATCCCAGGCAGTTACCGTTGTATTTTTAAAATGATGTTTTAAGCTCAATGCAATACAACCACTTCCACTCCCGATGTCTAATATATTATTAAGAGGATGATTATCATAATCATTTATTATTAATTGAACCAATTCTTCTGTTTCGGGTCGAGGAATAAGCACATGCTCATTAACAAAAAAAGATAATCCAAAAAATTCCCACTCGCCAATAATATAAGCTAAAGGTTTGTATTTTTTTAATGCCTTAACTGCGTAAATCACCAACAATAAATCCGATTCGGAAAGCTTTTTATCTTTATTAAGAATAATAGCCGTTTTAGTTACTCCAAAATAATGCTGAAAAAGGATATAAAGCATACTTTCCAATTCACTTTTATCGTAAAAAGAAGCTAATTCACTTTTAAAATAATCCACCGCACTACCTAATTCATTGGAGGAAATCTTCATTGTCATTATTTTTTTGTAAAATTGGCATAAAAATTATAATTTTAGCTACTTATTTTTTACAAAACATTAAAAAAATATCTATGAAAAAAATGAAACTATTTATTCCGTTTGCTTTCATACTCCTATCGGCAAACATAATTGCACAGGATGTAGTTGTTGGTGACACATCAGCACTTTCAGAAGGAAAAGCAATGGAACTTTACAACAGTGGAATTAACCAAGCCAACAGTCATAATTTAAATGGTGCGATTGAAAGCTTTACTCAAGCTATAGAGCTTTTCCCTACCTTTGAAAAAGCTTATTTTAACAGAGGATCTGTAAAATTTCAACTGAAAGATTATAAAAATGCAATCTTAGATTTCGATAAAGCAGTTGAAATAAATCCTGATTCTACTAATGCTCATTTTTTAAGAGGTCGTTCTTATTACGAATTAGGAGATTCTGAAGCAGCATTAAAAGATTTTAACCGAGCTACAGAAATTGACCCTACCAATGCAGATGCTTATTACTATAAAGGAACCATTTATTTTCTTGACAATAAATTTAAAGAGGCTATTGCTGAATACGATAATGCTATAAAAAACAAACCCGATTACGCTTATGCTTTTAACGATAGAGGAAGTGCTAAAAAGCAATTAAACGACATTAAAGGTGCTATAAAGGATTATGAAAAAGCATTGATGGTTGATGGAAAACTTAGCTTCGTTCATAACAATTTAGGTAGTGCTTACAGAGCCAATGGCGAATACGAATTGGCTATTAAAAGTTATTCAAAAGCATTGTTCTTAAAAGAAGATTATTTTATTGCATACAACAACAGAGGCTTAGCCAAATTAGAAAAAGGTGATTATAAAGATGCTATTAAAGATTTTGACGAAACCATTATGCTGAATCCAAAATATGCTTATGCTTTTAATAATAGAGCTTCAGCTAAATATAAATTAAAAGATTATCAAGGAGCTGTAGCAGATTGCGACAAAGCCATTTCATTAGATAAAAATTATGCAGCCGCCTATCTTAACAGAGGTATTGCATACGAAATGCTCAGAAAAGAAGATAAAGCTTGCGAAGATTGGAACAAAGCTGCTGAGTTAGGTTTAAAAAATGGCAAAGCCTTTTCTCAACAAATTTGTAACTAATTCATCTTTAAAAAACATATTTTACATCTCTCAAATTAAAAACAATCTTATGAAACATATATTTATCAGTTTATTAGTTGTTGTTTTCACTTTTGCAGTAAAAGCACAACAAGACACTCCTTTTGATAAAAAGTTATTTAAAGAACAAAAAGATGCTTTTAAAGAAGCTGAAGAAAACCTTAAAATAGGCGAAAAAACATTTACATTAATGTCTCCTGAATATTTAGATGACAACTCTAATGAATATAAAATTAGAGCTTCTTATTACAGAGAATCCTTACCTTTTTTGGTGAAAGCCAATACTTTTAATCCAAACAATTCTCAACTGAATTATAAAATTGGCAGATGTTATTTGGTTTCTTCTGTTTATAAAGAAGAAAGTGTTCCTCACCTAGAAAAAGCCTTAAAACTCAACCCAAATGTAGCTCCTGATATTCACTATCATTTAGGAAGAGCTTACCACATTACTATGAATTTTGATAAAGCCATTGCTGCTTTTGAAAAACACAAAGCAGTTGCTGCTAAAAACCCTGCTGAATTGGAAGATGTAGTAAGAAGAATAGATCAATGCAAAACAGCCAAAGAGTTAGTAGCTAACCCTGTAAGAGTGTTTATCGATAATTTTGGCGGTATTGTTAACTCAAAATATCCCGAATATGGAGCTATCATTAATGCCGATGAATCGGTAATGATGTTTACTTCCAGAAGAAATACCACTACTGGAGGTAATATAGACTTGGGGTTAAATGAATATTTTGAAGATATTTATATTTCTAAAAAAACAAATGGACAATGGGCTGCTCCTCAAAATTTAGGACCTCCCGTAAATACTGACCAGCATGATGCTACAGTTGCTGTTGCTCCTGATGCTCAGAGCATGATTATTTATATTGATGATAAAGGGGATGGAAATCTTTATGAAACCAAGTTAATCGGAACTTCTTGGTCGAAACCAAAAAAGATGAATAAAAACATCAACACCAAATACCACGAATCTTCTGCCAGTTATTCTAGTGATGGAAAAACCTTGTATTTTGTAAGTAACAAACCTGATGGTAGTTTTGGCATGCGTGATATTTATGTTACCAATTGGGATGAAAAGCTACAAGATTGGGGACCTGCTCAAAACTTAGGACCAGATATTAATACTAAATACAATGAAGAGTCTGTGTTGATTCACCCTGACGGTAAAACACTTTATTTCTCTTCTCAAGGACATAAAAGCATGGGAGGCTACGATATTTTTGTTTCAGAAAAACAAGCCAATGGAAGTTGGAGCGAACCAAAAAATTTAGGCTACCCTATTAATACTGTTGATGATGATGTATTCTTCATTATTAACTCAAGTGGAAGAAGAGGTTATTATTCTTCATTCAAATCTGATGGATACGGTGAGAAAGATATCTATATGATTACTTTCTTAGGTCCTGAAAAACCGATGCAAATTAGCTCTGAAGATAACTTATTAGCCTCTATTGCTAAACCTGTAAGTGAAAAAGTAATTGAAAAAGCAGTAAATACTGATGCTAAAAAAATTACTATCCTTAAAGGTATTATCAGCGATGAAAAAACCAAACTACCACTTGGTGCAAGCATTGAGTTAGTTGATGTAGAAGCAAACGTGACCTTAGCTACTTTTGAATCTAACGAAAGTACCGGTAAGTACTTGGTTTCTCTTCCTTCAGGGAAAAACTATGGTTTAATTATCAGAAAAGAAAGCTACTTGTTCCACTCGGAAAACTTTAATATTCCTGAATCTGCAGCTTACCAAGAAGTAGAAAGAAATATTGAGCTTAAGAAAATTGATATCGGAAGTATCATTGTCTTGAAAAACATTTTCTACGATTACAATAAAGCTACACTTAGAGACGCTTCTAAAAATGAGTTAGACCGATTGGTTAAATTGCTTAACGAAAACCCAACCATTAAAATTGAGCTTTCTGCACACACCGATTCAAGAGGTGGAGATAAATACAACGAAGACTTATCTCAAAAAAGAGCTCAATCTTGTGTAGATTATTTGGTTAAAAACGGAATTGCTTCCGACAGATTAGTTTCTAAAGGCTACGGAGAATCTCGTTTGGTTATTACTGATGCAGAAATTGCTAAACTTAAGTTTGAAGAAGACAAAGAAGCAGCTCACCAAGAAAACAGAAGAACAGAGTTTAAAATTTTGAGCAAGTAAGCTGGATTGGGTTAAAAGTTGCAAGTTTGATGTTTGAAGTTATGTGGTCAACCTGAAACCTTGAACCTGAAACCTTGAACCTGAACTCTGTCTTATTGTCATAAAATTGTCAGCCATTAATCGGTAATTTCGGTTAATGGCTGACATATTTTCAAGAAAACGCTGTTAAAAACCAATGGCATATCCTTTGACTATTCCTTCTCGAAAATAATTTTTAAACTAATAAAAACTAATATCATGAGTAAAATAATAGGAATAGACTTAGGAACAACCAATTCATGTGTTTCTGTAATGGAAGGTAACGAGCCGGTTGTTATCCCTAATGCTGAAGGAAAAAGAACCACCCCTTCTATCGTTGCTTTTTTAGAAGGCGGAGAAAGAACTGTTGGAGATCCTGCTAAAAGACAAGCTATTACCAACCCAACCAAAACCATATCTTCTATTAAAAGATTTATGGGAAATTCATTCGACCAAGTAGCTAGCGAAATTAAAAGAGCTTCTTACGAAGTAGTAAAAGGGGAAAATAATACGCCAAGAGTAAAAATTGACGACAGATTATATACACCGCAAGAAATTTCAGCAATGGTATTGCAAAAAATGAAAAAAACCGCTGAAGATTACTTAGGACAATCTGTTAGTGAGGCAGTAATTACTGTACCTGCATACTTTAACGATGCTCAACGTCAGGCTACCAAAGAAGCCGGAGAAATTGCCGGATTAAAAGTGAAAAGAATCATTAACGAGCCTACTGCTGCTGCTTTAGCTTACGGTTTAGATAAAAAATCTCAAGACATGAAAATTGTTGTGTTCGACTGTGGTGGTGGAACACATGACGTTTCTATTCTTGAATTAGGTGACGGTGTTTTTGAAGTAAAATCTACTGATGGAGATACACACCTTGGTGGTGATGATTTTGACCAAGTAATCATTGACTGGTTAGCTGACGAGTTTAATGCTGCTGAAGGAATTGATTTAAGAAATGACCCAATGGCATTACAACGTTTGAAAGAAGCTGCTGAGAAAGCTAAAGTAGAACTTTCCAGCACCAGCTCAACAGAAATTAACTTACCATACGTTACCGCAACTGCTTCAGGACCTAAACACTTGGTAAAAACTTTATCGAGAGCTAAGTTTGAGCAATTGGCAGACGAATTAATTAAAAGAACTATTGAGCCATGTAAAACTGCCCTAAAAAGTGCAGGATACAGTGCAAAAGACATCAACGAAGTAATTTTAGTTGGTGGTTCTACCAGAATCCCTGCTATACAAGAAGCAGTAAAATCATTCTTCGGAAAAGAGCCTTCTAAAGGAGTAAATCCTGATGAAGTGGTTGCTATTGGTGCAGCCATTCAAGGTGGTGTATTAACCGGAGAAGTTAAAGATGTATTGTTGTTGGATGTTACTCCCCTATCGTTGGGTATTGAAACCATGGGTGGTGTAATGACTAAATTAATTGAAGCCAACACTACTATCCCAACTAAAAAATCGGAGACTTTCTCTACAGCATCTGACAACCAACCAGCGGTAGATATCCATGTATTACAAGGAGAAAGACCAATGGCTGCTGACAACAAATCGTTAGGAAGATTTCAATTGACTGACATTCCACCGGCACCAAGAGGCGTACCTCAAATTGAAGTAACCTTTGATATTGATGCCAACGGAATTATGAATATTTCTGCTAAAGATAAAGCTACGGGTAAAGAGCAAAGCATTAGAATTGAAGCTTCTTCCGGATTAAGTGAAGAAGAAATTGCAAGAATGAAGCGTGAAGCAGAAGAAAATGCTGATGCAGATAAAAAAGCAAAAGAAACTGCTGAAACCATGAACCAAGCAGATAGCTTAATCTTCCAAACAGAAAAACAATTGAAAGATTATGGCGACAAATTGCCGGCTGACAAAAAGCAACCTATTGAAGATGCTTTAGCTGAACTGAAAAAAGCACACGAAGCAAAAGATGTTGACGCTTGTAAAGCAGGAATTGAAAAACTAAACACTGTTTTCCAAGCTGCTTCTCAAGAGATGTATAATGCTCAACAACAAGCAGGAGGTGCTGAAGGTGCTGGAAATACTTCTGGTGAAAATGGTAGCGATGAAGTTACCGATGTTGACTTTGAAGAAGTAACTGACGCTGACGATAACAACAAGTAATTTTTTATAGTAAATAGTTAACCTAAAATCCCTGTTAAGCAATTAGCAGGGATTTTTTTATTTATTCAGTAGTTATTAACATCTATTTGATTAACAAGCTATTTTGAATATATTTGGAGGAGAATAAGTATGATGTTTTTTTTAATTTCATCATACATGTCTACCCATATTTTAATCTATATGTATGATTAAATTATACATATGTACAGGTTAGCACTCATTTTGAAAAGACCAAACTAAATTATCAAACATTATGAACTTAAAACCAAACGTCTATAGCAGCTCTCAGTTCAACTTGAATGAATTACCATCAGATAGAAGATTTGAAGAACTAGTTTGTAGAATATTCGAAAACAGAATTATTGATGATTTAACCGGACAATATGATCATGTGCACTTAATGCCGGGAGTGGCAGAAAAGGGAATTGATATTCATCTGAAAAAATCCGGTAAGAACGAAGCTGCAATTCAATGTAAAATGAAAACCTCTGGAAATATAAATAAACCAGAGGCTACAAAAGAGATTCTTAAGTTTGTACTTCATTATTATCAGGATAAAGATTTAATTCACAACTTGAATACCTTCAAATATTACTTTGTTACATCTGGTAAATTTGCTTCAACAACAATAAAACTCTTAGGGGATTTTAATTCCGAAATTTTTAAAGAAACAAAACTCCAAGAATGGGTTGAAGAAGTAATAAAGAGTTATGTTGCTTTTAAAAATTTAAATTATGCGAAAATAAAAAAAGAGCTAGAACAAATTCTTGCAATTTTAAAAGTTGAACCAGTCAACTACAATAACATTAATGGATGGCTAAATAAATATGAAAATACTGGTATTGTTAATGAATTCTTTTCAATAAAAAAAGTTGTGGACAACTCTTCTATTGACAAACTTATTGATTCCATTAGTCCAGACATAGATAAGGATGCTGAGATACTAATCAAGTCTTACTATTTATCAGCTAAAAATCATCTTGATGTTGTCAAGTTTATCGGACACGATATATCAGTAGGAAACCGCCCAAGAAATATAACAGTTTCCAAATTATACGTTGACCCATTTTTTACCGTAAACAAAAACATAAAAACTGATGATAAGTTACTTGAAGAATTTAAAAATAGAAAAAAGCGTGAATTAAGAATACATGATGTATTTAAACGTTCTAAACATTTTGTAATTTTAGGCGATCCTGGTTCAGGGAAATCCCTAATGGTAAAAAATCTCATTTTAAGATTCATCAAAAAAAGTGCAAATATTGGGGGATTAAAAAATTATAAAAATCATATCCCTTTTAGAATTGAACTAAGAAAATATAATGAGCAACGTCAGAAGGGGAATATAAATATTATTAACTACTTAGCATCGATACTAAAAACTGAATATCAATTAAACAGTGTCGATGAAAAAATTTTACTACATATAATTCAAAATAAATCGACACTGTTTTTCTTTGATGGTTTAGACGAGATATTTGATATTGCTCAGAAGAATGAAGTTAGAGATGACATTCTTAGTTTTCTCTCAGTTAACAAAAGTGTAAAATGTATTGTTACTTCTCGATTTATTGGATATCATGATACACAGTTTCCAGAAAATAGTTTTTATGAATTTTCCATTCAGGATTTCAACAATAAACAGATAGACAAATTTATTGAGAAATTTTATACATCACAGATTAGAAACAAGAACGAAAGAACAAAAGAAATTGAAAGTTGTAAACGTCAAATAGGTGAAATTGATAATGATTTAAAAAGCAATCCATTAATTTTATCACTAATGAGCCTATTGGCAATCAATAAAGTTGTAATACCTGATTCTAGATTAGATGTATATCGATCTTGTACAAATACACTTGTAGAAACAAGAGACAAAGAAGAAAAACAACTTGACATAGAATTATTGGTTAAAAACAAGAGGGGAACCTTTGGGCGACTTGCATTCTGGCAATATAATCAAACAACGAACAAGAAACCTGTTAACCAACGACTTGTCATTAAAGACATTGCAAAATATCTCGTTGAACGAAAAGAATTTGATGACATCCTTGAGGCTGAAGATGCAAGCACTCACTTTATGGCATATGCTGAAAGAAGGTCAATATATTTTGACAATAATTTCACTCATAAAACATTTTTAGAATATTATACTGCTAGTCATATTTTTACTCGATACCATAACAATTATAAGAAACACACCGAAAGAGATGCAATAATAGAAAATAATATAAAAAATCCAGCATGGCATGTAGTCTTTGAGTTACTCATAGCAATGATAGATGAGAATCTTGACGAATCTGAAATTATGGACGAGATAATAGAAAAACAGCTAATAAAAGATAGTATTGAAATAGTATATTTTTTTCTAAGTATTCTCAAGCAAACAAAAAACATTAATGATAATACACGAGCTGAAATAATCGAAAATGCCATTATTTTAACATTGGATGGTAAGGATATCAAACAAAAGAAAAATAGAACTTATAATGGTTCTAATGGTTTTATTTCTCTTTTAAATAAATTATCTCTTTGTTCCAACCATAAAAACATAATTCAAACAGTCCTTAATAAATTGGAAGATAAACTGGATAGCGATTCTAAAAAAGTAGATTTCTATGTGTTCTTATTTGAATTAAATCACATGATAGATAGAAGACAAAATAAAGGAAATACATTTAAGGCAAAGAAAGAAGAAGAATTAATTCGAGTAAAAGATTTAAACCTTCTACTCTTTACTAACTACTATTTAAAATCCTTTGACCAAATAGATTTCCAAAAATTCATATCTGAACAAATCAGACTTTTTGGTTTAAAAAGTATTAATGAAGAAATACCTTTTAAATATCATCGAGGTACTAGCAGAGTTGCTACATTCGAAATTTATATTAACCACAAAAGTACTTTAAACACATATGAAAGTATTAAAAAAGACCTCAAATTTTTAACGCCATTAGGTATTGACGTACCTTTTTTACAATCTGCCACCCCATCATTCTGGAGCTATGATTATGTTTCTGAACACGAGCCTAATAAGTTCAAAAACTTAATAGACATAATGATTTCTAATTCTAATAAATTAGTTTCGGATTTCATTACTTATCTATTGTCTACAATTAGTATTAGTAAAATAAAACTTGTTGCAGCTGAACACAAGAATAATAAAAAATTTATTAAAATGATAGATACAATTACAGCGATAAAGAAAAAAACGAGTGCTAACAAAGTGTAAATTTAATAGCTGCCCCCCCGCTGCCGCAAGCGTCCACGCTTGTGGTAAAGTGATAAATAATA
>LADZ01000018.1 GCA_000961845.1 Flavobacteriales bacterium BRH_c54
TACCGTCATCAAAATCCCATGCCCATGCTACACTATTCCCAATATTAACGGTTGTTAAATCTTGAAATTGTGTTGGTGTATTCAAACAAACTTCTGTAGGAGTGAAATCTACAACAGGCAAAGACCATACATTTACTGTTTGTGTAATGGTATCTTTACAGTTCTGATCTGTAGTTACAACAAGAGTAACATTATATGCTCCATCACTACCATAGGTATAACTTGGGTTTTGAGTGTTGTTAATTGGTGAACCATCATCAAAATCCCAATCCCAATTGGTAATATTACCTGATGAAACATTTGAATTATCTGTAAATGTATTTGCATCTGTATAACATACATCTGTAGGTGTATATGCTGCATTTGGCATTGGGTGTATGGTTATTGGATTACTAACTGTATCTGAACACCCTGCAGATGTAGTAACAATTAATTCTACGGTATAAGTTCCTGCTGTAGCATAGTTATTAGACGGATTTTGTTGGGTGTTGTCTGTATAATGGGTAACTCCATTATAATCAAAGTCCCAATCCCACTGATTAATTGTCCCCCCATTCCCTACAGATTGATCCGTAAATTGCCCAGCTAAATTCTGACATACATCTCCCGTTATAAATGACGCAGTTGGATTTGGGTAAACGGTAACGGTAACTGTCCCTGTATGTGTACAACCACTATCTGTTGTTACTGTTAAAGTTGCATTATAAGTACCTGCGTTTAAGTAAGTATAAATTGGGTTTTGTTGTATACTTGTTCCTACACCATCTCCAAAATCCCATTGCCAGCCTACAATATTCCCTGTTAACACAGTTGAAGAATCCGTAAATTGAGTTGGAGTATTTAAACAAACATCAGAAGGTCCAAAATGAGCCACAGGAACTGGATGAACTGTAACAGTTTTAGTAATAGAATCAACACAACCTAAGGCTGTTTCTATATGCAATTCAGTAGTGTAACTACCTGGAGCAGAAAAGGCATTTGTAGGGTTTTGGTTAATATTATCTACAACCCCATCATTATCAAAATCCCAATTCCAATTTGAAATTATTCCTCCATTAGGTAATGATACATCTGTAAAAGTTGAAAGAGTTCCAAAACACTCATTGGTAAAAGTAAAATCAGCTGTTGGTTGGGGAGACACACTTATGTTTATTATAGTATCATGTACACAACCTGTAACATCTGTAATAGAAAGGCTTACAGGATATGTTCCCGGTCCTGGAAAAATATATGAAGGATTTTGAGTAAAATCATCAGGGTTGTTATCATTATCAAAATCCCATTCCCAATTAGTGATATTTCCCCCACTTCCAACAGTACTTAGATCTGCAAAACTAGTATTAAAACCTGCACAAGCTGTATCTGCTGAAAATTCTGCTATTGGATTACTATATACTTCTACAGGAATTGTTATATTATCTGTACACCCACTATCAGAAGTTACTGTTAATGTAACATTATAAATCCCAGCAGCTGCATAATTATATGTGGGAGAAGCGTTATTATTAATTGGCGAAGCATCTCCAAAATCCCAAGCCCAACCTGTTATATTTCCCGTGGCAACTAAAGACATATCATTAAATGTGACAGCAGTTCCTAAACACTCATTGTTGGCATTAAAATTAGCCGTTGGATTTGGATTGACAACTACCGTATGAACAATAGAATCCTTACATCCGCCATTTGCTTCAACCATTAATTCAACCTGATATGTGCCAGGTCCAGGGTAGGAATAGGAAGGATTTTGTTGGGTATTATCTACAATTCCATCATTATTAAAATCCCAATTCCAATTGGTTATCGTTGCTGCCGGTGTTGAGGCATCATTAAAGTTTATGGCATTCCCATCGCAGACATTCAAAGCATTAAAATCTGCAGTAGGCCCTCCAAAATTTATTGTTTGAGTTAATACTGTTGAACAACCATTAGCATCTGTTACCGTTAAAGTAACATTATAACTCAACGGATTTAAAGGGAATGTATGTGTTGGGTTCTGTGTAATAACAAGTGGTGAACCATCTCCAAAATCCCATTCCCAACTAACAATATTACTTCCTGGAACAGGTGTAGATGTATCAGTAAATGTTACCGGTTGACCGGGACATACAGATGCCCCTCCAATACCTGGAGCAGAAAAATTTGCAGTTGGTGCAGGAACGATAGTTATGTTGAAAGAAGTAGTTCCACATGTATTTGACATAGTAATTGTAGCAGTTTGTATAGTAGGACTATTGGTTGGCGTAAAAGCAGGTATATTTCCTGTACCACTTGCCGGTATCCCTATAGCTGGATTACTGTTTGTCCACGTATTGCCAGCAGGAAAATTGAAAGGACCTACTGTGTTTCCATTTCCTCCACATTCTGTAATATCAGGATATGTTGGTGGCGGTGGGATAATTATTAATCCTGTGGAAGCAGGATACATTCCACAACCATCTTGAGTAAAAACTGTATTTCCTGATACTATTTCTATCGTAATAGGAGTATTAGTTGGCATACCGGGAAAGTCGTAAGATACCCAATCATTATAAGTGTTTGCCTGACCTGGACAACTACCAAATATAGTTATAGGAGTAGTACATCCAGGTAAATTATTCACATTAGTATTCTGAATCCCTGTACTTGGAGAACCTGTTTGTTGTGTTGTTACTCCATTTACTGTAACATTTAAGGTCATTGTTGTAGAACCTATTGGTTCTGTACTATGCCAATGTTCAACCCAAATACGCAAATCCCCATTACAATTATAACAATAACCTACTTGTACAGAGTGTGCTTTTAATTTGTTATTTCCAACTATAATTAAAAAAAATAAAATTAATAGTGTAAATAATTTATTCATAATTTAAAATTTTTAGGTTGAGGTGTTAGTTTTGTTTCAGTTTTCAGACGACAATTAATCAGTTAAGTTGCCTTCAATATACTTTAATCTGCATTAATTAACAATTAAGCTATAAATATACTAAGTTAATGGAGATTATTAAAAATTGGCATATTAAATTTGAGTAAATTTTACGCTAATAAACAAAAAAGTTGGCACGTTACCATGCCAACTTTTCAACAACTATAGTATTAAGTAGTTAATAATTATACTATCATTGCAGCACCAACTGTCTCATTTGTTGCTTCATTTATCAATATTAAACTCCCTGTAATCCTATTTCTACTGTACTTATCAAACAATAACGGACGAGTAGTTCTTATTGTAATCCTAGCTATATCATTAGTGTTAATAACTTTATCATCTTCAATTCTATGAAGCGTATTAATATTGACTTTGTACTTAACCTCTTTAATAATACAGCGTGCATCATTGGTGGTATGTTTTAAAGCATATTTTCCTCCATTAATCATTGGTTTATCATTCAACCAGCACACCATTAAATCTAAGTCCTGACTAGCATTGGGCTGGTTGTTTTCTCTCACAATCATATCTCCTCTGCTAATATCAATATCATCTTCTAAAGTCATAGTTACCGACATTGGCGAAAAAGCTTCTTCTATTTCATTATTGTAAATATGAATCGATTTTATCTTAGAAGAAAAACCTGATGGCAAGACAACAACCTCGTCTCCTTTTTTAAAAATTCCTCCTGCAATTCTTCCTGAATAACCTCTAAAATCATGAAATTCATCCAACTGTGGTCTAACAACATATTGAACAGGAAACCTACAATCAACATGATTATAATCGCTACCTATATGAATATTTTCTAACAAATACATTAATGTTGATCCTTGATACCAAGACATATTTTCAGATTTGTTTACCACATTATCTCCTTTTAATGCACTTATAGGCACAAAATGAATATCTCTTACCTCTAATTTGGAAGAAAACGCTTCTAAATCTTTTTTAATCTTTTCAAAAACATCCTCTGAGTAATCAACTAAATCCATTTTGTTTATACAAAAAACAACATGAGGAATTCCTAGCAATGAAGAAATAAATGTATGGCGACAGGTTTGCTCCACTACACCTTGACGAGCATCTACAAGAATAATTGACAAATTAGATGTAGAAGCTCCGGTAACCATATTTCTTGTATATTGAATATGTCCGGGAGTATCTGCTATAATAAATTTACGTTTTGGTGTAGCAAAATATCTATACGCAACATCAATAGTTATCCCTTGTTCTCTCTCAGCTCTTAATCCATCTGTTAAAAGTGCTAAATTTACATTTTCATCGCCTTTTCTTCTACTAGTTTCTTCAATAGCTTCATATTGATCTGCAAAAATGGATTTTGAATCATACAATAATCTTCCTATTAAAGTACTCTTTCCATCATCAACACTTCCTGCCGTAGAAAAACGTAGCAATTCCATATCTAAATAAGATGATGTTTCATTTTTTGTAGTTGAATTTTCCATCTATTACTTTCTTAAACTTTAAAAATATCCTTGTTTTTTTCTATCTTCCATGGCTGCTTCAGAACGTTTATCATCAGATCTTGTACCTCTTTCTGTTGTTCTTGCCACAGCAACTTCTTCGATAATTTTTTCTATAGAGTCGGCATTAGATTCAACTGCACCTGTACATGTGGCATCACCAATAGTTCTAAACCTAACTTGCATGTTAGTAGTAACTTCATTATCTCGTTGTTGGATAAAGCTTGAAGTACTCATAATTACACCTTCTCTAATAAAGACTTCTCTTTGATGAGCTAAGTAAATAGATGGTATTTCAATATTTTCTTTCAAAATATACTGCCATACATCCATTTCTGTCCAATTACTGATAGGGAAAACTCTAAAATGTTCGCCCATATCTTTTCTACCATTAAAGATATTCCAAAGTTCTGGTCTTTGATTTTTAGGATCCCATTGTCCAAATTCATCTCTGTGAGAGAAAAAACGCTCTTTTGCTCTAGCTTTTTCTTCATCTCTTCTAGCTCCACCTATGGCACAATCAAATTTATATTGTTCAATCGTGTCAAGTAAAGTAACTGTTTGTAAAGCATTTCTACTTGCATTAAAGCCTTTTTCTTCAACAACTTTCCCTTCATTAATAGATTGTTGTACAGATCCAACAATTAAATTAGCCCCTATTTTTTGTACAAAATCATCTCTAAACTCAATAGTTTCAGTAAAATTATGTCCGGTATCTATATGAACTAATGGAAATGGAATTTTTGCAGGCCAAAAAGCTTTGCGAGCCATGTGAGCTACAACTATTGAGTCCTTTCCTCCAGAAAATAGTAATGCCGGCTTTTCAAATTGAGAGGCTACTTCTCGCAAAATATAAATTGCTTCTGCCTCGAGTTCTTCAAGATGTGTTAAATTGTATGATTTCATTAAAATAATTTTTCTGAAAAACAAAAATAGCTATTATAAAATACGCTATAAAAAAAGAGCGTATAAAATTACGCTCTTAGTTATTTTTTCAAATCTAGAATTTAGCTCTCGACTTTCTTCGTTTTGGTCCTTTTTTACCAAGCACCCAACCATGTCTAGATCTATAATATTTACTTCTACTTCTAATTGCCCAACTAAAATTAACTGTTGCTGTTAAATAACTATCATTATGAGAAGAATCTCCTCTTTTTCTACCAGGTTGATATGTTGTTACTCTCGGTAATTTTTCTGCGTCAGGATTATCAATAGCAATTTGGTTAATAACTCCTTGATTAGTCTTATTTGCCATAGCTGCTACTACAGGATCAGTATGGGCAATATATTCTGTACTTACATCATCAATATAATCAGTAAAAGTGGTTCTCCACCCTATCTCCATACCTAATCTATATTTCCTGTTTATAGTATAGTAAAACCCAACCCCAGTAGGAATAGTAAAATTAAATTTGCTATAAGCTACACCTTCTGTTTGCAATGGCTGAAGTGATATCCACTCTCCATTAGCATCTTCCCCTTTTGGATTACTGTAAAAAAGTCCTGCACCTGCAAATAAATACAAATTAAAGTCTGAAGTATATCTACCAGTACCCCCTACATCATTTACTTTATAAACATATAATTCTCCGATAGCAGCCAACTCAAACATATCGTTTTTAAAATTCAAATTTCTTCCTCTTCTGTATGGGTAGGTTGTATTAGCATCATCTCCTGAAAGACGAATGTAATTTAGTGTCCCTTTAATTCCAAATTTAGGTGAAATTCTGTACCGATAAAATCCTCCGAGGTTCCATCTTGTTGCATTAAACTTCATATCCATTACAAAATCTCTTCTAGTGCCTTCTCCACCACCAATATCTCCTAAATAGTTTGAAGCTCCAATAGAAAAGCCATAATCAGTAAGGTACTGACCATAACTCAAGCTACTTGAAAGAATAATTATAACGAATAGTAATTTTCTAAGCATAAAAGCAAATCTACAAAAAAAGAACAAATGTAATACTTTAATAGTTTAAATAAAAGTTATTTTTTGTTCAATCAATTCATTTAGTAATTTCGCAAATGTACAAATACATTACAATACAATGAATAAAATTTGCAAACTTTTTAATATTCAATACCCTATAATACAAGGCGGTATGATATGGAATAGTGGCTGGAAGCTTGCTTCCGCTGTTAGTAATTCAGGTGGCTTAGGGTTAATTGGAGCAGGATCTATGTATCCGGAAGTTTTTCATGAACATATAAAAAAATGCAAAAATGCTACAACAAAGCCATTTGGTGTTAATTTACCAATGTTGTATCCACAAATGGATGAAATGATTAAAATCATTCTTGAAGAGAAAATAAAAATTGTTTTTACCTCAGCAGGAAATCCAAAAACCTACACTTCTTATCTTCAAGAACATGGAATAACAGTAGTGCACGTCGTCCCGGGTGTTAAATTTGCCTTAAAAGCACAAGAGGCTGGAGTTGATGCTATCGTTGCTGAAGGTTTTGAAGCCGGTGGACATAATGGAAGAGATGAAACAACTACCCTTTGTTTAATTCCTATGGTAAAGAAAGAACTACACATACCTATTATTTCGGCTGGAGGAATTGCTACAGGCAATGCTATGCTTGCAGCTTTAAATCTTGGTGCTGATGGTGTTCAAATGGGAAGCAGGTTTGCTGCATCTGAAGAAGCTTCTTCTCACATTAATTTTAAAAATGAAATTGTAAAAGCTAAAGAAGGTGATACATTATTAACACTGAAAGAACTTACTCCAGTTAGATTGTTGAAAAACAAATTTTTTAATGATGTACAACTTGCCATTCAAAATGGAGCTAATGCTGAGGAACTAAAAACCCTTTTAGGGAGAGGAAGAGCTAAAAAAGGAATGTTTGAAGGTGATTTAAATGAAGGTGAATTAGAAATTGGTCAGATTGCTGGGTTAATTGATGATATAAAACCTGTAAAAGAAATTATTGAAACCATTATCACAGAATACCATCAAGCAGTAACAGCAATAAACTCACCTAAATTTCAATTTTAAAATTAATATGATTCCATTCAAAAAATTTACATTAAGCAATGGTTTAAAAGTTATTGTCCACCGAGATATTTCAACACCTATTGTAGCTTTTAATGTATTGTACAATGTGGGTGCAAGAGATGAAGATGAAAACCATACCGGTTTTGCTCATTTATTTGAACACTTAATGTTTGGCGGTTCTGTAAACATTCCAAACTTTGATGAACCTTTACAAAAAGTGGGAGGAGAAAACAATGCTTTCACTTCCAATGATATTACTAATTATTATATTACCCTTCCTAAAGAAAATTTAGAAACTGCTTTTTGGTTAGAATCAGACCGAATGTTAAGTTTAGCTTTTACTGAAAAAAGCCTTGAAGTTCAACGTCAGGTAGTAATTGAAGAATTTAAACAAAACTATTTAAATCAGCCTTATGGCGATGTTTGGCTTTTGCTCAGGCCACTAGCTTATCAAGTTCATCCTTACAAATGGGCCACTATTGGAAAAGAAATTAGCCACATTGAAAATGCTAACATGCAAGAGGTAAAAGACTTCTTCAATATTTATTATACTCCAAATAATGCTATTTTATCCGTTGCCGGAAATATTGAGTTAAATAAAATAAAACAGCTTACAGAAAAATGGTTTGGAAGCATTCCATCAGGAAATAACAACAATAGAAACTTACCTAAAGAACCTTCGCAAAAAGAAGCAAGAAGATTAGAAGTAAAAAGAAAAGTACCTGCAAATGCTATTTATAAAGCTTATAAAATGTGTAGCAAAACACATCCAGATTTTTATGCAACCGATTTACTTACTGATATTCTATCTTTAGGAAACTCATCTAAACTTTATATTTCTCTTATCAAAGAACAAAAACTTTTTAGCAATATTAATGCGTATGTTTTAGGAAGTTTTGATGACGGACTTCTTATTATTAGCGGTCATATTTCTGAAAATGTATCTTTTAATGATGCAGAAAATGGAATTATTAATGAACTCAAAAAAATAAAAAAACTAGCGGTAACTCCCAAGGAATTAGAAAAAGTAAAAAACAAAGTGGAGTCTATGCAAGCGTTTTCTGAAACCAGTGTTTTAAATAAAGCCATGAACCTTGCTATTAATGAACTTTTAGGTGATGCAAACAAAGTAAATACTGATATAGAAGCCTATAGAAAAGTTGCTGCTGAAGACATAAGAAGGTTGGCAAACGAAATTTTTAACGAGTCCAATTGTTCTACACTTATTTATGCAAAAGAAGAGTAATTTAACTTATTTTACCTTTTTTGCCTGATACAATTGGCTTAATTTTATCCCTCAATTAAAAAAGATAAAACACACGTATGAAAATCGGAATAGTTTGTTATCCAACCTTTGGAGGAAGTGGCGTTGTAGCCACAGAGCTAGGAAAAGCGCTTGCTGCAAAAGGAAATAAAGTTCATTTTATATCTTATCAACAACCTTTTAAATTAGATCTTTTCTCCGAAAATATTTTTTATCACGAAGTAAAAGTTACCAATTACCCTTTATTCGATTATCAACCTTACGAACTGGTATTAACAAGCAAATTAGTAGATGTTATCAAATTTGAAAAGTTAGATGTACTTCATGTCCACTATGCTATTCCACATGCTTCTGCAGCTTATATGGCTCAACATATTTTAAAATCCGAAGGAATTAACATACCTTTTATTACTACCTTGCATGGAACAGATATTACCCTTGTTGGAAAAGATAAATCATTTGCTCCTGTAATTACTTTTGCCATTAATGAATCTAATATTGTAACGGCTGTCTCTGAAAGTTTAAAACAAGATACTATAGCTCATTTTAATGTTAAAAGAGAAATTAAAGTTATTCCCAACTTCATTTGTTTTTCAGATTATGAAAACTTAGGAGATACTTCTAGTATAAGAAAAAGTTTTGCTCCTAACAACGAAAAAATATTAATCCATGTATCTAACTTCCGAAAAGTAAAAAGAGTTCAGGATGTTTTTAAGGTTTTTATCAAGGTAAATGAAAAAATTCCGGCAAAGTTATTATTGGTTGGCGATGGACCAGAAAGGTATCAATTAGAAGAGTTTTGCCGTAACCAAGGAGTATGCGATAAAGTTCATTTTTTAGGTAAATTAAAAGATACAGAACGTATTTTATCTGCTTCAGACTTATTTTTACTTACATCAGAATCGGAGAGTTTTGGATTGGCTGCATTAGAAGCTATGGCAGCAAAAGTTCCTGTAATTTCATCTAATACCGGTGGTATTCCGGAAGTAAACAAACATGGTTTCTCCGGTTATTTAAGTAATGTAGGAGATATTGATGATATGGCAACAAACGCTTTAAAAATTCTTTCTGACGATGCTGTTTTAGAACAATTTAAACAAAATGCTTACCAACAGGCAAAACAATTTGATATTGAGAAAATTCTTCCTCAATATGAAGCCATTTACAAAGAACTGATTGAAAAATAAATTAAAAATCTTCTTGTTTCACCAAGCAATTTTCAATTTTTAATTGTTTTAAAAAAGCCGTTAATACAGCTATATTATTTCCATTAGAATATACAACATGCTCTTTTTTGTTCGCTGCATACCTCAACATATTTTTTATTTCTAAAATGTGTTTGGTTTGTCTTGCAACTGCTTCTCCTGAATCAATTAAAGCAATGTGTTGAGGTAAAATTCTTTTAATAATAGGAATTAACATTGGGTAATGAGTACAACCTAGCACAACACTATCAACACCTTTTTCTAACATTTTACCTAAATATTGCTCTAATAAAGGCATAGCTTTTTCAAGTTCGCCACTTTCTACTATTTCAACCAAACCCGCACCTTCTACTTCTATAAACTGCGTGTTTTCAAACTTTTTGGAGGTAAGCGTAAACAACTCACTGCTTAAGGTCCCTTTTGTTGCCAACACTCCTACTTTATCTGTTTTAGAATTTAAAGCAGCAGGTTTTATTGCCGGTTCTATCCCTATAAAAGGAATATTATAGTTTTCTCTTAAATATTTAATAGCATTTGTTGTGGCTGTGTTGCAAGCTACTACAATCATTTTGCATCCTAAATCAATCAGTTTTTCTGTGTTTTTAATGCTTAGGGCAATAATTTCTTCTTTAGATTTTTTGCCGTATGGAGCATTTTTACTGTCCGCCAAATAAATCAACTGTTCATTAGGTAGCATTTGATATACTTCCGACAGTATGGTCAACCCTCCTAATCCGGAATCGAAAAAACCTATGGGGCTACTTGATGATGTTTTATTATTTTCCACTTCTTAACCACTATTTTTAATAGGATAAATGTACTTATTTTTAATCTTCTATTAAAAAACTAAAAAAATAGTTGTATAACTATGTTTTTAGTTATATATTTGCCTTATGATAGAATTAACTAAAGCAGAAGAAGAAATTATGCAAGTAGTTTGGCAGTTAAAAAATTGTTTTGTGAAAGAAATAATTGAACAACTTCCAGAACCTAAACCTGCATACAATACCGTTTCAACAATTGTAAGAATATTAGAACGAAAAAATTTTGTAAGCTATAAAGCATTTGGAAAAACACATCAATACTATCCTATTATAAATAAAGAAGACTATACTAAGTTTAAAACTAATAACTTGCTTAGCAACTATTTTGGTGGATCAGCAGAAAAAATGATGTCTTTCTTTATAAAAGAAAAGAAAATTGATTTAAAACAGATAGATGAACTACTTAAATCTATAAAAAATGAATAGTATGGAGTTACCTATATATTTACTAAAAAGTACGTTAATCTTTAGTATGATGTATTTATGCTATCAAGTATTGTTTAGCAAAACAACTTTTTTTCAGTTAAACCGATTTTATTTATTGGCTATCATCCCTATTTCTTTGGTATTGCCTTTTTTAAACATTGCTAATTCCACTATTATTGAAAATACTTTTTTGGCTCAATTGCCAGAAATTACAATAAATTCAAATCAAGAAACTATTAGCAATTCAATTATGAATTGGAAAAATGTTTATTGGACAATAAGTTTTAGTTTAATGGCTTTGTACTTTTTTAAATTAATTCGATTGGTATCGCTAATCTTTAAATTAAAAAAAGATGTAACTAAAAACATTCTGCCATTTTCATTCTTCAACTTTATTTATATTCCTGAAAATATTGATAATGAAGCAAAAAATATGATTTTAGCTCACGAAAGAATTCATGCTAAAGAACTTCATTCGCTTGATATTTTAATTTATGAATTATATAAAACACTATTTTGGTTTAACCCATTGGTTTGGATAGCATTAAAAAACATAAAAAACAATCATGAATTTATTGCTGACAATATTGTCTCTCAATCAAATAAAAAACACTATTTTAATGTATTGATAGCTCAATTATTGGGTGCCAATTGCAGCGATTTAGTAAATAATTTTAACAATCAATTATTAATCAAAAAAAGAATAGCCATGATGAAAACACAAAAAACTAATAACATTAAAGTATTAAATTACTTATTGATAATACCAATAATGGTAATTGCTTTAATGGGTGCAGCAACTTTAAATGCACAAGAAAATAATGCTAAAACCGTTAAAAAGGCTGATAAAATTTACGACCAAGTTGACCAAATGCCCGAATTTAAAGGTGGAATGGATGCTTTAATGAAGTATATGGGTGATAATGTTACTTATCCTGAAAAAGCTAAAGAAGAAAAAATTGAGGGAAAAGTTTTTGTTTCATTTATAGTAAATGAAAAAGGAAAAGTTACAGAAGCTAAAATAGTGAAGGGGGCAAATGAGCTTTTAGATAAAGAAGCGTTAAGAGTAATTAATAAAATGCCTGATTGGACTCCCGGGAAACATGAAGGCAAAAATGTAAATGTTAAAATGCATTTGCCAATTAATTTCAAACTAGATGATAAATAGTTTAATATTAACACCAACAAAAAAGGCTGCAATAAATTGCAGCCTTTTTTGTTTTGTCCTATTTTTTCAAATCAATATTCATCCTCATTAAAAAAGAAATCTTCTTTGGTAGGATAATCCGGCCAAACATCATCAATGCTATCATAAATTTCTTCATCTCCTTCTAACTCTTGAAGGTTTTCTATTACTTCTAAAGGGGCACCTGTTCTGATAGCATAATCAATTAATTCATCTTTATCTGCAGGCCATGGTGCATCTTCTAAATGTGATGCTAATTCTAGTGTCCAATACATAATTTCTAAGTTTTAGTTATGTTTAATTTTGGTTTTTATGCGTTTTTTAATCGTTACGCAAAAGTAGATTTTTTGTTTACATAAGCAAGAAAAAAATTATCAACTATTTTTCAGCATGATTATCAACTCACAAAAAAGGCTTTTCAGTCTTTAATAACGAGGCTTCCAAGGTATTTCTTTAGCCTTAAAATCTTGTGTAAACTTTCTACTTAATACAAATAAATAGTCTGATAATCGGTTAAGATAAATGATAATATCTTCATTTATTGGCTCTTTTTCCGATAAAAATACAACTAACCTTTCAGCTCTTCTGCAAACACATCTGGCAATGTGACAATAAGAAACCGTTGGGTGCCCACCAGGCAAGACGAAAGAACGCATTTCAGGCAAAGTTTCATTCATTTTATCAATTTCTTTTTCTAATAATTCAATATCTGATTTATTGAGTTGAGGCGTTTTTACTTTTTTATTACTTGGATCAGTAGCTAAATTAGAACCCAAGGTAAATAGCCTGTCTTGCACTTCCAATAAAATGTTAAAAGTAGCCTCATCAATAACTTGGTCTCTTATCAACCCAATAGTTGAATTTAATTCATCAACCGTTCCATAAGCTTCAATTCTATAATGATATTTAGGAACTCTTTCCCCTCCAAAAAGTGAAGTTTCTCCTCTATCGCCTGTCTTTGTGTATATTTTCATCTTTTTTTTAATTTAATTAGCCCCCTCTAACTCCCCCGAAAGGGGAGGATATCCAACGCAAAAGGCTAATACATTCGTATATTTTATTAATTTAACTCACCTCAAAATTATACCTTTTTTATGGTATTGTTTATAATGATTCTAAATAGTACTTTTGCTTTATGAAAGCAACAACGTCATCTAAATCTATTTTTGAACAAAAGTCTCAAGAGGTTTTTGATTTAAGAAAGAAGAAAAAGAAATCTGCTTGTTGCGAAAAATTTAAGAAGAAAGGCAAGTTCTGTAAAAGCTGTCCTTGCAGTTGGGCTTAAATTTACTCTTCCTTCACTTTCTTACCTTCCTTAAAATACATTATTCTTTTTACTTTTCCTTGTTGTTTTTCATAAAATACCCATTTTCCTTCTGCTTGTCCATTTTTATAATTCTTTTCACTTTCTAACGTTCCTATTTCGTACCAAGAGGTTACTTTACCTTCTTGTCTTCCTCCTACCATTGTTTGTTCGTACATTTTATTACCATTTTCGTAATAATACGTCCATTTCCCATCTTGTTCATTATTTACAAAAAACCCATCCGTTTTTGGTTTACCGTTTTCATACCACTCAAAACAAGCTCCTTCTTTAACGGAAAGCATATATTGATCATTTACTTCCATAAACTTATTATTTCTATCTTTATAATATTTCTTTTTATCTTTAGGAACAATCATATATGTCTCAAGCAATTCTTGCTTCCCGTTTTCGTACCAATGCTCCCAAATACCGTCTTTCAATCCGTTTTTATATTCTCCCGCATAATCTTTATTTCCATTTAAAAACCAACCTTCCCACTTGCCATTCATTAAACCGTTTGTATAATACCCTTTATCTTTTAGTTCTCCCGAATCGTACCAAGATTGCCACAAACCCTCTTCTTTTCCGTTTTCAAATTTACCTTGCATTACTAATTGGCTTTCTTCTGTATAAAAACTCCACAACCCATGTTTTAAATTATCTTTATAACTTCCTTGTTTCCACACCACTCCATTTGGATACCAATACGTCCATTCTCCATTTTTCTTGTCATTTTCATAATTTCCTTCATAACTTTTATTGGCTTTAGAGTCATAAAAAGTCCATAATCCATGTCTTAAATCATCTTTAAAATGACCAATAAAATCGGTATTTCCATTTTCTAATAAATACATCCATTTCCCATCTTTTTTACCATTTTTATAATTCCCTTCTGCGCTTAATTTTCCATTTTCGAACCACTCCTTATAAGTACCATTTTCTTTTCCAGCAACATAATTAACTTGTTTTAATAATTGTCCATTAGCATACCAGAATTTCCAAGTTCCATCAAAAACACCATCTTTAAAGTTTCCTTCCGAAAAAATAGATTCATCAGGTCTGAAGTTAGTCCACTTTCCATCTCTTAAATTATTTTTGTACGACCCTTCTGTAATTTTAGCTCCATTATTGGCATATTCTATCCATAAACCAGTTTTTAAACTATCTTTATATTTTCCTGAAATTTGAGGATTCTTATTTTCATGATATTCTATAAATTGCCCATTACCATTTACAACTAAACCTTTCCCATCATTACTCCAAAAACTTATCATTTTAGCAACACCATTATCAAACAACATTTTACTTTTTATTTGCTTATTGTCGTACCAAGAGGTCCATTCACCAGCTCTTTCATCCCTTTTAAAATGTCCTTCTTCTTTTTTATTTCCCGATGGATAATAAAAAGTCCATAAACTATCTCTGTAACCAATTTTGTTATATCCCACCAATTCGAGCTGACCGTTTTCGTACCAAACTTTGCATTCTCCTTCTTTCATTGAATGAACAAAATTTCCTTGTTCTACTTTTTTACCTTCATCATTATAATTAATATATTCACCATGAAATTCACCATCTTTATAAGTAACTTCTTGCTGAATTACACCTTCTTTACTCCAGAAAGTCCACTTTCCTTGCTCAAGACCATCTTTAACAACTCCTTCGGCTTTTTTATTACCATTAGTCCATTTGTAAGTATGCAACTGTGCAAAAACAGAAGTGTTTAACAATAATAAAACAATAAATAATCGTATGTTCATGGTTTAAAAATTTTGCTACGAATTTAACGAAAAAAGACAAACTTTATTGGTTTAAACAAAGCTTAGGTATTTTATAGAAATATGGTATTTTAACTTACCTTTGAAGCCAATAGTCATAATATAGTGAATCCAACACTTGAAAATATAAGCTCATTATTACAGTCTTCTTCGGAATTGATGGAAGACAATTTGCCTGAAGCTATTCATAAAGCTCGTGAGGCAGAAAAAATTGCAACAGAAATTTTCGATACAAAAGCATTGGCAGATTGTTCTAAACAAATCGCTCTTTGTTATTCTCAAGCTTCAAATTATATTGAAACGCTAAAAGCTGTTTTGCATGCTCAAGAACTTTATCAGTCAGTTAATGATTATAAAGGCGAGGCAGATTGCTTAAACATTTTAGGTGGCGTTTATAATTTTTTAAAAGATTATCAAAAACGATTGGAATGTAATTTAAGGTGCTTAGAACTTAGAAAAAAAGTAAACGATAAAAACGGACAGCTCAGTACCTACAATAATATTGGTGATACTTACACCGTTATGGGTGATTATGAAAATGCTCTACATTATTTTAATATTTGTTTAAGTTTTCCTGATATCTCTACTCGAATTAAAGCCATTGTACATCACAATATTGGAGAGGTTAATTTTTTTAAAAAAGATTACCCTAATGCTTTAATTTATTTAAATCAAGGGTTGGAACTAGGTAAAGAAAGCAATTATTGGCAAATTATTATTGCCTCCAGCACCATGATCGGGGCTATACATAATATCCAAAATAACACTACCGAAGCTATTAAAATATTAAATACAGCTTTAAAAGTTGCTCAAGAAAAAAAATCTATTGAAGAAGAAATTCCTATTTACAAAGAACTTTCTATTACCTATGCAAAACTAAACAACTTCAACAAAGCTTACGAATTTCTTAATCTTCACAACCAATATAAAGAACAACTTTTAGCGGATAATAATGCTCAACAGCTTAAAAAAATTGAATTTAATTTTCAATTAAAAGCAATAACTTCCGAAACAGAAGAAACAAAAAGAAAAAACACGCAACTTACTAAGGCTTTTAATAAAATTGAGCAACAAAGAAATGAAATTGAATTTAAAAACATAGCCATTACAGATAGTATTCACTATGCAAAAAGAATTCAATTAGCCATTATTCCCAGTGAAAATAAGGTTAAATCCCTACTTAAAAACAGCTTTGTGTTTTATCAACCAAAAGATATTGTTTCGGGCGATTTTTATTGGACAGAAAAAATAGGTGCTAAAACATTTTTTGCTGTTATAGATTGTACCGGACATGGAGTTCCTGGAGCTTTTGTTAGTCTTATTGCCTTTAATTTATTGAACAAAGTAGTATTAGAAAAACAAATCTCTCAACCATCAGAAATTTTAACCCAATTAGATGAATTATTAATTCGCTTATTCAAAAAATCAGATAAAAATATTAGAGATGGTTTTGATATGGGTTTATGTTGTTGGGATAATGAAGACAACACATTAAATTTTTCGGGAGCTAATCATTCTCTTTTTAGGATAATTAATAACGAATTACAAGAAATTAAAGGCACTAAAGCATCTATAGGTTATTCATTATATGAAACCAAACACATATTTAAAAATCATACTTTTAAACTAGAAAAAGGAGAAACTGTTTATTTGTGTTCTGATGGATTACCGGATCAATTTGGAGGAGAAAAAGGCAAAAAACTAAAGTGGAAAGGTTTTAAAAATTGGTTAATAGAAATTCAATCTACCTCTATGGATAAGCAAAAAAATAAAATTCATCAACTTTTTAAAAATTGGAAAAAAGACCAAGAGCAAATTGATGATGTTTGCATGTTAGGAGTTAGGTTTTAACTTTTTTATACTTATTATTAAATCTATTAGACTTAGACTAAGTTATAAAAAAGTGTTATTTTTTTATACGGTCAAATTTATGTTTGTACATTTGCTATCTATTCTAAATTTAGAATGTTACTGACTAACAAAATGAAAAAAAATCAAAACTGCATAAATTATAAATCTATTCTTAGTTACAGTTTAGTAGTTTTTTTGTCTTTATTCTATGTTTGGAGTCTTTATTCAGCCAATACAAATAACAGCAAACAGGAAAATAATGACATTTTTGTTATTCATCTAACCGAAAATGCCACTGTTTCCTACTATAATCCCTACCATTTACCATTTAAAAAGTCAAGTGAATCAGAGGTTCCTACTGAAAATGAAACCGAAGATAATTTTGATGAAGATGTAGATCATTTAATTGAAAAACACTCTTGTAAAGATAAACTTTTCTATTCTTTTGAAGACCATACTTTATTTCAATTAAAGCAATCTTTAGAAAACCGAACTACGGTATCTCTATTAATTCTCTACCATTCCTGGAAGAGTTTTCTTATTTAATCTATTTTTTTTAAATTAACCTAACTACTTGGTTAATAAATATTTGTATTTAATCCTTTAAAAGATTTTAGGTTTAAATCATTTACTATTTTTCTATCAATCATTATTTTTTAATTCAAAATTAATTATGAAGAGATTATTAATTCTCATCAGTCTAACAAGTTTATTAATATCTATAAGCTGTAAGCATGATGAGCATAAAAAGCACGAAGAAGCTACATTTATTGTAACTAATCCAATAAAAAAAGACACGATTATCAATAAAGAATATGTTGGACAAATTCACTCTATCCAACACATAGAACTACGTTCATTAGACGAGGGTTATCTTCAACAAATATATGTAGATGAAGGACAAAGCGTTCAGAAGGGTCAGTTGTTATTTAAATTACAATCCATAGTATATGAGGCGGAAGTAAAGAAGGCAGAAGCAGAGCTAGAGTATGCTAAAATTGAATATCAAAACACCAAAATGCTTGCAGACAGTAACATTGTTTCTCCTAATGAATTAGCCTTAGCAAAAGCTCATTATGACAAAGCCAAGGCTGACTTAGCTCTTGCTGAAGCAGAATTTAGTTTTACTGAAATCCGTGCTCCTTTTAATGGAATTATTGGCCGTTTTGAAGATGTACGTTTAGGAAGTTTATTGGAAGAAGGTGAGTTACTTACAACTTTGTCTGATAACAGTAAAATGTGGGTATATTTCAATGTTCCAGAAGCAGAATACCTCAACTATACTTACAATTCATCACTAGACAAGTTACCTAAAGTTACCCTTCAATTGGCTAATGGACGTATTTATGATGAAAACGGAGTTATAGAAACTATTGAAGCCAAATTCAATAATGAAACTGGTAACATTGCATTTAGGGCTACATTTTCTAACCCAAATAAAATTTTAAGACACGGACAAACGGGTAATATTATTATGCCAACCAATCTTAAAAATGCACTTCTCATCCCTCAGAAGGCAACATTCGAAATTTTGGACAAAAGAAATGTTTTTGTCGTGGATAATAATAGTAAAATACAAACCCGAGAAATTGAGATTGAGGCTGAATTAAATCACTTATTTGTGGTTAAAAAAGGATTAAAACCTGAAGATAAAATTCTTTTAGAGGGTTTAAGAAAAGTGAAAAATGGAGAAAAAATAGCTACTAAAATAGTTAACCCCGATACTGTATTCAGTCATTTAGACTTATATGTCGAATAGTATAAATCTTTAAAAAGAAAAATTATGTTTAGTAAATTTTTAAAAAGACCGGTATTTGCTATCGTCATATCTATTGTAATTATTTTTATGGGGGCTTTAGCAATTAAACAATTACCCATATCACAATTTCCGCAAATTGCACCTACAACAGTAAACATATTCATTGCCTACCCTGGATCTAGTGCGGATGTTTTAACCAAATCTACCCTTATTCCATTAGAAACTGCCATTAACGGTGTCCAAGGTATGCGGTACATTGCTTCAGATGCTACCAGTGCTGGAGAAGGCACTATAAGAATCATTTTTGAGCCAGGTACCGATCCCAACCAAGCGGTAATAAGAGTAAAAACAAGGGTAGATCAGGTGATGCCACTACTACCTGATTTAGTGCAACGAGAAGGAGTTATTATCACTCCCATTCAACCAAGTATGTTAATGTATGTGAATTTGTTTAGCGATAATAAAAATGCGGACGAAAAATTTTTATACAACTACGCTTATACCAAGATTATACCTGAAATACAACGTATAAATGGTATTGCACGTGCACAAATACTTGGATCTAGAATATATGCTATGAGAATATGGTTAAAACCAGACAGAATGAGAGCCTATAATATTTCAGCAGAGGAAGTTATGGAAGCTATGCAAGAACAAAGTATTATTGCACGCCCCGGAAGGTTAGGTCAAAGTTCAGGTAAAAGTGCCCAATCTTTGGAATATGTATTAACATATCAAGGAAGGTATAACGAACCCGCACAATATGAAAACATAATCATACGTGCCAATGAGGAGGGTGAGTTTATTCATTTAAAAGATATAGCTCAAGTTGAATTAGGAACAGAATTCTTTGACATCTATACCAGCCTTGATGGCAAACCAGCTACTTCCCTTGTACTAAAACAAAATGTGGGCAGTAATGCAAGTGAGGTTATTGATAATGTAAAAGAAAAACTTAAAGAGTTAAAAGAAGATTTTCCTCCTGGAATGGATTATCAATTGAGCTATGATGTATCTCAATTTCTAGATGCTTCTATAGAGCAAGTATTACATACCTTACGTGATGCTTTTATATTGGTGGCACTTGTGGTTTTCTTATTTTTAGGTGATTGGCGTTCCACATTAATACCTATTTTAGCTGTTCCCGTTTCTTTAATCGGAACATTTTTCGTTTTACAGGCATTTGGATTTTCTATCAACTTAATTACCTTATTTGCACTAGTACTTGCTATTGGTATTGTAGTAGATGATGCCATTGTAGTGGTAGAGGCAGTTCATGCTAAAATGGAAGAGGAAAAACATATTAGTCCACATAACGCTGTAAAAAAAGTACTAGGCGAAATTAGCGGAGCAATTATAGCCATAAGTGGTGTAATGGTAGCTGTTTTTATTCCCATTGCATTTATGTCCGGGCCGGTGGGTGTTTTTTATCGGCAGTTCTCTATTACCATGGCAAGTTCAATTATTATCTCTGCTGTCGTAGCCCTTACACTAACACCTGTTTTATGTGCTATTTTGCTTAAAAACAATCATAGCAAACCTAAAAGAAAATCACCCATTCAATGGTTTTTAGACTGGTTTAATCGTGGATTTGAAAAACTTACAGGTAGGTATGTAAACGTATTAGAACGAATTGTAAATAGAAGACTGCTTACGTTTGGAATTTTATTGATTTTCTGTGTCGGAATTTTTGGTGTAAACAAAATCCTTCCTGCCGGCTTTGTGCCCAATGAAGACCAGGGAACCATTTATGCCATTATACAAACTCCACCAGGTAGCACACTTGAAAGGACTAACGATGTTGCTCACCAATTAATGGAAATATGTGAGGAAATTGAAGGAATAGAATCAGTTACCTCTCTTGCGGGATATGAGATTATGACAGAAGGAAGAGGATCAAATGCAGGTACATGCCTTATCAACTTAAAGCCATGGTCAGATCGTGAACATTCTGTACATGAAATCATGGAAGAAATAGAGGAAGAATCTGAAGATCTTGGTGCTATTGTAGAACTTTTTGAACCACCTGCAGTACCGGGGTTTGGTTCATCTGGAGGATTTTCTATGCGTTTGTTAGAAAAAGTTGCATCCGATGATTATCAAGAATTTGATAGAATAAATCAAGCTTTTATGGATAAGCTTAAGGAAAGGAAAGAACTTACGGGCTTATTTACCTTTTATGCTGCTAATTATCCACAATATGAGTTGCAAATAGATAACAAAAAAGCAATGCAGAAGGGAGTTTCTATTGGTAAAGCAATGGAAAATCTCAATATACTTATTGGGAGTACTTACGAGCAAGGGTTTATTCGCTTTGGTCGATTTTTTAAAGTTTATGTACAATCAGGCCCTGAATACAGAAGATATCCGTCTGATCTTGAAAATCTTTTTGTAAAAAATGAAGAAGGCGAAATGGTACCTTATTCTTCTTTTATGTCTTTTAAAAAGACGCAAGGACCCAATGAAATTACCCGATACAATTTATACAATTCAGCAGCTATTAGGGGGTTGCCTGCTAAAGGCTTTACCACAGGTGATGCTATCAAAGCTATACAGGAAGTAGCTGCAGAATCATTACCTAGAGGATACGATATCTCCTGGGAGGGACTTTCTTACGATGAAGCACAAAGAGGCAATGAAGCAATATTCATATTTATTGTAGTACTTATTTTTGTTTACTTGGTGCTTGCTGCACAATATGAAAGCTTTATTCTTCCTTTAGCAGTTATTTTTTCTTTACCCGTTGGTGTATTTGGCTCATTTTTAATGTTAAAATTAATGGGACTTGCCAATGATGTGTATGCCCAAATAGGTCTGATTATGTTGGTAGGTCTATTAGGTAAAAATGCCGTATTAATTGTAGAATTTGCTGTGCTAAAACAGCAGCAAGGAGCTACCATATTAGCTGCAGCCATCGAGGGTGCTAAAGTTCGTTTCAGGCCTATTTTGATGACTTCCTTTGCATTTATTGCAGGTCTTATTCCTTTGGTGATAGCTACAGGTGCTGGGGCTATTGGAAATCATACAATTGGAGGTTCGGCATTAGGTGGTATGCTTATAGGAACCATATTTGGAGTTATCATCATTCCAGGATTGTACTATATTTTTGCAAAACTAGCTGAAGGCAAATCCCTAATAAAAGGTGAAGATCTTAATCCATTATCTGAGGATTTTGTAAATAGTAATTCAAAAACCTCTTTGATTAAGAAGTTACAAAAATTAGGCTTAGTTGTAAAAGCCGTTAAAAGAAAAAGAAATGGAAAACAATAAAATAAATTTATGGTATAGAGTACTGTCAACTGTTGTGGTAATATTTTTTCTAAGTAATTGTAGTTTAACCAAGCAACCAATTAGAGAAGAAAATAAATCAGTACCTGAAAGCTACTCCAACTCAACAGACTCAATAAATAGTGCAACAATAAAATGGAAAGATTATTTTAATGATCAACATTTAATAGCACTTATTGATACAGCTCTTAAAAATAATCAAGAATTAAATATTACACTGCAAGAAATTGAAATTGCTAAAAATGAAGCAAAGGCAAGAAAAGGAGAGTATTTACCATTTATTAATTTAAATGGTGGCGCAGGACTTGAAAAGGAAGGTAGATATACCAGACACGGGGCTGTTGATGAAAATTTAGACATCAAGCATAATACTGCTTTTCCTGAACCTTTAACAGATTATATGTTTGGTATTTCTGCTTCATGGGAATTAGATGTATGGAAAAAACTTCGTAATGCAAAAAAATCTGCTGTAACCAAATATTTAGCAACCATAGAAGGGAAAAACTTTATGGTAACTAATCTAATTGCAGAAATAGCCAATTCCTATTACGAATTAATGGCTTTAGATAACTTAATTGGTATAATTGAAAAGAACATAGAAATTCAATCAAATGCATTTAATGTTGTAAAGCAACAAAAAAATGCTGCTAAAGTAACACAATTAGCAGTAAACAGATTTGAAGCTCAGCTACTCAACACTCAAAATCTTCAATATGAGATTAAGCAAAAAATTATTGAAACTGAAAATAAGCTTGTTTTTTTAACCGGAAAATTTTCAAGAAACATTCCTAGAAATTCAACAAGTTTTAATAGCATAGCAGTCGATTCTGTTTTTTCAGGAATTCCTTCTCAGTTATTAGAAAATCGCCCGGATATTCGTCAGGCGGAATTAAATCTCTTAGCTTCAAAATTAGATGTAAAAGCAGCTAAGGCAAATTTTTATCCTTCCTTTAGAATTACAGCTGCGACAGGATTTCAATCTTTTAAACCTACATTTTTATTAAACCCTGAATCTATGTTATATAATTTAACTGGAGATTTAATAGCTCCTTTAATTAACAGAAATGCTATTAAAGCAGCTTATAACACCGCAAATGCACAGCAAATTCAGGCAGTATATAACTATGAGCAAAGTATATTAAATGCCTATGTAGAGGTACTTAATCAATTATCTAAAATTGATAACTATTCAAATAGTTATAAAACTAAATCTAAAGAAGTAGAAATACTAATACAATCTGTTACTATTGCAAACAATTTGTTCAATTCGGCAAGAGCAGATTATACCGAAGTTTTACTTACACAACGGGAAGCACTAGAAGCAAAAATAGAGCTCATTGAAATAAAAATGAAGCAACTTAACGGAAAAGTCAACATATACAAGGCTTTAGGGGGAGGGTGGAATTAAATTATTATGCTAAAAAAATCCCTGTCTATATTATTATTGAGTTTACTCATATTTAATATGACAGGGATTTTTATTGTCTTTAAAATTGAACAAGTGCACATTCGAAAATCCATAAAGCATCAAATAAAAGCAGGAATTCCGGAAGAAGAATTACATATATTTAATCTATCCAAAGTAGAGTATATTAAATTAGATTGGGTAAGACCTGATATTGAATTTAGAAAAAACAAAGAAATGTTTGATATTGTTCATATGAAAAGTTTAAATGATTCTGTACGCCTATATTGTGTAAATGACAAGGAAGAGTCTATACTTTTTGCTCAATTGGACAAAATGATTAAAAAAAAGATGCAACAAGAATCTAATTCATTAAACAGCCCAATAAATAAAGTATTAAAACTGTTTAATTTAATTTATATTTCAAATCAAACCGAAAACAAGTCGCTAACCTATTATCGTATGAATAAAAAATCATACCACTACTTCACAAATTTATATGATTCACCACTTATAAAACAACCCTCTCCTCCACCAAAATCTGTTTAATCTTCTGATTTTTTTACTATTTAATGATACTTCTTTTTTATTAAAAGAGAAGAAGTGTCTTATATAATTAATTTACAAACGAATTAAACAGAATAAAAATGAAAAAAATATTTTTACTTATTATAGGCATAATCAGTATAATAGTGTCTATCGCACAACCATGTCAACTACAAGGTAAAATAGTTGACACAAATAATATTCCTCTTAATGGAGCAACTATTTATATTAATGAATTGAATAAAGGTACATCAAGTAATAATAATGGTGATTTTATTATAAGCAGCTTAGGAAAAGGAGTCTATAACATTCAATTTTCTTATATAGGTTATCATACTAAAATTATAAAAGTTAATTTAACTGAAGAAGATACAACAACACTACTTATTGAATTACAAAAATCAACAATAAACATTAATGAAGTAGTTATTTCTAGTGCCTTTACCAATGCTCAAGATGAGAACACACAAATAGTTGATGTAGTTAAAAAAAATGATATGCAGAAATATGGTGCATTTACAGTAATGGATATTATTAACAAAATTCCAGGAGTTGATGCTGTAACTACAGGTCCTTTAGTTACTCGCCCAATCATAAGAGGGTTATCAAGTAATAGGGTTTTAACTGTTATTGATGGAGTTCGTTTTGAAACACAACAATGGGATGATGAACATGGAATAGGGGTAAATGAATTAGGTGTAGATAGAATTGAAATTATTAAAGGCCCTTCAAGTTTAATTTATGGACCTGAAGCCATGGGAGGAATTGTTCATTTTATTGATGAGCATGCAGCAAATATTGGAAAAACAGAAGGAAATTTAAAAACAACTTTTTTCTCCAACAACTTTGGTGGAATGACTAATTTTAACATAAAGGGAGCAAAAGAAAAATATAATTGGGGAATTAATGTGTTAGGAAAAGTATTCTCCGATTATTTTTATAACGGATATGATTTTCGTGTTCCAAATACCCGTTTAACAGAGTATGGAGGTAAAGGATACATAGGAATTAATAGAAAGTGGGGAGCTACCAAACTTTCGTATTTGTTTAATACTGCTTATTATGGAATTTTAGATGGTAAAGACATTGTAAAAAAACCTGATGGAAGTATTGTAAACACAGACAGTTTAGAAAAGGAAAAATTTCCGGTAGAAACTGAAGCTCCTTTTCATTTTGTAATGGATAATAGAATAAATTCTAATACAACTATTTTAGTCAGAAAATCTAAACTCCAATTAATTTTAGGTTACCAAAACAACCATCGTTCAGAACATGAAGAGTTAAGTGGAAAGAAAAAAGGCTACAATTATGTAGATATGATTTTACAATCAAGCACTTATAATTTAAAATGGTATTTACCAACATTCAAAAATTTCTCTACTATAATTGGCTCCCAAGGTATGTATAAAAATAATTCAAATTCATCAGCTGCAAGTACACAATTAGTTCCAGATGCAACCATCACTGATGTTGGTTTTTTTGCCTTAACAAAATATCAATTCAAAAACTTTAGTTTTAATGTTGGAGGTCGTTATGATGCTCGTTCGTTAAATACAGTAACTCGCATTGATTCTATTGTAAATATGCCTGGTATTTCTCGTAGCTACGATAATATAAGTGGCTCTTTTAGCGTAGCGTACAAGCTCAAAAAACACTTAATTTTAAGAGCAAGTTATTCCTCTGGCTACCGTTCTCCAAACCTCAACGAACTAATGGCAAATGGAGTAAAACTAGAATCATTAACATACGAAAAAGGAAATCCTAATTTTAAAAAAGAATTTAATACTGAAGTTGATATTAACCTGACTTTTAAGAGCAAGCATTTTTCATTAACTGCTGCTGCATATCAAAATAACATTAATAACTTTATTTATTTAGCACCAACAGACATTTATGTTGTAAGCGGAATTACAAGAGCTCCATTTGTTCCCGTTTATCAGTTTTTACAAGATAACGCTGTAATTAAAGGAGGCGAAGCTACATTAAATATTCATCCAAATGCTAAATGGTTCGATTATGAAGTTAGAACTTCTACTTTAACAGCGATAAGAACTAATGATAATTCTTATTTACCAATGATGCCAACTAATAAAATTTACAACACTTTAACATTTAGTTTTGACCAACTAAAAAAGTTTGAAAAAGTGTATTTTAGAATTGGCACCATGACTGCCTTAAAGCAGTTCAAAGTAGCTGACACTGAACAAAAAACACCTTCATATACATTGCTAAATACAGGGCTAGGAGCCGTTCTTAATGACTTTGAATTTTCTTTAGCGGCAAACAATATTTTAGATAGAATATACTTAGATAATATGTCTAGATTCAGATCTTACGAAATATATGGTCCAGGATTAAGTATTTCAATAAGCGTGAAAAAATATTTTAATTTCAATAAAAAATAAATTGATTCTATTCTTAAGATAAATACTTGCTATATAAGCTATAGTGAGTATTTATCTTAAATCGGTTAATGTCCACCAAAGCTAAAACGCTAATCATTAATAACACTAAAGCCGGAATTTTGTATCTTACAATAGCTCCCATAACCGGAGTTGTTATCCCTACAAACACCAAAATTAATAAGGTAGATGTAAACCCAAAAGCCACTAAATTGGAATTAAACTGCTTTTTGCGAAACAAAATAGCCACTATTAGCATTAATAAAATAAAAAAGTTTTCAATTCCGCTTATTAAAAGTAGAGGGTTTCTTGACGAAAACAAAAAAGGTTTAAACATGGCATAATACAACGCTTTTGGTACGTGCAAAGTAAATGAAACAATATCTCCATCTAATTTATTGGTATGAATCAAACTTCCAGATGCAGGGTGGTTAAATGTTACTTTAAAAACCGTTGTATCATCATTATAAATAATAGGTACAAAGTTATTACTACCTTTCTCTCTAAATTCTATTAACGTATTTTTTGGAAGTTTACAAAGTGTATCATTAATAAAAAAAATTGATGCTTTATTTTCATATGGAACTCGAATTTCCCCTTTATCATCATACATATATACTCCACCTTGAGCCATATTAATAAAGTTGTTTTGTTTAGTGGCAATTTGATTGATAAGCTTATATTTTGGGAATAATTCTCCAACAGAAATCCCAATTAAAACAATGAAAAAATAGCCTAAAACATAACTTAACAAAACACGTTTCCATTGGTATTTTTCAATAATAAAATAAATGAGTAATGCAGGAATAATAAGTAAAAATATATACGGCTTGATGCTTAACATGATTAGTATTGACAACAGTAAAAGAAAAATATATTTTACCGATTGAAAAACATGAATGAGCTTAAAATAAGCATATAGAAACAAGCCTAATCCGAAAAACAAAATGCTTTCCTTACTTACTCCTGTTGACCAAAACAATACTGATGGGACAAAAAATAGCACTAAAAGCAATAATTTTTTATGCTCAAAAAATCGTTCAAAAGCTTTGTACAAAAAAGTAAACCCTACAAACGATAAAAAAGTAAATACTATTAAGTGAACGCCATAATAACCAAATGACACAAAATGCAAAAGTGCATTCAGTTTAATCATTAACCTACTATCATTATAAAGTTCGTTTGGATCGGAATTCACCCAAAAATTTAATTTATTGATATAAGCTTCTTGAATAAAAGAAGTTTCTCCACCAAATATCAATCTAAAAAAATCCAAGGAACTTTCATGAAAAAGTTGAAATAAAACTACACTGTCATCAAAAAACTTAAAAATATCAGCAGTTGACCTGTCTTGATAATAAAAAGTATATAACAGAAAAAAAACTAAAGCCACAGCTACTTTAACAGTAAAAACTAAAGGCAACAACTTTTTTTTAAGAAATGAAAAATGAAAAAATGAATGCTTATAAATGATATAGCAAAAGGTTAAAAAAAATACAATTGGCAGAATAAATTCAAACAATGTTTATCGTTTAATAACTTTAGGCACTTTAAAGAAGTCGGTATCTTTATCAGGAGCGTTCTTTAAAGCTTCCTCCTGCGATATTTCTTGTAATGGCTCGTCTTTCCTTAATGTAGGACGTTCGTTCAGCATATACACCAATGGCTCTACATTTTCTGTATCAACTTCATTCAATTTGTTTACAAAATCTAACATTCTACTCAAGTCTTGTTGAATAGAAACTGCTTGTTCCTCATTAAACTCCAACTTAACCAAAGTGGCTATTTTTTTTACAGTTAACTTATCTACGGCCATGTTTTTCTAACTCTTTATTAATTATTGCATAAACTTTATCTTGTAAAGATATTAAATCTTTTTCAGTTAAGCCAGCTGTAGGAATTGGCTCGTGTATTATTGCCCTAGCTATTCCTGGGCCTGCTTTCCCTGAAAAGAGCCCTTTCATCTCTAATCTTTTGTAATTATCTAAAAAAGTAATAGGAATAATTGGTATTTGATTTTCAACAGCTAACTTAAAAGCTCCACTTTTAAAATTACCCAATTGAGGCGTATTTTTAGGAATTGTTCCTTCAGGAAAAACTACCACACTATTTCCTTTTTTAAGCTCCTCTTCACACCTATCCATTGCTCTTTTACCGGAAATTCTACTTTTTCTATTTACCGTAATATTCATATTTTTAAAGAATATGTTAAAAATTGGAACTTTAGCCAATTCTTCCTTCCCCATAAAAACAAAATAATTTTTAAATGTTTGATAAAGGATTACAATATCTAAAAAAGAAGTATGATTAGGTGCTATAACATAGGTTTGATTTTTATCTATGTTATGTCCGTTATAAAGCTTAACTCTTATTCCCGACAGAATTAATAATATTTTGGTGTGGAAATATAATAACCTAAACGCTTTTTTAAACTTTCGTTCTTTTCCTTTTCTGAGGTAGTTACTATAAAACGGATAGAAGAGCAATAAAAATACAATAAAGCACACAATTACGTGTAGTTTCCATATTCCTCCCAGTATTTCTTTTACTTTTCGCATAAGTGTACAAAAGTATTAAAGATATTGTTATGATTTATTAATCTATTTAAGTGTAGATTAAATTCAAAAAAATTATTTTTGCTGCATGGCAAGAATATTAACAGGAGTACAAAGCACAGGAACTCCACACTTAGGAAATTTATTAGGAGCGATACTTCCTGCAATAGAAATGGCTAATGACCCTAAAAACGAAGCTTTTTTATTTATTGCGGATTTACATTCGTTAACCCAAATAAAAAACAAAGAAACATTAAGAGATAATACTTACAGAACAGCTGCTGCTTGGTTAGCTTGTGGATTAAACCCGGAAACTACGGTATTTTATCGTCAGTCAGATGTACCAGAGGTTGCTGAATTATCCTGGTATTTAAGTTGTTTCTTTCCCTTCCAAAGACTAACATTGGCTCATTCATTTAAAGATAAGGCCGGCCGTTTAGAAGATATTAATGCCGGATTATTTACCTATCCTATGTTAATGGCTGCCGACATTTTACTTTATGAAGCTAACTTTGTTCCTGTAGGGAAAGACCAATTACAACATCTAGAAATTACGCGTGATGTTGCCAGCAGATTTAACCACATGATGGGAGAAACATTGGTTTTACCGGAACCTATTGTTCAAAAAGATACCATGTTAATTCCAGGAACAGATGGTGAAAAAATGAGTAAATCTAAAGGAAATTTGATTAATATCTTCTTAGATGATAAAGCGTTAAGAAAGCAAATCATGTCTATACAAACTGATAGCACACCTTTAGAAGAACCAAAAGATACTGCTACTTGTGTAGTTTTTAAACTGTATAGTTTTATTGGAAATGAAGATCAAGTAAATGAAATGAGAAAAAACTATGAAAGTGGTAATTATGGTTACGGACATGCTAAACAAGCTTTGTTCGAGTTAATATGCAGTAGGTTTGAAAAAGAAAGAGCCACTTTTAATCATTACATAAACAACACTGCTAAACTAGAAAATGCTTTAAAATTAGGGGCAGATAAAGCAAGAAATGTTGCTACTCCTGTTCTTAAAAAAGTAAGAGAACAACTTGGTTATTAATTTGATATTACACTTTACAATAATTAGGAAAATGGAAACATAAAAAAAGCTGCTAAAATATTTTAGCAGCTTTTTTTATAAATATATGTATGATGTACATTTAGAAATGCCATACATCATGTTCCATATTAAATATCTCTTCTTTTACTTGTTCAGCTTCTAACAATCTATCAATTCCCATTTTGTAGTCAATTAACATTCTGTCATATACGTTAGATCTTTTAATAATATAACTGTTGAACATTCTTTTCCAAAAAATATCTTCAAAAGTTCTACGTTCTGCATCATTCTGTCTATTAAACACATCATAATTAGCAAAAACATAACGAGCTTCAGGAAAATATATCCAAAAAAGACTTTTTAATCCTTTAAACTGACCATTTTCATCTAACACACTCACCAATGGTGCTATTCCCATAATTCTAACATCCATTATTGAACGTTCTCTGTCAAAAAACCAATCTTCCTTCATATGATATTTCACAACATCCACACTAGCAATTTCTTGATAAGTGTTAGTTTCAACTAATTCAAAAGTTTCAGGGTCTTCAACAAGAACTGAAATGGTATCACCCATTTTTACCATAGCTTCAGAAGGAGTTAATTTAATTTTAAACTCATCATCACTTGGATCGTAAGCTGACAATTCACCTGCAAGAACAGCATCTTTAATTACATCAAAAAGCGATTTTCTATCATCAATTTTTGTAGTAGGATAGTACAGAGGATGATTAATTTTTTCTCTTAAATCAATTTCTCTCCATATTCTTCTATGCCACATTACATCTTGTTCTCTTACGTGGGTATAAGGAATAACACGTCTGGTAGGTGTATTTTCTTTAACCCAAGGTTTATCTAATACTTTTAAATCTTGTGCAGACAAACTAAATCCAGAAGTCAATAATACTCCTACCAACAATAATGTACCAATTTTGATTAATTTCATAATATACCTCCTTCTTTATGGTTTATGTTTATTCGTCTAATAGTAAAATTATATTACAGTTATAATAATTGGAGCTAAATTTCTCGTAGTGCCATCAGGCATTTTACATTTAATATCTTCAATATAAAATTTCTGATTTCTGGTAGCACCACTTATCATATTTTTACAAGTTCCGTTTAATCTAAATCCGTTTACTTTTTCTTCTGTAATCATTCCTGATTTTACAGTTGAAAATTTAAAAGAAGATACATTAACATTAACTTCAAAATCAAAATTATCCATTTGTGCTTGAACAGTACTTGCTGCATTTAAAGCTGCTTTTTTAATAGCAAATGAACCAGCTTTCCCTACAATTGATGAAACTGGATCAGGAATTCTTTTTACTCTAAACTCAGAACTTCCAAGTTTGACTTTCTTTCCACTTTCATCTTCTCCCGTAACTGTAATAGTAACTGTTTTTGCAGTTTTTGGAGGTCGCATCACATAACCTTTAGATGTTTTACTCAATCCCGGACCTGAAGCTGTAAAATTAGGCATTGGAGCTGATACAGAAACCGGGTTGTCCACACCAATATAAAATACATTCATCTTTTCAGCAGCTACTGTTGTAGAAGGTCTTCCTACTTCAAAAGTATGATCAAAAGGATAAATTTTTGGTCCTTTTTTAGTTTTAACCTTAATTATTCCTTCCCACTCATGCACCCCAATTCCTTCTTTTATTTTTAAATAACCTTTACCAGCTTCTACTTCTTTAAGTTCAAACCACCCTCCTTTTTTAAAATCTTCCCAAGTTTCACCTTTAGTTCCTTGCATAATTTTAGTTTCGTCTGTTTCTCCTTTTGCAACTAACGCACTATCATATTTTCCAATGTAAATTTCTGGGTTTTCAATATCATTGTACGCAGCTGTAAATATTTCTGCCGCAAATGAATCTCCATCCAACACATAAGCTTTTTTAGCAAAAGCAAAACCATCTACTTTACTAAATGATACAGAACCTGCATCAATGTTTTCATAAAGTTTAGCCACCGCTTCAGCTTCAGCACTTCTAACATCCGATTGTAATTTTGATAAAATAGTAATTACAGCTGCTAGAGGTACATGATAAAAATTAGCAGATTCCCAGTTTTTATCATCTCCCGATCCTTTTGGTGGATCAGGTGTTTCTAAAACATCAAGTGTTTGTTTCATCAAATCTTGAGCTTCTTTATTTTCACTAAATAACGCTAATATATCATCTCTATATTTATTGATTTTATTTTTTAAATCAACAGCAGACCATTCTCCATCTTTAGGTTTTGCAGGATCAGCTAACCCCATAACTAAAGTTGGAATATCATAATTGTCTTTACTTTGAACTTTACTGATATGAAACAAACTATCAGGTGCACCATCAGGTAAACCATCAGTTTTTTTGATTAATTGTCTTTTCAATTCAGCAATATGATTATATAAATCATCTGACATTTTTTTTACATTATTTGCTTTAGCTTGATAAGGTTTTGCTGCATCACTATCAGCAGCAGCACTAGCAAATGCCGTATAATAAATCCCTGTTTTATCCGCAAATGATTCGGTTGAATTCTCAATACCTCCATTCACTACAATAAAAGCATCTAAAATATCTTTAGAAACGTTCATCGCTAACAAAGCAGTTAATACTAGGTACATCATACCAATCATCTTCTGCCTTGGTGGTAAATCTCCTCCACTCATAATTTTATAATTTTAAATTAAGTTAAACAAAAAAATAATTAGTTACGATTTCATTGCAGTAAGCATGTTACCATAGATGTTATTAAGAGCTGACAAGTTAGTAGATAACTCAGCAATATTGTCTTTATAACGTTTAGTATCTTCTACAGAATCAGACAAGTTAGTCATTAATGCAGTAATACCGGCATACATAGCTTGCATTGTCTCTGCTTGCTGCTGAGAGCCTTGTAATTGAGACTCATAAGAAGAGTTTAATGCTTCTAAAGTAGATGCCATTTTCTTTAGGTTATCACCTGTAGAAGCACCAGATTCAGCAGCACTTGAAAGCCCAGTTAAAGCTTGAGAAGCTTCTTCATAAGTTCCTGCTAAAGCAGTTACTTTAACTGATGCGTTTTTTAAACTGTCAGCATACTCATTTGTAGCAACAGATGCATCAGAAATTTCTGATAATTTATTAGCATTTGTGCTTAAGCTTCTTAATCCTTGTCCTAAACTTTCAATTAATTCAGGTCCAATTTTAGCTTCTTCCAACATGTTGTCTAATTGTTCAACAGCACTACCTTTTTTTCCATGACCATGACCATCTTCATCATCCATTCCGGCTAATTCCGGATAAGCTAATGTCCAATCTAATGGCAAATGCTGTGGTTCAAATGCCGACACAAGGAAGATTAATGCTTCAGTACTTAATCCAATAACAAGCATTGGACCTGCACCAGGCCAGTGCATAATTTTAAATAGTGCTCCAACAATTACAACTGCTGCACCTGCACCATAGAGAATCCCCATGATGGTTTTACCTTTTTTGGTTTCAAATAAAAATTCAATAAATCCCATAATTTTAATTTTTAAAAGTTAATATATAATTTAGATAGGTTTTACGTTTATAAAATTTTACAAATTGTCATCTTTTGCTCTTCCTAAATAAGTCATTACACATCTAAATCCGATATAAGATTTAGCTGTATCTTGATACTCATAAGTTCTTGTTCCTGTTTGAAGGTAGTAACCTATGTCTTTCCAAGAACCACCTCTGATTACTTTTCTTTTCAACACTTCAGGCTCATCATCTTTAGCATCATACATGTAATCTGGATTAAGGTCATGTGCAAAATTGTAAGCAGACTCATCAAAAGCATTGCTTGTCCATTCTGCTACATTACCAGCCATGCAATACAGACCATAATCATTTGGATTATAAGAATTAATTTTTACAGTATGAAAACCCCCATCATCAATATAATTACCTCTCATTGGTTTAAAATTACCTAAGAAACATCCTCTAGCATTTCTAATATAAGGACCTCCCCAAGGATATGGACTTAAATCTAATCCTCCACGGGCAGCATATTCCCATTCAGATTCTGTTGGTAAACGGAAATCATTTGTAACTGTTCCTCCTATATCTGCTAAATAAGCATGTAATAAACGAGTTCTCCAAATACTAAATGCAGTAGCTTGTTTCCAAGAAACACCAACAACCGGATAATCATCATAAGCTGGATGCCAAAAATAGTTTTGAGTCATCGGTTCATTAAATGAATAGGTGAAATCATGAATCCATGCTAAAGTGTCAGGATAAACATTTATCACATCTCTCATGATAAACTGAGATCTATCCATAGAAAATGCATGTTTAGCTCCTTCTGGACCATTTAAAGCATCTCTACTTGATCTTTTAGCAGCTCTTCTATAATCTATCCAATAATAAGTATAATTAAATTTTCTAGTATCAAACTGTCTTCTTCCCATGTATCTTTCCCCCATGTTATAATACATAGGCTCTAATGCTTCCCTAATTTCAGGTTGTTTAGGGTCACCATATTTTAACTTAGCGTACCAGTTAATAATAGGCACATCATACTCTTCTTCCCACTCATTCATAAGTAATAGATAATATTCTTCATCTATTTCTTCTCCTAATATTTTTCGAGCGATAGAATCTCTAACATGATACACGAACTGACGATATTCATTATTAGATATCTCAGTTTGATCAATGTAAAAAGCTTGTACAGAAACTGTTTTTGATTGTGCAGTTAAAGCATAAGGAACATCCTGATCTGATGGTCCCATATTATAACTTCCCATAGGGATAAAAAGCATTCCAAAAGGATCTGGTTGATACCATTCTTGCCTTCCTTGAACGCCAATTAACTCTCCATTACCTTTATTACATGAATAAAGTATGACTAATGCTAATATTATTAGTATTTTTTTCATTGTTACCTCCTTCTTTCTTTTTTATTGTTGACTATATAGGTCAACTTATTATCACGTCTTAAAATCTTAATTCTTATCTTATTAAAATTTAAACGAGTTGGCTTAAACGGGTTATTCTAATAAATGTTACAATTAATTATAAAAATCTTACAGACCTATAAACTTCTCTTTTTGGTTGTTTATAAATACTTGTACAATATCTCAACATAATTTCAAAACTTCCACTACTGTGATCAGCTAATGCAGATGTTGTTAAATCATAAGCAACACCAACTTTTAATCCTGATATACTAGGCTCATTTATTGCTTCTCCTATATCAACACCTAATAACAATCCAATTGCGTCTTCAACTCTATAAGTAACGCCTCCCCATAACATCTTATTGTATTCCATTAAAACGTTTACATCTAATTGTGTAGAAGCAGCATCTGTTTTAGCAAGTATAGATGGCTTTAACACCCATTTTTTATCGTTATTAATATCCCAATCATAACCAGCCATTATATAATAATGTCTTGATTGTTGAAAATTTAATGCTCCAACTCCACCTTGATCGGCCACATCTTCTACTGAAGTTTGTGGAATGTGTAAGGTAGAAATACCTACATACATCTTATTAGCGATAGAATAATAAAGACCTGCACCAAAATCAAAAGTGGCTGCTGAAGTGCCTGAATTAGGAATTGATGGGTCTAATGAAGGATCGTCAATAGCTATAAAATTATCTTTAAAAGACTTGCTCAACATACCTGCTTCAATACCTATACCTAATTCTCCAGGACCTAAAGTTAAATGATAAGCATAAGCTAATTTAGCTACTAAAGATTTTTCTATACCTAATTGATCTTGAAAAACAGTAAGCCCAACACCATGTTTGCTAATACGAGCATCTGCACTTAACATATGTGTTTGAGGGTTCCCTTCAAAACCTGTCCATTGCTGACGAGTAAACAATGTTCCACATATACCACCATTATGACCAGCAGAACCAGGGTTTACACTTAATTTATTAAACATATTTTGTGTAAACTGAGCGTCTTGCTGAGCCATCAGAGAGAAAGTTCCTAGGAACAAAAAAGACACAGAAAGTAATATTTTTTTCATAGTATTAGGGTATTTTTTTACAATTATAAATATAATTTTTCTCAATTAGTCGGCTAAGATAAATAAAAAAAAATAACATGCAAAAACTTTTTTAACTTTATTTTGTTAATTTCTTGTTGAGAACTCGTGAAAAACTTGTTAATTGCTTGACCGGTTACTTAAATTAATTTTTGAAAAGTTCTAATCCAAATATCAGGTAACTCATTATTACATGCAACTTGATAGTCTTTATAAGTGCAGGGAATTAATAAATGTCTTTCATTTTTAATTTTTTCATGGGAAGGATATGGAACATCTATCCACCAACGATCACTTTTGTCACTTTTATAAAAAATTAAGTCGTTTCCGCCTTCTAACATCGAAACTACATATTTAGTATAATCTTTTCGACTACCAATAGGAAAATCATTTTTTCTGTTGTTTACGCCATCTATAAAATACCAAATCATTTGTGCAACACTATGAGCTGTTTGATTATTAAAATCCACAGTAGGATTAAATTCATAAAACCCAATAGATGTGAGTTTATCGCTAATACCGGCATATCTTGCAATTTGGCAGGCTTGCTCTCCATAAAATCCATTAGGAGATGCATTTTTATTTCCCGGAGCTTCTGCCTGTCTTATTGAGGACACATCAAAACTAACAATATCTGCATTTCTAACTATAGGCTCCACCTCTTCCATATTGTTTTGAATTTCTCCTAAACGATAAGCATCAAAATAAAGTTTAGAAATTAAATCAATTTCTTCGGTAGATACAAAGTAACTTTGATAACCAATATTGCTAAAGTTAAATAAGTAATTAGGTTGGTGAAGAATAATTTTTGCCAAATAGTTGTCAGCATTAATAGCATAGTTAGCATCATCTAAATTTAACTTAGCATCTACAGCAACTAAGTTAACGGACTGTTCTAAATTTTTATATGCTAAAAAATTAGCATAGGTTAAATCCTGACTGCCTCCTATAATAATAGGTAAGATATTTTTTTTGATTAACTCTTCCAGAATATTACTTAGTGCAAAATAAGTATCTTCAACTGTAGCTCCATTTTTTAGATTCCCGAAATCTGCTATTTTTTTCTTTCCATTAAATGAAAGTCGGTATAAAAATTTTCTTACAAAGTCAGGAGCTTTACCACATCCTTCATTATTGGATGCATTTCTTTCTTCTTCAATTCCAATAATTGCTATAGCAACATCAGATAACTCTTGGTTCTCTTCACTATAATAAAGTAAGTTATTGGCAAAATGATTACTTTTATAATCGAAGTTAAAAACTTCTTTAGATAAATCTATTGGTTGAAAATAATCAAAAAAATCCATATAGTGTTTTGTGTTGATTCAATGATGAGTGTAAAAATCCTATTTTTTCTTTTTGGTTTTTTTTGCCGGTTTTTGTTTTTCAATTATTTTTTCAACATCTTCCAAAGTCATTTTTTCTACATCCGTATCTTTTGGCAATTCAATTTTTGTTTTTCCTTTCACAATATTAAATCTTCCCCAACGGGCTTTCTGAACTGAAATACCTTTATCTTCCCAATTATGAATAAATTTATCTTTTTCTTTTTGTAGCTTATCCTCAATTAATTCTTTAATGTCACTTTGAGACAAGTTATCAAAATTATATTTCTTATTTACATTGATAAACATGTTGTTCCATTTAATAAAGGGTCCAAATCTTCCTACTCCTTTTTGAACTGGTTTCCCCTGATATTCTGCAATAGGAGCATCTGCCTGTTGTTTTTCCTTAATTAATTCAATAGCTCTATTAAGATTAACAGCAGTAATTTCTTCACCTTTGGGTAATGAAATGAACTTTTCATCAAATTTAATATATGGTCCAAACTTGCCTTGAGACACCACTACTTCTTTACCTTCATGATTTCCTAAGGTTTTTGGAAACTGAAATAATGTCAATGCCTGTTCTAAGGTTATATTAGAAATATTTTGTTCTGGAAGCAAACTTGCAAACTGAGGTTTTTCTTCATCCTCTGTACTTCCTATCTGAATCATTGGTCCGAATCTCCCAATACGAGCAATAACTGGTTTTTTTGTTTTTGGATCTGTACCTAACAATCTTTCACCACTAGCTCTTTCGGCATTTTCAAGCGTATCAGTAATTTGATTGTGAAAAGGCTTGTAAAATTCAGCAATCATCTTGCTCCATTCTTTTAATCCTTCAGCAATTTCATCAAACTGTTCTTCAACCCTTGCTGTAAAATTATAGTCTAAAACTTTTCCGAAATTTTCAACCAAGAAATCTGTAACAACAATACCTATATCTGTTGGAAACATTTTTTTCTTCTCAAAACCAAAATTTTCTTTGAGTTGTTTTTCAGAAATTTTCCCTGATTTAAGTGTTAACAATACATAGTTTCGCTGACTACCATCTCTATCTTCTCTAACAATATATCCTCTTTTTTGGATAGTTGAAATAGTTGGAGCATAAGTAGAAGGTCGTCCGATACCTAATTCTTCTAACTTTTTAACCAAACTAGCCTCGGTGTATCTTGGTGGATGATTGTTATATTTTTCTGTAGCGGTAAGTTCGTTTAGGTTTAACTCTTCTCCTTTCTTTACTTGTGGTAAAATGCCTTCTTTTTCATCTTCCTGATGGTCATCATCACTAGATTCTAAATAAACTTTTAAGAAACCTTCGAACAGTAATACTTCGCCTTTAGCTACAAATTTTTCTTTTGAGGTATTTATACCTATAGTAATAGTAGTTTTTTCAAGTTTGGCATCGCTCATTTGAGAGGCAATGGTTCTTTTCCAAATTAAATCATACAACCTTGCTTGAGCAGCATCACCGGAAATCGAATGTTTATTCATATAAGTTGGTCGGATAGCCTCGTGAGCTTCTTGAGCACCTTTAGATTTGGTACTAAATTTTCTTACTTGAGAAAACTCCTCGCCATAACTAACTGTGATTTCTTTCTTTGCAGCTCCAATTGCTTCATTTGATAAATTTACCGAATCCGTTCTCATATACGTTATGTTTCCAGATTCGTATAATTTTTGAGCTACCGACATGGTTTGAGCTACTGAAAAACCTAATTTCCTACTTGCTTCTTGTTGTAATGTTGAAGTTGTAAAAGGTGCTGCCGGAGATCTTTTTGAAGGTTTCGTTTCTAAATCTTCAACTGTAAAAACGGCATTATTACAAATTTCTAAAAACTTCTCTGCTTCTTTTTGTGTTTTAAATCTGTGCGGAAGTTCAGCTTTTATTGTTGCTTTATCATTGGTTTCAAATAAAGCGATTACTCTAAAAGCAGATTCATAGGTAAAGTTATCTATTTCTCTTTCTCTTTCAACAATTAACCTTACCGCTACAGATTGTACTCTACCAGCAGATAATGATGGTCTAACTTTTTTCCACAATACAGGTGACAACTCATAACCCACTAATCTATCCAAGACTCTTCTTGCTTGTTGAGCATCAACTAAGTGTGTATTAATTTTTCTAGGATTTTCTATGGCTTTAGTAATTGCCGATTTAGTAATCTCATGAAAAACAATACGTTTAGTCTTTTTTTCATCTAAGCCTAAGGCTTCTAATAAATGCCAAGAAATGGCTTCTCCCTCACGATCCTCATCGGAAGCTAGCCATACAACATCTGCCTCCTTTGCTAATTTTTTTAATTCTGCAACTATTTTCTTCTTATCGCTAGGAACAACATAGTTTGGTTCAAAGTTGTTTTCTATATCAATGGATATGTTTTTTCCCGGTAAATCTCTAATGTGTCCAAAACTAGATTTTACAGTAAAATCTTTCCCCAAAAATTTTTCAATAGTTTTTGCTTTGGCAGGTGACTCAACGATAACTAAATTTTTTGTCATATTAGAAGGTTTAAATCACTAATTCATTTATAGTGATTTTAAATTTTGACTTGCAAAGAAATGAAATTAAATTTAGCTTTTCCAAATTTTAATCATTTTACCTTTCTGAAAAGTAATTAAAAAACATATTTTAACACTTGTATCATTCAATATAAAACTATTAAAATTCAATTAAATAAGTGATATATTTATAAAAAAATAATTTCTTTCTCCTTTAAGCAACTATCTTTGTCGAAAAATTACCTCATGAGTCAACTAGAAAAGAAAATAGCTGTTATTGGTGCCGGGAACCTCGGCTTGTCATTTGTTAAAGGATTAATAGAGAGTAAACATTATGATTATAATGATTTTATCTTAACAAAAAGAAACCTTGATACGCTTAAATATTTTGAAGAAAATGGTTGTGCTATTACTACCACTAATATTGGTGGAGTAAAAAATGCAGCTATTATTGTATTGGCAGTTTTGCCTCAAAAAGTAAACAAAGTGCTTAATGAGATTAAAGGTGAACTAACTCCTAATCACCTTTTAATTTCTGTAGTTACCGGAATAAAAGTTAAAGATATTGAAAATGTTATTGGAACAAATACTCCAATAGTTAGGGCAATGCCAAATACTGCTATTGCCATCAGAGAATCTATGACTTGTATTGCTACCACCGAACAATGGAAAACCCAACTTCCTAAAGTTGATACGATTTTTAAACATGTTGGAGAAACTATAGTTATAAATGAAGAACAAATGACTTCAGCGACAGCATTATGTGCTTGTGGAATTGCTTTTTTCTTAAGAGCCATAAGAGCAGCATCCCAAGGTGGAAATGAGATTGATTTTCATGCTGATGAAGCTTTAAAAATGGCTGCTCAAACTGCTAAAGGTGCAGCAAGTCTGCTAATTCATAATCAATCGCACCCTGAGGATGAAATTGATAAAGTTACTTCACCTAAAGGGTGTACCATCGCAGGACTAAACGAGATGGAACATAACGGGTTTAGCTCTTCTTTTATTAAAGGTATTACTATTTCTGCAAAAAAAGCTAAAGGACTTTATACCGAAGAATAATTTTATTTATCTAAATATTGAAAAGGCAAAACAGTTGAATATTTATCTTTAGAAATTACTACCATGGAATGCATATTTCTAATTTCTTCTATAGGCGATAATTTATCTTTTACCAATGCATCAAAAGCGGCAATATCTTTTACTAAGATTTTCAATAGATAATCTGCCTGTCCGGTAACATTGTAACATTCCATTACTTCATCAATTTTATTAATCTTTTCAATAAAATTATTTATGGCATTGTCTCTTTGCCTGATTAATGAAATTTGCATAAAAACACATAAGCCTAATTGAAGTTTTTCCTCACTTGCTAATGCATGATAACTCTTAATAAATCCTTTTCCCTCCAATTTTTTTACTCGTTCTAAAGTAGGGGCAGGCGATAAAGATATTTCTTTAGAGAGTTGTAAGTTAGTTATTTTCGCGTTCTCCTGAAGTTTTTTTAAAATCTTCAAATCTATTTCGTCTAGCTTCATATGAGTTATTTTGTGAGGTTAAAAATATCGAAAAAAATCCAAGCTTATTTTAACGAAAAGTTAAAATTTATTCCCAAATTTTATAAAGCACTGGTTTACTTGGAGAAGCGTCATTCTCAAAAGATGCAATTTGTATATTTAAAAAATAAGTTCCGTCAGGAATATTATTATCTATGAAAACCAATTCTGTTATAGTTCTGTGGGTTTGAGTATTATTTGGGTATTCCCAAAAAATGTGGTGAGCAGCTAATTTTCCATCATCACTTTCTCTGTCAACAGAAGGCGTATCAATTAATAAATGATTAATCCCGTTTTGTGTTAAATAAGCAGCCACTTCAGCTTCAATATAAGCAGGGTTAGTATTAGAGTATTGTAAAGATTTTTTGTCATTACTATTAGGAAGTGTCCTGATGATGATTGCTTCACTGCCTTTTGGCTGCCATAGTTGTTTTATTTGGGCTAAAGTAATTACAGCATCATCACCAACTTTTTCAGGTGTAATAGTTATCAAATCTGCAAAAAAGAAAAATTGTTTCAAACATTGATTAATAGTATAAGGCTCTTTACTTATATGTCCAACACACTCTGTATGCGTTCCATGTCCGTGCGGATTAAAAAAAATATTTCTAAAATTTACATTTCCTCCTAAATTAACATCGCCAACAAAGCCATTTTCCATAACAGGAGTAAATTCCGGTTTTGAAACATACCAAGCAGTTATATTTTCAGGTGTATTACTTAAAGGTAAAGAAATATCAATGGGTTGAGATAAATCTATTTTGTAGTTTTTGTTTTGATGGGTAATAGTTGTTATCATAATTACAATAAAATTAAATCTTATAATTCGTGCATTTGTGGCAATTATACATAAAATAAGTCTGATGTAATTTTATCGACCACAAAAATGCCTTTAGTGGTTAAAGTTACTTTATTTTTTGAAATCGTTATCAATTCAGAATTTTTATAAGCTTCCAACTCTTTTTCAAAATGATGAAGCAAAACAGGGTTAAACGTGTTTTTAATATATTCCAAATCCAACCCCCAAATGGTTCGTAATCGGGTTAATATATATTCATTAAAAGCGGTGGTTTCGTCTATAAGTTCTTCTTCAAAATAAGGTGTGTTTTGATTTATCGCGTCTATGTACTTAGTATTATTGGCAACGTTCCAACTTCTTTTTTGAGAGGTATTATTATTCATAAACGAATGTGCAGAAGGACCAATTCCCAAATAATTTTCGCCTTTCCAATAATTACTGTTATGTTGCGAAAAATAACCTTCTTTACCAAAGTTAGATACTTCATAATGTATCAATCCAGCTTGTTTGGTTTTGTCCATTAACAACTTAAATTGCTCAATAGCTTGATCATCTGTTGGCAAACTGGTTTGCTTAGTTTTTACCAAATGATGTAAGGCTGTTTTAGGCTCTACAGTTAAGGTATAAGCAGAAAGATGTGGCACATTTAAACTGATAAATTTATCTAAGTTTTGCTCCCATTTTTTTAATGTTAACAGCGGACTATTATAAATTAAATCAATCGTAATGTTATCAATTCCGGCATCTTGCGTTTTTAAAATACTTTGTTCTGCTTCACTAGCATAGTGGGCACGATTAAAAAACTGCAAATCGTCATCAAAAAAAGATTGTATCCCAATGCTTAACCTGTTTACGCCACTTTTTTTATACTCGTTTATTTTTTTAGAAGTAATATCATCGGGATTACATTCCATTGTCAGCTCTACTTTTTCATTTACTTGGTAATTCCTATAAACAGCTTCTAGCAATAAATTTAATTCTTTTTCTGTCAACACCGAAGGTGTTCCTCCTCCAAAATAGATGGTGTTTATGGTCTCGGTTTTGAAATGGCCTTTTTGTAAAAGAATCTCTTTTTGTAATGCAGCTAATAATGCTGATTTGTGCTTAAAACTAGTAGAAAAATGAAAATCGCAATAGCTGCATTTTTTTTTACAGAAAGGAATATGGATGTAAATACCTGCCATTAGTTTAGGCTTAATACTTTTTTAAAACAATTCTAAAAATAGTACCATTTTCACTAGATTGTTTCACGAAAATTTTACCGTTATGGTAATTTTCAATAATACGTTTGGTTAACGACAACCCTAATCCCCAACCTCTTTTTTTAGTGGTGAAACCGGGTTCAAAAATGGTTTTTTGTTTAGATTTTGGAATACCATGACCTGTATCGCTAATATCTATATACACAAATTGTTTTTGATCTATCATAAAAATATCAATAGTTCCTCCGCCTTGCATAGCATCTACTGCATTTTTAATTAAATTTTCTATTACCCAACTAAACAATGAGGTATTTAATGGGGCTAAAATTCTTTCTTCTTTAGAAAAATGAAAATTAATGATAACATTTTTTGAGATTCTTGGTTGTAAATAGGCAGCTGTGCTTCTTAAAACTTCACCAACATTTTCATCAATTAATTTAGGTATAGATCCTATTTTAGAAAAACGTTCGGTAATAATTTCTAACCTGTTTACATCTTTAGAAAGTTCGTCAATAGTAGCTTGGTCAACATTTTTTAATTTTAAATATTCTACCCACGCCATTAATGAAGAAAGTGGTGTGCCTAATTGATGAGCTGTTTCTTTTGCCAGCCCAACCCAAACCTGGTTTTGTTCACTTTTTCTGGAAGTGCTGAATAAATAATAAGCAATTAAAATAAATAAACCGATTACGCCAAATTGAAAGAAAGGATAGTATTTAAGTTGGGTTAATAGTTCACTATCTTTATAAAAAATATATTGTGTTTCGTTATTATTGATAGAAATAGCAATAGGTGTGTTTTGGCTTCGCATTTCTGCAATAGTATTGGCCAAATAGGTAGAATCCTTAATTTTATCTTTATCTAAATTACCGTATTCAATAACATTAGTTTGGGTGCTGTCAGTAAAAACTACAGGAACAGCAGCAGAGTTCACCACAATTTCAGAAATAAAGGATTTTATTAAATCATCTAAAACAATTTTTAATTCGGTAAAAATTTCAGAATCTTGATAATATAATTTGTGGTTCCAAGTAATATTTCGGGTAACATGAATTTTTAAATCTATGGGTTCATTGGTATTTTTCATGGAATCGAGCTGAGCATTTAAATAACTTGCTGTATCAATTCCTGCTGTTAATTTTATATTTCTATAGTTGATAATTTTATTTTCTTCATCTGTTACAATAACCGGAATGGTTTCATTTTTACCAATAATTTGAAGATAAAAGTTAGTGGCGTCTTGATTGGTAGAGGTAATAATTCGTTTGGTAGCTTCAGCCCAAATTTCAATTCTGTTTCTTTCTTCTTTAGAAATTTTATCAAATAATTCTCCTGTAAGCTGTACCAACGTGGCTTTATTTTGAATAGCTCCTGCCCACAACCTTACTTTCTCTCGTTCTTCTTGAGCAATTTGCCTAACTAAAATATTGGTGTACCACAAGGAAGACAACACAATTAGCGTTGCAATTCCTACTAATAAAAGTTTCCATCTTTGTTTTTTAGAATATAAATTCACGCTAAATCAATTATAGGTATGAAATTACAAAATTGTTTGTATATACTTCTTGATAACAAAGAAAAAGAGCCGAATAAATTATTCGGCTCTTTTCTATTTATCTTATAAAAACTATTTCTTTCCGTTTTTATTAGCATCTTTTATGTACAACTCTAATGCTTTAGTCATTGATGGAGCTTCGGGTTGCGGAGCACAAATATCTATCCTCAATCCTGCTTCTTCTGCTGCTTTTGATGTTGTTGAACCAAAAACTGCTATTCTAGTATCGTTTTGTTTGAAGTTAGGAAAATTTTGAAACAATGATTTAATTCCTGATGGGCTAAAGAAAGCCAACACATCATAATTAACATCACTTAAATCACTTAAATCGCTACAAACAGTTCTATACAAAACAACACACTGGTAGTTAATGTTATCTTTCTCTAACAACTCTTTTATGTTCGGACTAATAATATCTGAACAAGGTAACAAAAACTTACTGTCTTTGTTTTTCTTTAACAATGGAATTAAATCCTGAAATGTTTGTTTACCGGTAAACACTTTTCTTTTTCTATAAACAATATACTTTTGAAGATAAAAAGCAATTGCCTCAGAAATACAAAAATATTTTAATGATTCCGGAACATTATATCTTATTTCTTCAGCAGTTTTAAAGAAATAATCTACGGCATTTCTACTTGTAAAGATTACAGCATTAAAATCAGTAAAATTTATTCGTTGACTTCTAAAATCTTTTGTTGATACGCCTTCAACATGGATAAACGGCCTAAAGTCAATTTTTACTTTACAATTTGTGGCAAGATCAAAATAGGGTGATTTATCGCTTTCAGGTTTTGGTTGAGAAACTAAAACACTTTTCACTTTCAACATAAACTCATTTTTTTAGTTAAATAATCATTTTTAAAAGATAAAGTACCTAATAACAACGATTAACGGTAAAATTTCGAGGGTGCAAAGGTACAAAATTATATGGAATATAGAAATATTTTTTTGTCTCGCTACAAAATACAGTCTTAACAAATTGATAATGAACACAAAAAGAACTAGTGTTGCCATCAACATTTTATAATTTTCTACTTCTTGCAGATAAGAATAATAGTTCAACGTCATTAATGGAAGTAAAATTACTCCAATAAGTATGGTATGAATTGATGTTAAGTAAACGTAAGCTGTTTTCAAGTTGTCAAAATCAAAAACATTATTAATAAGTAATCCTAAAAGTTGTTTTATAACATATAAAACAACTACTACAGCAATTACCTTCATAAAGAAAAATGACGTGTCTCTATAGAATATATCTTTATACAATAAAAAGTCATAAAAGAATAAAGAAAGACTAAAAAAGGCTACCACATGCAACAGTAAGTTTGCCTGATTGAAAAACATTTTTTCGCTTCTAATTGCTTCTTGCACACCACTTGATGTAAAAAGAGACTTTATAATAAGTTTTACTCGTAAACTATTAAATGATTTTGCTAACCCTACTAATACGAAACAACCAAGCAAAATAATGGTTTGCCAAGTGTGCACATATTCTGTTCTATATTCAGGTGTAAAAACTATCTCTTGTTGAGTTGTTGTAGTATCTTTTGGCAATTCTCTTTTTTCATTAACTTCTCTAACCGGTAAAGAATAGAGCTTTTTTGCATTTAAACCAAAGTTGGTTGTGTCAGCAATAAAATCTGCATCCTCACTTAATGTATTGGTTAACGGTTGCTGTTGGATGTTAGTATATCTTGGTTTTTTGGGTTTTACAACTTCTTTTATAGATACTTCATCAATTTCTTCCATTAAATCAATAGGAAAAGTATCAGTTTGTGGTAACACAACGCTGTCATTCTTCTCTTGTTTTTTTGTTTGAGAAGTATCTGACTGTTGATATAAAAAATAGCTGTGCATAAACAACAAAAATACATTATTCTAAATGAAGTTGTTTAAAACCTGAGTCAACTTTAAGCTGTATCCATAAAAAAAGCTCAGTAGGCTGATTGCTTACTGAGCTTTTTATGTTATTTAAAACACTATTAGTTAAGTATCTTGTCTGTTTTCTTAGTTGAGTAGTTAATTTTTAAAGCATTGGCTTTTCTAAGTTCTTGCTTTACATCTGTAACAATACCCATTTCTGTTTTTTGATCGACTTTTAAAGACCATGTAATTAAGTTTCTTTCAGCTTCATCTCTTTCATCTCTTTCCATTTCTACAAACTGAAAAATATCTTCTTTAGTTTTAAAAGCATCATTTAACTGAATTCTTGGAGCTGTACCAAAAACCGGTTGAAGTTCTTTAATTGGTTTACCAATATAAATGTAACTTACCAATGATTTTCTTTCTAACTTTTCTATTTCCGTTGCAAATGGAATTTTATTTTCCACTTTCAACGTAGTTTCTCTCATGGTAGTGGTTACCATAAAGAAGAAAAGTAACATAAATACAATATCAGGAAGTGCAGCTGTATTAACAGCAGGCTGACTTTTTTTACCTTTTTTTCTAAATTTTGACATTAGTTGGTCCCTCCTACTTTTTTGGGTTCTGCCTCAGAAATTCTTTGTGGATAAACTTTTTTAACAGCGTCTAATTGTTGTTCTACTGCTTCAGAAGCTCCTGCTTGTTGAAGAAGTTCTTGGTAAGTTTTTCCGAATTTTTGCTGGGCGAACTCATTTCTTAATTCATTATAAGCCGCTACTAATTCATTTTGCACTTTAATGTACATATCGTAAGATGTTCCATTATCGTTTTGTAATGAAATGATTTGCTTAGAAACAGGATATAAACCTAGTCCATCAATTTGTTCTTCTTTAAACTCAGGCATATTAGGGTTTCCCACATCAGATTTAATAAACTCCTTCGCTTTTTCTCTTAATTCTGTTATTTGCATATACTCCCCTTCAACCAATAATTGATCATTCGCATTAACCAATATTTCAAAAATATTTCTTTGTTTAATTGGTGGTGGCGGCTCAGTTAAATCTTCCGGTGGTGGTGGCAATTTTCTAATCAATCCTGTATCCGTATCCATAGTGGTAGTCACCAAGAAGAATATCAACAACAGGAATGCAATATCCGCCATTGAGCCGGCATTAATTTCTGATATTTCTCTTTTAGCCATTTTTTATTTGAATATTTTAGATACTTCTGAAAAAATTATTACTCCAATAGCACCTACGCCTAAGATATAAAACGCATTTAAACCAGCTTCAGATAATTGAGAAGTTGAAGCGTCTGCTAACAACTTAGCACTTGCATCAAAAACTTCTTCATTGCTTGCTGTAAAATAACCAATCGCAAAAACAACTGCTAATCCAACAACACCTATCAAAGCATTTTTTGCATTTTTAGGATTTTGTGCCATCGTCATAATTGGAAAAACTATTGCTGTAAGCGTAGCTATTCCTAATAATATATAGCACCAGTTAATCAGCATTCCTTCAGATATAACATCCGCAAAGAAAAGAATACTTAAAACTGCTGAAAGTCCTAACAATACATATAATATGATACTGAATAATTTGTTATTCATAATATTTTATTTTATTTATTATTTTTTAGATAGTTGGTGCTTCACTAATAAATCTATTAATGAAATAGAAGCATTTTCCATATCGTTTACTAAGTTATCCACTTTTGCAACGATGTAATTGTAAAATATTTGTAGGATAATTGCTACTATCAAACCAAATACAGTTGTTAAAAGGGCTACTTTAATACCATCAGCAACAACAGCAGGAGAAATATCACCTGCAGCGGCAATTGCATCAAATGCTCCAATCATACCAATTACTGTACCCATGAAACCAAGCATCGGAGCCAAAGCAATAAATAATGATATCCAAGAGATTCCTTTTTCTAATAAGCCCATTTGAACTCCACCGTAAGAAACAACTGATTTCTCCACCATGTCAATTCCTTCGTGACTTCTATCTAACCCTTGGTAGAAAATACTAGCAACAGGTCCTTTTGTATTTCTACAAACTTCTTTAGCTGCTTCAACACCACCTGCATTTAATGAATCTTCGATGTTTTTTAATAGTTTATCAGTATTAGTTGTTGCCATGTTTAAGTAAACAATTCTTTCAATAACAATTGCCAAACCTAAAATAAGACATACTAAAACGATTCCCATAAATCCGGGACCACCTTCAATAAATTTTTGTTTGATTATTTGAGTAAAAGACAAGTCTTCTTCAACAACGTCTGGTGTTGTTGCATCTGCTGCTGCTTGAGCTTCTTTTTCTGCTTTTGCTTTGGCATCTGCCTCCGCTTTTGCTTTAGCATCCGCTTCAGCTTTTGCTTGAGTTGCTGAATCTTCTGCTGTTTGCTCTGTTGCTGTTTCTGTTTCTAGAGCGTACACATTAGTAGTATTTGTAAAATTCAATACTGCTGTTAGTGTTAATAATGCAAATAATTGTTTCATAATTTTGATTTGTTTATTGCTTACTTTAATTAATTATTTTTTTAAAATCAGCTGCCAAATTACAAAAAAAAATATTTAAACATCAAATTAATTGAGTTAAGTTTATTTAGTTTTTGTTCTGACAATCGAATTAACGTTATTAGTGAATTATTTATTTTAATTTAAACTCTTTTTTTATTTTACTTACATAGTCCAATTCTTCCCATGGGAATAACTTCACCTTAATTTTTTTCTTCTCTCCAGAACCATTAGTAAACTCTTTGGTGATTTCCTGAGGAGTTCTTCCCATATGTCCGTAAGCTGCTGTTTCAGAATAAATAGGTGTTCTTAATTTAAATCTGGTTTCAATTGCATAAGGTCTTAAATCAAATAACTTCATTAATTTTTTTGCAATATCTCCATCTTTCATATCTACTTTTGAAGTTCCGTAAGTAGAAACAAACAACCCTACAGGCTGAGCAACTCCAATAGCATAAGCTACTTGTACCAACGCTTCATCACACAAACCTGCTGCAACCATATTTTTAGCGATATGTCTGGTAGCATAAGCTGCAGAACGATCTACTTTACTAGGGTCCTTTCCTGAGAATGCTCCACCACCGTGAGCTCCTTTACCACCATAAGTATCAACAATAATTTTTCTGCCTGTTAAACCAGTATCTCCATGTGGTCCACCAATTACAAATATTCCTGTTGGGTTTACATGGTATTTAATTTTATCATTAAATAATTTTTGGATGTGTTTTGGAAGCAATTTTTTAACTCTTGGAATTAAAATGTTAATTACATCATCTTTAATTTGCTTTAACATTTTAGCTTCTGTATCAAAATCATCATGCTGAGTAGAAACAACAATAGCATCAATTCTTACTGGTTGATTGTTATCATCGTACTCAATAGTTACCTGAGATTTTGAATCGGGACGAAGGTATTTCATTTTTTTACCTTCTCTTCTGATAGCAGCCAATTCTTTCAACAACAAATGAGATATCTCTAATGCCAATGGCATATAATTATCTGTCTCTTTTGTTGCGTAACCAAACATCATTCCTTGATCTCCGGCACCTTGCTCTTCTTTTTTCTTTCTTTCTACTCCTTGATTAATATCAGGCGATTGCTCATGTATAGCCGAAAAAACGCCACAAGAATTTCCTTCAAACATATACTCGCTTTTCGTGTAACCAATTCTATTAATAGTTTCACGAGCAATTTTTTGTACGTCTAAATAAGTATTAGATTTAACTTCTCCTGCCAACACTACTTGACCCGTTGTTACTAAGGTTTCGCAAGCTACTTTTGAGTCAGGATCAAAAGCTAAAAAATGATCAATTAAAGCATCAGAAATTTGATCGGCTACTTTGTCCGGATGCCCTTCTGATACAGATTCGGATGTAAATAAATAAGACATTTAATTTTATTTTAACAAGTTAATAAAAAAAGAAATGCAGGCTGGTAGCAATGTGAAAAGTACACTTTTTAGCATTTTTTCATGTGGTTGCAAGCAGCCAAATCATTCCACAATAACGAGGTCAAAAGTAGATTTTTTTTACAAACTAAACTACTTTTTAGTTTATTTTTTGTTTGAAGTCAATTTCTTAAAAATACTTTCTAAACTTTCATTTTCTTTCTGAAGTGTTAACACCACCATTTCGTGCTCTACAGCAAATTGAAAAATGGCGTTTCTTACACTATCATTAGCTATTTCAAACAACCAAGAATTGTTTGCCGGATTTTTCTTTACTTTTAAAACACCGTTAATTTTTAACAGCAAACCCTCTCTGGTTGTTTTGTCAAACTCAACGGTTAATACAATTTTATTTTCTTTATTTAACTTCAGTCCTGCAGTGGTTTCATTAGCCACAATTTTTCCTTGGTTGATAATAATGGTTTTATCGCAAATAGCTTCTACCTCTTGCATAATATGCGTAGAAAGCATAATGGTTTTTTCTTTTCCTATAGCTTTTATTAAGCTTCTAATTTCCTCTAACTGATTAGGATCTAATCCTGTTGTTGGTTCATCTAAAATCAACACTTTTGGGTCGTGTATCATGGCTTGAGCCAACCCTACTCTTTGTCTGTACCCTTTAGATAAGGCTCCAATTTTTTTATTTTGCTCAATTTCCAATCCCACCATATCAATCATTTCTTTTACTCTTTCAGTTAGATTAGGGACATGATGCACGCCACCAACAAAATGTAAATATTCTTTTACATACATGTCTAAATAAAGTGGGTTATGCTCCGGCAAATAACCTACTTGTTTTTTTACATCAATAGGATGTTCAATTACATCATAACCACATACAGAAACACTACCTGATGTTTGAGGAATAAAACAAGTAATGATTTTCATCATGGTTGATTTTCCGGCTCCATTTGGCCCTAAAAACCCAACAATATGACCAGGTTCTACAACAAAAGAAACATCGTCTAATGCCTTTTGCTTTCCATAAATTTTGGTTACATTATTAACTATAACTGACATTTTTTATTTTAAAGGTTATGAGTTTATAAGTCCCGAAAAATGTTTTTCTGTGAAAAACTAATTTTTTGAGGATGCTCGTAAAATTAAAAAAAATTGTTTTTACGGCATTCAAAGCACGAAAGTAATGAATTTTGCTTTAGAACATTTACGATTTCATTACTTTTGGTTTTTTTAACATTCTCAATAAATTTGGAAGAAGGAATCGTAATAAAATCTACAGGCAACTTGTATCATGTTCGCATGAATAATGGTGAGACCTTGGCGGTAAGAATTAAAGGCAGCTTTAGAATGATGGATATTAAAACTACTAATCCGGTAGCGGTTGGCGATAAAGTTATTGTTAGCGATACTGCTACAGACCCTGTTATTTCTGAAATTAAACCCCGAACCAATTACATTATTAGAAAATCGGTTAACCTCTCTAAGCAAGCTCATATTATTGCTGCCAATGTTGATCAAGCTATTTTAATAGCTACCATTGCTCAGCCGGAAACTTCTACAGGTTTTATTGATCGGTTTTTAATTACTGCCGAAGCTTACCATATTCCTACCACTATTGTTTTTAATAAAACCGATATTTATACCGAAAAAGATATGGAGAAACTCCATTTTTTAATGGAAACCTATACTAATATTGGTTACGAATGCTTGGCAATTTCTGTAACCGCCAACAAAAACATTGATCAACTAATTGCTAAATTAAAAAATAAAACTTCATTGGTTTCAGGACATTCGGGAGTAGGAAAATCTTCTTTGCTTAATCTTATAGAACCTTCTTTACAACTTAAAACCTCTATTATTTCTGATGCGCATCAGTTAGGAAAACACACCACCACTTATGCCGAAATGCACGAGCTTTCTTTTGGTGGTTATGTGGTAGATACCCCAGGTATTAAAGCTTTTGGATTAATAGATTTTGACAAAACAGAACTTTCACATTATTTTATTGAAATGAGAGCATTGTTATCCGAGTGTCAGTTTAATAATTGTCAGCATATTAACGAACCGAAGTGTGCTGTAAAAAAAGCAGTAGAAAACAACGAAATAGCTAGTTTCAGATATCAAAATTACTTGTCAATGTATGATGACAATGAAAGTGAAAGCTATAGAGGAAAAGGGTATTAATATTTATGAAAGCAGTAATTCAACGTGTAAGTGAGGCATCGGTAAGCATTGAAAACAAAACTACTTCGATAGGAAAAGGCTTACTAATTTTATTAGGCGTAGAAGAAAACGACCAAGAAGAGGATATTACTTGGTTGACTAAAAAAGTTGCTCAACTCAGAATTTTCGATGATAAAAACAACATTCCTAATCTTTCTGTAAATGATATTAATGGAGAAGTGTTGCTTATCAGCCAATTTACACTTATGGCAAGCACCAAAAAAGGTAATCGACCATCTTTTATTATGGCAGCCAAACCTCCAAAAGCAATAGATTTATATAATAATTTTATAAAAGAACTTACTCCATTATTACAACGACCACTTAAAACAGGTGAGTTTGGTGCATATATGAAAGTGGCTTTAGTTAACGAAGGGCCATTTACTATCATTATAGATAGTAAAAATAGGGTTTGACAAAAATCTATTAAGAAAAGTATAGCAATTTGAAATTGCTGCTAATTTATTTGAAAGAAAGCTTACCCCTCATTATTGAACAAATTACCTCTACTGAACTATAACAATAAATAAGATTTTAATCTCTTGTCCCAACAAGATTCCTCCTGAACGAGGAATAGAAAACCTTACCCAACTGTTAATTTTTATAAAAGCCACTCTTTGGGAAAATTTTTATGTTTAGATTGAGTATTTTTGTAGAAATTATTTAGTCATATAAAAAAACGTAAAAATATGTATCCACCAGAATTAGTAGCCCCAATGAAAAGCGAACTTACAGAAGTAGGTTTTGAAGAATTATTAACTCCCGATGCTGTTGATAAAGCCATCACTAGCGAAGGAACAACTTTTGTTTTAATCAACTCTGTTTGTGGTTGTGCCGCAGCTAATGCTCGTCCTGCTGCGCGTATGGCAGTTACCAACAACAAACGTCCGGATAGAATCACCACTGTTTTTGCAGGTGTTGATGCCGAAGCGGTAAATCAAGCAAGAAAACACATGTTGCCTTATCCTCCTTCATCGCCATCAATGGCATTGTTTAAAAATGGTAAATTAGTTCATTTTATTGAAAGACATCATATTGAAGGAAGACCGGCAGAAATGATTGCTGAAAATTTAGCTGCTGCTTTTAACGAATATTGTTAATTTAGCCTTACGCTACAATATTGAAGCTTAACGCTTAACTTTATAATAAATGGCACTAAAACAAACATTAAGTTTTAAACTACAGCAAAAGCTATCGCCTCAACAAATTCAGTTAATGAAATTGTTGCAACTGCCTACCGTTGCACTCGAACAAAGAATTAAAGAGGAAATGGAAAACAATCCTGCTTTAGATGAGGGGAAAGATGAAGAGGAAGAGATGGAACTTACTCAGCATGATGATTATGAAGAGAAAGAACGAAGCGAAGCTGAAAAAGAGTTTAATTTTGATGATTATGTTGATGATTCCGATACGCCAAGCTATAAGCTAACTGCTAACAATCACAGTAAAGATGATGAAGATAAGCAGACACCTATTAGCATTGGTTCTACTTTTCAGGAAACCTTAGAGGCTCAAATTAATTTATTTAATTTGGATGATGATGACCATAACATTGCTCTACACCTTATTGGTAGTTTAGATGATGCCGGTTATCTCCGCAGAGATATTAATGCCATAGTTGATGATTTAGCGTTTACCCAAAATATCATTACCGATAAAGAACACGTTGAAAAGATAGTAAAACTTATTCAGCATTTAGATCCTGCAGGTGTTGGAGCAAGAAGTCTTCAGGAATGTTTACTTATTCAGCTTAACAAGAAAAAACATCATACCCTTATTTCTAAAAATGCGATAGAAATTATCACTAACTATTTTGATGAGTTTTCTAAAAAACATTACTCAAAAATTATTGAAAAGCTTAGTATTTCTGAAGATGACTTAAGGTTAGTAATTGAAGAAATTCTAAAGTTAAATCCGAAGCCAGGAAACTCCTCTAATGATGGTTTAAGAGTTACTCAACATATTGTTCCTGATTTTGTTCTTACTGTTGATGATGGCGAAATAGACATCACTTTAAACGGAAGAAATACACCTGATTTAAAAGTTAGTCGTTCTTATAAAGAAATGATTGAAGGGTACAAAGCTCAAAAAGAAAAGCCTTCAAAATCGCAGAAAGATGCATTGATGTTTGTAAAACAAAAGTTAGATGCTGCCAAATGGTTCATTGATGCCATAAGACAACGTCAGCACACACTTATGTTAACCGTAGATGCAATTGTTGAAAGACAAAAAAAATATTTTTTAGAAGGAGATGAAACGCTGATAGTACCCATGATTTTAAAAGATATTGCCGAAGAAATTGATATGGATATATCAACAGTTTCTCGTGTGGTAAACAGCAAATACATTCAAACGCCTTACGGAACTTTTCTTTTAAAAACCTTCTTTTCAGAATCACTAAGTACAGATAGTGGCGAAGAAGTTTCAAGCAGAGAAGTAAAGAAGATTTTGCAAAATGCCGTGGAAGATGAAGACAAACGCAAACCATTAACAGACGAAAAACTTTCTAAATTACTTAACGATAAAGGTTACAACATTGCTAGGAGAACAATTGCCAAATACCGAGAGCAATTAAATATTCCTGTAGCCCGATTACGTAAAGAAATTTAAGTCTGAACATGAGGTTAGCTGCAAAAATTATTTCCATTCTTTTTAATCCATTATTCATGCCCACTCTTGGGCTTTTTCTACTATTTAATACAGATACTTATATTAATTACGCAGTACATTTTAAACTAAAACAATTTACTGTTCTTTTAGTAGCACTCGTAACTTTTATTATTCCTTTACTTTCCATTCTTTTTCTTCGTAATAGAGGAATTATTACCAGCATGCAAATGTATGCATCTAAAGAGCGAATTATTCCTTATATCATTACTATTATATCTTTTATTTTCACGCTTTACTTACTCAAACAAACTACTGTAATTCCAATTATTTTTAATTTTATTATAGGAGCTACTTATGCTATTATTTTAACTTTTATCATCAATATAAAATGGAAAATTAGTGCCCATACTGTTGGTGTTGGTGGATTACTTGGAGCATTTTTGTGTGTTGCCACCAAATTGCAAACTGATGTAAGCATTTTTATTGTAGCACTATTGGTTGTCTTTGGTTTAGTAGCTACTGCTCGATTAATTTTAAATGCTCATACCCAGGCTCAAATTTATGCTGGCTTTCTACTGGGAATTGCAACACAGTTTGCTGTGTTTTATTTTTAAATAGAACATACAGAAACTTTATTGTTATCTATAACATCATTATTAATATATAGATTGATTATCAATACCATTTCATTTTAAATTAATGTATTAATACTACTTCGTGGTACTTCACTACGCCTCTCAATGATGATAAGAATAAAAAAAGCACGCCAAATAGCGTGCTTTTTAAAACTAAATTATTCAATCTATAATTAGTGATGTAAATGTAAACTTTCGTCAAGCATTGGGTGGTTTTTAGTAACCAATGATGCTTTAGTAAGTGATGTTAACACTACAAAAATGAAAATTCCTGTAAACATTAAGAACATGCCTATTTCTACCATTCCTAATTTACCTTCTTCAAACATAGTTCCTGGTAACACCATAGTTAAAACATCTAACCAGTGTCCGATAAAAATGATTAAAGCGATAGGCAATAAGAACACAGCGTTTCTTTTTGCATCTCTTGACATTAATACAAAGAATGGTAATAAGAAGTTTACAAAGAAAGTTCCTACATATAATAATTTATAATGCTCAAATCTAAATAAGTAATAAGTTACCTCTTCCGGTATATCAGAATACCAAATTAACATAAACTGAGAGAACCATAAGTAAGACCATAAACAACTAATAGCAAACATCCATTTACCTAAATCGTGAATATGGCTATCGTTTACTTCTTTTAAGAAACCTTTACCTTTAAGGTACAACACTAATACCACAGCGAAAATCATACATGATACCCACATTCCTGAGAATGCATACCACCCAAATAATGTACTGAACCAGTGAGTATCAATACTCATTAACCAGTCCCATGCTGAAGAAGAAGAAGTATAAGCAAAGAAGAAAATAAACAATACTCCCATAAAAATACTTCTTTTGTAAATTGGAGAAACATCTCCGGCAGCTAGGTTTAATTGATCTTCTTCCATAGATTTTTTTCTGAACCAATAAGCAAAAAACATCCAAACACCAATGTATATTAATGATCTAATAAAGAAAAAAGGAATATTTAAATAAGCACCTTTATTCGCAATTAATTCATCATAATGACTACTTTCCGGATTATGAACTTCTGGATCCATCCAGTGATATAAATGGTGCATGTGAGCTGCTCCTGCAATAAATACTGCTAACAAAACTACTGCTCCAATTGGCATAAAACTCATTATCGCCTGAAAAACTCTATGTGTAGTTACTCCCCAAGCCATTTCTGAAACATATTGTAAGGCTAAAAAGAACAATGCTGCTAATGAAATAGTAAAATAGAAATATCCATTTACTAATAAGTTAGCCCAAAATCTTTGAGAAACATGGTGACCATGATCAGTAGTTAAACCAACAATTAAAGCTAGCAGACCAACTACAATAAGAATAATAGTAGTTAGTTTCGCGTTTTTTGATATTGTATATTCCATTTGTTAAAATGTTTTTAGTGTAATCTTCTTTTAAATTTTATTGTACTACAGCATTTGTATCAGCACTAACAGCGGTTTGTCCCATATCTGCTGTTAATGGTTTTTTCATAAAACCTACTCTAATGTAATGAATTAATTGCCATCTTTCTTCTTGAGTTAACTGAGAAGCATGAGATCCCATTAATCCTTTTCCGAAAGTAATGGTGTGGAACATTTTACCTTCTGGTAATTCTAAACTCTCAGTAAATTTAATCGGTAGTGGAGGAAAAACTTCTCTTTCTACTAATGAACCATCTCCTTGTCCGGCTCCTCCATGACAATGAACACAAAACATTCCGTACAATTCTTTTCCTTTAGCTACAGATTGTTCTGTATAATCAAAAGGACTCTTTAAGAACTCTCCTGCTTGGTTATAGCCTTCAATAGAATTTTCGTAAGGATAAGGAGTAAAACCTCTATGTATGGTTCCTTCAACAGGTTTTCTTGCTGTAAGTGTATTTCTCAAAGAATCATCACCTTGTTTACCTCTTAATTCACCATAATCTACATAAGTTTCTATAGAAGGAGAACGATACATATCTGGCATATATTCAGGTGCTAAACCATTTTCTTCTTTACAAGAAAAAAGAGAAATAATAGCAACCATTCCAATTATTTTTATGCTATTGTTCAGGTAGTTTTTCATGTTTATATTTTTTATAATCTCTAAATTAATCGTTTTATTTTTCGTCAATCTGAAGCACATAAGTTTCATTAAGAGCTGCTTTAATTTCTTCAGCCGTCATTCCACTATCACTTGGATGAATTTCCATCACAAATCTGTTGTCAGTTGTACTTGGATAAGGATTTCTGGCTTTAAAACCCGGTAAAGTCCAGTTTCTTAATAAGTAAGTGAAAGACATACCGTGTGCAGCACATAATACTCCAAATTCAAATGTTACCGGAACAAATGCCGGAATATTATCAATTAATGAAAAGTTAGGTTTACCACCTATATTCATTGGCCAATCCTGCACCATAAAATACCACATTCCTGTTAGTGCAAGGGAAACACCTATCATTCCATAAATGAATGCAGTAATTGCAATACGAGTTCTTTTTAACCCAATAACAGGATCTATTCCATGAATAGGAAAAGGAGAAAATACATCTCTAATGTGAATTCCTTTTGAAACTAGATGTTTTGCACTTTCTAAAAGTACATAATCATCATCATAAATTGCGTATAGTTTTTTATCTGACATAACTAAAAGTTTCTAACGATATAATTATTTTTTTACTGGGTGTAATTTTTTAAAGTCTTCATCAGACATGTTTTTGTATTTCTCTCCTGAAGATTTTAAAATTGTTTTCAATTCATTAAGTGCTAATACAGGAAAATATCTTAGGAATAATAAATAGAATACACTAAATAAGCCTAACGTTCCAATAAAAACCCCTATATCAACCCAAGTTGGATAGAACATAGACCAACTTGATGGTAAGTAATCTCTGTGAACTGAAGTTACAATAATTACAAACCTTTCGAACCACATTCCTATATTTACTACAATAGACATTATAAAAGTAAATGCTAAATTGGTTCTTAATTTTTTCCACCAAAATAAGTGAGGAGAGATTACATTACATGTCATCATACACCAGTAAGCCCAAGCATAAGGACCTGAAAATCTGTTAATGAACGCATAAGATTCGTATTCAACACCTGAATACCAAGAAATAAATAACTCTGTTAAGTAAGCAACACCAACTATAGAACCTGTTACGATAATAATGATATTCATGTACTCAATATGTTTAATCGTTACATATTTTTCTAAGTGCATTACTTTTCTCACAATAATCATTAATGTTTGTACCATTGCGAAACCAGAGAATACCGCTCCTGCAACGAAATATGGAGGGAAGATAGTGGTATGCCAACCCGGAATTACCGAAGTGGCAAAATCCATAGATACAATAGAGTGAACCGAGAATACAAGTGGAGTTGCTAAACCAGCTAATACTAAAGAGACTTCTTCAAAACGTTGCCAAGCTTTAGCGTTTCCTGTCCAACCGAAGCTTAATAAGCTATACATTAATTTTGGAACTGGAGATTTTGCTCTATCTCTAATGGTTGCAAAATCAGGTATTAACCCAATATACCAAAATACTAATGATACAGAAAGATAAGTTGAAATTGCAAATACATCCCATAAAAGAGGAGAGTTAAAGTTTACCCACATTGGTCCGAACTCATTTGGCAAAGGTAATACCCAGTAAGCCATCCAAATTCTACCCATGTGTATCATTGGGAACAATCCTGCCATAAATACGGCAAAGATGGTCATTGCTTCTGCTGGTCTGTTAATTGCCATTCTCCATTTCTGACGGAATAACAATAAAACGGCAGAAATTAATGTTCCTGCGTGACCAATACCAACCCACCAAACGAAGTTGGTGATATCCCATGCCCAACCAACAGTTTTATTCAATCCCCATGTTCCGATACCTGTTCCTATAAGGTAAAGGATATTTCCTACACCCCAAAGACCAACTATAGCGGCTATGGTCATTAATATTTTCCAACCTTTAGTTGTTTTTCCTTCGATAGTTGCTAATACATCATCGGAGATCTTTGAGTAATTTACATCGTCTCCTAATATTAACGGTTCTCTAATTGCGGCTTCTTTATGCATTTTTTATACTTTTTTAAGCTTCGTTGTTTTCTAAATTTCTAACTTTTGTCAAGTAATATACGTTAGGTTGTTGACCAACTTCTTCTATTACTCTGTAAGCTCTATCATGGTTCATATCTCCATTAATTTTGCTTTCTGTATCATTCAAATCACCAAAAGTAATGGCATTTGTAGGACAAGCACCAGAACATGCTGTTTGAATGGCTCCATCTTGAACTTTTGTACTTGCTTTTTTAGCATCTAATTTTCCAGCTTGAATTCTTTGAACACACATGCTACATTTTTCCATTACCCCTCTTGCTCTAACAACTACATCTGGATTTAATACCATTCTTCCTAAATCATCTTGAGCTGGATTAACTTCAGTAAACTTATCGTAAGCGATATAGTTAAACCAGTTGAATCTTCTTACTTTATAAGCACAGTTGTTAGCACAATATCTTGTACCAATACATCTGTTGTAAGCCATCATGTTCAATCCTTCATTACTATGTGTTGTTGCTGCAACAGGACAAACTGTTTCGCAACCTGCGTGGTTACAGTGCTGACACATCATTGGCTGGTGAACAACTTGTGGGTTGTCAGCAGGATCTTCCATTTTTCTATATCCAGCAATTGATTTGTCTTCAATATCTGCATCAGTACTATAATATCTATCGATACGCATCCAGTGCATTTCTCTTCCTCGTCTTACTTCATCTTTACCTACAACAGGAACATTATTTTCAGAAATACATGCTGTTACACAAGCACTACATCCAATACAAGTATTCATGTCAATAGACATTCCCCATCTGTGTCCAATATTTTCTACCGGATGTTCTTTCCATAAATCAAACTCTTTGATGTTTTTCTTAATAAATTCACCTTTCTCGTGCGTTACTAATTTATGTTCCGGGTTATAAGCGTCTTTATTTCCTTGTTTGTAAGTTGCCAAAGTAGTTTCTCTAACTACAGAGTCTCTACCCATAACTGTTTGATGCGTTTGAGTAGCTGCAATAGGGTAAGTTCCGCTAACTTCTGCGATGGTAGCTCCTACGTAGTAAGCAGCTCCTGTAGCAGAACGTCCAACTAAAGGATATGCGTTTTTACCTGTTGGTTCAGACATGTTTCCAACAACTTTTCCGTAACCTACAGCAATACCAATAGTTCCTCTTGCCTGACCTGGTTGAGCAACAACCGGCATATTTTCTACAGTAACACCATTTGCAGTAACACTAATCATGTTTGCTGGTGATTCCTGACCTAATTGAGTATTGTAACCTCTTTCCTTCATTTCTGCAGGATTCATAGTTACATAGTTGTCCCAAGTAATTTTAGTTATCGGATCCGGAGTTTCTTGTAACCATGGGTTATCTGCTCCTGCTCCTGCACCAACTGCTGCATTTTGAGTAATTTCTAATTCAAAATCTCCGGCAAATGGTTTGTTGCTAACTTTTATTCCTGCTAATGCTTCACCATTAAATGAAGCAACACCAGTTTCAACATTCATTTTAATCTCTCCATCATGAACAACTTTGTTCCAGAAATCATTAAATGGCGTTAATATTAATTCGCTAGCAAATGTATTTTTCCATGTTTCTCTAATAAAATTATAATAACTTGTATCTTCTTTCCCTGCCCAAACTAAACAACTCTCTTGTGCTTGACGAGTATTAAATAAAGGAGAAATAGTTGGTTGTTGTATCGTGTAATAATTGCTTACCGGATTGTAATCATTCCATGATTCGAATGCGTGATTATCCGGACAAACATATTTACAAGCTTTAGACGTTTCGTTTGCTTTTGTTGCAAAAGAAATAGTTGATTTAACTTTTCCTAAAGCTACTTTAAATTTCTCTCCTAAACTGAAAACAGGGTCAACACCATAAATAGCTAAAACGTCCACTTTACCTTCATTCATTTCAGCGATTAATGCTTCTACTTTAGCATCGTCTCCGGCTTTAGTTTTAGATATCGTATTCACATCAATAGTATTCCCATAATTTCCTAAAATTTGGTTGATACCATTAACGATTAATTGCGTGTCTTTATCATTATTTCCTGCAACAACAATAGAAGCGCCTTTAGCAGCTTTTAAAGATTTAATTGCATTAGCAATTTGTGCATCATAATTAGTTTTAGGAGCATCAATACTTCCTCCTAATTGTTTGTATATGTTGGCTAAAATAGCAGCATATTCAGATGGTTTTACAGGAACTCTTACATCTGCATTTGTTCCTGAAAGCGACATGTTCGCCTCAAATTGGAAATGTTTCGACATCCAATCATTATCCGGCTTACGTGTTTGAGCATAATCATTCAAATACATAGGAGTATCTAGCCAGTTGCCCATAAAATCTGCTCCAACACTAACAATAGTTTTTGCTTTAGCGAAATTATAAGTTGGGATTGCTCTAACGCCAAATGATGCCATATTAGCATCTAACATTCCTGAGTAAGAAATTTCATCTAATTGAACAATATTTAATTTATTAGTTGCTGCCCCTTCTTCAATTGAAGCTGTTGTCCCTAAACTTTCAATCGCTTTTCTTGTTGATGGACTTATTAAACTTGCAGTTAAAACTCTTACATTTTTAGCAGCTGTTAAGTCTTTTTTAATAGCAGCATCAATAGTTTTCCAATCAGTAGCATTTCCGCCCATCATTGGGTTTTGGTACCTGTTATTATCATATAATGAAAGTACAGCACCTGCAATTCTTGCATTAATTGCTCCTTTAGTAAGCTTAGATTCTTTGTTACCTGTTACATGAATAGGTCTTCCTTCTCTGGTTTTAACCAAAATTGGAGCAAAATCATTACCATCAGAATAAGTAGAAGCATAATAATTTGCTTTACCAGGAGTAATTTCTTCCGGTTTAGTAATATAAGGAATAGCCTTAGTAACCGGAGTTTCGCAAGCCGCTAATGAAGCTGCTGCAACACCAAAACCAAGATATTTTAAGAAGTCTCTACGTGATGTAGATGAATTTTCCAATGTTTCGTTGTCACCTAAAAACTTGTCTATCGGTAACTCCTCAGGAAATTCATTGTTCACAGACTCCAAAAATTTAGGGTCATTATTTAGTTGTTCTAAACCTTTCCAGTATTTTTTTGAATTAGCCATATTTATGTTAATTGTAAGTCTTACTTTATATATCTATTAAAAGAATCTTATTTATTATTGATTAGTAGTGACATTTAGCACACTCCATTCCACCAATTTCATCAACCGTTAGTTTACCATCTTCTAGCACTTTGTTTCTAAACTCTTCCGGCATTCTTTTATGCATTTCATCATAATAACCATTGTCTTTTGTAGAAACTCCTGTGCTTTTATGACACTCGATACACCATCCCATAGTTAATTTAGAATGTTGACCTACCACATCCATTTCTTCAACTGGCCCGTGACAAGTTTGACATTGTTGGTTTCCAACAGTTACGTGTTGTTGGTGACTAAAGAATACGTGATCTGGTAAGTTGTGAACTTTTATCCATTTAACAGGTGTAGGATTATCTCCATATTTTCCTGTTTTAGGGTCATAATCTAAATGCTTATAGATTTTTTTGATTTCTTCAGCCATTGGATATTCCTCTCCATTGTAAAGGAAAGTTTTATCTCCACCATTAATATAAGTGTGGCAGTTCATACATACGTTTAATGAAGGTATTCCTGAAGTTTTACTATGTCTAGCGCTAGAGTGACAGTAGTTACAATCTATTTTATCATCTCCAGCGTGAATTTTATGAGAGAATTTAATTGGTTGCTCAGGCTTATATCCTTGATGAACACCAATGGTTGCAGCACTTCCCATTAGGTTAACTAATCCTGCAAAAACAAGTATAACAACCACTGCGGCAACATACCCTTTGTTATTACTTAATGTATGTTTAAACGCTGCCACTAAAGAAACAGGTCCTTTATATGCTACACCTGCTTTTTCTGCATTGGCTTTAGCTACCATTACTCTCGACTTATTCAACATCAAGATAACAATAAATAAAGATACGCAAATTACTCCTAACACTATAATGGTAACCCAAGGAGAATCTTCCTCTGTTGTTGTTACAACAGGAGTATCTGATGGTGCTTTTTTATCTACCGGAGGATTAGCAATATACGCTAATATAGCTTTAATATCTTCTTCAGAAACCGGTTGAGCCGGCATCGGTACCTTATTATATTCTTCAAAAATAGCATTAGCATCCGGATCTCCTGAAGCAATTAGTTCAGCAGAGTTTTGAATCCATTTCACTAACCATTCGTGCGATCTTTTATCAGAAATACCTTTTAACCCCGGACCAACAACTTTATCTGTTCCTATACTGTGACAAGCTTTACAATTATTTTTAAATAATTTTTGTCCTTCTAAAACTAATGGATCAACCTCAGCACCTGCATCAGCAGTAGCAGCTTCTTTTGGTTCTTCTTTCTTTGCAGAAGAAGCTTCAGGATTTGCTATGTAATCTATAATAGCTGCTAACTCTTCATCTGAAAAAGGATGTGCAGGCATTGGTACTTTATTATACTCTTCGAAAATGGCAATTGCATCTTTATCTCCATTAGCAATCATTTCCTGAGAATTCTTAATGAAGCCCATCAACCATTCTTTCGAACGCTTCTCAGTTACTCCCGCCAAACCAGGACCAACTAACCTATCTGAAGTTAGCTTGTGACATGCAGTACAAGTTGTTTTAAATAATTTCTCACCATCTTGTGCAGATAAATTTACCTGAACAAACAAAAATGAAAAATAAATTAACGCAAGTTTTAAAAGTGTACCTCTCGAATTGATTCTTGTTATCTTATTCATAATAAAACTGTTACAGTTGTTTCTTTAAACTAAACATAAAATGATTGACAAATGTATAAGAATACATGAGTTTTTAGTAATATTTTTCGATTAAAATATCCTTTTAAATATCAATTTAGAATAATTCTAAATAAGAAAGTGTTGACTTATGATTTCTGTCATATAGCAGAAATTGCTCGCAAAAAGCGGTAACAGCATGCACATCAATTAACAATGTTTAACATATCTTCTTTATTCCATATATTTTAAAAATTATGTAGTTTTGGACTGATTTATGCGAACCAGATTTTATAACTTTTTTTTATGCTTTTAAAAAATTTTTTAACCTTCTTTTTATGTGTTATTGTAAGCATTACTGTTTTCGGACAAGATACAACTACAACTGATACCGCAAACGCTAAAAAAGTCACTATTGTTATAGATAAAGCCATTGAAAATATTAACGAAACGTATAAAGCAGCTTACAAACTTTATGGCTATAGAATTCAATTAGCCTCAGAAAGTAGTAGTGCTCCTGCACGTAAAATTAGAGCTGCTTTTATTCAAAAATATAGAGAAGTTCCGGCTTATGAAATTTACCAACAACCATATTTTAAGGTACGTGTTGGCGATTTTAAAACCAAATTAGAAGCCATAAAATTCCAAAAAGAAATTAGTTCTGACTATCCCAACTGTTACATCGTAAAAGATGAAATTGAATTTAAGAAAGAAAACTAAATTCTTCTTGATTTCTACTTTTTTTACATTATTAAACACACCAACCTCTTTATTTTCCTACCTGTTCAAAAAAATCTCAAAAAAATTTGTTCTATTAAAAATATATTTATTTACTTTGCAATTCAAAGTACTTTTTAATATGGAAAATTCAAAACAACATTTAGAAGCGCTCTCGGGTATAAAAGATTTGATGGAGAAATCTACCAAGTTTATTTCATTAAGTGGTTTATCTGGTGTTATAGCCGGAATTACAGCATTAGTAGGAGCTTTTCTTGCCGACTTAAGAATAGAGCATTATCTGAATAATACCTATACCAAAACGAGATTAGAAATGTATCTTTCGGAAAATCTAATGGAAAAATTAGCCCTAGAACTTTTTGTAATTGCCATAAGTGTGTTGATAATCTCCATTACTTTCGGAATTTTACTTACTATGAGAGAATCTAAGAAAAATGGTCAGCATATTTGGGGTAAAAACAGCAAACTATTACTACTAAACTTAATTGTACCACTGATTGCAGGAGGTATTTTCTGTTTAATATTAATGTATCATGGCCTATTTTATTTACTAGCTCCAGCAACACTGCTTTTTTATGGGTTGGCGTTATTTAACTGTGGAAAATATACCTTAGGAGAAATAAAATACTTAGGGGTGTTGGAAATTATTTTAGGTTTATTAAGTGCTGTATTTATAGGCAAAGGCTTATTATTTTGGGCAATTGGTTTTGGTGTGTTACACATCATTTATGGAGGATTAATGCATTTTAAATACAATAATAAACCCCAAAACGCATAATAAATAAAGCTATGATTGAGGGGTTAAATAAAATATTTGAAAGCAGGGTACGATTGGGAATTATGTCCGTTTTAATGGTAAATGATGAAATAGATTTTAATTCATTGAAAGAATTGTTAAACGTAACCGATGGGAATTTAGCCAGCCATATTGCCGGGTTAGAAAAAAACGAATACATAAAAGTGATGAAAGAATTTGTAGGTAAAAAACCAAAGACATCTTTTGCTGCAACAGCGTTAGGTAAAAAAGCTTTTCAGGATCATTTAACTGCGTTAGAAAATCTACTAAACCAACATAATTAATTTTTTTTATAACTAGACTTTGAATTTCAAAGTACTTTTAAAAACACAAAAAAAATGAAAACAAAAAACAAAAGATTAATCAGCATTATTGTAGCTGTCCCAATTTTATTAATGATTCCGCTAATAGCAATGCAATTTACAGATGAAGTAAATTGGAGCCTCTCCGACTTTATGGTTATGGGTATTTTGCTGCTTAGCACGGGTTTAATATGCGAACTGGTAATACGAAGTGTGAAAAATTCAACCTACCGAATTACTTTATGTATTGTTGTATTGTTTATGCTTTTTCTTATTTGGGCAGAGCTTGCCGTAGGAGTTTTCGGAACACCTTTTAGTGGAAGTTAAATAATTAAATAAATTTCCATGAAAACACAAATAACCCATATCCTCACAAAAAAGATAAAAAGAATTACACTGCTTTTTATTCTCTTATTAGTGTTGAGCGGAATTACTGCTTTTCCGTTGCAAACGGAGATTATTTTTTTGGCAGATTATTTTAACACCGTAACTTCTTCAAGACTTATTGTCCAATGGATAAATCAAGTGAACATCGCATTAAATGATGTTAATCAAAACTATGCTTTCTTAGCTTATGGAACAGATTGGTTAGCTTTTTCTCATATTATTATCAGTCTATTTTTTATAGGTGTTTATATTAATCCTGTTCAGAATATTTGGGTAACAAAAGTGGGTATAATTGCTTGTCTACTGGTTTTTCCTCTTGCTTTTATAGCCGGTAATTACAGAGAGATCCCTTTGTTTTGGCAACTTATAGATTGTTGTTTTGGAGCTTTTGGGCTCATCCCTCTACTGCTTATACATCAATACACCAATCAAATCATTTCAATCAATAATAAATCTAATTTTTAACAGTTAAACCTACTTACTTATGGAAACGAAAAAAAACACCACAAAAAAAGACCCTATCTTTTTAGTAGGGCTAACCTTAATTCCTATTTCATTTGGAATTTATTTATTTCTCTATTTTAAAAATCAAAATGCTGGCAATGTCTTTCGAGAAAACGAAGGGGCTTACTACATCAATTATGTCATTGCTGCCGCTTATTTTATTTTTAGCGTGTTCATCTATTTTTTCAAACATAAATTTAAATTTTCTCATTATAGTTATAAACGGTTTGCTTGTGCGTTAATCTTATTTGCGATAAGCTGCTTTACCATCAACATTCCTTTCCCCATTTTTCATAAATTTTCCGCTTGGGTAAATGTTTACCTCATTGTGATGCACCTTGCTTTGTTAGCCACTTGTTTTTTAGATGCACTGCCTAAATTACTAAAACATTTGGTATTTTTTGGTGTTGGATTAGGAACAGTTATGGCGTTGTATTTTACCATTTATTTATTGCCTTTTTTGCCTATTATGTTTCTTGGAGCAGTATTTTTTGGACTGTCTTTACATTTAGCAACTCCATTAATTTTGTTAATCACACTTTTAGTACAGTTTTTCAAAAACGGAAAAAATACTAAAATAGCTTTTTATTTGGGAGTGGCTTTGCCTCTTTTAATAGTCGTGGTATATGTTTTTCAGTGGAATAGTACCAAAAAATTGATAGATAAAACCCATGCCACCATCATTACCAGACCTGACAATAAATTACCCCATTGGGTGCTATTAAGTCAGGAATTAGGTGATGATTTTTTTACTAAACGCATTTTAAAAGGAGATTTAATTTATGAAACCCATCTTTTTAGTGATAATTGGGGAATAATGGGTAACCAAAACTCATTGAGTGAATTAAAAGAACACGACCCTTTAGTTGTGCTTGGAGCTGAACTATTAGGGACACTTAGTTTGAATAGAGAGGATAAATTAAAAATTTTAGAATCGAAATTTGATTTGCGACATGCCACTAAAAGAAAACTATGGTCGGGAGAAAGCCTTTCAACATCTACTGTATTATCCAATATTCAAGTATTTCCGGATTATCGTTTAGCTTACACAGAAAAAATCATCCGAATAAAAAACAATTCTACTCGTAAATGGACTAAACAAGAAGAAGCACTTTACACCTTCCATTTGCCCGAAGGTTCCGTTGCTACTTCACTTTCACTTTGGATAGACGGAAAAGAAGAAAAATCCCGATTAACCACTAAAGGTAAAGCAGACAGTGCTTATACTACTATTGTTGGTATAGAAAGAAGAGATCCTTCCATTATGCATTGGCAAGAAGGAAATACTATTACTGTTTATGTTTTTCCATGTACCCAAGAGGAAGAGCGTATGTTTAAAATAGGTATTACCACTCCACTAAGACTAAAAAACAATCAATTGGTGTTAGAAAATGTTTATTTTGAAGGTCCTGATGCTTCTGGTGCGGCAGAAACAACTATAGTAGAATTTAAAACGGATAAGTTAGCTGACATGAATATCCCTAGTCACTTTAGCGAGATAATACCCAACAAATTCGAGTATTCCGGCAATTACCATCCTTATTGGGAAATAAGTTGTGCCACTACCCCACTTTCCACTCAAGCATTTTCATTTAATGGAAAAAATTATTTGATAACAGAAAATCAACCAAAAACGATTCCTCAACATTTCAATACAGTGTATTTAGATATTAATAACTCATGGACAGAAAAAGAATTTAATGAAGTGTGGAAATCCGTAAAAGATAAGAAGGTGTATGTGTTTTATGACCAACTTTATCAATTAAATGATGAGAACAAAGAAAGTTATTATGCACTTTTATCTAAGCTTAACTTCAGTCTTTTTCCTTTGTATAAGATAAAAGATATTCCTCAATCTTTACTAATCACTAAATCAGGCAGTATTTCTCCTACCTTAAAAGATTTAAAAAACAGTGCTTTTAGTGATAAATTAAAAAATTATTTATCCGAAAGAACCGAAAAAGTCAATCTCTTTAATTTATCTGATGAACTTTCTCCTTACTTAAAAACATTAAAAGAATTTCAGGTGTTTAATTACACTGATGGAGAAATGAATACCCTCCAAAACCTCTTGAATAAAAATGTATTTGTAAGTACTGAACAAGATGAAAACAAAGCTCTATTAGGTATTTCCAATACTGTAATTAAACGAGATACCAACACCAGTACTTCTTCTTCAGCTCCCGACCATTTACTACGTTTATTTGCGTACAACAAAATAATGCAAGAATGTGGTAGAAATTATTTTACCACAGAAAATTATGTAGAAAACAACCTCATCGATATTGCTAACGAAGCCTATATTGTTTCTCCAATTTCGAGTTTAATTGTGTTGGAAACCATCAAAGATTATGAGCGTTTTGATATTGATAAGAACAAAAATAGTTTACAAAATGCTTCTACAGCATCAGCAGGAGCTGTTCCCGAACCACACGAATGGGCACTTATAATTATTTTAATAGGTACATTGGTGTTTTTATATTACAAAAGAAAAAACACAATTAAAAGAATATAAAACGTGCAACTACTAAAACATCATATAGACCAAAAAACAATAATAACTATAGGGTTAGCTAGTTTAACAACACTTTTATGTGTTCAAAACCTTGCGTTCTACTTATTACCCACCACTTCTTTTTATGTATTTTTAGCCATTGCTCCATTTGTGTTTACCATTAATAAGGAAGAAAGAAAAATACGTTATGCTTTTTTTAGTTTGGGTTTTATTATCCTCTATTTTTTCTTAAAAATGCAGTTATTATTCTTTCTTTCCTTTTCAACTGGCATCCTGTTTATTATTGAAAGTCGAATGGGAAAAGTAAACACCCTTCCGCTGTTTATTATTTTGCTTATTTCCCCTTATTCCTCTTTTATATTTGATGTTTTTGGATTCCCTGCTCGTCTGTTACTTACTGATATAGCTGCCAGTATGCTGTCTGTTGCTTTTGAACAAACTGCCAGTAGTGGAAACAACATCATTATTCATAACCAAAGTTTTTCAGTAGACCCTGAATGTATGGGACTAACCATGGTTGGATATGCTTATGCCACCACACTACTTTTTATCAATTCATTGGAAAACAAATACCAAACAAAATTGACTATTTACAAAGTATTAGGAATATTGGTAATCAGCACTTTTTTTATTGTTGTGGTAAACCTCTTTAGAATTATTGTAATTGTGTTGTTACAGGCTCCACCCGAAACAGTTACACATGAAGCAATTGGCTTACTTTCCTTTGGTGTATATTTCCTATTACCGCTGTTTTTTATTTGTAAGTGGTTAATAAAAAGAAATAAAAATGAACCAATACCAGCAAAATCAACGCAACCTCCTTCAAAAAAAATAATACTGCCTTTAACTGTAGTAATTGTTGGTTTACTTACATTTTTTAATTTCAATAGAGATAATTATAGAAACATTCAACAAGATGATAAGAGTAAACGCATTGAAATAGCCAATTTTGAAAAATCAATTACCGATGAAAATGTATTGAAATTTGAAAATGAACATGCTCTTATTTATATCAAACCTTCTTGTCATTTTTTTGGTCCTGACCATAACCCTACTATTTGTTGGAAAGGAAGTGGTTATAAATTTATCAATATTAAAACAGAAAAAATAGGGGCTTTTGAAATCTACAAAGCTGAATTAAAAAAAGACAACGAAATTTTACAAACTGCTTGGTGGTTTGATAATGGTCAAGAAAAAATCATTAGTCAATTAGAATGGCGTTGGAAAACAGCTTTGGGCAACGAACCTTATCGACTAATTAATGTTACAGCTATTTCAGAAGAGGCACTTAATGGTCAAATTAACGAGCTATTATTAGTTAATTTATTTCAGCAACCTGAAAGTGAAATAATGTTGGATGGTAAAAGTTAGCTCACTTCCCAACCAACTTTATCAATGCTTCTTCCAAATTAGTAAATTTCAATTTAAACCCTGTTTGAAGCAATTTTTGGTTACTGGCAGCACTGCCTTCTAACAAAATTACAGCCATTTCTCCCAAGAAAAGTTTTAGCATAAAACTAGGTACATTGGGCAACCAAAAAGGTTTATTTATTGCTTTTGATAATGTTTTAGAAAAATCCTTGTTACTCACATTTCCGGCAATGGCATTATATGCTCCATTAAAATTATCGTTTTCTATGGCAGCAACATAAAATTGAGCTAAATCATCAATGTGTATCCAAGGCATAATTTGTTTGCCTGTTCCCAGTGCAGCACCTAAACCAAACTTAAAAGGTTGCATCATTTTAGGCAATGCTCCACCATTTTTTGCCAACACTATTCCTGTTCGGAGTTTTACTGTTCTTATTGGTAATTCGGCTATTTCATCTACAGCTTGTTCCCATTGCAAACAAGTTTTTCCTAAAAAATCATTAGCTGCAGACGCTTTTTCATCAAAAATGGTGTTGGTAGTTATTGCCCCATAATAACCCACTCCCGAAGCAGAAATAAAGGCTTTAAGCTGATGAGCATTGTTTTTCAAACTATTATGAATCAATCTTATTGGCTCCACACGACTATCTAAAATTTCTTTTTTACGGTTGGATGACCAAGGTTTATCTGCAATGCCGGCTCCTGCTAAATGAACAATGTAATTTGCTGAAAGCAGCTCATCTTTATCAATAATTCCTTTATCAATATCCCAAAAACTATAAGTAATGTTAGGATGTTTTGAAGTTCTATTTTTATCTCTTGTAAGTATAGTAACCAAGTAGCCTTTTTCAACCAAAAGTTCCGTTAATGCTGTTCCCACCAATCCTGTCCCACCTGTTATTAGTATCTTTTTAGTCATTGCTATTGGTTTTAAAACGTTCTATCAAAATAACAGAAAAATACAACATGCTAAAAGCGTAACCAAAATCTTCTATAGGAATAGTAAAAAACCTGATTCCCAGATTTTCAGAATTATTATACCAAACTACGGGTTCATCAATAAAAGTTCCGGTTAAAATGCCATTTATAATTGCAAAAGGAATGAGAATTACTAAGTAAGAAACATAAAAACGATGTAGGGTATTGTTTTTATCTAACAAGCCCAACAGCAAAGCAAACACTAAGAAAAATCCATTTATTTGAGTGTATAGTTTACCCATATTCATGGCAATTAATACAACTAAAAGAATAATAAACCCCCAGGTAAAGAACACAACAAATTTATTAGCCAATTTTGCTTTCGGAAAAAAATATTGCAACGAATAATGGATAAAAATACTGGCATAAGGAATTAAAAAGAAAAACAATATTTCCTCTATAGGTAAATTAAAAATAGTAATTCCTAAATGATAATTCGGATTAAATCCCCAAACGCCTATCTTGGTAAAAATTACATCCCAAACAATATAAACAACGGCAACTATTGAAATAGCCGAAAAAACAATTTTCCAATGCTTAATAAAGTGCATTTTTTTTTCAAACGAATAAACAAAAGGAATGCTAAATGAAACTAAGAGCAATATTAAATAAAGTGCTTCCATTTATTTTTGAGAAAAATATTTTAGTGGCACCCACAACATTCCAAAACACTCTCCATCTTCTTTTCTTAAATGTTTATGATGAACTTTGTGAGCTCGTCTGATGGCTTTAAAATATTTTAAATTTGTATTTCTAAGCACTTTAAATCGTTGATGGATAAAAATTTCGTGAACAAAGAAATAAGCTGCTCCATAAATGGTAATTCCTAACCCAATAGGTAAGGTATAAGGTATGGAGAATATTGTTCCCAATAAAATACACGCCATGCCCGGAACAGCAAAAATCACAAAAAAGTAATCATTTTTCTCAAAAAAAGAATTAGGATTTTTGGTGTGATGATCCTCATGTAAATGCCATAAAAATCCATGCATAATATATTTATGAGCAGCCCAAGCAACACCTTCCATCAAAAAAAATGTGACGATAATTATTCCAACAAACAACATAGCTTAATTTTTTACATGAATTTTATTCAATTCTAAATGCAAATTTACTTTTCTGTAAATGAGTTTAAACCACTCGGTAAATTGCTCAGGATGATTTTGAACTTCATTGTCTAATACTTCAAAAGAAAGAATTCTCCAATCAGAGACTTCCTCTTTATTAGGCGATGGCAATTCAGCCGTAAAACCGATAAAAACATGGTCGAATTCATGTTCCACCAATCCGTTATCGAGTTCTGCTCTGTAAACAAAACTCAACACTCTAATCAATTCACTTTGTATACCCATTTCTTCTACCAATCTTCTTTCGGCAGCTTTTTTGGTGTCTTCTTTAGGATAGGGATGACTACAACAAGTATTCGTCCATAAATTAGCTGAATGATACTTTTCGGCCGCTCTTTTTTGCAACATCCAATTTCCATCTAAATCGAACAAAAAAATAGATACTGCTCTGTGTAAAAAACCTTTTTGATGTGCTTCTAATTTAGGCATAGTGCCTAATTCATTATCATCATCATCTACTAATATTACTCGTATTTCTTGCATAGTTTATTTGGTAAAAAATAGTAGCTTTTTGTTCGTTAGAAATTAAATTAGCTGCTACTAAGTTAATAATTATTTTATATTTCACTTTTTTTGAGATTTCTGCTTTCTTAAGGTTTGTTAAAACAAAGCCGATATCCTCATTTATATTTTCGTAATAATTTAAAAATTTAGGTAAATTAGCCTGAAGTGTTGCTCGTAAATAGCGTATTTCCACATTGTTGGGAGCTTGTTCTATTGCGTTTTCTATCAATGCTTTGCCTTTATTAAAATAAGCATACTTCTTAAATGGAGAACTTACATATTTTGCTTTCATCATGGTGTAAGCTCCTTTGTATGCATTAGAAACGGGCGTATGTATATCATCAAGTAATATTAAAACAGTATCTATCTGACCAATAGTTGTTATTTTAGAAATGTTAGTTCGTGCTAAATTAATGTTGCTACCAATTAAGCTAAAACAACATAAAATTGACAATGTGAATAAGGAGATTTTATACATTTTATAATAAATTCAATTTTAACCTTACAAACGATTGTGCCAACAACCCTAATTTTACAGGATTAGAAACCCTTATTCTTTTCTTAATAATCTCGCTATGATGGGTTTGTTCTAACTTTAACAGTAACTTTTTGTAATAAATAAAAGCAGTATAAACGCCAAAACGAGCTTCTGCAGGCAGTCTTACTATTCCTTTGTAAGCTGCATCAAAATCAACTTTTATTTCATTAATAATTTGTAATTTATTTTCTTGTGTAAGCGATTTTAAATTTACTCCCGGGAAATAAGCCCTTGAAAGTTCATCAACATCTTGTTTTAAGTCTCTCAAAAAATTTACTTTCTGAAAAGCAGAACCTAAACGCATGGCTGCATCTTTTAACTCATTATATTTTTCTTCATTACCATTTACAAAAACTTTTAAACACATTAACCCAACTACATCTGCCGAACCATAAATATAAGCTTTGTATTCATCGGTAGTAGTATATTCGGTTTTATGCAAATCCATACGCATACTGGTTAGAAAAGCATTAACTAACTCATCATCTATATTATACTTTTTTACTGTGTGCTGAAAAGAGTTAATAATAGGATTTAGACTTATTCCGTTAGTCATTCCGTTATAATACTCCAATTCAAACTGATTCAATAACAAATTCTTATCGTATCCATGAAAAGAATCTACAATTTCATCGGCAAAACGTACAAAACCATAAATACTATGAATGTCTTTTCTTATAGATGGAGCCAACATGCCCACAGCCAAAGCAAAAGAAGTGCTATAAGTATTGGTAACCAACTTACTGCTTTTGTATGACAAATCATCAAATAACTGTTTCATGTGTTTATTTTATTTTAGTTAGTTGTTACATGTAACTCGCCATTAAAACCACTTTGTATATTAAGAGGTTTTTTCAAGGCTCGTTTCATGTATTTTATATTTAGTTAGGAATTTTATAATAAGGTTAGCAGCCAATTTTCCTGATATTAATGACGGAGGAACTCCCGGACCGGGGACAGTTAACTGTCCAGTGAAAAATAAATTTGCCACTTTTTTACTTTTTATTTTAGGACGAAGAAAAGCGGTTTGCAACAAGGTATTCGCCATTCCATAAGCATTACCTTTGTAAGCGTTATAGTCTTTCACAAAATCTTTCACACAATACGACTCATAAAAAGCAATATCATTTTCCACCTCTTGCTGCGTTAGCAATTCTAAGCGTTGTATAATTTTTTTGAAATATTTTAATCGAATTTCGGGAGTATCTTCAATACCAGGAGCAATAGGAATTAAAAAAGTAGCTGCTTCTTGTCCTTCTGGAGCAAAAGAATTATCTGTTATACTCGGAAAGCTGGCATAAAAAAGTGGTTTTTCTGGCCATTTTTTATCATCATAAATATCTTTAGCATGTAAATCAAAATCGGTATCGAAAAACAAAGTATGGTGCGATACCTTTTTTAATTTCTTTTTAAATCCAACATAAAACAACAAAGCTGATGGTGCAAAAGTTTTCTTTTCCCAATATTTTTGAGAATAAGCTCTAAACTGTTCATCAAGTAAGGTTTCTGTATGGTGATAATCAGCACCACTAAGCACTACATCGGCAGGAATAAATTTACCATTGGCAACCACACCTTTTGCCTCATTGTTTTCCACCACAATTTTTTCTACTTGTTGATTGGTTTTAAATATCACCCCCAACGAAAGAGCCAAATGTTGCATAGCTTTTACCACTTCATACATTCCTCCTTTAGGATGCCAAGTTCCTAACCCAAAATCGGCATAGTTCATAAAATTGTAAAAAGCAGGTGTATTACTTGGTTTTGCTCCTAAAAACAATACCGGAAACTCTAAAATTTGGATGAGTTTTTTACTCTTAATGTTTTGTCTGATTTGTGAACTTATGCTCGTAAAAAATTGGTTAAGCTTAGTAATAGTCTGTGGAGTAATTAACTCTGTAAATGAAACTCCCGGACGATAAACCAAGTCTTTTATCGCAACATCATAGTTGGTTTTGGCATCTGCTAAAAAACTTTTTAAATATTTTGAACTGCCTTTTTCTTCAGCTTCAAAAACAGCATAAATTTCTTCTAAATTATCACTAATTGTTATAGATTTTAATACCTCAAAATAAACTTGATAAGCTGGACTAAGTTTTTCCAACACATAATAATCGGAAGGCTTTTTATTAAAGTCATTAAAAAATCGTTCAAAAACATCTGGCATCCAATACCATGTAGGACCAATATCAAACAAAAAACCATTTTTTCGTAACTGACGAGCTCTGCCACCAAGCGAATCATTTTTCTCTAACACTTCAACTTGAAGTCCTTGCTGAGCCAAATAACTTGCTGCAGCTAGAGATGAGAATCCAGCTCCAATAATGATTACTTTTTTCTTTTTGTTTAACATATTTAATAAAAATATGAAACAAAAATACTATTTTGTTTAACAATTACAAAATATAATTAAACAAAATTATAAATCATCAACTAAATCCTGAATAGATAAATACGTTTTAACTTGTTTAAAAGAAGGTTTATTTTCTACAGAATTGGCTTTTTTTCCTAATAAGATAAGTTCATCTTTATCGGTTCTCAAAATATTTTCGACAATACTACTCACATAAGGTTGATACTCATCTTCACTCGGAAAAACTGTAAAATAAGAAACATAGGTAATATTATCGTGAACATTTTGCAAATCTTTAAGATTCTCAACAGGAACGCTCTGACCTAAATAAATAGACGGATAACCGTGTAATAAAAACTCTAAATGTAAATAGAGCAAACCTAATTCATGAATTTCATTAAGCGGAAGAAACAACACAAAAACCTTATTATTTTTCTCCGGAACTTGTAATTGCAGGTTTTCTATATGTAAATGAATTTTTTGTTTTATGAGATTAGAAACAAAATGCTCGTGAGCCGGTGTGATGGTTTTAGATTGCCATAACAACCCAATATCTTCAAGCAATTGAACAAAAATAGTAAGGAAAATTTCTCTGAATGATTTTTGCACTAACAGCTGATTATAAGTAACATTAAACAACTTATAATCGAAATTGAGCATTGCCAACTTAAAAGAATTAATAGTATAATTGTTCACTCCTTTTTTCACTATCATTTCTCGTACGGCTACAGGAATTTTATCTTCAGGCATCTGAGCTATTTTAGAAATCTTATGTCCGTTGTTGTTTAACAAAGAAACATTCAACAATTTCTGAAGGGCATCGAGCGAGTAATAGCGTATATTGGTATCGGTTCTCTCTGGAGAAAGTAACCCATAACGTTTTTCCCAAATTCTAATAGTGTGTGCTTTAATTCCTGAAAGATTTTCTAAATCTTTAATGCTGAAATACTCCTTAATTATGTTCAATTTATTTTGTTTTTTATTAAACAAAATTAGTACTTATTTTTAAACTACAAATTAATTAGCTATAAAGGATTAATATCCTTTAAAAAAATGCCCTTACCTGAACTCCTCCGGTATGGATAAAGTTAGTGTTTTCAGATTTTCTGCCATTATAATTCAAACTCAGTTGCATGTATTTCGATAAGTTTTGTTGATACGACAATTCCCAAGTACTATTAGCTCCATTTTGAAGTCCTTCGAGCATTTCAAATGCCAGAGAAACATTATCAGTAGCCGAAAATGTGTTTTCAATATAATTAAAATTAGCTCTTATACTTCCTTTAGCAGCCATATTAAACCTCAACTCTACTCCTCCTTTTTTAGAAATAGATTTTTCTCCTCCATAAATGGGTTGATTGGTTTTTTCTTTAAAGTTAAATAAAAAACTAACTCTTACTTTAACATTTGGCTGAATGGCGAATGTTGGCTCAACCTCTTGAATAAATAAATTATAATTTCTATTGGTAAAAAACTCCGAAAAATTACTCTTTTTTGCCTGTGAAGCCAACACTATCAAGGTATAAACTCGTGTTATGTTCCAACGTGTTTTTATAGTATTCGAAAACTGATTTCTGGACTCTACTCCATTTGTCAGTAAGGATTTGTCTCTATTATCTTGATAAATATAGTCTGCTCCAAACTTAGTGTTGGTTCTGTTAAAATAAAAGGTATTCAATACCCCCATATTAATGGTAACCAAGGAACTATCATCAATATCAGCAATAAATGGATTAAAATAATCATCTTTATTACTTACTTTTCGGCTAGTCCGGAAATTTGCCCTATTAGAAAAACGAGAAACTAATTTCTTTAGTCCTTTCTCTCCTCCCCAAATAGCTTCCGGTTGTAAAAACAAGCTTTGGTTAAACTGGTTCGTGTAGATTTTTACAAACTCGTTAGTAGGAGTAAAAATCTTAATATAATTGGCTTGATCTCTAAAAACGGCTATTTCAAATTCATTTAAATCTTTTACGCCATTATTATTTAAATCGCCAATAAAAGTATGTGTTCCTTGTCCGGGCTGTACTTCTACAAATAAAAACTCTTTTTTTACTTCTAACCCTGAACCAATCTCATAATACGTATTGGTAGAAATTAAATTCTTTAAAAAGTTGCCATTGTATTCCACTCTAGCTAAAACAGTCTCTTCAGGCTTTAAGCTGGTTAGTGTGTTGGATACAATATGTAATTTTCTATATGTATAAGTACTTCGTAATTTATGGTTTTTCATTTTCAGCAAACTCATAGATAGCTCAATATCTTCAGCTCTAGTGGCTTTTAAAAAATCGTTAGCGACAGGCGCATTATCATCACGTTGTTTGTAGCTCAACATAAATTTGTTTTTGGTAGTATCAGCATTATGAATAAACGCTTGTAAAATAACAAACTCAAAGCTAGAAGCAGTTAACGAATCACTAGTGTTTAGAAACAATTTATTTTGTTCGGTTTCTTCGCCTACGCCAAGCACTACCCAACCTAATTGTTTTGTAAGAATAGCTTTGTGTCGTAAAAATTCAGAATTATTTACGCCTTTAGTTTGTAAAAAACTAGCATTACTCACTAACTGAAACCCATTCGTTTTATAGTTGATAGATAGTGCATTTTTAGCTCCTTCGATTAACTCTAATGTATTCATATAGTTAAATGCGTAAACAACATTTCCTTTGTCGGTTTTGTTTAACCCAACTGTTCCACCAACAATGTGCTGGTCGGTATTTACAATAGCATTACTAATATTCCAATCTCTTTCAAACTCTACCAATCTAAACCTTTCTATTGGTGTAAAATATTCTTGTACATACTCGTAATTAGTACCAACGTTTAGTTTCCAACTTTCTTCCTTTTCTTTGTTTAAATCAACAATATTTTCAGAATTAAATTTAAAGGCATAACCAATGTCATCACCACTATCTTTATCAGAAAAAGTATTAATGTCATTTTTGGAAATAGCTCCCTCCCATCTTATTTTCGCATTTTTACTAAAAATATACTCTCCGCCCAAGGTTGCCATTTGATTTTGCTTAGGAGTAACCAATAAAATAACCGGCTCGTAATTTCCCTGGGGGACTCCACCAACAGGTAGTTGCCATTCATACACCTTTCCATTTGCCGAACTCTGAATTTGTTTGTAGTTACCGTTATTCTCTCCCACATAGGAAAATCCTAACTGATAAATAGCACTATCGGGATTGGTAGAGTAAACAAAAACTGAATCGTAACCCAAAGAATCTATCATTTTATACAACACTTTGTTTTCATCAAACTCTACCAAATTAATGTTAGGAATAACCGCATCTTGTATGCTATCTCCAATTTCTGACAAAAACCTCTTGTTTTCATCAGTTAAATCTTGTAATAATGGTTGATCTTTTGAGTCTTGTTCGGTATAAAAATTAAAATTAAGTTTAAGTTTTTTACTTTTAAATTCATTACCAAAATGAATAAGCGAACGAGCATAATTCCTATCTGAATATTGAAACTCTACCACAATTCTGGAGTCTTTAGTTATTAATCGGTTAGAAGTAAAAGTCAACTCTCCAGTATTGTAATCAATTACGTAATCAAACTCATTACCTCTTTTCATTAACATCCCATCAATAAAAACCTGCTCCGTTCCCGAGAGAATAATAATAAATGTTTCATTATCTGCACCTTTTAATCTATATGGACCTTGATTTCCTTCAATACCTAAAATTCTATTTCGAGCAAATTTACCTCTGGAAACAGCTGCGCTGACAGTAGGAGTAATGGTTGAAGCATTTTCTTTTTTAGATGTAGGTACAGTAATGTTAAAACTACCTCCCTGCACTTTTTTATTAAAATTCATAAAATAAGTATCAGGTCTTTTAAGATAAAAATCTCCGGCAGTTAATTTCCATTCATCACTAAACAATTGAATATAAACTTGGTCGAAATCTTGTAATTGCTGCGTATTTCCTTCTGCCTGAATAGGAATATTATCATCAGAAATAGAGGCCAAAATGCTAATCTCATCAGTAATTTTTCCTGATAACTGTAAATTCATGTTAGAGTTTACCGACAAATCCTGACTATTACCAAAAGCTACTCCACGAGAAATACTTCCACTTTTATCCAAACCGTTTAAGTAAAAAATATCTTCTGTAGCCACCGTATATTCATATAAAAAAGGATTCTTAGCTATTGTTCCACCTTCTTCAATAAGTTGTTTTTCTTTATGAAAATAGGGTTCTGAAAATGATAATGGAAAAACTCTATAGCTCATTTTAATTTTTTTATTTTTTAGATGAGCTCCTTCTTCTTTTAAAATAAAAACAGCTTTTGCATAATCTATTTCATAAAAATTACTTTCTAGCAAAGTGTCATTAATAAAAGTTACCTCAGATTGAGGCACTAAACTTAATGAATCGAGCTGGATAGTATCTTTGTCTAATAGAATTTCTTTCTCTCTATAATTAGAAATATCCTGAGTCCAACCCACTTTGAATACCAAAAAGGAAAGAAAAATTAATATGATATACTTTATGTTTTTCAAACAATAAAAGTTTGTCAGGAGTAAACTTACAAAAAAAGCAATTTAATACAGAATTAAATAAATTATGCTAATGAACTATTTTATTTAGCATTTAGTATCAATTAAAAAGCACTTTGACGAAAAAAAATGATGAAAACTAAATTAAATTTTAGGATATTGTATCTTATATTTATATTTGTCCTTTAAAACAAAACTATATCATGAAAAAAGTAGTCTATTTAGTAATTTCAGCAGTGTTATTATACAGTTGTGGAGAGAACAACAATAATAACAAAACAAATACTCAAACAGCAAAAGGAAATGTTCACTACGGTGGTGTATTCAAAGTTAATGAAACGGAAGATTTCAGAAGCTTGTACCCATTAAATGTTACCGAAGTTGTTTCTCACAGAATTGCCAATCAGGTTTATGAAGGATTAGTTAAATTAGATCAAGAAGACTTGTCTATATTACCCGGATTAGCAGAAAAATGGGTAGTAAATGAAGATGCTACCAAGTTTACTTTTACACTAAGAAAAGGAGTGAAATTCCATGACGACAAATGTTTTGAAGGAGGGAAAGGTAGGGAAGTAACTGCTAAAGATTTTAAATATTCTTTAGATAAACTTTGTGAAACAGATCCTTCTAACCAAATGTATTGGTTATTTAAAGATAAAGTAATTGGAGCAAACGAATATTATGAATCTACTGTAAACAAATCTCCACTTCCTCAAGGTGTTTCTGGAATTAAAGTGATTGATGATTACACTATAGAAATTAACTTAAACTACTCTTTTGCAGGATTTTTAAACATCTTAAGCCATATTTCTTGTTCAGTTTTCCCTAAAGAAGCTTTTGATATGTATGGGTTAGATATGAGAATTAACTGTGTAGGAACAGGTCCTTTTAGAGTTAAAAAAATTAAAGAATCTGAAACAGTAATTTTAGAAAGAAACCCTGATTATTGGGGCGTTGATAGCTACGGAAATCAATTACCTTACTTAGATGGAATTAAATTTTCTTTCATTAAAGAGAAAAAAGCGGAATTATTAGAATTCAGAAAAGGTAACTTAGATATGGTATTTAGATTACCATTAGAAATGATTAAAGAAGTTGTTGGCGAATTAGAAGAAGCTAAAAAAGGCGGCAACAAACCTTACGTTATGCAAGTTGTTCCTGCTATGAGTGTATTTTATTTAGGATTACAACACCAACTTCCTCCTTTCAACAATATTGATGTAAGAAAAGCTTTCAATTATGCAATTGACAGAGAATCAATCGTTACCTATACTTTACAAGGTGAAGGAAGAGCTGGATTAAACGGTATTGTTCCTCCATTTAAAGGATATGATTATGAAAATGTAAAAGGTTATGAATACTCTCCTGAAAAAGCTAAAGAACACATGGCAAAAGCAGGATATCCAAATGGTAAAGGCTTCCCCGAAATTACTTTACAAATTAATCCGGGTGGTGGAGATAGAAATGTTCAGGTGGCTGAAGTAGTTCAAAAAATGTTATCTGAAAACTTAGGAATTTCTGTTAAAATTGAACAAATGCAATTTGCTCAACACTTAGAAAACCTAGAAACTGGTAAAGCTTTATTCTGGAGAGCAGGATGGATTGCAGATTATCCGGATCCTGAAAATTTCTTAAACTTACTTTACGGAGATCATGTTCCCGGAGACATTAACAGTAAATCTTACATTAACTCTACTCGTTACCAAAGTGAAGCTTTTGATTCTGTTTTCAACGCTGCACTCAGAGAAATTGACGACAAAAAACGTATGGAATTATACCGTCAAGCAGACCAAATTGCTATTGATGATGCAGCTACTATGCCTATTTTCTATGACGAAAACACAAGATTATTACAAGTTTATGTAAAAAACTTCCCTGCAAACGCAATGGAGTATAGAGACATGACGGCTGTGTACTTCGAAAAAGAAGAAGAATAAAAAATATTTAAACAACAAAATTTTGTTTAAGCATCCTGTTTTTAGTTAAAACAGGATGCTTTTTTATATTATTAAGAATTAGTATTATTGTAAAAAAAAATTATGTCAAGAAAAGTAGCATTAATAACAGGAGTTACCGGACAAGATGGTGCTTATTTAGCTGAATTATTATTAAGTAAAGGATATGAAGTTCATGGTATAAAAAGAAGAAGTTCTCTTTTTAACACTAACAGAATTGACCACCTATACACCGACTTACATGAGGCTAATGTAAGATTCATTTTGCATTATGGAGATATGACTGACTCCACCAATATTATTAAAATTATTCAGGATGTACAACCTGATGAAATTTATAACTTAGCTGCCCAATCACACGTGAAAGTTTCCTTTGAAACACCTGAATATACTGCTAACTCTGATGCTGTTGGTGCATTAAGAATTTTAGAAGCCATAAGAATTCTAAAATTAGACAAGAAAACAAAATTCTATCAAGCATCTACTTCAGAATTATATGGAAAAGTACAAGAAGTACCTCAAACAGAAACCACTCCCTTTTATCCAAGAAGCCCTTATGCAGTAGCCAAATTATATGCTTTTTGGATTACCAAAAACTATCGGGAAGCTTATGGAATGTATGCTTGTAATGGAATTTTATTTAACCATGAAAGCCCTATAAGAGGAGAAACTTTTGTTACCAGAAAAATTACTAGAGGTGTTGCCAGAATTAAGTTAGGCATGCAAAAGAAAATCTACTTAGGAAATATTGATGCTAAAAGAGATTGGGGACATGCAAAAGACTATGTTGAAGGCATGTGGCTAATGTTACAACAAGAAACTCCCGAAGATTATGTATTAGCAACTGGAGAAACTACTTCAGTAAGAGATTTTATTACAATGGCTTTTAATGAAGTGGGTATTAAAATGAAATGGGAAGGAACAGGTGTTGATGAAAAAGGAATTAATGCTGAAACAGGAGATATTCTTATAGAAATTGACCCTAATTATTTCAGACCTACAGAAGTAGATTTATTAATTGGAGATGCTTCTAAGGCATTTAACAACTTAGGCTGGAAACCAAAACATAATTTACAAGACTTGGTAAAAGACATGGTTCAGTCTGATATGAACTTATTTAAAAGAGATAAATACTTGCTCGAGGGCGGACATGATGTAATGAATTACAATGAATAAATCTGATAAAATTTATGTTGCCGGACATAACGGCATGGTTGGTTCGGCTATTGTTAGACAGCTAAAAAGCAATGGTTTCACAAACTTATTAGTTAGAACCTCTAAAGAGTTGGATTTAACTAACCAACAAGCGGTAAATAGTTTTTTTGAAACAGAAAAACCTAATTATGTTTTTTTAGCTGCAGCAAAAGTAGGTGGAATTCACGCCAATAATGTTTATAGAGCCGATTTTCTTTATCAAAATTTAATGATAGAAGCCAATGTAATTCATGCTGCTTATTTAAATAAAGTAACTAAATTATTGTTTTTAGGCTCCTCTTGCATTTATCCCAAAATGGCTCCCCAACCATTAAAAGAAGAATATCTTTTAACAGGTTTTTTAGAGGCTACTAATGAACCTTACGCTATTGCTAAAATAGCTGGCATCAAACTTTGCGAATCGTATAGAAGACAATACGGTTGTAATTTTATTTCCGCAATGCCAACTAACCTATATGGCCCGAATGATAATTATGATTTAAACAACTCCCATGTATTGCCTGCTTTAATTAGAAAATTTCACACTGCCAAAGTAGAAAACCAACTACAAGTAGAAATTTGGGGAACAGGAACTCCTCTTAGAGAATTTTTGCATGTTGATGACTTAGCAGCTGCTTGTCTGTTTTTAATGAAAAACTACAACGAAGAATTATTTGTAAATGTAGGTTCAGGTACAGATATTTCTATTAAAGACTTAGCTTTATTGGTTAAAAAAACCGTTGGCTATAAAGGCGATTTAGTTTTCAATACCTCCAAACCTGATGGAACCCCACGAAAATTAATGGATGTATCCAGAATTAATCAATTAGGATGGAAACACAATATCTCTTTAGAAAAAGGAATTAAAACTGTTTATGAAGAAGTAAAAGATACTTTCTAAAATTAATCGTTTTATGCTCATAGTAAAATATCTTTTAAGCCTTTTTTTATTTTTTTTGCTTTCATTAAATACCAAAGCACAATTATTGGATGCCAACAAACAGCTTTTTGATGAAGATCCTTTTTTCAATGAAAAATTCATTAAAATCAATAAAATAAAATCTATTAAAGGCAGTTGGTCTTCTAAAAAAGTAAAAGATATTATCAGAAAAAAAAATGTTGACTTTTACTACGAGTTTGATGAAAACGGAATGTTGAAACAACAATATTCTACTTTTTTATCTCAGGATATTAAAAAAGACACAAATGTAATTGCTTATACTTACAACAATAAAAATAAGATTATTGTAAAACGAAAAACAGATAATAACGGTTTTTTTTCACTGACTTACGATTATGATGCTAAAGGCAATTTATTAAAAGAAACGTATGCTCGCGAAGAAAATGCCAGCAACACTAAAAATGATTTTAGCTTAAAAAAGCAATACATTATTAAAACAGATAGTTTTCATTGCGAACAATTATCCAAAAGTCAAAAAAAAATTACCTATTATAATAGTTACGGAAAAAGCTACAAAGAAACATTTTACTATTACGATGAGTTAGGCTATTTATCAGAAGTATATACCAAGTATTTAATTGGTAATAAAAAATCAAAAATTACTTATAAATTTAACGAAATAGGTAGGTTGGCAGAACGAACCACTCATGCTGATTTTAATAAAAACCTTATAAAAAAAGAGGAATTTATATACGATGAAATAGGCAATTTAATGGAAATTAAAACTTATGAAAATGATGAGTATAAAACCTCAACACAATTTCTCTACGATAAAAATATGTTGATAACTGCCCAGCTAACCAAAGTTATTGCTACCGAATTTCTTACTATTATTCAGTATGAATATAGTTTTTATGAGTAAAATCTCTCTTTCCTAAAAAAATAGCTCATTTCCATAAATTATTAAGTCCCAATTTCTTTACTTATTTTTGTTTTGTATTGAATCAATAAAGTATAAAACTATTATTATACAAAAAGAAATGAAATTCGGAACAAAAGTTATACATGCAGGTCTTGAACCTGACTTGGCAACCGGAGCAATTATGACTCCTATTTACCAAACTTCCACCTATGTCCAAGATGGTGTTGGAAACCACAAAGGTTATGAATATTCTAGAACACTTAACCCAACAAGACACGCGTTAGAAAAAAACTTAGCTGCCATTGAAAATGGAAAATTTGGTGCTTGTTTTGGTTCTGGTTTAGCTGCAATAGATTGTGTAATTAAAATGTTAAACCCGGGGGATGAAGTGATTTCAACAAATGACTTATACGGTGGTTCCTATAGAATTTTCACTACTATTTTTGAAAAATATGGTATCAAATTTCACTTTGTTCCAATGCACAATACTACAGCCATTAAAGAAAAAATTAATGCTAATACCAAGCTTATTTGGGTAGAAACACCAACCAACCCAATGATGAATATTATTGATATTAAGACTATTACTGGTATTGCCAAAAAGAATAATATTTTATTAGCTGTTGACAATACTTTTGCAACTCCTTATTTACAAAATCCGTTAGATTTGGGTGCTGATATCGTGATGCACTCTGTTACCAAATATTTGGGAGGACATTCTGACGTAGTGATGGGTGCATTGGTGGTTAATAATGAAAAAGTTGCAAAAGAAATTTATAGAATTCAGAATAGTAGTGGAGCCGTTTGCGGACCACAAGATGCTTTTTTAGTACTTAGAGGAATTAAAACATTACACTTAAGAATGCAAAGACATTGCGAAAACGGAAAAATAATTGCTGAATATTTAGCTGCTCATCCAAAAGTTGAAAATGTATATTGGCCCGGATTACCTTCACATCCTAACCATGATATAGCGAAAGCTCAAATGAAAGATTTTGGCGGCATGGTTTCTTTCTCTCTTAAAGGAAATAAATTAGAAGATGCTTTAAACATAGTTAAAAAAGTAAAATTATTCGCGTTGGCAGAATCGTTAGGTGGTGTAGAATCACTAATTGGACACCCAGCAACAATGACTCATGCAGCTATCCCAAAAGCAGACAGAGAAGAAACAGGTATTGTAGATTCACTTATAAGACTAAGTGTTGGTGTTGAAGATGCTGATGATTTATTAACCGATTTAAGTAATGCACTAAACTAAAAATTATGAATTATTATTTTATTACTGGATCGAGCAAAGGTTTAGGTAGATCCTTAACAGAATTACTATTAAATGATGAAAATAATTTTATTTATGGCATTTCCAGAACAAATAATATTAATCATGAACAATTTCAACATTTAAAAATTGATTTAACAGATTTAGATGCTGTTAAACAATTTCAATTTCCCGAATTAAAAAATGCTACAAGCATTACTCTAGTAAATAATGCTGGAATTGTTGGTGATATTAAATACTTAGGAAACCTCGATTGTGATAAAATAATTAGCACCTACAACCTCAACCTTATTACACCAACATTGCTCATCAATCAACTGCTTAAAACTTATAATAATGGTGTGAAAAAGCTTGTATTAAACATTAGTTCAGGAGCTGGAAGAAGCCCTATTGACGGCTGGAATGTGTATTGTGCTACTAAGGCTGGACTCGATATGTTGAGCTTAGTTTTTAAAGAAGAAATCAAGAACAAAAACCTGAATATTAATATTTTAAGCTTAGCCCCTGGAATTATTGATACTGGTATGCAAGAGTTTATTAGAAAAGCTGATGAGGCTAATTTTTCAAATATTGAACGATTTATTGAATATAAAAACAATGGAGATTTAGCAGACCCAATATCTACTGCAAAGCTTGTCGCCAAATTTATTTCAGACAAAACCTTACAAGGAAACACCATTTGTTCGGTAAGAGATATTAGCTAAAGCCAAACAATAGCATTCTAATAATACCACAACAAAAAGCCTAAAATAAAACAAAAGAAAAGGTTACATTTGTAGATAAACTAAAAAATTACACATAAAACGAGCTGTCATAAATCTTTTAATACAGGGTAATGATAATTGGCAAGTTGAATGTGACATATAAAAACCAATAAATAAAACACATGAAATCTATAAAAATTACAGCATCAATATTACTTGCTACATTATTATTTTCATCATCGCCAAAGGCTTACGCTCAAGTTGAAAGAACTGGTGATTGGTGTGGTGCAGATCATCACTACGAAAATCAAATTCAACAAAATCCTTCGTTGATTCAGCAAAAAGAACAATTTGAAGCCCAAGTTAGAGACTTTATTCAAAATAATCCTCAAAATTTAAAAAAAGGAGGTCCAAATGATAAAGTGCCTAATTATATAATTCCTGTAGTTTTCCATATTGTTACTTTTAATGGTCAAGGATATGTATCAAAACAAGACATTGAAGATGCAATGCTAACCATAAATGAAGATTTTAGAAGGCTTAACAGTGATGCTGCACAAACAAGAAATACAACCAACGCTCCTTTTGCCCCAGTAGCTATTGATGCAAAAGTTGAATTTAGATTAGCGCACTTAGATCCTAATGGAAATTGTACAGAAGGAATTGTAAGAGTAGAATCTCCCCTTAGTGTTGATGCTAGTGATGCAGTTAAAAACGTTAGTCGTTGGGATACCAAAAAATATTTTAATATTTGGTCTGTAGTAAATATTGATGGTGGTGGTGGCGGTGGAATTATTGCCGGATACGCACAATTCCCTTGGAGTGGTATAAACAACACCTATGGTATTGTTATGAATTACAACTTCATCAATAGAAATGACAGAACTTTAACACATGAAATAGGTCATTGTTTTGGCTTATTACACACGTTTCAAGGTGGTTGTTCAAACAATGGTACTGGTGGCGGAGATTTTGTTTCCGACACACCTCCCGATGCAACATCCACTTTTGGTTGTCCAACTACTCAAAACTCCTGTAACAATGTGCCTTCAGGAGATTTTTATGGAACTAATGTTTTAGATCAAATAGAAAACTACATGAGTTATAACAGTTGTCAAAACATGTTTTCAGCAGGGCAAAAATCCAGAATGGATGCTGTTTTGAGTAACACTAGTACCTCACAAGGATTAAAACAATTATCTGATGCCTCAAACTTATCATTTACAGGAACTGCTGATCCTTATGGACCTGTAACCTGTGCTCCAATAGCAGATTTTACTTATGACAACCCTATGGTATGTGTAGGTTCGAGTGTTACTTATGCAGACAATTCTTATAATGGTGTTGTTACCTCTTACAATTGGACTTTTAATGGTGGAACGCCTACAAACTCAACTGCTGCGAACCCAACAGTAACCTATAATACCCCTGGTGTTTACAGCACTACTCATCAACCTGGAAATACCACAGGGACAGGAACCATTACTAAAAACAGCATTATTACTGTTAGCTCATTAACAGCAGATTATTCTGGAGTTTTAGTAGAGAGTTTTGAAAATGCTACTACTTTTACTAACGATTTTATAGTATTAGATCCTACAGGTGGTCAAAAATTCCAAAGAACTACCAGTGCTGCAGCTACAGGTAGTGCAGCTGTGGAGTTAAGAAATTTTTTAACCTCTGCACCAGGATGGAAAGATGAATTAATTACTCCATCTTACGATTTGTCTAATGTAACTAATCCAGTCTTTAAATTTAAAATTGCCTTTGCAAGAAGAGCAAGCACGAATACCGACAGATTGCTAGTTTGGTGGTCATTAGACTGTGGAGAAACTTGGACATTGAAACTACCTTTAACTGGCACTAGTTTAACTACTACTGGTTTAAAAACTTCATTTTGGGCTCCTACAGCTGGAGAATGGGTAGAAAAATCTATCAATCTAAGTACAATAACTAATGAAACAAATGTGCGTTTTAAATTCGCTTTTGAATCAGGAGGAGGTAATAACTTCTACTTAGATGATATAAATATTGATGGTATTTCTTCAATAGGAGAACAATATGATAACATTAGCAATTTTGTGATTTATCCTAATCCAGCAAAAAATAATGCTGTAATAAGTTTTAACCTTACAAAAAACGTTGATAATCTTTCCGTTGTTGTTAAAGACTTATTAGGAAAAGACGTTACTAGTATTATAAACGGACAAAGTTTTGCAGCAGGAAAGTACACACTTTCAATTGATGAAAACAATCAACTTTCTTCAGGTGTATACTTTGTACAATTTAGAGCTGATAACAATGTAATTACACAAAAGTTAGTAATACAATAAAATAATATTTTTTCAAATTAGTTTTTAGTTTTTTAAGAGGCTACTTATTTAAATAAGTAGCCTCTTTTTATTTTGTTCTACTTAAATTTGTCCGTTCAACTTTTCAAACCTGATGTTTAAAAAAATAAAGACATATATAAATTCACTTTTGCAAATGTTTAAAAACAAAATGCAAAATGATGAATTGAAAAAATTCACCTTACAGTCTTTTCCTTTTTGGATTTCGTCAATTGTAGCCGGTTTATTAGCTGTTTTTTATTCAAAACTATTCCATTGGGTTGAACAGCTTCATGAAACTATTGATTTTGAAAGAGCTTGGTGGATTTTTATTGCAGCTCCTTTAAGTTTTTTTATTGCCTGGTGGTTGGTTCATAAATTTAGCCCTACTGCTTCGGGTAGTGGAATTCCACAACTTATTGCCAGCATTCAATTTTCAGGACAAAAAAATGGTTCTTCAAATATTTTAAAACTGCTAAATGTAAAAGTGATTATTGTAAAAATTGTCAGTAGTATAACCCTATTACTTGGCGGTGGAGCAATAGGTAGAGAAGGTCCTACTATACAAATTTCGGGAGCAATTTTTAACACTATTTATCGCTTTGTGCCCGACTTTTGGCCTAAAATTAATCAACGCCTGATGCTTATTTCCGGTGGTGCTGCCGGATTAGCAGCAGCATTTAATACTCCTTTAGGTGGAATTGTGTTTGCCATTGAAGAGTTAGGTAAAACACACTTAAATGCTATGCGAACTCATTTATTTACTGCCGTAATTATTGCTGGTTTAACCTCTCAACTTTTTCTTGGTTCTTACTTATATATTGGAACTCCTGATCTGCCGGAAATGAAAGGTCTTGCAATAGTACATGTAATTTTAACTGCCATTTTTAGTAGCTTTTTTGGTTACTTGTTCTCTAGCATATTATTAAAAATAATTCGTTGGAAAAAAATATTAAAACACACCAAACAAAAAGCTGCATGGGCAATATTTATGGGATTACTATTTGCCACCTTAATTTACTTTACCGGAAATGCATCAACTGGCTCTGGAAAAACAGTAATGGTAAATTTATTATTTAACGAAAATGCTACAACCCAATGGCACACTTTCCCATCAAGATTTTTTGCTTCTATTATTACATACGTTAGCGGTGGGGCCGGAGGAATATTCGCACCATCATTATCTATTGGAGCTACTTTAGGTGATGGCATAGTAAATTTATTAAACATCCCCGAATTTAAAAATTTAATTATTATTACCTCAATGATTGCTTTTATGACTGGAGTCACTCATGCTCCATTTACTTCATTTATTTTAGTTTTAGAAATGACCAATAGGCATACAAGTGTCTTTTCTATGATGTTAGCAGCTCTTATCGCAATTAGTGTAGCCAAAATCTTAAATAAAAAATCGTTTTATGAGCAGCTTGTAGAAGACTATCTTAATTCACCTCTTTTTACTCCTAAAAAAGAAAAAAATAAATTTATCAAATAAAATGAATAGTCTTACAGAAAAAACCGACTACCTAAAACAATTAGTAATAATTCTAATACTTTGTTTATTAAGTGTCTTACTTTTTTCAATTGTTGGTGCTGTAGTTGCCAAATTATTTTTTGATATTAATATCAGCCATCAATTTTCTTATCATCAATTAGCAAATGATGAACTAAATGCACTAAAAATTATTCAACTTTTTAGCTCCATGGGGTTGTTTATCATTCCACCTCTAATTTACGCTAAACTTGTTAGTGAAACTCCATTTACAGAACTTGGTATTACAGCAAAAATCAACTTTAAAAGTATTATTCTAACTGCACTTATTATGTTGGTGGTAATGCCATTTTTATCCTTTACAATAGATCTAAACTCAAAATTAATATTGCCTGAATTTATGTCTGCTATTGAAGAGTGGATGAAACAGAGTGAAGAACAAGCCATTTTACTAACTACATCATTTCTTAAAATGGATAACTTTCTTGATTTCCTTTTTATCTTTTTGTTGGTTGCTATTTTACCAGCTGTAGGCGAAGAATTATTGTTTAGAGGTGTATTGCAGAAACTTTTGATTAAATGGACAAAGAAATACCATTTAGGCATCTGGATTACAGCAATTTTATTCAGTGCATTACACATGCAATTTTATGGCTTTTTGCCACGATTAATTTTAGGAGTAATGTTTGGCTATCTATTTTTTTGGAGTAAATCACTTTGGCTGCCAGTTTTAGCCCATTTATTAAACAATGGTTCTGTTGTAATAGCTGCTTATATCAATCCTAATACTATTAACGAAAGTGAACCATTTTCATCTTCAGAAAACACTTTATTATCCATTTCGCTTATTATAATAAGTTTCATTACCACAACATTTCTACTTTTAACATTTAAGAAGACTCAAAAAAATACCGTTTAATAGAAAAAACCTACCATTTATATACTAAAACTATCCATTTAAATGTTAGCACTGAAACTTATTCGTTGAATTGTTTAGTTTTGTAGGTAAATGTTACATAGTTTATGAATGTAAAAACAACATTTTATTATTTTATCGGATTTCTTTTTCTATTGCTTTCGTTTAATATTAAAGCACAAGAGAAAGTAACCACCTTTGGCATACAATTTAAACCTATTGTGCCATTAAACTACATTGATGGTGGCAAACAAGCTAAAGAACAAAATAACATCTCTTTTGAAATTGACCCTAAAGTTGGGTTAAGTTTCGGAATGGTAATAAGAAAGGGCTTAACAAAAAATATCTCTTTAGAAACGGGTATCAACTACTTACGTAGAAATTTTAGCCTGAGTATAACCGACAAAGACTCTGCTTTTACAAGTAATTCTAAATTTAGACTGGTAACTTATGAAATTCCTGTTTCAGGGTTAGTTTATGTACAGTTGGGACGAGAAATGTTTATGAATGTTTCAGGAGGTTTATCTGTAGATATTTACCCTACTCCACTTTTTGTAAGTGAATATGAAATATTTGCTAATGCCGTAAATAGAAAAAGCTGGGTTCAAGTGAGTTTAATAGCTAATGTTGGTTGGGAATACAGAACAAGAAAAAGTGGTTATTGGTATGCTGGGTTTTCTTTCCACAGGCCTTTTAGTTCTCTTATGCAATCTTTTGTTACTTACGAAGCTTATAATAGAAATGAAGAAGCTAGATTTGATTTGTCGGGCAATTATCTAACCATAGATTTAAGGTATTTTTTCCATGAAGATAAAGAGAAAAAAGCACCTCCTAAAAAAGATTTTAGACAAAAAAAACCGGAACACTTAAAATAAAAAAACCTCCAAGAAGTCTTAGAGGTTTTTTTATTAGTATTATTTTAGCAAATTATCTGCTAATTAAAACATTAAATGCTTTTGTAGACTCATCAGCAAAAGTCATTTTGAAGATATAAGTTCCATTTTCAATGTTAGCAACATCAACAGAAATTACATTAGTTGAACTTAAGTTAACATTTTCTGTAGCAACTAATTTTCCTGCAACATCATAAATATCTACTTGAGCTAATCCATCAAATTTACCAACAGGTATATTAATAATGTTATTAGCAGGATTTGGATAAGGAGTAATGTTATTATTATTTTCTATTTCATCAACACCAACAGAACCTGCTGGAGCAAAAGTAACAGAAAGAGCAGGTACATTCTCTAATCCAAAACCATTTAAATAAGCATTAGACCCATCTACAAACAAAGGAATACTTGGTTGTAAATATGTATTTTGAGTAGTCGTATAATCTAATTGATTATCAAAACCTAAAAACAACACTGTACTTTGCGTTCTAAAGCAAAATAAATAACGTTGATTATCTACCAAAGTAATTGGAGAATTAAAAGGAATATATATATTAGAATCCTGCTCATTATTAGATTGAAACACATGAAAAACGTTATCTACCTCTACTAAATTGGCAAAACCAAAGTTAGGATCATTAACATCTGTAAAAACATCATTCCATTCATAAGCTACTGTTTCAATAAATTCATTTGAAATATCATCACCAGTGCTTGCTGTAACAGAAAAAGTCATTCCATTAGCTTGTAATCTACTTGCATTTGGGTCACTAAAAGCTAAACAATTTTCATATCCACTAGTAAAAGTACCAGGTCTATAACCTGCAGGACTTAATAACTGACCATTATTTTCATCTCTTCTTCCATAAGAATAAATGTTATTATCTAACATAAAATCTGCAGAAAGAACATTATCATTTGGATCTCCGTCAGGATTTGCTGTTGAAATAGTATAAGTCATTGTATAATATCCAGCTGTGTAAACTGCTTGAGAGAATGTTGCCAAAGAAACATAAACAGAATCATTTGGTGCTAATCCATTAATAGCAGCACTATCAGCAAAAAGAGGAACACCTCCTAAAGAAATTTCAACTTTTAATTCAGCATTATTTTGAGTTTGATTACCATAATTTCTTACCCATGCACCAGTAGCAACATTAAACTCTGTTGCATTCTGAGAAAGTGGTAATAAGTTGGAAAACCTTCTAGCCATCAACACATCTGCTCTAGTTGAGCCTAAATCATCAGCGAATAAACCAACTTTGCTACCTATAAACCCAGTAACATTACCAGCAATGATGTCGTTTCTTAACAACGCACCATCTACATTAGAAATCATAATTACAGGAATTGTAACAGAAAGTCCACTAACTCCCCCACCCATTTCAACTGGTGGTCCTGCTATATTATTTATTATAATTACAGCTATTGCTCCTGCATTTTGTGCTGCTAAAGCCTTTGCACCAAATTCACAACTACCTCTATATACAACTGCAATATTTCCAGTTAAACTAGTAGATAATGGTGGTGCACAAGCAATAGTATCTCCTCCTGGAGCATCAACAAATTTTAAAACACCTGTTACAGCATTTGCTGGAACATTTAAATCTGGCGTTGCCCAATCATTTCCTCCCGGATCTGCCCATGTAAGTGCATAATTCCCCATCAATGGAGCTGGAGACTGCACTTGAAAAATCACCTGTGCAAAAGCAAAAGCTCCTGTCAAGGTCATTGCTAAAAATAGTGAAAGTTTTTTCATAGCATTAAAGTTTTAGTTAATAATTAGATTAATTGTCAAGGAACAAATATAACCTTTATTTAAAATATAATCAAAAAAAATCAACTAAACTATTAATTACCTTACTCTTAAGAACCCAAGAATAACAAAACCTTTAACTTTTACCTTACAATAGCATTAAACTCGTTGGTATAAGTAAAAATTAATTTTTGCATTACCTTATCCACTTCATTATCAGTTAATGTTTTATTTTCATCCTGAAAAACAAAACTCATTGCATAAGATTTTTTCCCTTTTTCAAGATTTTTTCCTTCATAAACATCAAATAAATTCACCTTTTTAAGTAATCTTTTTTCTTGCTTAAATGCTGCTATTTTTAATGTTTCGTATGTTGTTGGAGTATCTAACAATAAAGATAAATCTCTTCTTACAGGAGGAAACTTACTTATTGGACGATAAATTATATTGTTCTTTTTAATAATACTAATAAACTCATCTAAATTTAGTTGTGCAAAATACACAGGCTGATTAATTTCAAATTGATTTTGCAGCTCTGAACTAACTTCTCCGAGCTGAACCAATGCTTTATTGT
>LADZ01000041.1 GCA_000961845.1 Flavobacteriales bacterium BRH_c54
CTTCTCCATCAACACTTTTTGCTTTTTGATATTTATCATATGCAGCCCAATAAGCACCAAACTTACCCAATTTACCATCATCACAAGAAGCAGCTCCGTATAAATAAGCATCTCCAATTAGAATGTAAGGTTCTCCCCAACCTGATCTAGCTCCTATTGCTTTTAAAGCATAACTTTTTGCAGAAGCATTATCTCCTTTAGACAAATAAGTTTCAGCGATACTTAAATAAAAGTCTGCTTTTTCATCATCTGTTTCAGCCATATCAACTGCTTTCTGGAAAAACTCAATTGCTTTTGTGTAATCTTTATTTTTCCAGAAAATTCTACCCATTCCATCCGCACCTGAAGCAGAAGGCTCAATTTCAAAATATGCTTGTGCTACAGAGGCAAAAATATCTGCATCATAGCATTTTTTTCTTTTTAATAAAGTAACCATTCTTTTCAACCAGTCTTTATTAGTTTTATTAGCTTCAAAACCTTTTTCCGCTAAGGGTACTAATACTTCGCAATCTAAATAAGGAGCAGCAACAGCATTAATTTTTTCTTCTGCATCTCTATAATCATTATCTGTATTTGCTCCTGTTAAATCCATAATCTTACCGTAAAGCTCTACTAATTCAGCTTTAGTCATTAATTCATTTTTTTCTTTGTTTGCAGCAGCATACATTAATGCCACTAAAGTACCAGCCTGAGATTTAGCCCCTAACAACTCAACAGATTCATTTAAGATATTGAACGTTTTTTCATACTCTTTTCCTCTATATACTAACATCATTTGTCCTTTATATCCTAATACATAACCTCTTTGTCCAAAATACTCAATACGTTGATCGTAAATGGCAAACATGGTATCCAAATAAGCTTCTTTTTTAGCTTCATCTTTTTCTTTATCAGCTAAGCTTTTATACATAGAAGCACCATTAATATATAATGACTTTTGTGAGCCTGGACAAACTTTGTAAGCTACTTTCCACATACTTAAAGCCAATTTAGGGTCAGATTTTAAATAATCTTTATAAATTAAGTTATTGATACATGTGATACTATCTTCAGGAGTTGCTCCGTATTTACCTTGAGCATTTACATTGTAAGCGATTAAAATCCCTAGTAGTATAGTTGCTATTCTTTTCATTTGAATATTTTTTAATTTTATAAAATCGGTCAAATGTAACTCTCTAATAGTCATATTTTTTTCATTTAAAGTATTACTCATTGCTCGTTTCATTTTTTAAAGTTTAGTTTATTATTTAATTATATTTTCTTTTTATAAACCATTTATCATTAATAATAATGCCAACATTAAAGTTGATAAATGTTTCTTGAATAAGTCCATCTGTTGCTTTTCCTCTTTTTCCGTATTCTATTCCCAGATTTAGAGTTGGTACTGATGTTCCCGTTCTTCTTAATGGCAAACCTGTCCCAAAAGTTATGCCGTATTCATTTATTTGATTGTCTTTAATGGTGAAATATGAATTGGAATACCTGAATCCAAACCTGTAAGCTATTCTTTTAAAGTAACTTCCTACATAATCATCGTATTTTGGCGTAATTTGAAAACCAGCAGCAAAACTTTGCACTTTATTGTAGCTATATAATGGATTGGTAGATGCAATGCTTGTCCAATCAGCTATATTATAATCAAATGCTATAATCCATTTATTTTTCTTCTCAAAAGAAAAACCAACACCATATTCTAATGGCATATTAATAGTTTGCTCACTATTATTTGTTTCTAAGATGGTATCTTTAATTGTTCCAAAATCTGCCGAACCAATAAAACTTCTTACTATTCTGTTTTGTTTCGTATTTAACTCTTTAGCCAAACCCACCGTTGCTCCAACAGTTAAAACATATGTTTCTTTTTCTAAAGAGGTAGAGTCATATCTGGAAAAATTCTTTTGATATTGCGTTCCAAAATCGAAAGAAAAATCTGAAGTAGTTGATTCACTTAAATCCCATATATTTAACCCTTGAGATAAATTTCCAAAAATGGTTTTGCTATCAAATTCCGATCTTCCGAAATAAAAATTTGCATTAGCTCCAAAAGCAAGGTTTGAGCTAGAATCTAATTTAACATTAAACCCATTTCCAAAATAAAATTTATTTAATCCACCTTCTCCTTTTCTTATTTCTGTGACACTTCCAACATTTTCATCAGTATAACTATTGGTATAATCATATCCAATACTGGTAACAGGCATCAATCCAAAACTCATTCCCCAAGTTTTTTGGATAACCGGAAAAGCTAACGCCAAAGAAGCAACATAAGGATTAGTTTTATATTGAGATTGATTTCCATCATCTAACCAAAGTGCATTATTCATGAAATTAAACTCAATAGTTGTCACTATTAAATCTGAATAAGAAGCAGGATTCTTAGAATTTATATTCAAATTAGAACGAAGCCCTATAGCTGTTCCACCCATAGCAAAATTTTGGGAAAAACTTTGTGGACGAATAACACCCACTCCATATTTAGAGTATGGAGAATTGGTGGTGGTTTGAGCAAAAGCAATACTGCTAATACATAAGCAAACGAACAATAAAACGGCAGTACTAATTTTTCTCATTTAATATTAAAATTTGTTGTAACCCACGGAGGACTAAAAAATCGTCTGCAAAGATGCGATTTTTTACTTCCAAATCAAATAGTTTATAATCTCCTCCGGTAAGAACTATTTTTACATCATTATATTGTTGTTCGTAAGCCGAAATTATGCCTAAAATCTCATGCTTAAATCCGTTATAAACTCCCGATAAAATTGAATTCTCAGTACTATCTCCAATTAATCTTACTGACTGATTTTCATATTTTACTTGTGGTAATTTTTGTGTAAAATGATGTAATGCTTTAAACCTCATCTCGAAGCCGGGAGCAATACTTCCACCATGATAAACTGAGTTTTCATCAACAAAATCAAAAGTTACACATGTTCCCATATCAACTACTAACAAGTTGTTATTCGGAAACTTAGCCATTGCTCCTGCTACTGCTGCTAATCTATCTAAACCTAATGTTTGTGGTGTTGTGTAATTAATTTTAAATGGAAATTTCATTTGGTGATTTAACCAGTAAAATGAAATGTTAAATTTTTTAAAAATAGCTGAAATTTCAGCTTCATTGTTCCTTACAGAGCTAATAATTGTCCTCTTTATGTCAAATTTATTTTTTATTTCAAAAATAATTGAAGTATTAATCTCTTGATATTTTTCGTAAGAAACGACAGTATCATATTCTAAGACAGACACCTTAGCAAACGAATTACCTACATCAATTATTAAGTCCATAAAAAAATTTAATGCTCGAAATTACAAATTTCAATTAAATGTTTTTGCAGATTAAATTATTTTAATACTTTTGCCGACCATTAAATGAGGTGATGTAGCTCAGTTGGTAGAGCAACGGACTGAAAATCCGTGTGTCGGGGGTTCAATTCCCTCCATCACCACACAAAAACCCGAGAAAGAAATTCTTTTTCGGGTTTTTTGTTTTTAACCACAATTGTTTTTATATGTATTTTTGAATCCATTTTTCTATTTACAAAGAAATTATCAAATACTTCAGCTACATATTATTTTTTATTATACTCTGTTATTCAGCTAATTTGTTGGCTCAAGAAAATAAACGGGCATTCTTTATTGAACCGGAATACATGATAGGAAAAGTAGTCCCAAATTATTTAAACAAGTTTCCTCCTACTCGACTACAGCATGGATTAGCTGTAAATATTGGCTCGTTAAAAACCGATAGCAACAGCACTTGGGCTAAATATTATAACTTTCCGCAAACAGGTATTTCTTTGTTTTATTCATCTATCGGAAATGAAAAAATTTTTGGAGATGAATACAGCATTACCACTTTTGTTGCTTTTAACGTTTTTAATCAAAAAGAAAAACCAATTTATTTTAAATTAAGTTTGGGAGCTGCCTATTTTACTACTTTTTACGATAGTATTTCCAACAGAAGAAATGTAAATATCGGTTCACCATTTAAATGGTCTTTTCAAGCTGGAGCTTACAAAACCATAAGTGAAAAATCGGGCATGAATTTAAAATTAGGACTCATTTTTTCTCATGCTTCCAACGGACATACACAGCTACCTAATTTCGGATTAAACTCAGCACTATTAAGTCTTTCAGCTCAATTTTACAAAAAAGAGCTGGCTACTTATCAACTAACGAAGAAGCACGTTAAGCCAACAATTAAATCGAAAAGCAGAGACATTGGTATTAGTTACGGTTTAGGATTTCATGAGTATGGAGACAAAGATGGTCCTGTTGGTGGAGAAAAAAAATTAGTGCACTCCACTTCTATTTTTACAGGAAAAACTATTAATCATCATTTTAGGTGGGGACTGGGAGCAACCTATCGCTACTACGATGTTTACTATTATCAAATTACCTCAAGAAAATTAACCGATTATACCAATAGTCCAAAAAAGTATGCTTCTAATGTCGTTGTACACGCAAACGCAGAGCTTTTAATGGGACATGTTAGCATGAATGTAGAAATAGGAATAAATGTATACAAACCTTTTTACAAGCAGTATGAGAAAGATTTTCCACTAAATAAACAATTTGAAGGGTATATGAAATTCAAATCTTATTTTAAGAAAGGATTTTCTACTCGTTTAGGATTGAATTTATACGCCATTAATGCTAATAAATTACCAAAACACAATTTTTATATTGGTCCGTATATTAAAGCTAATGCCGGTCAAGCAGATTTTAGCGAACTCTCTTTTGGATACATTTATAGAATGAATTAAGTAATTATGACTCATCAGAAAATAATAGACCATACTGTAAAATTTGTAAAAGAAACCTTAGCTAATGCAGAAGGCGGACATGATTGGTGGCATATTTACAGAGTGTGGCAATTGGCTAAAAAAATTGCTGCAACAGAAAAAACAAACCTATTAGTGGTTGAATTAGGGGCTTTATTGCACGATATTGCTGATGCTAAATTTAATAATGATGACGAAAATATTGGTCCGAAAAAAGCTCGTGAATTTTTGAAATCCATTTCCGTTGAAGAAGAACTTATTAGACATGTTGAAAAAATCATCCAACACATTTCTTTTAAAGGAGGTAATTTTGAACAAGCATTTAACTCTACCGAATTAGCTGTTGTACAAGATGCTGACAGATTAGATGCCATGGGAGCAATTGGAATAGCTCGAACGTTTAATTACGGAGGCTTTAAAAACAGAGCTATGTACGAACCTAATATCCCTCCTAACTTAAACATGAGCAAAGAGGAATATAAAAATAGTACCGCACCTACTATCAACCATTTTTATGAAAAATTGCTATTGCTAAAAGACAGAATGAACACCGCCACAGGGAAAGCTATGGCAGCACATCGCCACCAATTTATGGAAGAGTTTTTAGAAGAATTTTATAAAGAATGGGAAGGGGAGGTTTAATTATTAATCAAAATTGTTTAATTAACATAATCTGTATATTTGAAAAAATTAACCCATAGATTATGCAAAGGAGATTTTTTATAAAAACAATATTATTAGGACTAATACCCCTTACTGTTTTCCCATCAAGTATAGTAACAACAGTAAAATCTATTAAAAGTAATTTTAAAAAAATATACTCTGATAGCAACCTAAAAAAAGAATTCTTTAAATTCTTAAAGAATGTATTCAACCTATTTCCGGAAAAAGATTTTCATAAATTAATTTCAGAAGTCACTAAAGAAAAAGATAACGATAAAGACATCTACCTTGAAACTCAATCAAGACTAGATGAAATCACTCCATTATTTGCTTCATTTAGCCATAAACTCCCGTCTTTATTTAAACAAAAAGATGAAATGGCAAAGCAAACTATTAGTTTGCTAGGTGAGAACAAAAAATTTAATGGTTATTTAGAAATTGGTTCGTCAGGAAGATATTTAGACTACTTAGAAGAAAAAGTAACTATTGAAGGAGAAAGATATTATGCAGATGGAAAAGAACCTGGTTACTCATTGACAGAAATGATTGATAGAGGACAAATTTGCATTGGAGCTAAATATATCCCTATGACTGATTACAAAACACAATACTCAAGTCTCATAAAAAAAGAGAGTATAGATTTAGTAACAGTATATATTGGTTTTCACCACTGCCCTATAGACTTAAGAACTTCTTTTATCTCATCTATCAGAGATACTATGAGACTAGGAGGTAAACTAATATTACGAGACCATGATTGTGACACTGAAAATCAAAAAACATTAGTTGCCTTAGCACATGATGTGTTTAATATGGGTACAAATGAAAGTTGGGAATATAACAATAATGAGGTTCGAAATTTCTATTCGTTAGACTTTATATGTCGTTTTGTAGAAGAAATAGGCTTTAAATTTGAAGAAAAAACTTTATTTCAAGATGGAGATCCTACCAAAAATGCATTGATGCTTTTTACAAAAATTTAATCGCCCCTATCTTATGAAAAAATTATTAATTTACATAGTTTCAAAATTAACTTTGTTATTCAAGTCTATTTTAAGACTACTAAAATGTTTCTTCTTACTTCTCAATAGTAAAAAAAGATATGCTTTCCCTTTTTATTCATTAGTTAGTTTTTTCTTATTTGTTATATTACTCATTAAAATATCCGGAGACTCAAACTTTAACAAGGTGCTAACTAACAAACTAATAAATGATGTCACCAAAATCAATCCTATACAAGTAAACAAAATTATTCATCCTAAAAGCGAAAAGGAAATAATAAATGCAATAAAATCAACAACAGGACCAATATCAATTGGTGGTGGAAAGTTTAGCATGGGAGGGCAAACAGCTTATGAAAACAGCCTTCACATAGACATGAGGTCTTTCAACAGATTAATAAATTTAGATACTGAAAACAAACAAATAACTATTCAGTCAGGAATGACATGGAGATATCTTCAGAAAATAATTGATCCCCATGATCTTGCTGTAAAAATCATGCAAACCTATGCTAATTTCACAGTAGGAGGTTCTTTGTCCGTAAATTGTCATGGAAGATATATTGGGCATGGACCCATTATTTCTTCAGTTCTAGAAATAAAAATAATTACAGCTAATGGAGAAAGAATAACTGCAAATAGAAATACCAATTCAGAAATTTTCAAAGCTGCCATTGGTGGATATGGAGGCATTGGCATAATAACTCAGGCCACCCTACAACTTGTTGATAATGTAAAAGTTGAAAGACAAACAAATAAAGTATCTGTGAATAATTTCAATAATTTTTTTAATGATAGCATTAGAAATAACAAAAATATTGTTTTTCAAAATGGAGACCTCTACCCTCCTCATTACGACAAAATAAATAATGTATCATGGAAAAAAACCAATAAAGATTTAACTGATGAAAAAAGAATTACTTCAGAAAATGAAACATATTGGATAGAACCTAAACTCGTTGAAGTAGTGTCTTGGGGAGATTTTGGAAAATGGTTTAGACGAAGTATAATTGATCCTTATATCTATAGCTCAGACAAAGTTGTTTGGAGAAATAGAGAGGCAAGTTATGATGTGAAAGAATTAGAACCCTCATCAAGAGAAAGTGATACTTATGTACTACAGGAATACTTTATTCCTACTAATAATATTAATGTATTTATCCCGAAAATGAAAGCTATATATGATAAATACAATGTAAATGTTATCAATATTTCATTACGACACGCATTTCCTGATGATGAATCATATTTATCTTGGGCTAAAGAAGAAGTCTTTGCTTTTGTTGTGTATTATAAACAAGGAACAGATAACAAATCAAAAAAAATAGTACATGATTGGACTAACGAAATGACAGAAGCAATATTAAATGTGAACGGAAGTTGGTATCTTCCTTATCAACCCCACGCTTCAATTTCCCAATTCAAAAAAGGATACCCTAACGCTGAAAAATACTTTAATCTAAAAGCTAAATTAGATACTGCTAACAGATTTAACAATCAACTGTTAGATAAATACAATCCATATACATTAAAACAAATTGAAAAAGAAAAAAATAACATCAACGATTATAACAGATCTGAAGAACAAACTATTTTAACAATTCCTGAATGGTATTTAGTTTATAACCCTAAAGAATTCGCAGACTATCTTGAAGAAGGAAAAAACCCTTCTGATTTTCCTTATTACGCTTCAATTGATGAATATTGGAAACTCTATGACAGATCTATAAAACTTGTTTCCGAAGGCTATCCAAAAAATGAAGAATACACAACAATGCTTAACGTTATTGGAGTTAGTATAACTATGGAGTATGCTTTTAAAATTATTTATGAGAACACTATTGGTAAATTATTTGGATTATTTGCAAACAACAAAATATCTGAACAAGAAAAAACAATAATTAAAGCACACAGAGCTTATAGTGATTTTATCTACAATACTGCATGGTATGAATTTGAATTCATGCCTTGGATAAAGAAAGTTTGGATTAGCTCAGATCAATCAAATGCTAGCTTTCTACGTAAATGGGAAAGAACTATTTTCTTTACTATAGAATTTTCATTCAAAGCATTTTATGCCCAATTAATTGAATGGGCTGCGACAGCTAGTTATGAAGCTCCAACAACAGATATTTATCTTTTAATTTCATCTAACGAAAATTCTTTATCATTACACGATAATATAAAAACTATAAAAATTCAAGATGAAAAACAAATTATTAGTATACCAAGATGGGGTGAATTTACAAAAACATTAATAGAAATATCTAATAAAAACATCATCATTCATAATATTAGTGGCAATGATGAGATTGCTGTTTCCATAATAACTAATAAAGATGTTGATTTAGAATTTAATGGTTTTTCAGCTCTTTATGAATCACGCGTTGTTTCCCAAAAAGATTTGAAAAGAATTGTATATTTTCTTCCTGTTAATAAACTAATACCATTCATTCAACACTCAAAAAAGAACAATTTCGTTATCGAACACATATATGACTATTAAATATTTCAAAAACATACACTAAAAATTCTAATCAAAAGTTAGTAATTTAGTAGTTGAAAATTTTCTGAATTATGCAAGCACCACGAATCCCTAAAATGTTTGGTATTTATACCAAAAAGCCTAGTCAGTTTGAATATACCCCACGTTATTATGACGAGCGTAAAGAGAAACTGGAAAAACGAATTGCTCAGATAAAAAAAGAAGTTGAAAACGAAAAAATTCCAACAAATACTTCAGAATACAGCAACTCTGCATACCAATCAAGAATTAGAGAAGATTGGCAAAATAACTACAGCCGAAGAAACAATACCGGTATGATTAACAAAAGAGTAATCATCTATATTGGAATTTTGTTGGCTCTTACTTATTATTTGTTTTATTAAAAAATAACTTCATCTTCTCCACCACTTCTTGCATGTTTAAGTCATTCATACATTTAAAGTGTTTTTTCGGACAAGCATCATAACCTATTTTAGAACATGGTCGACAGTTAAGATTATTATTTTCTATAACTACATATTTTTCTTTTGGCAAGTAAGGGTACATCCCGAAAGCAGGAACAGTATTTCCCCAAATGGAAATAATATTTACTCCCAAAGCTGCCCCAATATGCATTAGTCCGGTATCGTGAGTGATGAGAATCTGGCTATTTTTTACAATAAATGCCGACTGATTAATAGAGTACTTTCCGCAAGCATTGTATATATTTTTGTTGGATGATTGGATGATAACCTCATTCGCTTTTTGTTCATCTTCCTTTCCTCCGGCTAAAATTATTGGCTGGTGGATTAAATTACACAACTCCACTAATTTGTTTGTGGGCAAACACTTAGTTGCAAATTGAGCTCCAATAGCTATAGTAACATAACCATTACTATGTGTTTCTGGAAGATTAGTTACTTTATCATTATCTGTAAGAAAAAAATCTAAGCCTTTGCCATCATTCTCAACTCCTAAAGGCTTTACTGCTTCAAAATACCTATCAACAATATGAATATCAGGCAATGTGTTTATTTTAAAATTGGTGAGCAACCATTTTTTCACATTCAGCTTATCAAAAGTAAAACGCAGTGTACCTAATCTTCTAAAGATACCTTTAGAACGAAGATTTTTGTGTAAATCTATGATATAATCGAACTGCTCATTTTTTAGTTGTTGGGCAACTTCGCTATTGTTTTTTTCAATGGTATGTACTTTAGTGATGTAAGGATTGTTTTCTAATAAAGAATTGTAGTTTTTTTTAGTTAAATAGTGAATTTCTACATTGCCATCCAACTGTTGTTTTAAGCACCTTACTATAGGAGTTGTAAGCACAATATCACCAATGGAACTGTATCTCACAACTAATATTTTTACGGTATAATTCTCCATTAAAAAAATTAACCTTTATAGGAAAGCCATTTCCAAAGTTCTTTGTAGGTAATTTTCTTACCATACATTAAAATTCCTGTACGGTAAATTTTGGCAGCCATCCAAGTAGCTCCTAAAAATCCTAAAACTAATAGTGCCATAGAAAGTAACAACTCCCATGTTTCTACTCCAAAAGGAATTCTTACCATCATAATTACAGGAGAGGTAATTGGTATTATTGATAACCAAAAAGCTAATGCTCCATCAGGATTATCCATTACTGTACCTGCTACAACAAATGAAAAAATTAATGGAATGGTTACCGGCATCATAAATTGTTGTGAGTCGGCTTCATTATCTACGGCTGAACCAATAGCGGCTAAGAATGCTCCGTACAATAAATAACCTCCTAAGAAATAAAACAAAAATGAAATTAATAGTTTAGCAATAGGAATTTGTTGCAACATTCCCGAAATTTGAGCTTCTAAACCAGTTGAGCTAGCTGCTTTTGTCATTTCATTCATTTGCTCGCCTTGCATCATTTGTTCTGTGTTTACCATATTGGCCACACTATCTGATGATATTGCTGCCATAGCAACCGCATAAATTCCCATGGATAATATTATCCACAACGAAAACTGTGTTAATCCTACCAATGCAATGCCTATAATTTTTCCCATCATCAACTGAAAAGGTTTTACAGAAGAAATAATAATTTCTACAATTCTACTGGTTTTTTCTTCTATCACTCCACGCATAATTTGTATTCCGTACATAAATATGAAAAAATAAATCATGATAGCTCCGGCAAAACCAAGCACTGTGCTTATCCCAACATTTTTAGATTCTTCACCTCCTGTTTCGCTTAAAGCAATTGGATTCACTTTTACATCGGGCTGAATTTCATCTAACTGAGCTTTCGTGATGTTAAACTTGTCTTTCAGTTCAATGTTTCTAATTCCTTTTTCTATGGTTGATTCTATATTACTAATAGTTGACATGCCTGGTTGCTTTTTATAATAAAGCTGTGCTGTCGTTTGTTTACCAAGATCAGAAATATGAAGAATAGAAGTATATTTCTCTTTATAGAAGGCTGCTTTTGCTTCTTCTATTGGTTTAAATTCGTAATCAAACTGAAGTGTCAGTGAATTTTCAAATTGGTTAATAAACTGGCCTGTTTCATCAATTACTTCAATTATTTGGATGTCTTTATCTTTTAAGCCTAACCAAATGGGTACTAACATTAGTGCTGCCATTAATATTGGTCCAAACAATGTCATTAAAATAAATGATGTTTTCTTGACCCTTGTAAGGTATTCTCGTTGTATTATTAAAGCTATTTTGTTCATTCTGTTAAGGTTTAAAGTTCATGGTTTGAGGTTTGTTCCTGTAATGATTATTCTGTGATTTTCAGTCATCCGACTTCAAACATCAAACTTTTGATTTTTAAAAATCTATACATCTAATCATTCTCACATTCACACATTAAAATTATCCCTCCATTTCCTCCGGTAAATCATCGGGCATTACTTCATTTACTTTTTCAATAAAAATCTCATTCATGGTTGGGATATGCTCTTTTACCGCAATAATATTTACATCATTTAGCACTGTAGCTAGTAATTTATTAAGACTTGTATCTTTCTGAATCCCCTTCACTTTTGCTACAATTCTGTTATCTTTCTTTTCTGTTGAAAGCAATTCAAAACCTGTCCAAAGTGCATTGGTAAAAGCAATTAAATTTCCTTCAAATGTTATTTCGTAAATATTGGTTTTATATTCATTTTTAATATCAACTACTTTTCCATCTAATATTTTTCTCGACTTATTGATAAGAGCAATGTCATCACAAATTTCTTCTACCGATTCCATATTATGTGTAGAAAAAATGATGGTAGAACCTTTTTCTCTTAATTCTAATATTTCTTTTTTAATCAAGTTGGTATTAATAGGATCAAAACCACTAAAAGGCTCATCTAAAATTAATAGTTTTGGTTCATGTAATACGGTAGTAATAAATTGTACTTTTTGAGCCATTCCTTTAGAAAGTTCTTCCACTTTTTTATCCCACCAATTAGTAATTTCAAATTTATCAAACCATTCATTCAACTTATGAATAGCTTCTTTTTTAGGCATGCCTTTTAATTGAGCCAAATAAACTGCTTGTTCACCCACTTTCATTTTTTTATACAAGCCTCTTTCTTCAGGCAAATAACCTATTTGAGAAATGTGTTTAGGAGCTAATCTTTCACCTTCAAAAAAAACCTCTCCTTTATCCGGACCTGTAATTTGGTTAATAATACGAATTAAGGTTGTTTTTCCGGCACCATTTGGACCTAATAAGCCAAAAATTCTTTGCTTATCTATATGAATAGAAACATTGTGCAAAGCTTTGTGTTCTGCATAAGTTTTATAAACTCGTTTTACATGTAAAATTTCCATGGAGCAAATATAATTGAATAAAATTAGAGTAAATAAAAAAGTCATCACGAACGTGATGACTTTTTTATTTTATTGATTTATAAATTATCTGTTTTCTATAGTAACGTAATCTCTTTTATTAGCTCCGGTATAAACCTGACGAGGACGACCAATTGGTTCTTTGTTCTCAATCATTTCTTTCCATTGAGCAATCCAACCCGGCAATCTACCTAACGCAAACATTACGGTAAACATTTCTGTTGGTATTCCTAATGCTCTGTAGATAATTCCTGAGTAGAAATCAACGTTAGGATAAAGTCCTCTTGCTTTAAAGTATTCATCTTCTAGGGCTACTTTTTCTAATTTTTTAGCAATATCTAAAATAGGATCATCTACTCCTAAAGCAGCCAATACATCATCAGCAGCTTTTTTAATAATGGTAGCTCTTGGGTCAAAGTTTTTGTAAACTCTGTGTCCAAATCCCATTAAACGGAATGGATCATCTTTATCTTTAGCTTTTGCTATCCATTTTTCAGTATCTCCACCATCTGCTTTAATAGATTCTAACATTTCAATTACAGCTTGGTTTGCTCCACCATGAAGTGGTCCCCAAAGTGCAGAAACACCTGCTGAAATTGAAGTATATAAATTGGCTTGTGATGAACCTACAATTCTTACTGTTGACGTAGAGCAGTTTTGTTCATGGTCGGCATGAAGAATTAATAATTTATTTAATGCACTAGCAACAACCGGATCAACTTTATAATCATCTGTTGGCATAGCGAACATCATGTTTAAAAAGTTAGAACAATAATCTAAATTATTATTTGGATAAATTACCGGATGACGCATAGCGTTTTTGTAAGCCCAAGCTGCTAATGTTGGGACTTTAGCAATTAATCTTTGCATGGTTAAATCCACAGCTTCTTTAGGTCTATTTGGATCTAACGACTCAGGATAGAAAGTTGACAATGAAGATAGTGATGCTGCCAAAATACCCATTGGATGAGCTTTTGGAGGATAAGCATCAAAGAAATGCTTCATATCTTCATGAATTAAAGTATGTTTAGTAATGTTATCTTTAAATTTAGTATACTCTTCTTTAGTGGGTAATTCACCATATATCAATAAAAAAGCTACTTCTAAAAACTCTGCTTTTTCGGCCAACTGTTCTATTGGATATCCTCTGTATCTTAAAATACCTTCTTCACCATCTAAAAAAGTAATGGCACTTTGTGTAGAACCGGTATTTTTAAATCCACTATCAATAGTAATATATCCTGTTTTTGCTCTAAGAGCAGATATATCAATGGCTTTTTCATTCTCCGTTCCTTCTATAACAGGAAACTCATATACTTTCCCGTCTAATTCTAATTTTGCTATTTCTGACATATTTATTTCTTTATTTTTTTGACGTTTGCTAAATTAATAAACTACTTTCTATTTTTTTACACTTTTTGTTAAAGAAATTTAAAATCTTTACCAAGGTATTGAGCACTGTGTCCAAGCATTTCTTCAATACGTAATAATTGGTTGTATTTTGCCATTCTATCCGAACGAGAAGCTGAACCTGTTTTTATTTGTCCTGTATTTAATGCTACCGCTAAATCGGCAATGGTGGTGTCTTCAGTTTCTCCCGAACGGTGGCTCATTACTGACGTAAATGAAGCTCTATTTGCCATGTCAACCGCATTAATCGTTTCTGTTAAAGAACCTATTTGGTTTACTTTAATTAAAATAGAATTAGCCGATTTTTCTTTAATTCCTTTTGCTAATCGTTTGGTATTGGTTACAAATAAATCATCACCCACCAATTGAACTTTATCTCCAATGGTTTTATTCAATTCTGACCAACCCTTCCAATCATCTTCATCCAACCCATCTTCAATAGATAAAATCGGGTATTTTTTTGTCCAATCTTTCCAATAGGTTACCATTTCTGAAGATGTTAATTTATCTCCGGTTGACTGATGGAAATGATATACTTTTTCTTTTGCATTATAAAACTCAGAACTCGCAGCATCCATGGCAATATAAACATCATCTCCCGGCTTATAACCTGCTTTTTCTATGGCTTTTAATACTGTTTCTATGGCTTCTTCGTTAGATTTTAAATTAGGGGCAAAACCGCCTTCATCACCAACATTGGTAGAATACCCTTTAGCTTTTAATACTTCTTTTAAATGATGAAAAATTTCCACACCCATTTTTAAGCCTTCACTAAAAGAAGAAGCACCAACGGGCATTACCATAAATTCTTGGAAGTCGATATTGTTATCAGCATGCGAACCTCCATTTAAGATATTCATCATTGGTATAGGCAACACATTAGCATTAACTCCTCCAATGTATTTGAATAGTGGTAACCCGGCTTCTTCGGCAGCAGCTTTTGCAGCAGCCATAGAAACTCCCAAAATAGCGTTAGCACCTAAATTGGCTTTATTTTCGGTTCCATCAAGTGCTATTAACGTTTTATCAATAGTACTTTGGTCCATAATATAAGCTCCGTTCAACTCATCGTTAATAACAGTATTAATATTTTGAACTGCTTTTAAAACTCCTTTACCAAGGTAATTTTTCTTATCGTTATCTCTCAATTCAACGGCTTCGTATTTTCCTGTAGAAGCTCCTGAAGGAACTGCTGCTCTTCCTAAAATTCCATTTTGCGTAACCACATCTACTTCAACAGTTGGGTTTCCTCTAGAGTCAAAAATTTGACGTGCATGAATTTGTGCTATATAACTCATTTTTTTTTAAAGTTTGAAATCCGAAGACTGAAGTCAGAAGTCAGAGATATTATATCTTCGGTCTTCTAGCTTCAGTCTTCCAAAATTATTATTTTTCTCTTACTAATACTTCATCAATCATTCCATATTCTTTAGCTTCAGCAGCAATCATCCAATAATCTCTATCAGAATCATTTTCTACTTTTTCATATTTCTGACCTGAGTGCTTGGCAATAATATCATAAAGTTCTTTTTTCAGCTTAAGAATTTCTCTTGCTGTAATTTCAATATCAGATGCCTGACCTTGAGCTCCACCTAAAGGTTGATGAATCATAACTCTAGAGTGAGGTAAAGCTGTTCTTTTACCATCTGCTCCTGCACAAAGCAATACCGCTCCCATAGACGCTGCCATTCCCGTACAAATTGTTGCTACATCCGGAGAAATGTATTGCATGGTATCATAAATACCTAATCCTGCATATACGCCACCACCCGGTGAATTTAAATATATTTGAATATCTTTTTTTGAATCTACAGATTCTAAAAATAACAGCTGAGCTTGTATAATGTTAGAAACATAATCATTTATTCCTGTTCCCAAGAAAATAATTCTATCCATCATTAATCTTGAAAAAACATCCATTGATGCAACATTTAACTGTCTTTCTTCAATAATTGTTGGAGAAATATAATCTGCATAAATAGATTGGTATTGGTCATAAACCGTACTGCTTATGCCTACATGCTTAGTTGCATATTTTCTGAATTCGTCTTTATTGAACATATTTTTTTGGTTTTAGAATTGGTTTGTAAAAATAGTCATCTAAGATAGTATTTTAGAAATGATTTCTCTATTTTTTTACAAAAATTTATAAAAAAAATGCCCCGATTAACAATCGAGGCATCTAATACTTTATTTCTGTTTAGCTAAAAGCTTTTCAAACTCTTCTAAAGAGACTTGCTTTTCTTTTAATTTACAGGTTGATTTATACAAGTCCATTAATTTAGAATCGTATAACATTCCGTAAATTTTTCTAGCTTCTTCTTGGTTTTGAAGCACACTTTGAGCTGTTTGAGTTAATTGCTCATCATCATTCGCAGGCATTCCCATACTTTGCATTTGTTGAGTCAACAACCCTTTAGTATAGTCAATTACTTCTTCAAATTCGACTTTAATTTCATTTGCTTCAATAATTTTATTTTCAATTAGTTGCCATTGTAAGCTTTTAGAATACATATCGTATTCTGCTTCAATTTGCTCGTCAGTAATTGGTTTTTCGTTAGATGCCTTGATCCATTTCTTCAAAAAAGTATCAGGCAATTTTAATTTTAACGAGTCCATTAATGCATCTTGAACATCAGCTTTTAATTTTCTATCACTATCAGCAATTAATCCTTTGTTCAATTCTTCAGCAATTTTATCTCTGAATTCTTTTTCAGATTTTACTACTCCTTCTCCAAAAATTTTATCAAACAATTCTTGGTTTAAGTCTGATGCAATGACTCTATTTACCTTTTCTACTGTATAATTGAATTTAGAGATGATGTTTTTTAACTCATTTACATCGACACCAATAGCTTGTGCTTGATCACTTTCATGCTCAGAAACAGTTTTGGGATCAACAACAAATTTATCTCCTGCTTTAGCTCCGACTAATTGTTTTTGTAAATTTTTATCGGTAACCGCATTAATAATAATTACTGAATTGTTGGTAATTCCTCCTTCTTTTACCTTGCCTTCTCCATCTAACTCTTCAAATTTTCCAAAAACCATATCATCTTTTTCAGCTACTTCCGGATTAGTCATTTTTCCATACCTACGAGCTAAATCATCAACATATTTCTGAACATCTTTGTCAGATACTTTTATTTTATAGGCATCAATTTTAAGTTTATCTAAGCTATCCACTTTAAAAGAAGGTGCTAATCCAACTTCGTATTTAAACTCAAATTCTTTTTGATTTTCCCAATCAATAGTTTCATCATCTTCCATTTTAGGAAGGGGGTTTCCTAAAACCTCAAGCTTTTCTTTGGTCAAATATTCTTGTAAAGTATCCGACAAAATTTTATTCAATTCGTCAACCAACAAGTTAGTTCCTACCATTTTTTTCACCATGCCCATTGGCACATGTCCTTTTCTGAAGCCAGGAACACTAGCTTTTTTACGATATTCTTTAAGTTGATTTTCCACTTTATCTTGATAATCTTCTTCTTTCAACTGCACTTTAATAACTGCATTTAAATCATCAATTTTTTCTTGTGTAATGTTCATATATTAAGGTTTAATTTTTCATAACTTGATAAGATTCCCCTTTTCAGTGGAATAAATTCAACTAACCACTCCTTAAAAGGAGTAGAGTTTCACTAAATTTAAAAAAGGTATAAGGTTAACCTTATACCTTTTATTTTTTCTTAAGGAACAACTCCTTATTTTGTGCGGGTGAAGGGACTCGAACCCCCATGCCGTGAAGCACTAGATCCTAAGTCTAGCGTGTCTACCAATTTCACCACACCCGCAAAATTTTTAATTAAAGGTTTACTTTAAAACCTTCTTAAAAAAAGGAGTGCAAAGATATCTTTTTTTGTTTATTAAACAAATGCTTTTAAGAAAATTTATCTATGTTAATGATTTTCTAAATTTATCAGTTTTTTACAATTTTTTTAGTGGTAATAATAGTGTTATTTTCGTCCACTATTTTAAGCATATAAAACCCATGAGGTAAGTTAGCAAATACGTCCAATTTGATGTTGTTTGTACCTTTATTAAGATGTATATTCCTCTCTATAACAGCTCCTAACAAATCTACCACCATAAAATTATAATTTCCTGCTTGAATTGTTTTAAGTTCTATATTCAACACATTTTTTACAGGGTTGGGAGAAATTACAACTTCACCATCATCTATTCTTCTAACAGAAACAATATCAGAATAAGAAAATTTACCATCAAAATCAACTTGTTTTAAGCGGTAATAAGTGATACTTGCCACTGGATTTTTATCTATAAAGTAATAGCTCAATAATTCATTTGAATTTCCTGCTCCTTTAACACTACCTATAGCTTGAAAATTTCGTGCATCTTTTGATGTTTCTAGAACAAAATAATCATTATTAATTTCAGTAAGTGTCTGCCACGAAAGTTCATTACCATTTTCTGAAGCATTTGCATCAAAACTCATTAATTCAATTGGAAGAATGGTACAATCAGTTGAAGCTGTATTAGCAGATGAAGAGTTTAAGGTAATTGGTTGTTGAACATCAGCATAATTAGTAACTAACAATATAAAAACATCTCCAGCACTAACATTTGCATTTGCTTGTTCTATATTTGTGGAAGAATAACTACAATCTATTGGTGTTGGCAAAGAACCACAAGCTGCCTGAGCAATAGACAAACTAGAATAAGGCCCCCACAGTGCAAAATCAATATCATCAGCAGCAGTAATATCAAAACTCATAACACCTCCGCTATCTATTTCTAAATAAAACCAAGTCGGATTAGGTGATGTTGATAAACAATCGTAATCATTACCCGGTTCTGTCGTACTGGCATCATCTCCTCCTTGAGTTGCTACAAAAGAATAAGGACTATCTGCACAAATCGGTTGCATTTTATTACAAAAATCATTTTCGGGTGGTGGAGCTGGACCAAAAACACAAATAGTAAAGTCAGCGTCTCCTGGATTTGGGACTGAAGACGACCACGAATGAATTCTAATAAAATAAGTGTTCCCAATAGTTAAACCTGTAACCAAAAATGAAGATTCAGAATCTTGACAACCTAACGATGCTCCTGAACATGCATTAAAAACTTCTACTTCAGAATCAAACTCGGCAATTCTATCTACATAAGCAGAATCATTAGTTGCCACAAATGAAAACCAAACATCATCATTAGCTGTACCCCCACAAGCTGAAACCATTGAATTAGTTGCCGAAGCCACAGTTGAGGAAACTGAATTACAACTACCATCCGTTGACATGGTTAAGCTTATAGCATTACCACAATTATCATTAGGTGGTGGCGGTGGCGGTGTACCTACACAAACATTAAAAGTTGTTGTCGCTCCTGTACTTGAGCTATACGAATATACACGAATATAATAAGTATTCCCAGGTGTTAATCCTGAAACTGTACTACTATTTGGATCACTACAAACTAATGGAGCACCTATTGAACCACAGTTTCCTGCATAAACCGAATGATACAAATCTGTTGGACTTCCTCCAATACTTAATAAATCAATATAATGAGTTGTATTAGTTGCTACAAAAGAATACCACACATCATCATTAGCTGTTCCAAAACAAGTATTAGATTGAGAAGAAGGTGTTGCTGAATTTAAGGTACCGCTAACAACAGAACCACATGACGCATTAGGATTTACGGGAACTGATGTTGCACCAGCACATTCATCATTAGATGGTGGTGGTGGTGGTGTACCGACACAAACATTAAAAGTTGTTGTTGCACCAGTACTTGAACTGTACGAATACACACGAATATAATAAGTGTTACCAGGTGTTAATCCTGAAACTATACTACTATTTGGATCACTACATACCAATGGTGCTCCTATTGAACCACAAGCCCCTCCATAAACCGAATGATACATGTCCGTAGGACTTCCACTAACATTTAGTAAACTAACGTAATGAACTGTTCCCGTAGCAACAAATGAATACCACACATCATCATTAGCAGTTCCAGAACAAGTATTAGCTTGAGAAGATGCTGTTGCATTTTGAATAGTTCCAGCAGTAACACTTCCACAGTTTAAGTCTGGGTTGACCGTCACAGCTGTTGCACCTGAACACTCATCGTTTGATGGCGGTACTGGACAAGTACCAGCAACCACACTCCATGTTAACGTAAAAGTTCCACTATTTGAGGAAAAGCCAGACTGAATCCACCACACCCTTTGAACACCTCCTGTACAATTTTGCCAACTTTCAACTTGAGTATCTGGATCGTCCGTGCAAACAATTTCAATTGTTCCGGGACAAGCCCCATTATACCTCAAAGAATGTCTAGAATCATACCCATTTGTAGTTTGTTGAATAGTTAAAGTAGAACCTACTGGCAAATCATAATAATAAATCAAATCTGGCGCAGAACCCATAGAACAAAATGAGAAATCATTAGTTACTCCTGCTGTTGTACTCGATGTAGGAGGTGTTAGTGCTGCTAAATTTATTGCATTACTACAATCATCACCAGGTGTTGCAGGACCTCCGGCATAAACGCTAAAACTTAATAAAATCAACGTTAATAAACTAAAATACTTTCTCATCATTCTAAAAAATTATTGTTGTTCAAATTGGACATTCGGTTCTCTAATAGGTTTATAGGTTACTCCATGTTTATTAAATGTTTTTTGCAAATCTTCAACTAGCATGTGTTCAGTATAAATAACTTTTAATGTTTTGCCTTTTTCATCTATAGCTATCATCACTATTTTTTCATGATAGTTAGACAAATCATCTTTTAATGCCCCTATTGTATTTTCATCATAAGCAGCAACATCAGCCAAAATAGTCAATGTTGAGCCAGTTTGTGCACGCTTAAATAATGATTTATCACTATTATCTTTATTTGCACTTTGTGCTAAAACACCAACAAACATTCCTAACATTAATACAGAAAGAATACTAAATTTTAAAAACCTTTCAATTTGCATAACTTTTATATTTTTCATTTTTTAGGATTAAAATAATACATCAGATAATAAATAAATTTCTCTTTTTATACGCTAAATGACTAACTTCTTACTTCTCAATACTATTAACATATTAATATTTTTCAGCCCTAATTAATTACACACTAATACTACGTATTTATGATTATAAATTTAACAAAAAATAAGGAGTGTTTTATGTTTTTTAACACAAAGTTATGCTTATGTTAATTTTTTAGGATTGAAATAATAGGAAGAAATATCTATAATTATGTTTCAACTTATAATTAGTATGGCTAAAAATTAAATAAATCAAGCTTACCATTTGTTTATAATGATTCTAAATATGTTAACTTTAAAATTCATATTGCAAAATGTATTAATTTTGTAAGGAGACACATTCATAATGTTATTATTTACCAAAATACCTATTCTATTTGCCGGGATAATTATCCTATTACATTCTTTTATACCACACTCTCATAATAAAAAAGAATCCGAAAACCTATTTACTTATTTAGAAAAATTTGATTCCTCTATTTTTTTTGAATTCATTTTAGAATTAACTAGTAATGATGTTGGCGAAGGGCATTTAGAAGATTTTATAATTGAAGAAGCCAACTTTTCTAAATGTGACTTAAGTGAACATACTGATCATGTTCTTTTTTTTGATTATAATTTTTCTCAATTAAATAATTTATACCCTCTCTTTACTTCAAACTATCTAAATTTATTTAATCCTAATTTTAAAACAAACACCTCTTTACTTTGCCTTTCTTTTAGGGGACCTCCTCATATTCAATATATTTAAAAACAACTTCATAAAGTTATTTTTATCAAAATTATGTTGGTTTTAAAATAAACTAAACAATTATCTCTGCACCTATTTATTTAAATCAAAATCCTTAAAAAATGAAAACTATAAAACCTCTTTTACTAACATTCTTGATGTTAAGTATTTTTACCCTATTTTCACAAGAAACCATAACATGGGAAACAAACTATGAAACTGCATTATTAAAAGCTAAAAAAGAAAATAAACTCATCTTAATGAATTTCTCCGGCTCTGATTGGTGTGCTAACTGCATAAGACTTGAGAAAGCTGTATTTACAACAGATGCTTTTTTTAATTATTCAAAAGATAAATTTATCTTATTACGATTAGATTTTCCTCAAAGGAGCAAGAACAAACTTTCTGAAGAACAAACCAAACACAATGAAGCCCTCGCTGAGAAATTTAATCCAGAAGGAGAATTCCCTTTGGTTATTATTTTGAACACTTCAGGTAAAACAGTTGGCAAAACAGGGTATGTGGATGGTGGAGCAGACCCTTTTATTAAAACCATCGAGAAAATAATTAACTAATGAAAAAATATTTTCTTTTAGTTGTATTAATTACAACAATTACAATTTATTGCAATGCTCAACAAGAAATGAGTGCCTACAAACAAACATTAAAATTAATGGGCACTCGTTTTGAAATAACAGCTGTATCTGATGATGAAGAGCTTGCTATGAACAGCATTGATTCTGCAATTTTTGAAATAAAACGTATAGAAAAACTTATCTCCTCGTGGGACAACAATTCACAAACAACTGCCATTAACAATAATGCTGGAATTAAAGCTGTAAAGGTTGATACGGAATTAATTGATTTAATAATTAGAAGTAAAAAAATAGCTGATTTAACCAATGGTATTTTTGATATTTCATTTGCTTCTGTTGACAAACTATGGCAATTTGACGGAACACAAGACACCATTCCATCAGAATTAGAAATAAAAAAATCTGTTTCAAAAATTAACTACAAAAATATTATTGTTGATAGAGAGCAATCTACCGTATTTTTAAAAGAAAAAGGAATGAAAATAGGTTTTGGAGCTATTGGAAAAGGATATGCAGCTAACAAAGCTAAAAATAAAATGCTAGCAATGGGAATTAAAAATGGAGTAGTAAATGCTGCCGGAGATTTAATTGCATGGGGAAAAATGGAAAACAACAACAATTGGAGCATTGGCATAGCTAACCCTAAAGAAAAGGATAAAATTATGGGATGGTTAATAATTAGCGATATGGCAGTGGTTACTTCTGGTAATTATGAAAAATTTTTTATTAGTAATGGCAAAAAGTACTCTCATATAATTAATCCTAAAACAGGCTGGCCAGCCACAGGCACTAAGAGCGTTACTATTATTTGTCCTGATGCAGAAATTGCAGACGCATTAGCAACTTCTGTTTTTATTCTAGGACCTATAGATGGTGTTAAATTAATTAATCAATTAAAAAATATAGAATGTTTAATCGTAACTGATAATGATGAAATTGTAAAATCATCAGGACTTAAACTAAGCTATTATAATACTGATAATACAAAAGTTAACAACTAATTTATATGAAACGAGCCATGACAATAATTTGTCACACAGAAAGATAATTATTCATGACAAGTTCCATGTAACCCCTAAAAAACAATAAATATAAACACATGAAAACAACAAAATTATTCATATTGCTTCTTGGTTCTATACTAAGTGCAACATCATGCACTGCTGTCAAAGAATTTCAAAAAGCAGCGTTAAATGATGAGGATATGAAATTATCCGATTCTAAAATAAAAGTGTTTGACACTAATTTTCAATCATACCGAGAAGGTGCCTCCGGAGCTAATGGAGGCAAATCAGGAGGAGGTTGTGGATGCAATTAAGAATTTCAATAATATGTTGCTTGTTTATTTTCAGCCATTTTTTTAATAAAATTCAGGCTCAAAACAACACAAATGAAATATCAAATTTAGCTACAGCAGACACCACTAAACCGGAGCTAAAACAAATAGAAATCGACCTCTTAGGAAGTTATTACGACCAAGATGGGAATAACTCACCGGTTACAGGCGGTAGAGGCACTGAAAATCTGCAAGACATTACTAACAATATTATAATTAGTATTCCTTATGGAAAAAATATTTATTCAATAAATATTGGTCAAGATTTTATTACCTCCGCATCTACAGATAATATGGATACTGATGTTTCCTCTGATTCAAAAAAGGATGTTAGAACTCATGGAGATATTGGTGTAACAAGAAAAATATCTAAAAGAAAATCTTACCATGTTGGAGCCGGTTTTTCTAGCGAGTATGATGTCACATCATTCAGTCTAAATGGCGGAGTGGCATTAGAATCTAAAAACAGAAATAGCAGTTTAGATATAAACGCAAAAGTTTATACAGACTATTGGTTATTATATCAACCAATAGAATTTAGACCTGGTGTTGACAGCACTGTTTTAGCCAATTTCTCCGGAGAAGAATATCATGATAGTTATGGTTCTTCAAGTGGAAATGATAATAGAACAAGTTATAATTTCTCTATGAGTTTTGCTCAAATTTTAACCAAAAAACTTCAGGTAAGTTTTACAACTGATTTTGTTTACCAAAAAGGACTGCTTCACACACCTTTCCACAGAGTATATTTTAATGATGGTGTTGATGTCTCAAACCTAGATGAAATAGAAGTTATTAAATCTAATAAACTTAGAAAAAGGGAATTATTGCCAGACTCTAGAATGAAGATCCCTTTAGGTTTTCGTTTTCATTATTACGTTAATAATGTTATTCTATTTAAGTTTTTTTACCGTTATTATCATGATGATTTTGGTATCAATGCTAATACGTATGAAATTGAATTACCTATTAGGTTTAGTAAGGCAATAGCATTTTATCCTTTTTATAGATACCACACACAAACTGCATCGGATTATTTCGCTCCATTTGGAACACATGATATTGGTGATGAATTCTATACTTCAGATTATGACTTATCTGCTTTTAATTCTAACTATTTTGGATTAGGTTTTAAATACGCTCCTTTATTTGGAATAGGAAGGAATGAATTTAGTAAAAAAGCTATTGTAAAAGTAAAAAGCTTAAACTTAAGATATGCAAACTATACAAGAAGTAACAATCTTAAAGCAAATCTATTTAGTTTAGGTTTATCTTTTACCGTTTTTTAACTATTTCATCCATATATTTATGGCAACTATGGCTTCTTCACTATCTTATTAGTGGTGAGAGTGATATTATTTTCATCCACTATTTTAAGCATATAAAATCCTTGAGTTAAATCAGCAAAAACATCCAGTTTAATGTTGTTTGTACCTTTATTAAGATGTATATTCTTTTCTATTACCGCTCCTAACAAATCTACCACAATAAAATTATAATTTCCTGCTTGAGTTGTTTTAAATTCAATATTCAAGACATCTTTTACAGGGTTGGGAGAAATTATAACCTCACCATCTTCCATTCTTCTAACAGAAATAACATCAGAATAAGAGAATTTACCATTAAAATCAACTTGTTTTAAACGATAATAGGTAGTAGCAGCTAATGGCGAATTATCATAATAGATATAATTATTTACCTCAACTGAATTCCCAGCTCCATCAACATTCCCTATCGCAATAAAATTAGATGCATCTTTTGAAGCCTCAACTACAAAATAATCATTATTAACCTCTGCCATGGTTTGCCACTGTAATTCATTGCCAGTTTCTGCAGCCTCACCAACAAATGACATTAACTCAATTGGCAAAGGCACACAATCTAATGAAGCTCCTCCAGACAAGTCAATATTTAAATCAAATGGAAAACTAGATTCAGAATAATTATCAATAACTAAAATAAATACATCTCCAAGATTCATATTTATAGGGTTTATCCATTTATCACCACCAGCACCTTCTGTATTATCTCCTGCACCGGTCTGTAATCCTGTATCTCCTCCTCCAGCCGCATAAGAACATCTTAAAGGCGTAGTTGAAGGAGGACAAATACCTCCTGGTGTCGAACTAGAAGGGTAAGGGCCCCAAACTGCAAAATCATAATCATCAGCACTATTACTCGGGCTAATCGTAAACTCTATCGTACCAGCAGCTGATGCTTGAAAAAAATACCAAGAACTCTGATGTTCCCCCGATAAACATCCATCATTACTCGAACTCAATTCTTGCGTGCCAAAACCACTACTATTTCCTGAAAAAGTATTATCACTGCAAATAGTTGTTCCTCCCACACAATTTTCGGGAGGACATGCAGGACAAGAGCCCCCACAATTTATACCTACTTCATCTCCATCTAAAACTCCATTAAAACAATGTGCAGGTGGACAAGGAATACATGAGATACTAGCTGCCCACCCTGACTCCGTAGCAGATCCATCAGAGGTAAACCTAAACGTTAAACAACCTGATGAAGAGTAAACTGTTCCAGGAGAAGTTGTTCCTGTAAAAGGAGATCCTGCTATTTGAGGCGAACCTGTTGTTGGTCCGTTATAAACATATAAATAGTCCCATCCATCTTCAATATCAAAACTGCTAAAATCAACAACAACACAGTTACTTGAATTAGAGCAGAAGGTTGTTGTTCTAGTTAAATTATTCCCATAGTTACTTCCACTACCCCCAGAATCATAGAAATTGCCAGAACATGTATTAATAGTGTTATTTGGATTATTATAATTTTGAGAAAAAAGCCCAAAAACTGTAAAAATTAAAACAAATGTTATATAAAATCTTATCATTTTTCAATTTTTGGTTTAATAGAAAGCCTGTCAGGAGTCAACACAAAAACTGTCATGTAAATATCTTCTTCTTTAGTAATTGTATGAGCTGAAATTTGTGTACCATTATTATTCAATAGTTCTTGAGCTGAAAACAATTCAATTGTTACCCCCTCGTTCCCCATAACATCAAAAAAAGATATAGTTCTCCTTTTATCTAACAACCTGAATTTATCTAATCCGCCCCAATTTTCTACCGCATTTTCATAAACAGTTAAATCTAAGTCAGGATTAGTAGAATGCAATATAAAATGTTGATTTTGCTGAGCAAATGAAATTAAACTAAAGGTTAAACCAATAATAAGAAGAAAAATGTTTTTAACCCTTAAAATGCTTGATATCAAATTCATGAATGATTGTTTTTCAATTATTTTTTCGCACCTAACTTAAATCTTCCACTCATAAATTTAACAAAAAATTATTCAAAAACAATGCTTTTTAAGACCTATTTACAGTCACAAGATATTCTTTAGGATTTAAATAATAACAAAAAGCCCTGCAAAATTATTTACAGGGCATCAACTTGTGTTTTTATTCATAATTAGTTAGCCAACTCTTCTTTAACAATAGTAGAAATTAATTTTCCATCTGCTTTACCATTAAGTTTACCCATGATTGGTCCCATTACTTTTCCCATATCAGCAGGTGAGGATGCTCCTATTTGAGCAATAGTTTCTTTAATAATCTTTCTTACCTCTTCCTCCCCCATTTGTTCTGGCAAATAAACACTTAGGATGTCTATTTGAAATTCTTCATCTTGAGCTAAATCAGGTCTGTTTTGCTCGTGATAAATTGTCGCAGCATCTTTACGCTGCTTTACTAATTTTTTCAAAATCGCTAAACCAGCTTCATCAGTTACTTCACCGCTACCATCTTTTGAAGCTTCTAGCAATAACGCAGCTTTTACCGCTCTTAATGCTTCTAGTTTAGCTTTGTCTTTAGCCAACATGGCTTGTTTTATATCTTGATTTATTTGTTCTGTTAAGTTCATATATTAGTTTAAGTTTATATGGTTATGAGTTTAATTTTCTCGCAAAGACGCCAAGACGCTACAAAATTATTTGTTAATCTTCAGTCTTCGGTCTCCCGACTTCAAACTTCAAACATGCAATTAAATTAACTTAGTCCACATTATCATGCAAGAAAGAATTACCATCTTTTAATTTAGGCTTACCTTCCTCATCATCTGACAATGTAAACCTAGACACTGTGCTTTCTGATGAGTGAGGCGTATCTTGTAAATTAATTTTTCTTCTTTTATACGCAGGTTCTTTTTCTAATTCAGATAATCCAGACGAAGTTTTCATTTTCATGCCTAATTCTCTGATACGCATAATTCTTTCGTTATTTCTTTTCAGCTGGTCTTCATCAGGAATTTTAGCTGAATAAACTAAGGAAGATTTTTCTTCCTCTTCTTCTAAATGTTGTTCTCCAGAAAAAGTAGTAGTTTGTTTGGTTTCATTTACACCTGCATCCACATCATCGTTCAAGTTCCAAACAATACTATTTTCATCTTGTTCAGCTTCTATGTTACTACTTTCCGATACAAAAAAATCATTATCTTCGGTCTCTGTTTCTTGATGATGTTGATTTTCTTGTTCTTCCTCCATCATAATCGACTGCTTTTCTTCAATCTCCTCTATATCATCATCTAATCCGAACACTATTGCATCTTCATCATTTTCTTCTGATACAATTTCATTTGCTTCTTCTGAAAAAACATCATTAAACTCAAAAGCTGACTGACTTGAAGAACTGATATAAGGCTCATTATTTTCATCTTCAACAACATTATTTGTTATTTCAGGTGTGATTTCATTTACTGGACTATCATCCGTATCTAACGTATGTACTACATGTTCTTCAGGCTTATTAAGGTTATCAATTTTTCCTAATTCTTTTTTCCCAAATCCTGTTGCGATTACGGTTACAGATACTTTATTTCCCAACGACTCATCCAATCCATTACCCCAAATTAACTCAGCAGTATATCCTGCTTCATTTTGAATGTAATCAGTAATATCATCAATCTCATCCATGGTAATTTCATCCTCTCCAGAGGTAATGTTTAACAAGATGTAGTTTGCTCCTTCAATTTCATTATCATTTAATAATGGAGAAGATATTGCTTTAGTAACTGCTTCAATAGCTCTATTGTCGCCTTCAGCAGTTGCAGAACCCATAATGGCTGTTCCACCATCTTTCATTACTGTTTTAACATCTTCAAAATCCACATTAATATAACCTGCTACAGTAATAATTTCTGCAATTCCTTTAGCAGCAACCGTTAAAATATCATCTGCTTTAGAAAAAGCTTCTCCCATTTTAAGGTTTCCATGCATCATTCTCAACTTATCATTATTAATGATTAACAATGTATCTACATTCTGACGTAATTGCTCTAAACCTTCTTCAGCTTGTTGTTTTCTTCTTCTTCCTTCAAAACTAAAAGGAATAGTAACAATACCAACTGTTAAAATACCCATTTCTCTGGCAACATTGGCAATTACCGGAGCTGCTCCTGTACCGGTTCCACCACCCATTCCGGCAGTTATAAAAACCATTTTGGTGTTGTTTTCTAATATCTTTTTAATATTATCAATATCTTCAATTGCTGCATTTTTACCAACCTCAGGGTTTGCTCCTGCTCCTAAACCTTCTGTTAGCGTAGTTCCCAACTGAATTTTATTTGGAATAGGACTTAGTTCTAATGCTTGTGCATCTGTATTGCAAATGATGAAATCTACACCTGTAATCCCCTGATTGTACATGTGGTTTACAGCGTTGCTTCCACCGCCTCCAACGCCTATTACTTTAATAATTGATGCTTGGTCTTTTGGCAAATTGAATTTCATAATATTTGGGTTTTAGTTTATTATTCTTAATGTTATTCCTTTATCTTAAATCTTATTTTTCGCTATCTTCTAAAAACTTGTGTCCTGCATGAAGCAATCTATCAAAAAATCCACTCTTCTTATTGTCAGAATGTCCAACAATTTCATCTCTGGTATCTTTATTTTTATTAATCGCTTCAAATCCTTTAATAACAAGCCCTACACTTGTTGCGTACATAGGGCTAGTAATTTCATTGGCATTATTTGGTGCTAAATGTTCATTAGGATAACCAATTCTCGTATCCATTCCTGTAACATACTCCATTAATTGTGTAATATGTTTTAACTGAGAACCTCCACCCGTAACCACTATTCCGCAGATAAGTTTATTCTCGTATCCAGAATTTTTAATTTCATAATGGATATGTTCAATAATTTCTTCCATTCTAGCCTGAATAATATTTGCCAAGGTCTTAATATAAATCTCTTTGGCGGGTCTTCCTCTTAATCCGGGAATAGAAACTTTTACTTTATCATTACTTTCACTAGCTAAAGCAGAACCAAATTTAATCTTCAGTTTTTCTGCATGATCTTTAATTATGCTGCACCCTTCTTTAATATCTTCAGTAACTATATTTCCTCCAAAAGGGATAACTGCTGTATGTCTGATGATGCCATCTTGAAAGATAGCAATATCAGTAGTTCCACCACCTATATCTACTAATGCCACCCCTGCTTCTTTTTCTTCAGCACTTAATACTGCTTCGGATGATGCTAATGGTTCTAAAATTAAATCATCAACATTTAAGTTAGCTTTATGAACGCATTTATGTATGTTTTTAATTGCTCCAACTAATCCTGTAATAATATGGAAGTTTGCTTCTAATCTCACTCCTGCCATTCCAATCGGGTCTTTAATACCTTGTTCATTATCAACAATATATTCCTGAGGAAGAACATGAATAATTTCCTCTCCCGGCAACATTACCAATTTATACATATCATCAATTAAAGAATTGATATCTAATTGGCTAATTTCATCTTCAACACTATGTCTAACTTTAATCCCTCTGTGTTGTAAACTTTTTATGTGCTGACCGGCAATACCAACATTAACTACTTTAATGTCAACACCAGATTTTAATTCAGCTTGTTCTACTGCTAATCTAATTGATTCAACTGTTTTATCGATATTAGAAACCATTCCTCTAGAAACACCAATAGAATCAGATTTACCCATTCCAAGTATTTCAATTTTACCGTGTTCATTTTTCCTTCCAACTATGGCTACAATTTTGGTCGTTCCGATATCTAAACCAACAATAATTTCTGATTTTTCTTCCTCCATGTTACTAATAATTTTTTTTACAAACGATTTGGTTATTAAAACTTAAGTTAATTTCTGAATATTCATTCCAACCGGTTTTACTCAAACCTTCTCTGTAGAAATAATATAACTTATTAAGTTTAGCTTCCATATGTTCAGGTTTTCCCAATACAATTATATGATTTCCTACTTTTGGTATCAGTTCAATCTCCAATTCTTTATTAACATACACTTGTTCAATTTGTGCTTTCCAAAACTCAGAGTTATCAATAAGTTGAGCCAATTGGTATAGTTCATCAATAATGGTTTTAGTTGCCAAGCTATCATCTAATTGACTTAAATTTTTCTTATAATATTGATTATAAGAAGATTTAACATTGCCATTAATGACCAACAAACGAGCTGTGTATTTTTCTGAAAGCGACATTAAATATCCATCTTCATCCATATAAAAACTTTCATTTTTATGGTTTATTACCCTTGCAATTGGTCTATTTTGTTTTACCCATGCTACAATTTTACCATCTACTGTTTTATATACTTGAGCATCTTTTATAGCAAAATTATTTTTTAAACGTTCTTCAATTGTTGTTACATCAAAGGCATATAAATATTTACTGGTATCCTGCGGATTATGAATGATTTCTTTTAATACATCTGTCTCGTCAATAAATCTATTTTCAGAATTATAATCTATATCTATAACAGGCTTAGAAAGCTGCATATACAACTTATTTTTATTAGCAAAACTTAATCCTACAATGATTAGCACCAATGCAATTATCCATAATGATATATTTATTATTTGCTTCATTAATAATTTACTGTTTTTGCATTAAGTATTGTTTTTAATGGCTGCACCAAGGTATCTATATCTCCCGCCCCAAGCGTGATCAACACTTCAGGCTGATTCGCTTTAAAATAACTTAACACTTCTTCTTTTTGTAATAGTTTTTTATGTTGAATGGTTACTTTTTCTAATAACATTGCAGAGCTAACACCTTCTATTGGCAGCTCTCTTGCAGGGTAAATATCAAGTAAAATCAACTCATCTAATAAAGACAAACTTTCAGCAAATTCATCAGCAAAATCTCTTGTTCTACTGTACAAGTGCGGCTGAAAAACACCTGTAATTTTTTTGTTAGGATACAATTCTTTAATAGATGAAATAGCAAAAGTTAATTCTGTTGGATGATGTGCATAATCATCTATATAAACAAGGTCTTTAGTTTTTATATGAAATTCAAACCTGCGTTTTACTCCTTTATAAGATTTTAATGCGGTTTTAATTCTTTCTCTATCTATCTTTAATAAATCTGCCACAACAAATGCTGCCAATCCATTTTCTATGTTATGAATTCCGGGTAAGCCAATCACCATATTTTGAGAAATATCACTTGGCGTTTCAATATCAATCAAAAAATTACCATCTTCTACTCTTTTGCTTTTTAGTGCATAATCAGCTTCTCTTTCAATAGAATAAGTAAGTGTATTTAATTCTTTATTTGTTTGTAAAGTACTTAAATAAGCTTGTTTAGTTATTAAAGTTCCTGTGGAGTTTATCTTTTCTACGAAAGCTTTGTAAGCATTGTACATCTCATTTTTATTCTCATAAATATCTAAATGATCTGCATCTAAAGAAGTTACAATAGCTATATTAGGTTTTAAAGTAAGGAAGGATCTATCGAACTCATCAGCTTCAACAACAACAATTTTAGCATCTTCATTGAGTAACAAATTAGAGTTAAAGTTCAAACTAATTCCACCTAAAAAAGCATTGCATTTTACTCCACATTCATTCAACACATGAGCTATCATAGAGGATGTAGTAGTTTTTCCGTGTGTTCCGGCAACAGCAATGGTAAAATATTCTTGAGAAATTAAACCCAACACTTCCGAACGTTTATATAATTTAATTCCTGTTTGCTGTAAACTAAGCAACTCCTTATTGTCTTTTGGAATAGCAGGTGTATAAACCACTAAAATTCCTTCTTCATTGTTTTTTACCTCCTTGGGAATTAAGGTTTCATCTTCATTATAATGAATTGTAATTCCTTCTGCTTCCAATTCTTCTGTAAGGCTGGTTTTTGTTTTATCATACCCATACACTTTACAGCCTTTAATTAGAAAATACCTCGCTAAAGCACTCATACCAATGCCTCCAACACCTAAAAAGTAAACCGTATGAATAGTACTTATGTTCATTTACTCTATTTAATCAATTTCATTACTTCATCAGCAATAATTTCAGCTGAATCATTAAAAGCCATTTTCGCAATATTTACACTTAATTTTTCTTTTTGCATTTCATCTTTTACCAATGCCAATGTTTGTTCTACCAGCTTTTCCTTAGCTTCAACATCTTTAACCAAAATTGCCGCATTTTGATTTACCAACGCCATTGCATTTTTAGTTTGATGATCTTCGGCTACATTTGGTGATGGAACAAAAACAGTTGCTTTTGCTGCAATACACAATTCTGAAATAGAACTTGCTCCTGCTCTAGAAATTACAACATCCGCCACAGCATACGCATAATCCATTTTAGAAATAAATGCCATGGTTTTTATTCCGTTATTTTCAAAAGATTGAACCGCCAAAGCAGCTTTATCTGCATACCATTTTCCTGTTTGCCAAACCAACTGAATATTTTTTTGAGCAAATTTTTCCAATCCGCTTTCTATACTTTCGTTAATGGTTCTTGCCCCTAAACTTCCGCCAATTACTAACACTGTTTTTTTATCTTTATCCAAGCCAAAAAACTCTATTCCTCTTTCTCTTTTGGCACTTAGATTTTTAATATCCTGACGAACAGGGTTACCCGTTATAATAATTTTTTCTTTAGGAAAAAATCTATCCATTTGCGGATAGGCTACACAAATTTTTTGCACCTTAGTTGCCAATAATTTATTAGTAATTCCGGGATAGGAATTTTGCTCTTGAATTAATGCAGGAATCCCCATTTTGGTAGCTGCTTTTAATAATGGACCACTAGCATAACCTCCAACACCAACCACCACATCAGGCTTAAACTCTTTGATGATACTTTTAGCTTTCATCATGCTTTTAAGCAACATAATTGGGAATTTTAAATTCTGAAGGGTAAGCCTGCGTTGTAAGCCCATAATTGGCAAACCAATAATTTCATACCCTGCAGCAGGAACTTTTTCCATTTCCATTTTACCTTCAGCTCCAACAAATAAAATTTCGGTGTTAGGGAACTTACTTTTTATAGCATTAGCTATAGCAATAGCCGGAAAGATATGACCTCCCGTTCCTCCTCCACTAATTATAATTTTATATGTTTTCATGTATTATTGTTTACTTTAAATTGTTAATTTTTTATCGTTAACTCTTCTGTTCTTTTACTAACACTTAATATAATTCCTATTGCTAAACAGGTAAACCATATAGAAGTCCCCCCCATACTTACCAAAGGCAATGGTTGTCCTGTTACAGGAAAAAGATTTACAGCAACCGCCATATTTATCATTGCCTGAAAAACCAAACTAAACGACAAACCTATTGCGAGTAAAGAACCAAAACTTGTTTCTGCTTTTTGAGCAATTTTTATTCCCCGAAAAAGTAAAATCAGATAAAGTAGGATAACCCCCACTCCTCCTATTAAACTATATTCCTCCAAAATTATCGCATAAATAAAATCTGAATAAGGATGGGGCAAAAAATTACGTTGTGTACTTCCACCCGGACCTTTTGGTGGCCAGCCGGTAGCAATAGCAATTTTTGCTTGGTCAGCCTGATAATTTCCTTCAGCAGAACCAGAAGAAAAAGATTCAATTCTCTTTACCCAAGTGTCTGCTCTTGGTAATAAATCGGGTTGAAACTTAGCAATTGCCAGCATGATTACTAGCATAGCAACACCAATTCCTACTAATGAAAAAATATATTTTATGTTAACTCCTCCCACAAACATTACTATTAAACTAGTTACAAAAAGCATTGCTGCTGTAGAAAAGTTGGCAGGTAATATTAATCCGCAAACCGCCAACACAGGGAACATTACTTTGTAAAACGACTTAGTAGATGTTTTTACAGAGTCTTGATTTTTATAAAGAAAACGAGCCAAATACATGATTAAAGCCAATTTAGCTAAATCTGATGTTTGAAAAGTTTGGTTAATAACAGGAATAACCAACCACCTACTGGCTTCGTTTATGTTTGCTCCAGTTATTAATGTCAACAGCAGCAAAGGAATAGATAAAATTAATGCTATTTGCGACAACCGAGAATAGTATTTAAAATGAATTTGATGAGCCAACACCATCAACACAATGCCTATAACTAAAATCACTACATGCTTAAAAAGATAATAAAAAGTATCACCATCTTTATATTTATAGGCAAGGGTTACTATAGAACTATAGACCGCTAAAATAGATAAGATAGATAATAGCAGCACTACCAGCCATATTACCTTATCTCCTTTAATATATTTATCTACTATGTTCATTTATTTTGTTTATTCTTCGCTGATATTTGAAAAATCCATCAATGATTTATCATCGCAAAAACAAATTACATTATCTATTATCCTATGGCTTTTTACTGCTAACTGCACTCCTTCTGAAAAACTATTCACAGCAAATAAAAGCACATTCCTTTCCTGAATTTCAGGAACAAAATCATTTAAATGCTCTCCAACCATAATTACATTTACTACTTTATTTTTCAATTGATTTTTTATCCAATTAATATTAGTTAAAAGCTTATCTTGAGCAACAATAATGGCTGTATTATCTAAGTCAATAGATAAATTTCCTACTCCACTAGATGGTGCATGATAAAATGTTTGATTGCCTATTTGTGTTAAGTTTTGCATGATAATGTAAGTTTTTACAATCCTTTTACAGCAGCTTTGAACTGTCTTCCTCTATCTTCATAGTTTTCAAACAAATCGAAACTTGCACAAGCCGGAGAAAGTAAAACAGTATCCCCTTTAGTTCCTAATCTGTAAGCCATATCTACCGCATCTTTAGCAGAAGCGGTATTAACAATAGTTGGAATAACATCTCCAAAAGCTTCATGAATTTTTTCGTTGTTAACTCCCAAACAGATAATTGCTTTTACTTTTTCTTTCACTAAGTCTTTAAGCATTTCATAATCATTGCCTTTATCAACACCACCAACAATCCAAATTACATTTTCTTGAAAGCTCTCTAAAGCATACCAAGTAGCATTTACATTAGTAGCTTTTGAATCATTTACAAATGCAATTCCATGAACCGTTAATACTGGCTCTAACCTGTGTTCTATGGTTTGAAAATCTGAAAGACTTTCTCTAATAATTTCTTTTTTTAATTCCAACACCCTTCCTGCAATGCCCGAAGCCATTGAGTTGTAAAGATTGTGTTTTCCTTGTAGTGCTAACGCTTGTAGTGTCATAGTTTGTTGTTTTTGATTTATGTTTAGTATTAATTTTTCATCTTTTATATAAGCTCCATTTTCCATTTCTTTCGTAATACTGAAAGGGTGCAACTGGGCTTTTAGTTGTTTTCTTTTTAATTGTTGTTGAATAAGTTCATCATCATAGCAATAAATAAAATGGCTATTTTCATCCTGATTTTGCGTTATTCTAAATTTTGATGCTGCGTAATTTTCCAACTGATAATCATACCTGTCTAAATGATCGGGGGTGATGTTTAATAAAATCGCTACATCTACTTTAAAATCGAACATTCCATCTAACTGAAAGCTGCTTAATTCCAACACGTAAACATCCTTATCATCTTGAGCAACTTGCTTAGCAAAGCTTTCCCCGATATTTCCCGCCAAACCCACATTTAACCCTGCTTTTTTCAGCATGTGATAAGTTAAGCTGGCAGTTGTCGTTTTTCCATTGCTTCCCGTAATTCCAACTATTGTAGCATTGGTATATCTTCCTGCAAATTCAATTTCCGAAATAACATTAATCCCTTGTTGCCTTAATTTCACAACTAAAGGCACATTATCAGGAATTCCCGGACTTTTAATTACTTCTACAGCTTCAAAAATTTTACTTTCGGTATGTTGATTTTCTTCCCATTCAACATCAATACTTGAAAGAACGCTTTTATATTTATCTTGTATTTTTCCTTTGTCCGACAAAAAAACCTGAAACCCTTGCTTTTTAGCTAAAATAGCTGCTCCAGTTCCGCTTTCTCCTGCACCTAAAACAACTAATGGTTTAGAGGAGGTTCCGTGAGTTTTATGAGTAATATATTGCTCTTTATTAATCATCAATACAATTAATTTTACCTCAGTTTAAGTGTTACAAAAGTTAATAGTGCCAGCATAATTCCTATAATCCAGAACCTGGCGACAATTTTCGCTTCGTGCATGTTTTTCTTTTGAAAGTGATGATGAAGTGGTGCCATTAAAAACACTCTTCTACCTTCTCCGTATCTCTTTTTTGTATATTTAAAATAACCCACCTGTATCATTACTGATAGGTTTTCGATAAGGAATACACCACACAACAATGGGATAAGTAATTCTTTTCTTACCGCTAAAGAAAATACTGCTATAATCCCACCTAATGCCAAGCTACCTGTATCTCCCATAAAAACCTGCGCAGGATATGAATTGTACCATAGAAACCCAACACAAGCTCCAACAAATGCAGCAATAAATATTACCAACTCACCTGATTCAGGGATGTACATAATATTTAGATATTCGGCAAAAACAGTATTACCGGATACATAAGCGAAAATAGCAAGGGTAACTCCTATAATTGCGGAGGTTCCTGTGGCGAGACCATCTAGACCATCTGTCATATTTGCCCCATTGGAAACAGCGGTGATAATTACAATAACTATTAACACAAATAAAATTCCGCCTAGTAAGTATGAATGTTTACCTGCCCATTTCGTTAGTGATGCGTAGTCGAACTCATTATTTTTAAAAAACGGAATAGTTGTTAATGTTGATTTTACTTCTTTCCAAGTGTAATTTTCAACAACTTTAGTTTCTACATCATTTTCAATTTCGTAGCTGATGTGTGCAGGAGCGTTAACGTCCATTACTTTTTGTTTTACCACTACATCTTCATTAAAATAAAGAATAGTACCTACAATAATCCCAACAGCTACCTGACCCATTACCTTAAACTTTCCTGCTAAACCTGCTTTATTTTTCTTAAACACTTTAATGTAATCATCTATAAAACCTATCAATCCTAATAAAACAGTTGAAACTAACATCAAAATGATGTATATGTTATCTAATTTGGCAAAAAGTAAAGTAGGAATTAAGATAGAAGCCAATATAATTAACCCTCCCATAGTTGGCGTTCCTTGTTTTTTCATTTGCCCTTCTAACCCTAAGTCTCTAACAATTTCTCCTACTTGCAACAACTGTAGTCTTTGAATAATTTTTTTTCCGAATATCATGGAAATAACCAAGGAAACAATAACTGCCATAGCAGCTCTAAAAGAAATATATTCAAATACTCCAGCACCTGGAAAATCAAATTTGTTTAGATAGTTAAATAAGTAATACAACATAGTTTATAGTTATTGTGAAAATTGCTTTTTTAGTATTTCTAAATCATCAAATGGAAATTTTTCTCCGTTTATTTCTTGGTATTTTTCGTGTCCCTTGCCTGCCACCAAAATAATATCGTTGCTTTCCGCCAACATACATGCTGTTTTTATTGCCTCTTCTCTGTTGGTAATAGACAATACTTTTTTGTAATGCTGCGGCTCAACCCCTGCTTTCATGTCATTAATAATCTGCTCGGGATTTTCTGACCTCGGATTATCTGAAGTAAGAATCACTTTATTAGAGTACTCACAAGCTATTTGAGCCATTAAAGGTCTTTTGGCTTTATCTCTATCACCTCCACATCCAACAACAGTAATAACTGTTTCATTATTAGTCCTAATTTCACTAATTGTTCCTAATACATTTTTGAGCGCATCAGGTGTATGAGCATAATCTACAATTCCGGAAATATTATCTTGAGATTTAATGTATTGAAACCTTCCTTCAACAGCGTTTAAGTTGCTAATTGCTGTTAATGTATTTAATTTATCTTGCTCTAGCAATACCGCCACAGCATAAATTGACAGCAAATTGTAAACATTAAAGCCTCCAATTAGTTTTGTCCACACCTCATTTTTATCAATATGAAGCATCATTCCTGAAAAGCCGCTTTCTAAAATTCTGGCAGTAAAATCTGCTGCACTTTTTAAAGCAAAAGTGTATGGTTTAGCTTTTGTATTTTGCAGCATTACCATACCGTTTTTATCATCTTTATTCACCAGTGCAAAAGCATTTTCCGGTAGCATGTCAAAAAACATTTTTTTAGCCTTAATGTATTCATCAAATGTTTTATGATAATCTAAATGATCGTGCGTAATATTGGTAAAAACAGCACCTGAAAAAGCTACTCCTGTAATCCTATGTTGATGAATAGCATGCGAACTGACTTCCATAAAACAATAATCACAACCTGCTTCCACCATTTTTCTTAACAGCTTATTCAACTCAACTGCATTGGGTGTTGTATGTGTTGAAGGAATAGCTTCATTTCCGATTTTATTTACCACTGTAGAAAGCAATCCAACTTGATAGCCTAGCTGCATAAATAATTCATGCAACAAGGTAGCTGTGGTAGTTTTACCATTCGTTCCGGTAATTCCTACTAATTTTAATTCATTAGAAGGATTATCGTAAAAATTAGCAGCAATAATTCCTAAAGCTGCTGCACTATCTTTCACTTTTACGTAAGTAATCCCATCATGCAATTGCTCAGGAAACTGCTCACAAACAATGGCTACAGCTCCTTTCTCAATCGTCTGATTAATATATTGATGTCCATCTACAGTAGTTCCAACCACAGCAACAAACAAACTAGTATCTTCCACTTCTCTAGAGTCAAAACAAATTTTATCAATAGCAATATTGGTATTGCCAACTAATTCCTCAATCCCTGTTTTGTATAATACGTCTTTTAAAAGTTTGTTCATTGCTTATTCTAATTCTAAAAATATTCTGTTTCCTTTCACTAGTTTTTCTCCCGATGCTATAGATTGTTTTTTTACCACGCCTTTTCCTTTAAAAAACACGCTTAATCCTTGATTTTCTAAAATGTATAAGGCGTCTTTTATACTCATACCCATTACATCAGCAACATAAATTGGAGATACTTTTCTAGCAGTTATATGAGCAGCAGTTACATCGGTATTAACTCTTGCCCATTCTGTAACTTCATTTCCTTGATTGGTTTTTAGTCCAAATTCTTCATAAACTTTTTTCAAATCGGGGTAATAACCATCTTTGGCATAAGGGATTCTAGATTTCGCCTGATTTTCTTTTTTATGAATTTCTTTATGAATTTCTATGCTAGTGGCATAAACTTTATCGGCAACTTCTTTAAATATTGGTCCGGCAACTAAATTTCCATAATACACTCCTTTAGATGGAGCATTAACTACCACTATACAAGTATATTTAGGATTATCAGCTGGAAAATAGCCTACAAATGATGCTTGGTGACTAACTTTAATGTCTTTCTTATATTTATATCCTAATTTTTTGTTGGCGATTTGTGCTGTTCCTGTTTTTCCGGCAATTTTATACACATCATTTTTTAAATTCGTTGCTGTACCTTCTTGCACTACTCCCTCCAACATTTCTTTAACCATTTTAATGGTTTTTTCTGAACAAATGGAAGGATTAAGTACCTCAGTTTCTATCTTTCTAACTAACTTCCCTCTGTGTCTGATTTCTTTTACAAACTTTGGTTTTACCATTTTACCATTGTTAGCCACTGCATTGTAAAAAGTTAAAATATTTAAAGGCGTTAATTCAACCTCATAACCAATAGACATCCATGGCAAGGTAATTCCCGACCAACTTTTATCAGATGTATTTTTAATGTACGGCGTTCCTTCTCCGGAAATTTCAATACCCAATTTCTTATTCACATACATTTTGTTCAACCTATCAATAAATTTTTGTGGGTCTTTAGCATAAACTCTATTTATTTCTTTAGAAATGGCCACATTAGATGACTTTATAAAAGACTCTTTAATAGAAATTTTACCATAACCTCCTTTATGAGAATCTCTCATTACTGCATCATAAAATTTGGTAGTTCCATTCTCAGTATCTACCATATCATCTAACTCAAGAAAACCATCTTCAAAAGCAGCCATTAATGAAGCTAATTTAAATGTTGAACCAGGCTCTGTTGCAGCTCCAACAACAAAATTGTAAGATTCATAATAGGTACTATCTTTGGTTCTTTGTAAGTTAGCTATGGCTTTTATTTCTCCTGTAGCTACTTCCATTACTGCCACACAACCATACCCTGCATGATGAAGCTTTAATTGTTTCATCAATGCATTTTCCGCAACATCCTGAATATTTACATCAATAGTAGAATAGACATCACTTCCATCAACTGGTTCAATTTCATTTTCATCACTAATAGGCATCCAAACACCTCCGGCAATTTTTTGCTCTAATCTTTTTCCGTTTATTCCTCTTAGCTCTTTACTGTAAGCTCCTTCTATACCTACCGGTTGAATTCCTTCTCTATCATAACCAATGGTTCTTGCAGCCAAAATATTAAATGGCTTAACTCTTTTGTTTTGCTGCGTATAAATAAAACCACCCTTATATTTCCCCTTGCGAAAAATAGGAAACTCTTCCATTTTTTTAAGTTCAGTAAACTTTACATTTCTTCTTATTAAATGATACCTCGCTCCTTTCTTTCTGGCAGCAATAAGTTCTGCTACATACTGTTTTTTTGACCTTTCAGGAAATAAGTTAGAGAGTTCAATAGCTAATGAATCTACATTTTGGTAAAAGAAATCATCTGTAATTGATGGTGTATTCGCATCGAAACGAACTTCATACTTAGGAACCGAAGTCGCTAATAAACTTCCATCAGCAGCATAAATATTACCTCTTACTGCTTCAATATTATTATATTCTATAGTAAGATTTTCTGCTTTTTCTTTCCAATGAGCACCTTCAACAACTTGAATATTAACCGTCTGACCTACAATTACGAGGGCAAACAAACAGACGAAGAAATAAACGATATAAACACGAGATAATATGGCTTTTCTGTCTGTATTCATTTAATGCTTTCTATTTCTTTTTTTGATAACTTAATTTTTGTTGGCGGAACAATAGACTCCATCACGCCAAACGCTTCAGTCTTTTCAGCTACCTGAGACTGTTTACTTTCGTAATTTAAATCTGATTTTATAGTAATGTATTCCGAGCGCAATTCTTTTAAGTCATCATTTACATGATCTAATTCTCTCACCAATTTTTCAGCATTATATCCATTGGCGATGTACAGAATCCCCAATAAAGTCAAGTAAAAAACAAAAGGAAGCGAATTCACCACATTTTCTTTTGCCAAGAAATTGCCCGAAATAAGCGACACAAAAAAGTTAGGACTAGAAGGCTTTTTCTCCTTCTCCTGCTTTTCAGTGCTTTCTTTTTGTTTAAACTTGTTCATTTTTTGGTTAATCGTTATTTGTTATTTAATTTTTAATCTCTATTTTCCAATCTTTCCGCTATTCTCAACTTGGCACTTCTTGCTCTGTTATTCTCTTGCAACTCTTCTGCTGTTGCCACAATTGGTTTTCTGTTTACTGCCTTAAACTTCAACAATGGATTTCCATAAAAATCTTTCTCCAACTCCCCATCAATTTTTCCATTCTTTATAAAGTTCTTCACCATTCTATCTTCTAATGAGTGATAAGTTATTACCACCAATCTTCCTCCCGGCTTTATCACCTCATAACATTGCTCCAACAACGACCTTAAAGCTCCCATCTCATCATTCACTTCTATTCGCAATGCCTGAAAAACCTGAGCTAAATATTTATTTCTCATTTTTCCCGGCACACACGCTTGAGCCACATCACACAACTCTTGCGTTGTATTTATTTCTGCCAATGTTCTTGCTTTAATTATTTCCTGAACCAACTTCCAAGCATTTTTTATCTCTCCATACACCCTGAAAATTCTCAACAAATTTTCCTCATCATACTCATTCACCACTTTCTTAGCAGTAAGTTTTGCATTCACGTTCATTCGCATATCCAATGGACCATCAAAGCGAATGGAAAAACCCCTTTCACCTTCATCAAACTGATGAGAAGAAACCCCCAAATCAGCCAACACCGCATCAACAGGAATAGCGTTGTACATTTTTAAGTAATTTTTCAAATAACGAAAATTGTGTCTCACCAAAACAAAGCGCTCATCCTCCAAACTATTCTTTACTGCATCTTCATCCTGATCAAAACCATATAATTTGCCTTTATCACCTAATCTTTTAATAATCTCTCTTGAGTGACCACCTCCACCAAACGTAACATCCACCACCACATCATCACCTTTCAAGTTCAAACCATCAACTGACGCTTTAAGCAAAACAGGATCATGATAATTCGTCATGCTGCCCGTTGTTTTTAGAACCTCCCATTACCTCTTCAGCTAAGCTGGAAAAATCATCCGGTTCATCAGTTAACAAATTATTATAAGTTGTCGCATCCCAAACTTCTATTCTATTAGAATAGGCAAACAACACTACTTCCTTTACCACCCCTGCATAACCCAACATTTGTTTGGGAAACAAAATTCTTCCGGTTGCATCAACAGTTAATTCTGATGCACCTCTATAGAAATACCGAATAAAATCTCGGTTCTTTTTAACATATTGATTTAGCTTGTTTACCTCAGCACTAATTCCTTCCCACTCATTTTTTGGATACAACACCAAACACTTTTCAAAACCTCGATTTAAGACAAATTTCTCCTGAGCAGCCGGATCCAGCTGCTTTCTCAGACCCGAAGGAAGCATTAACCTTCCTTTCGTATCTAGCTTACACTCAAATTCTCCAATGAAATTTGCCATACAATAGACTTTATTTCAAGCTTTTAATTTTTAAAATGTAAATATAGTCACTTTTTTACCACTTTCTACCACTTTCTACCACTTTGTTGATAACTTTTAGCTTTTTAAACCCACTTTTAGCACTACAAAAACATTCAAATAATTGATTTTCAATAGTTTTTAATGTTGATAAAAAGTGGGAGGAAATGCACACTTAAATTCTATTTCTGAAGACTATTTAAGTTTATCCGAATTAAGCTAAGTTTGTCTGATTTAAATTAAATTTGCGGTATGAAAATTAAATCAGCAGAATTTGTAATTAGCAATACCAAACTAGACTTATGTCCGGCACCCAACATGCCTGAATACGCTTTTATAGGAAGGTCTAATGTGGGGAAATCTTCCTTAATAAATTACCTTACCAACAACAAAAAACTGTCTAAAATCTCTCAAACCCCAGGAAAGACACAACTTATCAATCATTTTTTAATTAATGATAATTGGTATTTAGTTGATTTACCGGGGTATGGTTATGCTAAAACATCACAAAAAAACAGGCTGAAATGGCAAGGTTTTATTTCTGAATACATCTTAACCAGAGAGAATTTGTTAAACCTTTTTGTCTTAATAGATTCTAGACTTCCTCCACAAAAAATCGACCTCGATTTTATGGAATGGCTCGGTGAAAAACAAGTTCCTTTTGCTATTGTTTTTACAAAAATTGATAAAATAAGCAGCTCGGTATTGAATAAAAATTTATTGCATTACAAAAAAGAAATGCTTAAATACTGGGCAACCATGCCTCCTTCGTTTACTTCTTCTTCGGAAAGCAAAATAGGTGGCGAAAAGATTTTAAATTATATTGAAGAGATTAATTCTACTTGGAATTAAAAAGTTCCCACCCCAACCCTCCCAAAAGGAGGGAGTTCTCCTCCTTTGGAGGGGTTAGGAGAGGATTAAACCTAAAACATTTAATAACAAATGAAACTGATAACAAAATATTTTACCAATTTAAGTGAAGAACAATTAGAGCAGTTTGCTATGCTGGCTCCGCTGTACAAGGATTGGAATGCTCAGATTAATGTAATTTCCAGAAAAGATATTGATGAGCTTTATCTTAAACATGTGTTGCACTCTTTAGCGATTGCTAAAGTAGTAGATTTTAAAGATGGCACAAAAGTGTTGGATGTAGGTACAGGTGGTGGTTTTCCGGGAATTCCATTGGCTATTTTGTACCCAAATTGCCAATTTGTGTTGGTGGATTCTATTGGTAAAAAAATTAAAGTGGTAAACGAAATTGCAGACAGATTAGGCCTAACCAACATAAAAGCCTACCACCAAAGAGCCGAAGATGTTAGCGGACAATTTGATTTTATAGTTACCCGAGCAGTAACACGAATTGCAAAATTTTTACCTTGGGTAAAAGGCAAACTCTTACCTAATGGCGAACACGAACTTAAAAACGGCATTTTGTTCTTAAAAGGTGGTGATTTAGCTGAGGAAATTGAAGAAAGCAACAAAAAAGTAGAAATCTTTCCTATCTCCGACTTTTTTGAGGAAGAGTTTTTTGAAACTAAGGTAGTGGCTTATACTAGGGTGAAATAAGTTGCGCCAACTTAAAAAATCATTCAATTGATTTAGAATAAATCAAATTACTTTGGTTTTGGAGGTTAACTAACTCTATATAAAAATCTCTTTCTTTCATTTTTCCGGTAGCTACATGCTCCAGAATACTGGTAGATATTAACACCACATCTACAATTTGGAATTGAGGAATAGCTCCTTTATAAATTACTTTATATTCTTCTTGTTTGATGGCATTTTTGGCATTATCCTCAGCTGTCCAATTGCCTTGAGTGGTTTTAGCTTCATACAAAGACAAATAAATATTGTTTTTAGCATTGGTCAAATCTCTGTCGGGCTGAACTTCCATCTCTAAAAAAGATTTTTTAAAATTATCATAGCCATCATCAGAAAAAACATAATGTTCTGCTAAATTTATCGTATCGCTAACCATAAAAAATTTTGCGGTTAAATTTCCTCCTTTCAAAGTATCTGGAATATAAATTTTAAGCGGATGATAACCCACATAAGTAAAGTTAATGGTATCATTTGGGAAAACATCTATGCTGAAATTTCCATTTTGGTTAGTAGAAAATCCTTTTTTGTTATTAATGGTAGCATTAACCCCTTTTAGCGGAATAGAAAAACTGTCAGAATCAAAAATAACACCTTTAAAATGTATCGGTTTTACTGTTTTTGTGGTGTCTTGAGCTATTGCAAATTGAGCTAAGAATCCAATAAATGCGAATAAAGTAATCAGTTTTTTCATATGTATATTTTTATTTTATTTAATCGGTCATATGGAATCGCCATGTAAAATATTCATTATTGTTAGTAAACATTTTTATTCATGGCTTATTTCATGCTTAAATAGAGTTTTTTTCTTTCACACAAAGATACAGATTTATTTGCTTGGTAGAGAATGACATTTATCACTTACCGCTTAATCTATCAGAAATAATTTACTCATTAACTCCTTTAATACTTTATGTACTAAATATATCCCAACATTTTATAAGTAATAAATCCTACCCATTCGTGGAAAAGCGTTTCCCACTTTGCAATGATATAAATATCGGGTAAAAACAGGTGGTCGAAAATAAACTTTCTTTTTCCGGCATAATGATCTACACTAAAAGGAGTAACAGTAATACCTACTTTCTGAAAGCAACGTTTGGCTCGTGGCATATGATACCCAGATGTTACTAATAAATACTTTCCTTCAGGAAAATCTTTATTTAAAATTTTAGCAACATTTACTGCATTTTCTCGGGTATTTTTAGATTCTTTTTCAATAATTACATCTTCCATTGGCACACCAATATCAGCTAAAAAACCCGCCATTATTACACCTTCTTTTTCATCAGGATTGGCAATGCTTCCCGAACCTCCTACCAACATAATTTTTTTTGCTTTTCCTGTTTTATACAACTTCAATCCATGTAAAAACCGGTCAGTTGATGCATGAAAACCTTCCAATCCGTTTTGTTCATCAAAAGAAGTGAAACCGCCCAACACAACAACAACATCATAGGTTTCTGAAATTTCATCATACGTTGGGTTTCGCTCTTCGTACCAACGAAAAGCTTCATCATTTATAAACGGATTGGCAAAAAAATAAAGCACTGAACAAACTACTATTATTAAGGTTTTCTTACGCTTAGCTGATTTTGTTAATAATGCCCATAGCAATAAGGCAATCGCCCAAATTAATGGCGAAATTAAAAAGTGTAATATTTTAGATAGGATGAAAAACATGTTTAGTTCAAGGTTTCAAGTTTGAGGTTATTTATAATTGTTACATTTACACATTGTTACATTTACACATTGCCACATTTATTTAGCTCTGCTTGGATTTTCTTTTATAAAAGCTTTCCATCCTGTATATCCTTTTTCGCCAACAGGTTTTCCCATCTGAAAATAATGACAAACTGCTACTGCCAATCCATCGGAAGCATCTAAATGTGTAGGTATCGTTTTTATTTTTAGCAAAGAAACTAACATCCCGGCAACTTGCTCTTTAGAAGCTGTTCCTTTACCGGTAATAGATTGCTTAATTTTTTTTGGTGAATATTCTGTTACCGGAATTTCTCTCGACAACGCCACAGCAATAGAAATTCCTTGTGCCCTCCCCAATTTCAACATCGATTGCGGATTTTTACCCATAAACGGAGCCTCAATAGCAACTTCATCTGGTTTATATTCATCAATAAGGTAATTGGTTCGCTCAAAAATCTTCTTCAACTTCATAAAATGGGTGTCTATTTTAGTTAAATTGATAGAACCCATTGCCAATAAACTCATTTTGTTATTTTTGATGTGAATTACACCATAACCCATAATTGTGGTTCCGGGGTCTATTCCTAATATTATCTTATCTTTAACCAATTTTTGCTACCTGTTTTGAATTCACATAAAAAATCATACAAATATATCAATTTACTTGCTAGGATAATTATTGGCATTTTAGCACTTATTTACATTTATTTCCGATTAAAAGATGATGTTGATACACACCTTGCTTCATTTTCTGTTTTAACTACCAAAAATTATATTTTACTAATTATTACTTTATTACTCATGCCTGTAAATTGGGGAATAGAAGCTTATAAATGGAAATTTGTTATCCGAAAATTTAAAAACATTCCTTTTATAAAAGCTTTAAAACATGTGTTTGCAGGCATCACTATTGGATTAACAACTCCCAACAGAATTGGTGAAATTCCCGCCAGAGTTTATTTACTCGATAATAAAACTCACTTAACGGGCTTAATTGGCGTTACGTTTTTGGCTTCTTTTAGTCAGATTATCATTACTTTTTTAGGTGGATTTACTGCTATATTCTTACTAAAAGAAAAGACTATAATAAAAGACCATTTTATTTTATGGACGATAATCGGAAGCATCATAACTGTATTGTTATTTCTTGTTTATTTCTACTCTAAAATCGTATTGACTTTCATCCAAAAAATACCATTTTTGAACAAAAAAAAGTGGTTGGAAAAATTCAGTTTTTTAAGCGCTCAAGAAAAAAGTACAGTGTTATTTTTTAGTTTAGTGAGATATTTTGTATTTGTAATTCAATTTTACTTGGTACTCACCGCTTTTCATATTCCGATAAACAATGTTGCGACATTTAATTTAATCCCTTTATTTTTTGTAATCAGCTCTTTTATCCCCACATTTGTTATTTCCGAAATTGCCGTAAGAGGCTCTGTTGCTTTAGTTGTTTTCAGCTCAGTTTCTACCGATAGTTTATTAATTATTAGTGCTGCTGTAAGTTTGTGGATAATTAATGTAGCTTTGCCTTCAATTATAGGAATTAGCGGATTAAAACAACTCAAATTTTAGCTTGCAAAATTTAATTTTATACTTAATCGTCTTTATTTCTGCCATTTACTTTTTGTCGATGGCATATATCATTATAGGTTGGTTGAAACAGCAAAAGAAAGCAACTTTTCAACAAGCAGATAACCCTCAAAATAAAATTTCGGTAGTAATAGCTTTTAGGAATGAAAGCAACAATATTTTTGCTTGTCTTTCTACTTTAGAAAAACAGCTTTATAACAATACTTTATTTGAGGTTATTTTAGTAAACGACCATTCTGAAGACGACAGCGTTCGACAAATTGAAACTTACCAAACAACAAGCAAATTAAATATTCAACTACTTCACTTAAGTTCCGAACATGGTAAAAAAGCAGCTTTGCAACTTGGAATAGAAAATGCTAACTATCCCATTATTGCTTCTACAGATGCTGATTGTGAAGTTCCTGAAAATTGGCTTTCATACATTAATCAGTCATTTAGCAACAATGAAACAGCCATGCTGCTTGGCCCGGTAAGTTTTAAAGAGCAAATTTCCGGTAATTTATTATTAGATAGTTTCCAAGAGTTAGATTTTTTAGCCATGCAAGCCCTTACTTTTGGAACCTTAGGAAATAAGCTCTCTATCTTAAACAATGGAGCCAATATTGCTTACAAAAAAGCAGTTTTTGAAAATGTGAATGGTTTTGATAAGCACAAAACTCCTTCGGGTGATGATATTTTTTTGTTGGAAAAATTTGTTGACCAACAACAAGTAATTGACGGTATTCTAGATGAAAAATTTATTGTTAAAACAGATAAAACCTCGACATTTTCGGCTTTTATTCAACAACGATTAAGGTGGGCATCGAAAGCAAAAAAATACAAAAACAGCAATTTAATATATTTTAGTTCAATAGTTTACCTTTCTAACCTTATTCAGTTTTTAATCTATGCTGAAATATTGTTGGTCGATAGTTTTTGGGTTGTTGGTATAATCTTACTCACTTCTAAATGGCTTATTGATTTTATATTACTATATTTGGCTGCAAACTTTTTTAATAAAAAAAAACATCTTGTTCTTTTTGTATTTGTAGAGCTTATTTATCCTATATACATTGTGTTTATAGGGCTGTTGGCATTAATTACAGATTTCAAATGGAAGGGAAGAAGGTATCATGAATAACAAAAAAAACATCACTAAATCGAAGTCATTGAGCAAAATGGCTTGGCAGAGACTAAAAAGAAACAAGCTTTCTGTTTTTGGTATGTTTATTATTTTCATGGCAGCCATGATTGCTATTTTAGGTCCTTTAGCTCGTCCTGACAATACTCCCAAAGCAAACGACCAAACTTTAGAATTGACTACAAAAAAACCCGGATTTAGCATTGATTTATTAAAAATAAAGAAAAATCGAAAAGCAATCAATCAATCTTGGTGGTCTAAGTTTTCAGAAGGAATAGAAAACACTTATCAAGTAATTCCCGTTTATGATTATAGTTTTGAAGGAACTAAAATTGTTGTAGAAAAATACACCGGAGGTGATGTAAATAATGGTCCTATCGTAAAATTTGATTTAGCAGATATTGTTTTTGCTTTATCTAACGAAGAAATTAAAGAAAATAACGGTGAATTAGAATTTTATACTCATGAAGATGGTAAAAAAACCATGACCATTGAAGAACTTCAAAAAGAAATTAAATCGAATAATATTGTTAGAAAAACTTACTATTTAGGAACCGACAAATATGGCAGAGACTTACTGAGCAGACTAATGGCAGGAACATGGATTTCACTTTCTGTAGGATTTATTTCTGTATTTATTTCATTAGTAATTGGAATTACACTAGGAGCTATTGGCGGTTATTTTAGAGGTTGGGTGGATGATGTTATTATATGGATTATTAATGTGGTTTGGTCCATCCCTACCCTATTATTAGTTATTGCTATTACGTTGGCACTTGGCAAAGGACACTGGCAAGTGTTTATAGCTGTTGGTTTAACCATGTGGGTTGAAGTCGCTCGTGTGGTCCGTGGGCAAGTACTTAGTTTAAGAGAGAAAGAATTTGTTGAAGCGGGAAGAGCCTTAGGCTTTACTAACTTTAGAATTATTTCCGGACATATTATTCCCAATGTATTGGGACCCGTTATTGTTATTTCTGCTATCAATTTTGCTGCTGCTATTTTGGTTGAAGCCGGATTAAGTTTTATTGGTATTGGTGCTCAACCACCTCAAGCTACTTGGGGAAAGATTATTGCCGAACACAAAGGATACATTATTACAGGTAATGCTTACTTAGCTGCTTTTCCTGGAATTGCTATTGTACTTATGGTATTAGCATTTATCCTAGTCGGTAATGGCTTGAGAGACGCACTGGATTCCAAAACAGTGGACGATTTGCCTGTGGTTTAGTTTTTGTACAATGTTTTTTCATAACTTTGTTAAACCACTTAATAAATTACTAATTATGAAAGCATTAAAACCAATAAAACTTGCATTAATTTTAAGTATCAGTATTCCTTTATTAATTACTTCTTGTAAAAAAGATAAAGAAAAAGATCCCATACCTACACCTGATTATAGTACTAACTCTACTGCTGATAACTGGATAGCAGAATCCATGTTTGAAGATGTCAGAAAAGTAGTGGTAGAAGTGGTGGATGACGAAGGAAAAAGCGCTACTCAAAAATCAAGTTTTACTTTTGGCAATTGTGCCACTGTATCTATTACTCCTGCTTGGAACGATACCTTAACTTGGCCAAAAACATTAACCATTGATTTTGGAACTACCAATTGCATGGGTAATGACGGAAAAAACAGAAGAGGGATCATTACCGTTACTATTTCTGACAGATATAGAAATCCTGGAAGTGTATTAACAGTACAATTACAAAATTACCATGTTAACGACCATAAAATTGAAGGCACGAAGCAAATTACCAATAACGGAAGAAACTCTGCTAACAATTTATCTTTTACCGTTCAGGTGAGCAACGGACAAATTACTTATCCGAATAATGGTGGAGTTGCCACTTGGGCTTCTACCAGATCCAATGAATGGATAGCCGGGGAAGCTACTACACTTTTCACTCATGGGTTAGCAGGAATTTGCGATGATGTTTACTTAATTACAGGCTCTGCCAACGGTATAAACAAAGGCGGATTGGCTTATACTATGCAAATTACTTCTCCGCTAAGAAAAGAAATTTGTTGTCGTTGGTTAGTTAGTGGAACGATAGACATCAATCCTTCAGGAATGTTAACCAGAACCATAGATTTTGGTAATGGAGCTTGCGACCAAAATGCATCAATAACTATTGCCGGATATACCTTTAATTTTATGATGTATTAATAGAACTTTGAAATATAAAAAATAAAAGAAAATCCTGTTCAAATGAACAGGATTTTCTTTTATAATGTTATCTAACTTTCATTCCACATCAAATTTTACATACCCATTCTTCTTAACAAAATAATCATCAAAAGTAGTTTTGGTAATTTGAATAGTTTTTTCTGATTGGTCAATAGACATCTTACCGAAATTAAAATCTCGGCTATTAATAAAATGTTGATTATTGCTTTCGTAAGTATCGTTATGCAATCGACCAAAAATCATTACCGTTTTTGGTGGTAATATCACTTTAACTATTGCCGGATTATCATCTAAATCTTCGAGTTCAACTTTATTATCCCATTGTATTTTACTTGATTTAGATAATTGATAGGCTTCGGGATTATTGATGAAAACTCCAAAAATATTACCTTCCTCCATCTTTGCTAATTCATAAGTAACAGTTATAGGATTGTCTGTTTTATTCCCTAGCGTAAAATATTCAACCCAAGAACATCCTGAAATCAACAAAACAGGAATGATAAACAAATATGATAATAATTTTTTCATGCTAAAAAATTAATAAACAACTTACAAAAATGATTAATCCGACCAACATTAAAAACAAAGTATAAGGCAAAATTTCTTTGGCTTTCAGTCCGGTAATTCCCAACAATGGCAACGCCCAAAAAGGTTGCAACATATTGGTAAGCTGATCTCCATAAGCTAATGCTAAAATACTTTTGGGTAAACTTACCCCTACATCTTGTGCTGCCTGCACAATTATCGGTCCTTGCACTGCCCATTGTCCGCCACCACTTGGCACAAAAATATTGATTAGTCCTGCACTAAAAAAAGTATAAATAGGATACGTTACCGTATTGGATATAGAAACAAAAAAATCAGCAATATCGGCAATTAAACCACTATTTTTCATCATACCCATAATTCCGAAATACAAAGGAAATTGAATTAAAATCCCTGCTGCTCCAACAATGGCTTCATCCAAAGCAGTTAAAAATTCCGTAAAATTTTTATGAAGCGTTATTCCTAATGCCAACAAAAGCATATTAATGTTGTTGGGTGTAAAGAAATCCAATACATTAAAATGATGTACTGTTACAATTTTTACCGCCAAGTAACACAAAATAGTTCCTCCAAAAAACAAGGAGAATATACGGGAATAGTCTAGTTTCTCAGCTCCTTCAAGACTGGTAAAATCTACTTTTTCTGTTTCATTATTACGAGCAGTAGTTAATGTAAACTGAGCAGCTGTTGTTCTTTTTCCTAACCAAAACATGGCAAGCGGTAAGATTATAATTACCATCAGCATTACCGCAATATTCATAGGCGACCAAACAGTCTCAGCATAAGAAATTTTTTCGGGCAAAGCAGCTAATTGAACTTCATTAAAAATTCCCGCCATCATTTCTTTGATGTGACTATCTTCTGCTACTTTTGCCAGTGACGAACCTGAAAGTCCACCATGCCAAACCATTAAACCGGAATAACCTGCTGCTCCAATTAACGGATAATTTATAGAAAGTTGTTGTTGCTGAGCATATTCACCCACTTTTCTGGCAAAAATAGCCCCAAAAATTAATCCTAACCCCCAATTGAATAAACTTACTAAAACTGTTAACAATGTTACTAAAAAAGCAGCTTTAGGTGTAGTATTACAATGTTTTACTACCATTAAAATTAAACTATTAAATGGTTTTGTCAATGCCAATATATGGCCCAATACCAACATCAGCATCATTTGAACAGCAAAAACTAACAATCCATTATTCCAAAAGCCTTGTTCCCAAAAATGCAATACATCAAAAGAATAAGCAGCAAAACTACTATTGATGGGTTTGGTGGTAAAAAGTACAATAAAAAAAGTAAGTAATGTAAGCACTACCGCAATGGTAAATGGCGTAGGCAGTAGGTATTTAAAGGTTTTGGTATATTTATCGGAGAAACCCAAGATAGTTTAGGAGGTTATAAGTTTAAAAGTTTATTTATTTCAACAATACTTTCCAAGCGTCTACTACTTTGCCTTGTTTAATTAACACATGAGCATCTTGATGAGGGTTGTTGCCATCATAATAAAATGCTGCTACTTCTTCTTGTGTTGGGAGTTGTTCTACACTTCCTAACAAACCTAATTCATTTCCTGTTAAAATGTTACTGTTTCTAATTTTTTCGGGAATAGCATCTACTCCTATTCCAATAGTTGTAATGGGCTTGGCTACTTCAAACATAGCATGATGGTCGGCTCGACAATACCAATTTCCACCCATACGGCTTACTAAATCAATTTTTTGTTGGTCTATCATATTATTTTCATCCAACACCTTCTCATTAATATGAATTTTTACCACTTCACAGATCACTAAATTTCCTGCTCCACCATCTTTCCCTAACTCAATAATATCGTTTACTTTACACTCAAATTGCACCGGAGATTCTTTTACTCTAAACGGTTTTATCATATCTGAAGCAACAGGTGTTAACCCTGATTTTATAAATTCATTTACGCCTTTTTCATAAGGAGAACTGGCTAATGAAACTTGTTGAACAATATCATAAGTTACCACATTTATTACCACTTCACGAGTTTCTTTCACATTATCGAAGGTATTTTTTGTAGCACCTGTTCTACCACTTCTGGCAGGAGAAAAAACCATAATGGGCGGATTGGCACTAAACACATTGAAAAAACTAAACGGACTTAAATTCGGATTTCCATCTTTATCTACTGTACTTGCTAAAGCTATTGGTCTAGGACCAACACCTCCCAATAAATAATGGTGAAGTTTTGGTACTGGTATTTCTTTTGGGTCTATTGTCAACATAAATTTATATTTTATTAATTTTAAGGTAAAACAATTTCATTGATTGCTCCATACAACATAACCGATGCACTATTATCGCACCCTGAACCAAAATCTAAATTTCTTACGGCTAAACCCTGAGGTGTTACCAAAGCTGTTCCGCTGCTTACCCAATTGCAATTTCCTAATTGAGTAAGCCCATCTGTAGATGCTGAAAAGCTATTTCCCGCAAAAGCTCTCCCTGTAGCTGTTCCAGTAATTTTATAAATATCATCAGCAAAATCAGCAGTAGTTACTCCACTTTCTATAGTAAAATTTTGGTTGGTACTAAAATAAATTGCTCTATTTTTTCTACCTTCATCTATCTTAAAATTATCGGCTATCATCACAAAAACAAGTTGGTTATTAGAATTATTAGTCAATGAATAATTTAAAACACCTTCAAAATAATATCCATTATGGTAATAATTAATAAAACTAATTTTAACCGTTGACCCCAACATATCATACTTTGAAGTAAATTGTGCTTTAACCTCTCCATTTCTGGTAACACCATTATTGGCACAATCGGTATTAAATTGAATTTTCAACCACATTGGATTAGTAGTGGTATCAACAATTATAGTATCGCAACCAAACAACGTTGTAGCATTGATTAATGGATTAGCCACAATTCCCTGAGAACTCATTGCAGCTTGATGTGCCATTTTAAAAACATCTTGAGCCATAGATTGAGCTGTGGCATAATCTTGAGAAGTTTTAGTTGTTTTATCTTCATCTCTATCCGATTTTCGGCAAGCAAACAGCATAGAAACTACTAATACAAGTAAAATTATTTTTTGCATATTGGTAAACATTAAAATGTAGCCTAAAATTAGTGGTTTTTTTCTTATTTCCTAATGTGAGGAGGTTATTAATTAGAAATTAGAGATTAGAAGATATGAAATGTAAAATATGAAATAAGAAATTGCCCTACTCAAACCCCTCAATTAAAAATATTGTACATTTGTTCGAACAAAAAATCATCAAAAATAAAATACATTTATTCATATCGATATGCCATCTTAATGGTACTGGCTATTTTGGTTTGCTTATGGCCACTTTCGTTGTTTGTGGTTGTACCCAAATGGGACAACGTAAATGCCTATCTTCCTTATCGTTACTTTATTAGCAATTATTTATGGAACGGACATTTTCCCTACTGGAACAGTTTTCAAAACATGGGATACCCGGCATATTCCGACCCACAAAGTGGTATGTGGAATCCAATAACTTGGTTCATCATGTTTTTTGGAAAATATACCATGAAATCATTAATAATTGAGCTACTTTCTTATTTTGTAATTGCAGGCTTGGGAATGTATTGGTTGATAAAATCTCTTTTTAAAGACGAAAAAACAGCCGCAATTATTGGCTTATGCTTTAGTTTATCGGGGTTAATGGTAGGTTCTGCTCAACTAATGGTTTTCTTAGCTGGTGTCGCTTGGTTGCCTTGGTGTTTGGGAACTTTATATCAATTTTCCAAAAATTTCAAACTAAAATACGCTATCCTTTCAGGCTTGTTTATTGCTTTAAATACCACTTCTGCTAGTCCGGCTTATACTATTATATTAATATATTTTTATTTTTTCATCTTCCTGTATTTCTTTTGGAAAAACAGAAAAAACAAACAGCAACTAAGTTCTATTTTTATGGGAGGAGCAACAATGGTAATTGTCTCAGCTGTTTTATTGCTTCCTTATATTATGTCGTTTATAGAATTTGCTCCTTACTTCAATAGGCTATCCAAGTTACCTTACGATAAATTCTTACTTTCCAATCCGTTTACCTTTATAGATTATATTTCTTTTCTTTTTCCTTATGGTATTATTAGTGATTCAGAGATATTTAAAGGAACGGATTTATCGCTCAGAAATGCCTATATTAGTATAGTTGGGCTATTTTTCTTTATCGTGGGATTTCTCAATCATTACACCAATAAAAAAGTGTTATCACTTACTTTTTTAGCGCTAATATTTTTAATTATAGCCATGGGTAGCAATACTTTTGTTTATCAGTTGCTCTATCACTTACCTGGTTTTGGAGTGTTCAGACACCCTTCATTTTTCAGGACTTATGCTCTTTTTGCCATGCTTATTGTTGCTGCTTACGGTTTAAAAAACTTCCTACAAACACCAAAATTAACAGGTAAAAACAAGTATCTAGCTTATGTATTTGGAGTACTTATTTTGCTGGCTGGATTGACATCATTAACAAAAACTTCTACCAATGAAATTAGTACTAATATCTTTAATTTATTGGATTTAACAGAGTTTTCTACCAATTTTTTAGCCACTCACATAGTAATTAATGTTGCCGTTTTGTTAATGATTAGCTTATTGGTTTTTCTGCTCAAAAAAAGTATAAAGCTTTCTGTTTTTGCTGCACTTTTTACCTTTGTTTTTTTAGATTTAGGCGTGCAAACCCAACTTGCTTTTCCAACTACAATTTCCTATCCTTATGCTTACAATAATTTTAAAACCTATTTTGATGAATTGCCTAACGAAATCAATCAAAAAGATAACGACAAGCCTTTAAAATATTTTGACGAACATCAGGGGTTAAGCTATACGCAAGGAATATGGAAAAATATGTCCACTTTCAACAAAACCATTTCTTATGTAGGATACAATCCTTTTCAGTTTAGTGATTTTGAAGATGCTTTAAAAAACAAATCGCTTGATTTCAATATTCAAAATCCGATATTTTTCTTTGCTAAAAAAGAAAGACAATCCAACGATAGTATCCAAAGTGGTTTAATTTGGGGGACTCCACAGCTTTACGAGTTTCAACCTAAAAAAACAAACATTGAAAACAGTTATATTGGTTACAATGAATTTAAAACTACACTCGAAAATAATGCTGAAATGCCACAATGGTTGCTGCTAAATCAAAACTATCACCATAATTGGAAAGCTTTTTTTAATGACAAAATACTAAACATACACCCTGTAAACGATCATATTATGGGAGTTATAATTCCTGCTAAAAGTAAAGGCAAAATACATTTCACCTATTCTTCTAATTTAATGATTTACTATTCGTTGATAAGTATTTTGGGATATATTTTGATAACAGTTTATGTAATAAAGAAATTTTTGTTGAACCAGAAATAGAAAAGCGTTAATTAAGTGATATTTTTGTCCCACAATTGGCTCCATAGCTCAACTGAATTATTTGGTTTTAGTTGACCTACTCCACTTAAGGCTCCGTAGCTCAACTGAATAGAGCATCAGATTTCGGCTCTGAGGGTTGGGGGTTTGAATCCCTCCGGGGTCACGAATAAAACCACAAAAAAGTGGAACGAAGCGAGTTTTCAAAACGAAAGCTCGTTTTTGTTTTTGAAAGTGAGTGGATGTTCCTTTTGTGATTTTTCAAAGCAGAGCTTTCTGGGATCATGTAATAATCCCTCCGGAATCACAAAAAAGAAGCACTAGTTTTTAATTAGTGATTCTTTTTTTTTTATCTCTTCAATTTTTTTTCATAAATCTTTATCCAATCTTCAACCGTCATTTTTTGAACCAATTCGTTTAATAATTCAAAAGGGATATTTTCCATTTTTTTAAACCTTATGCAACTTTTTCCCATATCTAATTTAGTTTTGCAGTGTTTAGGATAGTTAGCAGTAAACCAACTTAATAATTTTTCATCAGCATAAAGTCCCATGTGGTAAAAACCTAGATGGTTTTTTTGTGAAGCTAACCCCATAAAAGGCAATGGCTGTATAGGGTCACAATGATATCCGTTTGGGTAAATACTATGAGGCACAACATAACCTAACATGCCGTAACTTACTACTTCTTCAAAACCTTTTGGTAATGCTTTTTTTATGGTATTTCTAAGTTTCTGAATAACTTCTTTTCTGTCTTCAGAAAGTGTTGCTATATACTCATCGGGTGTTGTAGCTTGTGTTTGCATATTTTTTATTTTTTAAGATATTTCCAATTTCTTACTTTTCCCTCACTCATCCACTCAATCGCTGTAGCTAAACGTTGGTCTCTGGTTTTTTCAGTTTTAGCTTCCGTAATCCATTCTACATATTCCTTTTTGTTCGTATAACTAAAGCTTTCAAAAGTTGTTAGGGCATTTTTGTTCGTTTTTAATGCTTTTATAAAATAATCTGGAATGTCTAATGTTTTTGTAGATGCTTTTTTAGAGGGAAGCTTCACACCATCATCATTAAGTTTTTTTGCCTGAGTTATCAACTCTAAAATTACTTTATCTGCAGGTAAATCATTCAAAGAAGTAATTTTCCCAAAATGCCCCATAGCATTACCGCCATCGGCAGCTCTTGGTTGCAAAACTCCATTAGTATCTTTTAAGAGTTCCCCTTTCCAAAAGTTAAAACCCACATGTTGTTTAAAGGCAGCTATGTTACACAAGGGTCCTTTATATTCGAAAAAAGGCATACCCCATTTAATGGTTTCTTCCATCTCCGGAATTGCCTGATGAACAAGATTTCTTAAATGATTTAAAATAGGTTGAGTAAATTCTTGAGACTTTGCTATATAAGCATCAATTCTATCGTCAGTATTCATTATATAGAATATTTTTTTAGAAAAGAAAACAGGAGTTTTACTGCCCCAACAAATACTGCATTTCAAACAATTTTAACTGAGTTTCAAACAATTTTAAACGAATGTTTAGCAACTCATCATCTTCATTGTTCTTTTTGCTTTTTTTATCGCTTTTTTTAGACAATAAACTTTGTTTGATGTTGTCATCATTAGAAGATGTAGCTTTTTCTTTATCTTTTTTCTTAGTTTTTTCTCTTTTCTTTGGAGCGTCATCAGCCGTTCTGTTGAAATTATAAGTTAACCCTAAACCAATGTAGCTATACTTATCATAAGCCGTCCAATCTCTTCTAAAAGCATCAATTCTATCAGTAAAAGTACTCGTTTGCGTAATATCTAAATGAATATCAATTTTGTAATTATATTTATAATTTACGGTTAATCCATAAGGAATAGTAAATGTTTTTGCTCGAGCAACCTTGTCGCTAAGTGTTTTTTGGGCCAATTGTTCTGTAGCTTCTACCTCAACCCAGCCTTCATAATCCTTTGTTCCAAAAGTTTTAGTATCGTACAAACGACTTCTATACCACATTGTACCAACTCCAACCTGAGCATATAAATAAAAACGGTTATATTCATTTTTTTTAAATAAGGCCTTATTTAAGAAATATCTTACTTGAAAAGAAAGGTCGAAAAATTGATTTTCGAAAGAAACAAATGAAGATTGTTTTCCTGGTTGTCTCGTGCCAATTAGGCTACCTCTTTGGTAATTAATTTGAGCTCCTAAACCCCATTTAATCTCCCTAGCAATAGTAGCTTTAAATCCTGCAGTTATGTGTTCATTAAATTGACTTGGTCGTGGAAAAAGTTTGTATGCGGCAATATCTCCAAAATATACATTAATGCCGGCAGAAAGTGTTACTGACATGCCATCAAAAACAACTCCCATGCTTTTGTCTCCATCAGATTCTGAGGCATCATTATCTTCGGTTGAAGTAGTTTTTTCATCCTCAACTGTTGGTGTTTCTGTTGTTGTTTGAGCAATTGTAAAACATGAAAAAATGCCTACAAACAAACTGCTAAGAAGTATTTTTTTTATCATAAATATTAATTTTTGAAATCTAAAAAACCAATTTCAAAGTTATTTTCAGCCCACATTAATTAACAAATATAGTGTTTTATTCAAAATATCAAGCTAATTTAAAAACTTTTTTAGTTTAGCTAATGGCTATTAATTAATGCTTTGTATCTTTGAGTAATGAGTACAGCTGTTTTTAAAATCATTTTTTGTGTAATTATTACCCTATTTTCCATTGGTATAGCTAAGGCTCAGTTCATTTCTATAGCAGATTATGACAACAAAGCTCAAGCTTATGCCATACTTTCTGCTCAATATACTAAATTGGCTTATTTACAAGCTAGAAAAATGGAGTTTAATAATAACCCTCAAGCTTATTGCGATACTGGAAGAGTTAGTAATTTAATTGCCTTAGAATATGCCGATAGTGCCTTGTATTTTGCTCATGATTCATCAAAAAAAGCGATAGAAATTATGTGTCGAGTAATTAACTATCAGCATAAAGCAAATGAATTTTTCACTCATTTTTCTAATAAAAAAAGACTTTTTAATCAGAAATCGCTTGTTTTTGCATTAGGAAATGCCATTGATGATGCTTATTTAGCTTCTTTACTTTTTGATGACCAAGAAAATGAAGAAGAAATTATAGCAGAAAGTAAAGAAAGACAAATAACTAGAATTGAAACGGACGAGTTTTCTTTTATGACAATTAAAGAAATTTATGGTAATAGACTTACAGAGTTAAGTAATGAAATTAATGCGTTGAAAAAACAAAAATCTACCAAAACAGGAGATGAACTTGTAATTATTGAAAATACCATTGAACAACTTAAAGAAGAAGAAAAAAAGTTAAAAGAAAAAATAGCCACCAGCTCCGATAAATTGTTGACCATACAAAGTGAGTTGAGTGAGGAAATTCTGAAAATTGTTGATGAAGCTATTTTTACTACTGAAAAAACAGGTTTTTATAATGAACAAGTTCCTGTTCCTAAAAACCCGGAAATGCCAGAAGGATTGGTATTTCGTATTCAGATAGGTTTTTTCAAAAAAGAATTACCCGAAGAGCATTTTGATGGTATTTTCCCATTGGCTTCGGAGCAAATTGACAATACTTATTTTAGATATATTGCAGGTAGTTTTCCTACTTATGAAGCAGCAAAACGATCACTACAAAAAATAAATGATAAAGGCTATTCCGATGCATTTATTGTAGCTTATTTTAATGGAAAGAAAATTTCTATCAGTGAAGCGTTAAGTAAATAAAACTTTTAATTAATTGTTTTATAAATATGTAATCAAATATTACTGCTCCAAATTGGTAACCCATTTAATATTATTCAATATTAATAAGTTAGTATTGACAGGAGCATTTCCACCTTTAACAGCAAAAACAACATCTAACATCTGCATATATCGTTTGTCAAAGTCTTCTAAAGGCACTATGATTTGTCGGAAAGACGCAGTATCCAAAGCTGAAGTGAAAACACTCAAAGGAGCACTATGTCTATATTCCTCACAATAAATCCCACCTGGATTTGATTGATTGCCATAAATCATTAAACCAAAATCGTTAAATCCTGCATTATAAGCATCAGGATGAAGCATTGCATCAAATTTTAAATAACCTTTTTTAAACTCTACAGCACTTCTTTGGTTCAATAATTTTATCACCAAAGCATAATTCCCCATCGAATCTGAATTTACTAACAAATAAGTATCTCCTGTAATGGTAGTATCCGCAGGAACATAAGTAGTGTCTGGTGGAGTAACATTATTATCAATAATAGTATCTGGAAGAATAATAGTTGTATCAGGATTCATAAAAATATTATATCCATTAGTCATACAAGCACCAATACTAAATGAGCCTGTAGCAGAATTTCCCCAATAGCCTAATGCATTATTGGAATAAATAGTAAATGAAGAATCTAAATATTCACAAGTACCATCATCTTCTTTAGCTAACACATTGTAATTGGTAGCTTCAGGATCTGTACAGCCTTTTCTATCTTCATCTCCACAAGATGAAAAAATGGTGATAATAAGTAATGATATCGCTATAAAAAATTTACTCAAATGTTGCATATTTGTATCTAATTCATAAGGTGAATAACAAACAAATATACAAATTTATAAATATTATGCACTTTTAATCTTGTTTTTTCTACTTTACATGATATCGTATAATGAACAGTTTAGCGTTAACAACTCCATTGCCACATTAGTTTTGTAAGCAACTATCTTACTTAATTTGGTTCATTGTAAATTCATTTTTTAATGAAGTATTTTTTAGCGGTAATTATTATTTTTTCATCTACTTTTTCTGTTAAAGGACAAGAACAGTTACCCGATTGCACCAATCCTCAAAAAGTAAAACTATCTGTTTATAACACATTCAGCAAAAATGACAGTTTAGAAAGTATTTACTATCAAGAAGAAGATACCTACACCTTTTGGTATAAGCTTACCGTTGATGGTGAAGGAGAAATAAAATACACTCTCCAAAAACTTAATGATGATGATGAATATGAAGTAATGTATTACAAATACAATGGTAACAACTTCTGTAATGATTTAATGCAAAAAAAAGTGAAGCCAAAAAGCGGTTCTGTTTTTAAAGTATATCCCGATTATAGTTATTATATTAGTGTGTTACATATTTCCGGAAAAGGTTGCGGACATCAAATGGAGTTCAATTCTATTTTTCACACTAAACATTATTCTGCTATTCAAAATACTTGTGTAGAAGAAATTGCTGAGAAAATTCAAAAATATGAGTTAAGTCCTGTTATACCAAGGTGGGTAAATAGCCTAAATTGGGACAAAAATCAATCTAATATTACCTTGAAGCATATACCAAACAAACTCCAACCCATTAAAAATAATGATATAAATGAGCCAACTTCTATAACAATCTTAGGAAGTGTAATCAACGCTAAAACAAAGCTGCCCATAGCTGTAGATGTACAATTTGTATTGTCTGACAGTAGTTTTTCCTTGCTCAATCACCCCGAACATGGTTTTAGTATAACTGCACAAAATCAAGAACATAAAGTTGTGACTAAGGTAGATAAATTAGGGTATAAATCATTCCAAGAAAATTTTGTTATTAAGCACGATACTAACTTAGTTTTACTACTAAACCCCATAGCAGTTGGCGAAAAAATTGTTTCACACAACATTTATTTCCAACCTAATACGCCTGTTTTAAAAGATAAATCGAAAGCTGAATTGGAAAAAATTAAACAGTTTTTAAAAGAAAACAACAATATTACTATAGAAATACAAGGGCATACCAATGGCAATAGAAGAATTAAAAAAGACAGGAAGTTTGCTCATCTTGATGGCGAATGGAATTTTAGCGGAACGGCTAAATATCTTTCGCAGCTTAGGGCTGAAAAAGTAAAAAAATACTTGGAAGAAAACGGAATAAATCCTAATCAGATGACTGCAAAAGGTTATGGTGGCGATAAAATGATAATTGACAATCCTAAAAACATGAAGGAAGCCATGAAAAACATTAGGGTTGAAATTGCGGTAATTGAACAATTAAAGTAATGATAGTGTTTAGTAATTTCAAAATTGTATTTTTGCTTTGTTTACCATGAGTGAAAGCAACCAACATAACAATGCCTATTTAGAAGAGCCTGAAGATGATTTTAACTTTAAGCAACTAATTTTTACCTATTTAAAATATTGGTATGTTTATGCTCTTGTACTTACCCTCACACTAAGCATGGCTTATTTTTATAACTGGTACACTAAGCCAGTTTATAATGTTGCAGCTAAAGTGTTGATTAAAGATGATAAAAGTACTTCTGTTGGTACAGAGGAATTGCTAAAAGACTTAAATGTTTATAGCGTTAACAAAAATATTGAAAATGAAATTGAAATTTTTCGCTCCAGACAATTATTGCGTGAAACTATAGAACGTTTAGAGCTAGATGTGCTTTACTACCTTGTTGGTAATGTAAAAAAGACAGAAGTTTACACAGAATCTCCCTTCAAAATAACTTACGATTCGCTTAATTTTTACGCATATAATAATTATTCCTACATCACCATTAAAGATGAAAATTCTTTTGAATTATCTTATGAAATTGAACAAAAAGAGGAAGAATATAAAAAAATTCATCAGTTCGGAGAAAAAATTCATTTACCGATAGGTATAATTACTGTAAACAAAAGGAACTCTTTTGATAAAGAGTTGTTTAACAACCCCAATTACGAAAAAAGAAATTTTAGAATTAAGTTCAACAACATTAACACCAACATAGATTTTTATCAGGCTAAATTAAATATTGCTTTAATTAACAAGCAGTCGTCTGTTATTCAGCTGAGTGTTGAAGATGTTATTCCTCAGCGTGGATTAGATTTTTTAAATACACTTATTAATGTTTATTTGGAACATGATGTTAAAGAAAAAAATAAAATTGCCAGCAGCACAGCTAACTTTATCAATGAACAACTAGCTTCTATCGCTGAAGATTTAAAAGCTATTGAAATTCAACGTCAGAATTTTAAAATTGAGAAAGGCATTTCTGATGTAAGTAACAAATCGCAGCAAATTTTAGAACGAGTTAAACTTAAAGATAATGAGATTTCTAACATTAATCTTCAACTGAGTTTTATTAATTATTTGCAGAAATATGTTAAAGAAAACCAAAGTGTTAGCAATATAGCTCCATCATCTTTAGGAATTAATGATCCACTTTTGGTTAGATTAATAAATCAGATAACAGATTTAGAAATTGAAAAACAAAAGTTAGAACAAACCTATAATGAAGAAACGCCTGCTATAAAAGCCATCAACAACAAAATTAAATTTACCAGAAATACATTGTTGCAAAATATAGAAACCATTAAGACAGGTTTAAATGCTTCAAAGAAGGAACTACAAATATCCATGGCTTCTTTAGAAAATGAAATGGGTTCTATTCCGAAAACAGAAAGAGAGTTAGTTGGTATTGAGAGAGAATACCGTGTAAAGGAAAGTTTGTATTTGTACTTGCTTCAAAAAGAAGCTGAAACTTCTATTGCATTGGCAGCCTCAGTTTCCGACAATAGAATTATTGAAGAAGCTCGCTCAACTCCATACCCCATAAGACCTATTCCTAAAAAAAGTTATTCACTGGCTCTTTTGTTAGGATTTTTAATTCCTACAGGAATAATTTTTATTATAGAACAATTTAACGATACCGTTAGAGATAAGAAAATTATTGAAAAACTCACTAAAATTCCGGTTTTAGGCATTGTTGGTTACAGCAAAGATACTTCCGGATTGGTAGTTTCCGAAAAACCAAAATCATTAATTGCAGAAGCATTTAGAACCATTAGAACTAATTTAAAATATTTCTTACCTAATAAAGAGAAAGAAATAATTCTTATTACTTCATCAATTGGTTCTGAAGGAAAAACTTTTTCATCTATGAACTTAGCAACCATAATTGCTTTGTCAGGTAAAAAAACCGTTTTACTTGGGTTAGATTTAAGAAAGCCTAAAATTGTAGGAGATTTTGAAATTGATAATGATAAAGGAGTTAGTTCTTACCTCATTGGTGCTGAAACAGTAAATGATATTACTGTAGAAACAATTATCGAAAACTTATATCTTATTCCTTCAGGTCCTATTCCTCCAAATCCTTCGGAATTAATTATGAGTGAAAAAATGGATGAATTGATAAAGGAACTTAAAAAAGAATACGACACTATTATTATCGATTCACCTCCTGTAGGATTGGTAACAGATGCTTTATTGCTTTCCAAATATGCCGATGCTACTATTTTTGTTGTCCGACAAAATGTAACTAAAAAAGAATACATCTCACAAATTAATGAGTTATACAAGTCAGGAAAAATTACCAATGCATCTATTCTGTTTAATGCAGTAAAACTTTCTGGTTTGGGTTACGGTTATGGATATGGCTACGGTTATGGATATGGCTACGGATATTATGAAGAAGATAAAAAGAAAGGATTTTTCAATCGTATATTTAAAAAATCGTGATTCGTCAGTTATTTCATAACTTTTTTTCTGGTCATGAAAGAACCGTTCGGGCAAGAAAAAACATTCTCGGTTCATTTGCTTTAAAAGGCATTAGTATTTTAACCAGTCTTTTATTAGTTCCTCTCACCATTGATTACTTAAACCCTACTAAATATGGTATTTGGCTTACGCTTTCTTCTGTAATTGGGTGGTT
>LADZ01000059.1 GCA_000961845.1 Flavobacteriales bacterium BRH_c54
TATATTTCAGATAGAAATGGAGGAGAAGGTTGTGTAAGAGATATAATAGAGCAAGTGTTAAGATGTAATGGAGATTGGGTTTAAATTAAATAACCAACTCACATTGTTAAAAACCTAATGGCATTCCACCAAAATTGACTTGTTTTCTTTGGTATTTTTGTTTTTAAATACGTTTAGTAGATGATTAATAAAATTTTAGGAACTTTTTTTAGCATTTTTTTATTTCAACAAATTGTTGTTGCTCAAGAAAATCCACACATATTGCCGCAACATGATTTCATACAATACGATTCTAATTATTTACATTTTTATCATGCCGATGCTAACTTAGATAATTTTTATGCAAAGTTAGATACGCTAATGTTTGAAGGAAAAGGAAAGGTGAACATTATGCAAATGGGTGGTTCTCATATTCAGGCAGATATTTGGTCTGACCAACTAAGAAAGAATTTTCATAGTATATCGCCTAATCTTAATGGTGGCAGAGGCTTTTTGTTTCCATTTAAATTAGCTAAAACCAATAACCCTTATTATTATGAAGTCAACTATACAGGAGAATGGGAAGGGTTTAGAAATTCTGTAAGTAAACATTATGCTACTTGGGGTATTTCAGGAATTACGGCAACAACAGCTGATAGCTTGGCTTCTTTTACCATACAGTTTAGAGGAGATAATACTCCTGATTATGACTTTAAACGCATCAAAATTTTTCATAATCAAGATAGCTTGGGTTATTGTATAGAACTTACTAAGGACACTTGTGTTGCTATAACTGTAAACGATAGCATTGGTTATACCGAGTTTGTTTTTGCCGATTATAAAAAAGAAGTTGACTTTACCATTTATAAAAACGACTCTGCTTCGCAACCTTTTGAATTGTATGGAATAAGCTTAGATAATGATGATCCGGGAGTAGTTTATCACTCAATTGGAGTAAATGGAGCAAGTACATCAAGCTATTTAAGAGCAACACTTTTTAAACAACATTTGCAAACCATTAAACCCGATTTAGTAATTTTTTGTATCGGTATAAATGATGCTTACGATCCCGGTTTTTGTGGTAATTGTTATGAAAATAATTATGATACTTTAGTGGATTGGATTAAATCGGTAGTCCCAACTACTAACTTTGTTTTTGTAACTAATAACGATAGTTATTATAAAAGAAGATATCCTAACAAAAGAGTGGAAGAAGCTCGTTTGGCTATGATTAGATTAGCAACCAAACATAACGCTGCTATGTGGGACATGTATCATGTTATGGGAGGATTAGGTTCTATAAAAACCTGGCAAAAACACGGCTTGGCAAAAACAGATAAAATTCACTTAACTACCGATGGTTATAAACTGATGGGAGATTTAATGTTCTCAGCAATTATGAAAGCTTATGCCGATTATACAAAGCAAAATACTCCGGTAATGGTAGGAGATTAATTTAAAACCTTAAAAACAATTAAGATTATGGAATACAGAAGATTAGGAAAGTCAGGATTACAATTGAGTGAACTATCATTAGGAAGTTGGTTAACTTTTGGAAAGCAAATAGGAAATAACATTGCTGAAGATTTAATGAAACTGGCTTACGATAACGGTGTTAACTTCTTTGATAATGCAGAAATTTATGCTCGTGGCGAATCTGAAAAAGTAATGGGGAAGATTCTTAAAAAAATGAAATGGGAGAGAGATTCTTATGTGGTTTCCAGTAAAGTTTTTTTTGGATATAGAGGTACAGAAAACACCAAGCCCAATCAAAACGGATTGAGCAGAAAACATGTGTTTGAAGCTTGTCATCAGGCATTAGAAAGACTACAAGTAGATTATTTAGATTTGTTTTTCTGTCATCGCCCGGATAAAAATACACCTATTGAAGAAACCGTTTGGGCAATGCATAATTTAATTACTCAAGGTAAGATTTTGTATTGGGGAACATCTGAATGGAGTGCTCAGGAAATTATGGAAGCACATATGGTGGCTAAACAGTATAATTTAATAGGACCTACTATGGAGCAACCTCAGTATAACATGTTGCACAGACAAAAAGTAGAAGTGGAGTATAGCCAAATTTACAAAACAGTTGGTTTAGGTACAACTATATGGTCGCCATTGGCATCAGGTGTGTTGACAGGTAAATACAACCAAAAATCGCAACCAAAAGATACCCGTTTGGTGATGGAAGGCATGGATTGGCTAAAAGATACTGTGGTTACTAAAGAAAATTTAGATAAAGTAGCTCAATTGGAGAAAATTGCTAAAAAATTAGGACTAAGTCTCCCGGTATTGGCAATTACATGGTGTTTAAAAAATGAAAATGTAAGTACCGTAATGTTGGGCGCAAGTAAGTTAAGTCAGTTGGAAGAAAACTTTAAAGCCATTGAAGCAAAAGCAAAACTAACCCCGGAAGTAATGGAAGAAATTGAAAAAGCATTGAATAATAAACCTATTCATCCTGTTTTTTAAGAACATTTAAGTTACTAAAAAGGATTTTAGTAGTTGTTTTGTTTAACTTTGTTGTAAATAAATTAAACAAAATGGCTTTTTATCAATTTCAGCGAACACAAAAAATCAAAGCATCTGTAGACGAAGTTTGGGATTTTATATCCTCACCTGCAAATTTAAAGGAGGTTACTCCCGACTATATGGGTTTTGATATTACCTCAAAAGAAACTCCCGATAAAATGTATCAAGGCTTAATAATAAGCTATAAAGTAAGCCCATTACTAGGGATTAAAACTACTTGGGTAACTGAGATTTCTCAGGTAAAAGACAAAGAATATTTTGTTGATGAACAGCGCGTTGGTCCTTACAAGTTGTGGCATCATCAGCACATTATCGTCCCTATAAATGGCGGTGTTTTAATGAAAGATATTGTCAGCTATGTTCCACCATTTGGATTTTTAGGGGTAATTGCCAATAAGTTAATAATCCGTAACAAACTCAATGAAATTTTTAACTTTAGAACAAAAGCCATTGAAAAAAGATTTGGTGTATATATTTAACTGATTATTATTTTAATTTTTCAGAACTTTCTTGTCATATCGAACAATATTTTACGAGTTGAGGAACGAAACTCAGTAAAATGAAGTTGAGATATCTTGTTGGTCAGGAATTGTGATTCTTAATGGGAGTATTAGCTATAAAGAAAGAAGATTTCTCGACTTCGTTTTTTAGTACTGTTTTCAACAGCACAAAAAACATTGCTCGAAATGACGAAGTAAAGGAATCAAAAATTTTGCTCAATATGACATTACAACTAAAAAGAATAAAGGATGTTTCTTATTTTTACAACATAGACTAAAAATGCTTAATTTAGACTTTTAACAAACTAAAAAAACTAACAATTATGGAAAAGCCTACAATAGCTCAGAAATCACCTTATGTAAAAGAAGAGAAAGCAGGAAAATACGCTTGGTGTGCTTGCGGAAAAAGTACCAAACAACCTTATTGCGATGGCTCTCATAAAGGCTCTTCATTTGTCCCAACAATTGAAGTTTTTGATGAAGACAGAAAAGTAGCTTGGTGTGGTTGTAAACAGTCTACCAAAGGAGCTTTTTGCGATGGAACACATAAAAATTTATAATTACTTTTATTTTTTTTAAAATCAAATCTTTTGGAACAACAGCTAATTGATGTAGAAGGAATTATTGCGAATAAAAACCCGAAAGTACTTAAGTGGCTTCCGGGTTTTGTTATTAGTTACTTAAAAAGAACCATCCATCAAGAGGATATTAATACTATTTTAATAGAGAATAAAGACAAATTTGATTACGATTTTGCAGAAGATATTATTCATCGATTCAACATTAAAGTAAAAATAAAAGGAATAGAAAATGTTCCTAAAAGCGGTGGATGTATTTTAGCTTCTAACCATCCTTTAGGTGGAGTAGATGCGTTGGCAATTGTTACTGCTTTAAAAGATTATCGTAAGGATGTTCAGTTTGTAGTAAATGATATTCTGTTGCACCTAAAAAACTTAAACGGACTTTTTGTTGGAGTAAATAAGCATGGCAGCAACTCTAAACAATCGCTCAACAGTGTTAATGAACTTTTTTCTTCTGATAGAGCAGTTTTTGTTTTTCCTGCCGGATTGGTAAGTAGAAAAACCAACGGAAAAATTAGAGATTTAGAATGGAAAAAAACCTTTATTACCCAAGCGAAAAGACATCATAAAGATGTTGTTCCTATCTACGTAAATGGTAAGTTGTCTAACTTTTTTTACAGATTAGCTAATTTTAGAAAGTTTTTAGGCATAAAAGCTAATATAGAAATGCTATTTTTGGCAAAAGAAACGTTTAAACAAAAAAACAAAACGATTACCATAACTTTTGGAAAACCTATTTCTTACACTAAATTTCATAAAGATAAGCCTGATAAATATTGGGCAGAATGGGTAAAAAAGAAAGTGTATGAATTGAAGGATTAGAATTAGACCGAAGATTAGATTTTAGATTAATAACATAACCTCATAAACTTTAAACAAACTATGATGGCACCTATAGATAGAGATGTATTAGAAAAAGAACTTACTCCGGAAAGGTTTGTAAAAAAAACCAATAAAGGAGATAATGACATTTACATTGTAAACTATCATAATGCTCCTAATGTGCTTAAGGAAATTGGTAGGTTAAGAGAGCTTTCTTTTTCGCAAGCGGGAGGAGGAACAGGTAAAGATATTGATTTAGATAAATTTGATACTTCAGAAAATTGCTACGAGCAACTGATTGTTTACGATAGAGAAGACAGAGAGATAGTGAGCGGCTATCGTTTTAAAGACTGCTCTACAGCCATATCTCCATCAGGAGAAATCTTGCTTTCTACCAAGTATTATTTTAATTTTTCGGATAAATTTATTAAAGAGTATTTGCCTTACACTATAGAGTTGGGAAGATCTTGGGTGCAACCGCTCTATCAAGCGGGAGGAGGAAGTTCCAGAAAAGGAATTTTTGCATTAGATAATATTTGGGATGGCTTGGGTTCTATTATTACCAACTATCCACACATCAAATATTTTTTTGGTAAAGTTACCATGTATTCAAGCTATAATAAGCAAGCACGAAATGCCTTACTTTATTTTATGAACTCTTATTTTCCTGATTTAGAGAATTTGGTAACGCCTATTCATCCAATAGAAATTAATACAGATTTAAGAGAAATAAAGAGATTGATAAGGGATAAAAACTTTGATGAAGGATTAAAATCACTGTATCAGTATTTAAAAAGTTATGGAGAATCAGTTCCTCCGCTAATCAATACGTACATGAAAATATCTGACACTATGAAATCTTTTGGAACCGCTCTTAATCCTGATTTTGGTGGAGTAGAGGAGACGGCTATTTTGGTTACCATAGATGATATTTATCCGGAGAAAAAAGAAAGACACATCAGTTCGTAAACCAGTTGTAAATGGCTGTAACCATAAAATCATATACCACTGCCCAACTCGAGGAATTTATCCATTCGGAAGCCTTTAAACACCTGCCTGATTATCCTATTTCTAAGCAAAGAGCTATTTCTCATATTAACAACCCCAGAGCAGATAAAGATGATGTAATTCTTTATTTGGCAATGTTAGACAATAAAATTGTTGGGTACAGGCTGTTGTTAGTAGAAAACATTATTTATAAAGGAACGACTGAAAAAGTAGCTTGGTACAGTTGTGTGTGGGTAGATCCTAACCAAAGAGGGTTGGGCATTGCTAAAAAAATGGTAGATGCTGCCTTAAAAGATTGGGAGTTAAAAATTGTTTTTCAAGGACCGGTAAAAGCATCTAAACAACTTTATACCAAAGATGGTTTTTTTAAACAGGTAGATTTAGCAGGCATTAGAATGTATGCCCGATTCGATTTTAAAACCATTATTAAAAACAAACAACCCGGTTGGAAAATGGCTTTGCCTTTGGTGGGAGCGGCAGATAAGTTGTTAAACTTGTTTGGTGATGTGTTATTAAACCTAAGAACACCAACATTTAAATCGGAAAGTAAGGTATTGTATGTAAATGAAATTGATGAAGAGCTGAATGCTTTTATATTGAAACACCAACAAAACAGCCCGTTTAAGAGAGCTAAAGAAGAGTTGAACTGGATAATGAAATACCCTTGGGTACTCTCGGCACCGACCAATGATGCGTTGGGTAAGAACTATTATTTCTCTTCCCTTTCAACAGACTTTAGGTTGTTTATGGTAAAGCTTATGGATAACGAAAAGCAAGTTAAAGGCTTTATGTCGTTGCAAATTAGAGAGAAGCAGCTAAGCGTTTACCAAACCTATTTAGAAGATGAAAAAATAGCCGAAGCGGCTCAATTGATTTATCAGTTTGTAAAAACCTATAAGTTAAATACCATTAGTGTATTTCAGCCGCAGTTGGTGAATTACTTTAATAAACATACTACGCCTTTCTTATACAAAAAACCATTGACCAGGACTTATTTCTATTCCCATAAATTAGCCCATTATTTTGAGGAAGAACAGCTTATCTTCCAAGCCGGTGATGGGGATATGGTGTTTACTTAATTGGGTTTATCTATACATTAGCACTTGTAGGAGAGGGTATGGTTTGACTAGACTTATTCATTTCATAGATAATTATAAATACGGTTAGGCTTATAATAGAAGCGAAAAAACACCAAACAGACACCACATAGTCGGTATAAAATATGGTAGATATAATATAAGAAATTAATATAGCTGTACCGAGCATCCACATTCGTTTGATGCTCGAAAAATAAGAAGGGGCAATTGTTGCGACAATATAAAAGATACTTCCATATTTGCTAAGGAAGACAGGAAAATCAAGTTCGTACGAAATATGATAATCCATTATTTTTGCTTCAACATGATAAGACAATAAACAAAAACCCAAATAAGCTGAAACCATTATTCCTATTCCAATTAATATTTTTTGAATTATTTTTCGTTTGTTTTTCTTTTCAAGTAAAAAGATTGACAAAGGCACCCATGTTGGCCAAATAACTTGTGCAATAAATAAAAAAGTATAAGTGGAAATTTGTTGCAGGAAAGCATAAGTGGGGTTTGATAATGACAGCCATACAAACCCTTCTGTAAATTGCTGAAAAGAAAAAATTAATGGAATACTCGCAAAGAATGTTTCTGAGGGTGATTTGGCTTTTTTTATTGAGGCAACACCTATAACCGCAAGGATAGCACCTGCTCCGAAACTTGCACTTGTTGAAAAACACATTTTTAGTAAAATTAAAATTGTTTACAATTCTCTTTTTGCTTTATTACACAAGAGAATAAACAACTGCAAGCAGGTAATTGAATCCAGCTCAAAAATAACCTTTAGTTTGGTAAGTTTACCTTAAAAAGGAATATTAATGTTGATTGCTACATACTAATCAATTTTATTTTTTTAAATACCACTACACTTCGTTAAACTTGCGGGAGCGGGGTTAAAATGGTTTTTATTTTTTATGTGCTATAAAAACACCACCAGCGTGGACGCTGGCGGCAGCGAAGGAGTTAACGTCTCGGCTATGAGTAGGCGAGAACAAGCAATTACTGATAGCCATTGTTGTGGTGACATTTTTACTTTTTCCATTTTTTGTCCGAAGATTCAATTAGGTTGACAAATTCGATTTCGGGTGTTCCATCCAATCCAATTTCGTCTCTTTGTTTTTGAAATTCCAAAAAAGAAGGAACGTTTAATAAGTCCTTTTGAATCTGTTCATTTTTATATAAAGAATGGTGGACAAATGTCAATCCATCTTGTTTAGTAAACACGTTATATTGGAATTCGGAAGAGTCCAGCTTTTTAAAGTCCGTTATAAACTTTTCAATATTGAACTTATTTTGCTCAACGAATTCCTTTTTGATTTTGTATGTAACTATTACTGATATCATTTAACTTTCCTTTTAGTTTGTTTTTGGTCAAATGACCTCTACTGGTGCGAGTTTAGCGAAGCGTAACTCGTTCTATAACAAATACAGTCCTTCTTTGTTATGAAACTTATCATTGCTTTGCACCAATCAAATGTATGCTTTTTTATTAAATACCACGAGTTACACTTCGTTGAACTCGCGGGAGCCGGGCTTATACAATGTTATGGCTAGTTTTTCTTTCTCAATATTTTAACAATTCGATTATACATTATTTCTGACATATTCCAATTATAGCCATCAAAGTTTACTGTGTTTGTAAATTGTATGACGACAGCATCTATATCCTTATGATATTGGGCAATAGTTTGATATCCGGGTATCAAACCTGTGTGCTCATATTTATAAATGGAGGAATAGATTTCTTGTTCCTTTTTATCTCTAAAAACAGAACCATCATTTAACGCTCGTATGAATATGCTCAAATCTTCTGCTGTTGCTAGTATTGAACCTACATTATCCGTTTTTAAATCCATATCATAACCCACATAGTAACCGCTCATCACATCATCTATGTTCACATCTTGAATTGAGCCAAAAGTATGCTTTAAATTCAATGGGGTTAAAATTTCTTCCTGAATGTATTGAAAAGTGCCATAACCAAGAATTCGATTCATTATTCTGCTAAGTAACAAATAATTGGTATTGGAATATTCATATTCTTTATCTGGTTCAAAATCGGCTGGTAAATCAAGAATCAAAGCAAGTTGTTCATTACTATTTTCTTTTGGATGTACCCAATAATTATGGGTGCGAACATAATCAGGAATACCACTGCGATGTCGAACCATCATTTTTACAGTGATTTTATCGGCATATTCTATTCTGTCTTTCAATTCGGGTAAATAATCTACGAGTGTTTTGTCTAAAGATAATTTTCCATCGGAAACCAATTTTGCAACAGCTACGGCATTATATAATTTACTTACACTGGCAATTTTAAATAATGCATTGGGGTTGGCTGGAATTTTATTTTCTCTGTTTTTGTAGCCTGAAGTATAAAATTCTGATTGATTCCCTGTTTTGTTTACACAAACAACAATACCATCAAATCCGTAATCCACAGCTTTATCAACTTGTGCCTGAACTGTGTTTGGAAGTGGCTTTATCCAAGCTGTTACAATAGTCCACGGAACAAAATATAAGGAGACTATTGTTCCCAAGAACAATAAAATTCTAATTATTTGTTTCGATTTTTTTTTAGTCATTTTATTTTATGTACGATGCCATTTTCAAATTAGCCACAACTTGTATATATACCAAAGGTGTACATATCTAACTCTTCTTTCCGCTGGTGCGAGTTTAGCAAAGCACAACTCGTTCCAGTTATGAAACTTATAATTTCTATTCACCAACCAAATTTATACTTTTTTATTAAATGCCACGAGTTACACTTCGTTAAACTCGCGGGAGCGGGGGGAGTTTATTTAATTATAGTTGGGTTAACGTTCTGGGGCTTTGTGCGTTTTAATGCATTTTTACATTTTGTTGTAACCAGTTTCTATTTAATATTTCTGTAATTCCATCACTCAGTTCATTGTAAACAATGTCAATAGCAGATTCATCGTTACATAAGATGACAAATCCAAAATGCTTTTCTGGAAACATAACCAGATTGGACACTGAATAGTTATCGTAATGTCCCGAATGAAAAATGGAAGTTCCATAGAACTCAGAATGGTATTGCCACCACCCAAGACCAAGAGTAGTTTTAGATTTATCAAAAGTGACTGTTGTCGTCCAAAGAGAATCCAATGATTCTTTAGTTAATAATAATTTTTCGCTCGAGTTTGATCCATTATATATTTCTAGATTATGTATAATCCATTTGGACAAATCCGTACTGGTTGAAATCAAATTTCCGCTTGGACTCGTATTGCCTATGCAGCAATCATTAATCTTTCCTTTGTTATTATAGTAGATAGGCATTGAATCTACAGAGAAGTTGAAATAGTCAAAACTGCTTCTATTCATTTGACATTTGTCTAATATTTTTGTCCTGATGTATTCCGAAAATGGTTGTCCACTAATCTGCTCAATTAAATAACCCAAGATTACATATCCTGTATTGCTGTAGCTAAAGCGTTCACCTGGTGAAAACAACAACGACTTACTTTTAAGACTAAGGACAAAATTCTCAATGTCTTTTCCTTTGTTCTTTTTTTTATCCCATGAGTAGTTACTTCCTTCTGAAAGACCAGATGTATGATTTAATAATTGTCTGATGGTTATTACTTTGTAATTGTCTCCCCTCATCCTGAACTGAGGAATATACTTAATGATTGAATCCGAAATATTTAGTAATCCTTTTTCTTGAAGTTGAAGAATTGCAGTGGCAACAAATGTCTTTGATATTGACGCTGATAATATTGGTGTTGTGGAATCAATTCCTCCCTGATTACTATCCTTTTTAAGGTGTCCGTATCCTTTTGAAAAAACAGTTTGATTATCAAAAACTATCCCTATTGATAGGCCTTTAATATCGTTTGATTTGGCAATGTGTTTAACCAAGGAATCAACTTCATGCTCAATGTTTTGTTGCGCATTTACCTTCCCAACAACACATAATAATATTAGATATAAGATTCTGCTCTTCATCTTTAATTAATTGGCTACAACGGTTCGTATATGAAAAGTAGGCGATTACGGAGCACTAAACTTTCAGTTAAGCAGAAAGTTTGATACGAGTCAAAAGCCTTGATTTTACTAATATTTTGCCTATTTTTTATATACATTGTTAGCCACTAGCTTTATTTTATTCGATATTGATATTTATTCTCTCGTTTTTTGAAAGCTTCAAATCCTCCTTCAAGTCCGATTAATGTTTCTCTTGTGTCTTCGTTTTCAATGGTCGTACTTTTTATTACCGTTGATTGACTTGCTTCATCAATACTTAAAATATGGATTAATTCCGCATCACCATTAACTACAAAATTTGCATTGTGTGTTGCAAAAACAATTTGCCTACTTCTCTTTCTATCTTTAATCACTTCCACAAGATAATTTGATATTAAAAGACTGTCGAGGTGAGCTTCTGGCTCATCAATGATAATTGGGTTATTTCCTAGTAATAGTAGAATGACTAAAACGGCAGTACATCTTTGACCAAAAGATGATTTTTCGATAGGTCTTCCATCATACTGTACTTTTACCATTTTGAATTCAACATAATTTAGGTAAGTCATTTTTGTCAATAACTTATACGCCTTGAAATTTGAGTCTAAACTGAATAACTCAATTAAAAATCCTTTTGCGTTAGAAGCACTTTGATAGCTTTTTAATGCTTCAATAAGAATTTCTTTAGTAGTTATGTCTTTTGGTAAAACACAAAACAAAATATCTTTTAAGACATTGTCGCTTTTATAGTTACTTCTCGCAATTTGCCCTTCAAACAAGCTTTTAAAATTGTTAAATATCTTTTCTTTTGCAGCATATTCATCAAAGTCAAAGTTTAATGAAATTGGTTTTACTGATGTGTTTTTTAAATTTTCAAGGATTTCACTAATTGATTTGATTTGAGTTTCAATTTCTGTTTGATAGTCCGAACTTGCATTTATAGAAATGTTTTCATCAAACCCATCAATTTTCAATTGTAAAACATTTATGTCAGCTTCTCTTTTTTGAATCTCATCTTCTAAAGAGTTAATCAAGATGTTTGCATTAGATATATCTTTTAGATTTTCTTCTGTAAGCCCCTTGTCTGATAGATATTTTTTTAATTCCGCTTTTTTTATGATTAGCTGTGCTTCTAATTCGGATAATTTTGAAATTGACGCTGAAAAATTAACAAGTGCAGTAGAGTCTGTAATTTCTTTTAATGCCTTAACAATCCTTTCTATTTCTAATGCATATTCGTTTTTTGGCTCGACTTGACTATTTTTTGTTTGCAGTTCTGATAAGTCAGCAACTAATTGATTATAATTTTCAATTGATGATTTTAGTTGGTTGATTTCTACTGTTAAATCTTTTAATTCGGCATTGATTCGTTTGTATTCTTCACTCGAAAATGATTCAACAAGTTTTTTATTTGTCGCTAGTTCTTTTTTCTTTTGTTCTAATTCTGATTTTAAGGTTTCAATTCGCCTGACATTTATTATATGCTTCTTGTAATTTGTTAAACTTTGATTTAATACTTCTTCTTTGCTAGAGATAAGTCCTAATTCATCTCTTTTAAGAATGCGTCCATAAACTGCACTTGTTAATTTATGGTAGTCTTGTGCGAAATCTTCAATTTCATTTTGGCTTAAGAATTCAATATATTTTTCGTCAGCATCATTATCTATATCAACACTATCCTCAATGGATAGTATATTTCCATTAACATCACGGATTTTTTTGGTTGCGAAGAATTGATTTTCACCTGATTTTAATTTTTCGTGAATCAAATTCAATATTGTGCTTTTCCCCGCACCACGTCCGCCAATAATACACGTGAAATTTGGACTTAAATTAATTTCATTCTTTCCCGATAAGCAAAAGCTTTCATTCTCAAACATTGAGTCAGTTGGAAAATCTAAAACAATTTTATTTATTCTAATGGGTGGTGGAATAGGAGCGTTAGATCCTATATGTATTCTGTATTCTGGTTCAAATAATATTTGTTTTAAGCCTTCAAAAGTTGGCTCTGATTTTATCCAAAGATTTTGTTTAACTTGATAATCTGTTATGTTATGATTGTCAGAACAAATAATCATTGGAATTTGAGCTTTGATTGCAGGAAAGACAATGTTCCTATAATCTTCTTGGTCTTTTTCTTGACCTAATTCTAAAATGTCAATATGGTTTAAAACTAAATCTGTTTTTAAAGTCATTTTGTAAGACAGAGTATTAGTAATGTTCTCTATAGTATTTGCTTTGCCTCCTGCGTGAACTGTTACTAAACCTCCTAATGAATGTATTAAATAACAAGTTTCTTTTAGGTCACAATGAATATATTGGTCACCACCTTTGTCTTGAATATCTTTTTTTGTAATTCCACAAGAAGATTGTAGTTTAATCCAAATATCTTCGATATCACTTTTTTCTGAAAAGATGCCTATAAAATGAATTGAATCACTACCACCAAGTTCTGCTCTAAATTCAATTCCTGGTAATACTGTTACTTTCCCTTTGCCTAGTTCTTGAAGGTTTACAATCCTTTCAACATCCATAACGTGATGGTCTGTTATGGCAATAACTTCAACATTATTAGCTACAAGGGTGTCGATAATTTCTTGGTCAGATACACCTTTATTTTGGTAATCATAAGATGTTTGTGTGTGGAAATGTAAATCCCACTTTCTCCATACATTTCCTGTCATAGTTTCATTGTTCGATTTTTTTTCAGCTTGTGGCTAACTTGTACATATGTATACCATAGATGTACATCTCTAACATATACTGTTGGGTACATGCACCTTTTGGTGTATTTATACTTTTTTTTTGTAAATGTATAAAATAAATTAGAATTTACAAATGCAGACCGCATTCGGTTTTGGGGTTGTTGTTCCACCTGCCATTTCTGTCTTCACCGGGTACGGTACAGTGTTCACATCCTATAGAAAAATACCCTTTAGAAATTAAGGGATGAAAAGGCAAATGGTGCTCTCTAATGTAATTATCTCTATCCTCACGAGAAACATCTAACAAGGGATAAAACTTAAGAATGCCACCACGCTCTTCAAAAATATCTAAGCTTGCTCTGTGGTCGCTCTGCCAAGCCATTAATCCGGAAACCCAAACGGTATGGTTTTCTTTTAAAGCTTCTAAGGGTTCTACTTTGTTAATGGAGCAACATAAATCGGGGTCTTTTTTCCAAGTTTGGTCTTTGGTGGTAAAATCATGTTTCCACTTTTCGGCACCAACGCTGGTTACTTTTAAGTTATACAATTGGGTAAGGTAATCTTTATAAATAATGGTATCTTTAAAATGGTAACCGGTATCTATAAACAATACTTCCTGAGATGGATGGATGTCTGAAAACAGCTTGAGTAGTAGAGCAGAAGTACCCGCAAAAGAGGAGGTGAGCATTATTTCTACTTCCTCAAAATCTTTATACAACTCGTTAACCCGTTGTTCGGGAGTTAATGTTTTGTATTTTTGGTTTAATTCGGCTATGCTTGTTGGGCTAAAAGTTCGTTTACTGTTTTCTACACTCATATAGTCGCTATTAAAATAATAGGTGCAAAACTATAAAAACTAAATAGCAATTAAACTGATGATAGTCATAAATTAGGGGATAAGTTTATGAGGTTGTAAGAACTACCAATTAAAAATATACTTGCTTACTTGAAAAAGACAAGTAAGGATAATTACCGCTAGTACAAACATCCTGAAAAAGTGTTGGGGCGTTTTTTCGAGGATTAATTTCCCTACATAACTTCCTAAAAAGCTAATGCCTATTAATATAGGAATGGTAACCAAAAATTCTTTAACGATGTAGCCATTAAAGAAATAAACAATGGTTCGGCTGGTATCAACACCTAAATCTATTAGAGCAGAAGTAGCAATAAAAATATCTTTTTCTAAGCTAAAAGCAGTTAAGGTTAGTCCTCTAATGGCACCGCCTGTTCCAATTAATCCTGCCAAAAAGCCCGAGGCCATGCCTCCTAAATAAAGGTTTTTGTTGCTTTTTTCAATTTTTTTATTGGCATAAATAATTAAGTAAATGGCCAATGCAATAAGCAGTAAACTCATCAGTAACTCTAATTCTTGTTGAGGAACGAACTTGCTCAGAAAAGCACCAATGATTACAAAGATTACGGCAGGAATGCCCAATTTAATGGCTACATTTTTATCCAAGCCCTTTCTAAATAAAAATATTTTAGAGAGGTTGCTAAACACATGAAAAAGAGCGGTTATTCCTAATACGACCTTAAAATCGAAAAAAATAGAAGCAATGGGCACAAATAGGATAGAAGAACCAAAACCACTAACCGTTCCGATAACTTCGGCAATAAAAGCAAGGATGTAAAACAGGTAATACTTTTCTATCATTTATGAGCTGATAAATAATTGATTTACTGATTTTTAGTGTTGATGGTTTGAAAACCAATAAGTTCATCATAAATTCTATTGGGTAGCCTGTGGTAAACCAACACCATGTAATCGTTTTCGGTTTGGGAGTGCGAACCTTCAATTTCTGTCATGTCGCCCGTAGTTTTAGCACCATCTTTTAATAGGCAATAGGTGTAATTATAAAAACCTTGCTTAAGCATAACATCTGTAGTATAGCTGCTCGAGGCAGAATCGTAAGCCATTTTAAAGTCATCTTTAAATTTCCAATCGCTTAGTTTACCAAACACATAAAAAACACCATCTTTAGGAGGAACATTGGCTAGTGTAAAATGTACATTAACATAGTCAGCTTCTACTTCGCTTCTTTCTCCTTCGTTTCGTTTAATCAAAAAGTTTCCGTTAATATCGGGATTGGTCGTATATCGTTTATACGATCGGTTTTCATCCGGTACCAAGTAAGCCTCATTCATTTTCTTTACGCTGTTGAATTCAATGCGCTCTACATTTAAGGTTTGGTAACGGATACTTTTTAAATCAAACTCTCTAAACTCGTTGTTACCATAAAAGCTATTTTCCGTTTCATAATCATATACCAATTCCTGTCCTTTAATAAAACGGGGTGGAAGGTTGTAAATGGCATTGTCCCATCTAAAGTTTTGCATAATTACTACTTGTAAGTCCTTAAAAGGGTCAATAATTTCGTAGCCGGTATGGTCGATGTTAAAATCAATTTCTTGTTTGGTAAACTGATGTTCTACATTGGTAGCTCTTTTTGGGTCGATGATAATAGAAACTTTGCTGTCATAAACCATAAATCGTTTAGTAAGCATGGGTTTATCTTCTTTTCCGTTTTCGTAAACCTTTATAAGATAATTGCCCGATTTGGTAAATGAGATGTTTTCGTTAGGGATTTGTAATTGGTAATGTAAATAAGGGATATCTGTATTAATAGAATATTGGTAATCGAAAATGATATCTTCAAAAAAGCCATTAATGTATTCGTTAGGTCTAAGGTCGGAAGGAGTCCAGTTGGCATTGCAATGCACAACAGAGTAATAATAATCTCGGGGAAGGGTTTTAAAATCATCAAAGCTTAACAGCAATTGTTCGGTTCCGTTTAATGGAATTATAGGATTACTTAAAGGGGTTCCTGTGTGATGAAGTAGTACCGTTTTTATATGATCAACATAAATATAGTCTTCATATCTTAAATAATTATTGCCTGTATAATCGTCCGAAATAGTTTCTTTTGATATAAAACTTGAAATAAAAATAAATAAGCTAATAGAAAATGCAGAAATAACTATTATTGGGAAGATTTTTTTCATTGAATAAAGAAAATTAAAATAAATAAAACGTTGGTTATCAAAACGTCAACATTTAAGCCAAAAAAGGTGTTAATAAAAATATTCATCAGTAAAATTAAGATATTAAGCGATGTTAAGCGAGTAGTTGTCAAATAAAGTTTATTTTTTTTAATATTTCCTTTGCCAGATTACCGAATTTTATAATTTTGTCGCAGTTATAATTTAATCTAAAAAAACTATGTCAAAAGACGTTAAGATTAAAAGGGGAGCAAATATTAACCTAAAAGGTGCTGCCGAAAAATTACACACTAATACTATTACTGCAACGGAAGTTGTTTTAAAGCCTACTGATTTTCCTACTTTAATACCCAAACTTTCTGTAAAAGTTGGTGATAAAGTTAAAGCAGGTTCTCCGTTATTTTATAATAAAGAGATAGAAGAGGTTTTATTTACATCACCGGTTAGCGGAGAAGTGATAGATGTTGTTAGAGGTGATAAAAGAAAAATTTTAGAAGTAAAAGTAAAAGCTGATGCTGAAATTCAATACGAATCTTTTAAGCAAGCAGATGCTTCAACGTTGTCGAGAGAAGAAGTGAAAGAAAATATGCTGAAAAGTGGTGTTTGGCCATTTATCAGACAACGTCCTTATGATATAATTGCCAATCCTAAAGATACGCCAAAAGCTATACATGTTACAGCGATAGATACAGCTCCATTAGCACCGGATTATGGTTTTATTGCTCATGGTAAATCAGCTGAATTTCAGGCAGGATTAGATGCATTAGTAAAACTTACAGATGGTAAAGTTCATTTAAACATAAATGGAAATACAAATGCTGATGAAGTATTTACAACTGCCAAAAATGTTCAGATAAACAGAATTGCGGGACCACACCCTGCAGGGAATGTAGGTATTCAAATTCATCATATAGAACCAATAAACAAAGGTGACATTGTTTGGACACTTAAAGCACTAGATGTGTTAACTATTGGTAAGTTATTTAAAGAAGGTAAATTTGATGCAACTCGTTCTATTGCTTTTGCCGGTTCTTTAGTAAAGAAACCAGCTTATATTAAAACCGTTTTAGGAGCTAAAATAGATGCTATTGTTAAAGGAAATGTAGAAGAGGGCGGAAGATACATTAGCGGAAATCCATTAACAGGAACAAAAATTTCTGAAGATGGTCATTTAAGTTTTTACGATTACCAACTAACGGTTATACCAGAAGGTGGAAACAACCAGTTTTTTGGTTGGTTAGCTCCCGGTTTCGATAAATTTAGTCTTTCAGGAACATTTTTCTCTAAATTGATGCCTAACAAAAAGTACGATTTAAATACCAATATGAACGGTGAAGAAAGATCGTTGGTAGTTACAGGCGAATACGAGAAAGTTTTCCCTATGGATATTTATCCGGTTCAACTACTAAAATCTATTATGGTAGATGATATTGATAACATGGAAAAATTAGGTATTTATGAAGTAGCTCCTGAAGATTTTGCACTTTGCGAGTATGCGTGTACTTCAAAAACTCCTGTTCAACAGTATGTTAGAGAAGGGTTGAATAAGCTTAAAAAAGAAATGAGCTAATAATAAATATAAAAGTAAACTGTAAGCACTTACACTTATAAAAATAATATGAAAGCATTAGATAATTTTATGCAAAAAATTAAACCGAAAGCTGACGGAAAATTTCCTTTGGCTTATACGGTTTGGGATGGAATGTACACCTTGTTTTTTGTACCTGGTCATACTAATAAAAACGGGGTACACATTAGAGATGGAATAGATTTAAAAAGAACCATGGTAATGGTTATTTTGGCGTTAGTTCCTTCTTTATTATTTGGTATTTACAATGTAGGACATCAACATTTTTTAGCATTAGGAGAGGTAACAACAGCCAATCATGTGTGTGATATGTTTTGGGATAAATTTATTTTTGGAGCGTTGAAAGTACTTCCAATAATAATTGTTTCTTATGGTGTTGGGTTAGGTGTAGAATTTATTTTTGCTGCATTTAATAAACATGCTATTCAAGAAGGATTTTTGGTTTCCGGGATGTTAATTCCATTAATCTTACCGATTGATGTACCATTATGGATGGTAGGAGTAGCAACTGTTTTTGCTGTTGTAATAGGTAAAGAAGTATTTGGAGGAACAGGAATGAACATTGTAAATGTTGCATTAACTGCCAGAGCATTTTTATTCTTTGCATACCCAACCAAAATGTCGGGTGACGAAGTTTGGGTAAATACCAGCTTAGAAGAAGGTCAACAATTAGTTGATGGTTTTTCAGGAGCTACACCATTAGCACAAGCAGTTAAAGGAGGTACAGAAGCGTTAAATACAATGAATGCCAGTGTTATGGAATCATTTATTGGTTTTATTCCGGGTTCTATTGGAGAGACTTCTACTTTAGCAATAGGGTTGGGAGCTTTATTATTATTAATTACAGGTATTGCGAGTTGGAGAATAATGTTATCCACTTTTTTAGGTGGTTACGTTATGGCATTGTTATTTAATTTATGGGGAGCAAATCCATTTATGGAGTTAACACCAATGCATCAATTAGTAATAGGAGGATTTGCATTTGGAGCTGTGTTTATGGCAACCGACCCTGTTACAGGTTCTCAAACAAATACGGGTAAATACATATATGGATTTTTAATAGGAATATTTGCTATTATGATTAGAGTATTTAACCCGGCATATCCGGAAGGAGTAATGTTAGCTATTTTATTCATGAATATTATGGCTCCGTTAATCGACCATTATGTTATTGCTGCAAATATTAAAAAAAGACTTAAAAGAGTTAGTGTTAAAGCTTAAACTATAAAAAAATGGATGTAAATAGTAATAAATATACCATAGGATTCTCAATCGTAATGGTAGTAATAGTAGCACTATTGTTGGCTTTTGCTTCAGAAGGTTTAAAACCGATGCAAAATCAAAACATAGAACGAGAAAAAATGCAAAATATTCTTAAGTCTGTTGGTATAGAGGTAACAAGAGATGAAGCTCAGGATGCTTATAATAAATACATTACAGAAGAAATTGTATTGAACGATAAAGGTGAGCAAATTGAAGGAGATGCATTTAAAGTAGATATTTTAAAAGAATACAAATCAGGTGGACAAAAAAACTTTCCGATTTTTATTTATGAAAGTGAAGGAAGCAAAAAGTACATTATTCCATTAGTAGGAAAAGGACTTTGGGGACCAATTTGGGGATATATTGCACTTGAATCAGATAAAAATACTGTAGCAGGAGCTTCTTTCGATCATAAAGGAGAAACTCCGGGATTAGGAGCAGAAATTAACCAAGGATGGTTTCAAGAACCATTTGTAGGGAAGAAAATTTTTGACGAATCAGGAGATTATCAATCTATTAGAGTAATTAAAGGTGGTGCTCCGGAAGGTGATAAGCATGGTGTTGATGCTATTAGTGGCGGAACAATTACCAGTAATGGTGTTACTGAAATGTTAGTAAGAACACTAAAAATTTATGAACCTTATTTAAAATCTTAACACTATAAAATTATGAGCGAATCATTATTTTCTAAGAAAAACATGAAACTTATTAAGGACCCCCTTAATGACGATAATCCAATTACCGTTCAAGTTTTAGGTATCTGTTCAGCATTAGCAATTACCGTTAAAGTTGAAACAGCTTTTGTAATGGCAATATCTGTATTGTTTGTGTTAATAGGAGCCAATGTTATTGTTTCTTTGTTAAGAAAGGTAATACCATCTAGAATTAGAATTATTGTTCAATTGGTAATTGTAGCAAGTTTGGTAATTTTAGTTGACCAAGTGCTTAAAGCCTTTGTTTATGATGTGAGTAAACAACTTTCGGTATTCGTAGGGCTTATTATTACCAACTGTATTATTATGGGAAGGTTGGAAGCATTTGCTTTAGGAAACAAACCCGGAGCTTCATTTTTAGATGCGGTAGGAAATGCTTTTGGATATGGAATGATTTTAATTGTTGTTGCATTTTTCAGAGAATTATTTGGTTCGGGTACATTAACATTGCCTGTGGTAGGTAAAATAGAAATCTTAACAAGTTTAGCCAATAATACAGGTTACGAACACAATGGTTTAATGATTCTACCTCCAATGGCTTTAATTACCGTGGGTATCTATATTTGGATACAAAGAAGTAGAAACAGAAAACTAATTGAAGAAAATCATTAATTATAAAAGCATTAAATTAACGACTCATGGAATATTTTAACATTTTCGTAAAGGGTATCTTCATAGAAAATATGATTTTCGCCTATTTCTTAGGGATGTGCTCTTACCTGGCTGTATCAAAAACAGTAACAACAGCTAACGGATTAGGGTTGGCAGTAATATTTGTATTAGGAGTAACCGTTCCTATTAACTATTTATTAGAAAACTATGTATTGAAAGAAGGTGCTTTATCTTGGTTAGGAGAAGAATATGCAACTATGGATTTAAGCTTTTTGAGCTTTATCATGTTCATTGCAGTTATTGCATCAACTGTTCAAATAGTAGAAATGGCTGTTGAAAAATTTGCTCCTGCTTTGTACGGTGCATTAGGTATTTTCTTACCACTTATTGCGGTAAACTGTTCTATACTTGGTGGTGCATTGTTTATGCAAGAAAGACAGTATGTAAATATTGGAGAAGCATCAGTTTTCGGATTAGGTTCCGGAGTGGGCTGGTGGTTAGCAATTGTTGCCATTGCAGCTATTAGAGAAAAAATTAAATATTCTCATGTTCCAGGTCCATTAAGAGGTTTAGGTATTACCTTTATTATTTGTGGATTAATGGGAGTTGCTTTTATGAGCTTCATGGGAATTGAACTTTAATTAAAAATTACGTAACAAATATATTCAGATATGTTTTTAGCAATCAGCACAGCAACAATTATAGTTGCAGTTATAGTTTTCACAATTGTAACATTATTGTTAGTATTATTACTGCTTTGGGCTAAGTCAAAATTGACAAGTTCAGGACCGGTAAAAATTACCATTAACCATGATAAAGTTTTAGAAGTAGAAGCGGGAAGTACGCTGTTAAATACGTTGAGTAATCAAGGAATTTTCTTACCTTCTGCTTGTGGTGGTGGCGGAACTTGTATTCAATGCAAGTGTGAGGTTAAAAGTGGTGGTGGAAGTATTTTACCAACAGAGGAACCTCATTTTTCCAGAAAGGAAATTGCTCAAGGTATGAGATTAGGCTGCCAGGTGAAGGTGAAAGAAGACATGGAAATTGAAATTGAAGAGGAAATTTTAGGAATTAAAGAATGGGAAGCAACAGTTGTTTCTAACTACAATGTGGCTACCTTTATTAAAGAGTTTATTGTAGAAATCCCTGAAGATATGGACTACAAAGCCGGTGGGTACATTCAAATTAAAATTCCACCATGTACTATTAAGTATGAGGAAATGGATATAACAGCCCATCCTCAAGATCATCCGGGAGAGCCAGATAAATTTAAACCGGATTGGGATAAATTTAAATTATGGCCATTAGTGATGAAGAATGATGAAGAGGTTGTTAGAGCTTATTCAATGGCTTCTTACCCTGCTGAAGGAAGAAAAATTATGTTGAATGTACGTATTGCGACTCCTCCTTTTGATAGAGATAAAGGTGATTGGATGGATGTAAACCCAGGTGTAGCATCATCTTATATTTTCAACCAAAAACAAGGAGATAAAGTAGTTATTTCAGGTCCTTACGGTGAATTCTTTATTAACCATTCTGATGCTGAAATGTTATATATTGGTGGTGGTGCAGGAATGGCTCCAATGCGTTCTCACTTATACGAATTATTTAAAACCATTAAAACCAACAGAAAAGTTACTTATTGGTATGGAGGTAGATCTAAAGCAGAATTGTTTTACATCCACTATTTTAGAGATTTGGAAAAAGACTTCCCTAACTTTAAGTTTTACTTAGCACTTTCTGAACCATTAGAATCTGATAACTGGAAAGTTAAAAAAGATATTCATGATGAAGAAGGAGATGGTTTTGTAGGCTTTATTCACCAAGTCGTAATAGACCAGTATTTAAGTAAACATGATTCTCCCGAAGATATAGAATTTTATTTCTGTGGTCCACCTTTAATGAACAATGCTGTTACAAAAATGTGTGACGATTGGGGTGTACCTCCTGAAAATGTAAGATTTGATGACTTTGGAGGATAATATTTCTCCTATTTAGATAAAAATTTAAAGACCGAACAATTAATTGTTCGGTCTTTTTTGTTTTAAATAGTTTGTTAAGTTGATATACATATTTCTATTTCTGGCTAATTACTTATCTAACTCTTAAGTATAAATACTGAGTTTTAAAATTCTAATATACCAAAACATGCTTATTAAATTTTGATAATGAATAGTTTACTTTGCACTTATAAATACAGACTAAATGAAATACATTTCAAAAATTATTATTACCAATATTATTTTAGTGCTTATTGCAGCATCTATAATAATCATGACCATGATGCTTTTAAAGTTAAAAAGCACGGAAACCAGTTTAACTCATTCGCTTACTCAAAAGTTTATGGTTTCATCAGAACATAAACTAAACGATTTTTTTGAAACTGTTGGCAGGGCCATACTTGTTGAAAAAGAAAGAAAACAACAAACATCTTATTTAAACATGTCTGAAGTGCAGGTGGTAGATTATTTTATGCCTGTTCTTAAAAACTATCCACAAATTTCATCTATAGGAATAGCTAATGAAAAATCCTATGAAATAGATTTGTTCTCTGATGGAGCAGAGGTATTTACTCGAAAAGTTGATTTAAAGATTAATGATAATGTTGCTCAATTTAGTCAGTGGAAAAAAGAAGGAGATTCTTTATATACAATAAAATCTTGGGAAAATCCATTGATAAAATTACCTTCGGAAAGAGATTGGCATACTAATGCTATGAAAAAACTTTATGATAATGAAGTTACCTGGACAACTCCCTATATTTTTAACACTAATAGTGAAATCGGATTAACCGCTTCTATAGGGTGGGAAGATATATATACTAATGAAATTACCATTTTGGCTTATGATGTTACTTTAACTAATCTTACCAATTTTACTAAAGAGATAAAAGTTACACCTAACTCAATGACTTTTATCGTTTCAGAAAGTTTAGATTATATAGCACTCCCTAATAATAATGTTGTTAAAAATCCAAAAGAAGCGTTGCTAAAATCAGTTCATCAGGTTAATATTCCTGCTGTTGCTCATGCCTTTAATCACTGGGAAGAAAGTAAAGCGTTACTAACACAAACTTTTAAATATACAAGTAATAATAAAACTTGGTGGGCAAGTATAAAACCATTTCATTTAAATGAAAGCAGTGTTATGTATGTTGGTACTGTAATTCCACAACAGGATATAATTGAAATTTCTAATGATACGAGATATTATATTGTTGGTGGATTTTGCATTTTATTTATACTATTACTTTTTGTACTTTACTATTCATTTCAAAATAAAAAGATCAATTACTTGCTAAAAAGAAAACATGGTGAAATATCTAAAATTAATAAAAATATTCAAGAGAAAAGTAAAGAAGTTAAAGATAGTATTCAATATGCAAAAAGAATACAATCAGCTATTTTAACCTCTAAAGAAGAAGTTACTACAAACTTAAAAAACAGTCTGCTTATCTATTTGCCAAAAGATATTGTTGCCGGAGATTTTTACTGGCATAAACAAAAAGATAATTTAGTATTTTATGCTGTAGCAGATTGTACCGGACATGGTGTTCCTGCAGCAATGATTTCTGTAATTTGTAATCATGCTTTAAATACCTGTGTAAACGATTTTGGCTTAACAAACCCCGGTGAAATATTAGATAAGGCACGAGAAATTGTTATTGAGGCTTTTAATAACCAAGTAAATTCTATACAAGATGGAATGGATATTTCACTTTGTGTATTAGATAAGAATGATATAGAAAAAGATGGTTTTTATTCATCATTACAATGGGCTGGAGCTAATAGTCCATTATGGTTAATAAGACCCATTAAAGATAATGAAAGTGAATTGTTTGAATACAAACCTAACAAACAACCGGTTGGAAAAACATTAAACCCAACTCCATTTACAACCAATACTATTTCACTACAAAAAGAAGATAGTTTGTTTATTTTTTCTGATGGATTTTCTGACCAATTTGGGGGTAAAAAAGGAAAAAAATTCATGTCCAAACAATTTAAAGAATTCTTACTATCTATAAATAACTTATCAATGGAGACTCAAAAAGAACTAATCTTAGAAAAATTTAGAGATTGGAAGGGCGATAATGAACAAGTAGATGATGTTTGTATTATCGGTGTGAGAATTTGACAACGTCAAAGAACGAGCACCAGATAATACAAATCCTCAACTCGATTGAGAATCCTATTATAATAATTTGAATATATTTTTCGGAGTGAGAATTTGATGAAAGAACAATACAACTGAACTGATTAATTTCATATTTGGAAATGAACATTTAATCTATATATTTGTATTTTATGAGTTACAGATATATTATAGCTTTATTATTGTTCTTAATAGCTAATTCAAGCATTATATCTGCATCAATAAATAAAACTGATTCTTTAAAAAAGGTTAGTAAATTATTAGCACCTCAATTTAAAGGAGAACTTTCCGATACCACATTTGTTAATTCATTAATAGCTACCGGTAATTATTATTCAGAGGAACAGCCCGATTCTGCTACTGAATACTATAAACAATCAATTAATTTAATAGAAATTATTAGGTTGAATAATATGGGGGTTAAGGACCAAGGTATTGATGTAAAAATAGATTATAAGTTAAGTCAAATTTATCTTCAATATGGATTAACCCAATATTATTTAGGAGAATTTATTAAAGCGAAGAATCAATATCAAAAAACAATAAGTTTGTTACAAAAACATATTGATAAGAAAATTAAGTTCGCTACAAAAAATAATTTTCTGGCATTAAAAGCTAAGGCTCTTGCTCAAATTGGAAATTGTAATTGGAGCTTAAGTGAATATGACAATGCCTTTAAAAACTATTCAAAAGCCTTAGAAATCAATATTAAAATTGATAATAAACAACAACAAGCTGCAATTTTAGGTAATATGGGAGTAATTATGGATACCCAAGGCAGATATGCAGAAGCATTAACTTATTATTTTCAATCATTAAAAATTGAAGAAGAAATAAATAATGAAAAGGGGCAGGCAGTTACTTTAGGAAATATTGGAATAATTTATTACAACCAAAAAGAATATGAAAAAGCGTTAGATTATTATGAAAAATCATTAGCACTTAAAGAAAAAATAAATGAAACCAATAGCATATCTACCATACTTGGTAATATTGGTATTGTATATCATGATCAAAATAATTTCGATAAAGCATTAGAATATTATCAAAAAGGATTAGCAGTTGATAGAAAGTATAATAATAAATATGGAATATCAAGACATTTAGGAAATATAGGCTTGGCTTATGAAGATAAAAAAGATTTTAAAAAAGCGTTAGATTATTATTTTGAAGCATTAAAAATTGATGAAGAGTTAAATAATAAAATTGGAATTGCTTATCAGAAAAGTTATATTGGTAATCTTTATATGTTATTAAACGAGCATAAAAAAGCAGAAAAATACCTCGCAGAATCGTATCAACTTTCTAAAGAAATAGGTTCTTTAGAGGTGTTAGAGTCTTCTACAGGAAAGCTTAGTGAACTTTATGAAAAAAACAACAAAAAAGAATTAGCTTTCGACTTTTATAAACTATTTATTCAATATAAAGATAGTTTGTTAAAAGAAGAAAATACTAAAGCTTCCATAGAAAAAGAAATGCAATACCTGTATGAAAAAAAATCTGTTGCTGATAGTCTTGCTTATGAGAAAGAAAAAGCTCTTTCAAAAGCAGAAAAAGCTAAACAAAAAGCTGAAATAAAAATGATCAAAAATCAGCAATATGCTTTGTTTGGAGGACTTTTTCTTATTATTCTTTTTAGTGGTTTTATGTACAATAGGTTTAGAGTTACTAATAAACAAAAACAAATAATAGAATCTCAAAAAGTTATTGTAGAACAAAAAAATATAGAAATTGTTGATAGTATTAAATATGCCAAAAGAATTCAAAATGCAATTTTACCTGCAGATGAACTTCTGAAACAACAGCTTAAAGATTTTTTTGTTTTATACCATCCAAAAGACATTGTAAGTGGAGATTTTTATTGGTTGGAAAAGTATGAAAATCATATTTTATTTGCAGCAGCAGATTGTACCGGACACGGAGTTCCCGGAGCTATGGTTAGTGTAGTTTGTGCTAATTCACTATCAAAAGCATTATTAGAAGTTAAGGAAGCAATCCCTGCTAAAATTTTAGATAAAACAAAACAGTTGGTGGTAGAACATTTTGAAAAGAGTGGTGAAGATGTAAAAGATGGAATGGATATAGCACTTTGTAGTCTCAAACTTTTTGAAAGTTATGCAACACTACAGTATGCAGGAGCAAATAATCCATTATATATTGTTAGAGAAAATAGGGAAGGGATAGCTGAGTTGACTGAAATTAAGCCTAATAAACAACCAATAGGAAAGTATTTTAGACAAGAATTGTTTACCAATCATGAAATTGAGTTGCAAAAAGGAGATACTATTTATGTATTTACAGATGGTTATGCTGATCAGTTTGGAGGGCCTAAAGGTAAAAAGATGATGTATAAACCATTTAAAGATTTACTTTTAAATATTCAAGATAAAAGTATGGACGAGCAAAAAGAAATTTTAGAACAACACTTTAATGATTGGAAAGGTAGTCTAGAACAAGTGGATGATGTTTGTATTATCGGTGTGAGAATTTGACAAAGTCAAAGAGCGAACACTAGATAATACAAATCCTCAGCTTGACTGAGGATCCTTATTATAGATAATTGAAATATTTTATAGGCGTTAAAATTTGACAAAGTCAAAGAATGAACATCAGAAAAAATAAATCCTCAACTTGATGATTGAGGATTTATTTTATAGTTCTTAGTATTTTACCTTTGTAGTGTCTGAAAAAGTAAAAGTTCGAATATCAGATAATAGGAATTGGTCTTTTAGATAGATGTAAAATACATATTTAATAATGTAGTTAAAATTAATCTTCATCATCTTCATCTAAATCTTCTTCATCATCAAAGTCGTCTTCTTCATCGGCTTCAACTTCTATATCATCATTAATTCCGTCAAAGTTGTCAGCTGCTTCCGGAGTGTCATCATCCTCATCTTCATCTTCATCATCTGGTTCAACTAATTTAACGGCTGATTTAAAGTTATCCAATACAACTAAATAAGAATCTTCCTCATTAATTTTCCAAATAATTCCTCTTTCGATTTCTCCTTTGTAAGGGAAATCTACCATTTTAATATCGTCAGCTTCAATTAATCCAACAATTTCTTTTTGGATTTTTTTATCGAAACTTGATAATTTTTTTATTGATCTGGCCATAATCTAAAACATTAAATATTGCAACAATATTATTAATATATATTGATTGAAAAATAAAAAATAAATTTTTTTTTAATTTTTATTTTTTGCAGCTAATAAAGTGTTTTTCAATAAAGAAACGATGGTCATTGGTCCTACGCCACCAGGTACCGGAGAAATATAACTACATTTTGGAGCAACTTCATCGAATTTTACATCACCTATTAACCTGAAACCTGATTTTTTTGAGCTATCTTCAATTCTATGAATACCAACATCTATAACTGTAGCTCCTTCTTTTACCATATCGGCTGTAACAAATTCAGGTTTGCCTAAGGCTACAATTAATATATCTGCTTGAAGCGTTATTTCTTTAAGATTTTGTGTTCTGCTGTGTGTAATAGTAACAGTGCAATTCCCTGGGTAGGTATTTTGCGACATTAAAACACTCATCGGAGATCCTACAATATGGCTTCTGCCTATTACTACACAATGTTTTCCTTCAGTAGGAATATTGTGATGTTTCAGCATTTCTGTAACACCAAGAGGCGTTGCAGGTAAGAAAGTTGGTAAACCCAACAGCATTTTCCCTAAACTTGTAGGATGAAATCCATCTACATCTTTTTTTGGATTGATGGCTTCGGTAATTTTTTGTTCATTAATATGTTTGGGTAATGGTAATTGAACAATAAAGCCATCTAAGTCATCATCATTATTTAGCTTATCTATTTCGCTTAGTAAATGTGCTTCTGTAACATCTTTTTCTAATGCCACTAAAGTGCTTCTAAAACCAACTACTTCGCAAGCTTTAACTTTTGCATTTACATAGGTTTTGCTAGCACCATCATTTCCAACTAAAACCGCTGCTAGGTGAGGAGTTCTTCCTGTTTCATCTTTCAGTTTAGAAACTTCTTCAGCAATTTCAAGTTTAATTTTATCTGCTACCTCTTTTCCGCTAATAATAGTTGGCATGCTTGCTTAGTTTTAGATTTATTATCGTTTTACTTGTTAATTTATTATCGTTTCATGTTGGGTAAACTCTTCATCATCTGAGCCATTTTGTTTTTGTCTCCCATCATTTTCATCATTTTACCTGTTTGCTCAAATTGTTTAATGAGCTTGTTTACTTCCTGGATAGAAGTTCCGCTTCCTTCTGCAATTCGTTTTCTTCTACTTCCGTTTAGAAGCTTAGGTTGGGCTCTTTCTTCCGGAGTCATGGATTTGATAATGGATTCTACCCCTTTAAAAGCGTCATCATCAATATCAATACCTTTAGTCATTTTTCCTAAACCGGGAACCATGCCTAACAAGTCTTTCATATTCCCCATCTTTTTTATCTGACCAATTTGATCCATAAAATCATTGAAATCAAACTGATTTTTAGCAATTTTCTTTTGAAGCTCTCTGGCTTTTTTCTCATCATACTGTTCTTGGGCTCTTTCTACCAAACTAACCACATCACCCATACCCAAAATACGGTCTGCCATTCTTGATGGATAGAAAACATCCAATGCATCCATTTTTTCTCCCGTACCAACAAATTTAATTGGTTTATCCACTACAGAACGGATAGAAAGCGCAGCACCACCTCTGGTATCACCATCTAATTTAGTTAAAACTACACCATTAAAATCAAGTTTGTCGTTAAATGCCTTAGCCGTATTTACAGCATCCTGACCTGTCATTGAATCTACAACAAACAAAATTTCGTTAGGAGAAACAGCATTTTTAACCGCCTCAATTTCATTCATCATTTGTTGATCTACAGCTAAACGTCCGGCAGTATCTATAATTACTGTGTTAAATCCTTTTTGTTTGGCTTCAGCAATAGCTTTCTTAGCAATATCAACAGGATTTTTATTTTCTTTATCTGACCAAACTTCTACACCAATTTGTTCACCAAGAACATGTAATTGATCAATCGCAGCAGGACGGTAAACATCTCCTGCAACTAACATTGGAGTTTTTCCTTTCTTAGTTTTTAAGTAGTTAGCTAATTTCCCTGAAAAAGTAGTTTTACCCGAACCTTGCAAACCGGCAATTAATATAACAGTTGGGTTGCCTTTCAGGTTAATTTCTTCTTCTCCACCACCCATCAGTTCTACTAAAGCATCATGAGTAATTTTAACCATTAATTGGTTGGGAGATAATGAATTGATTACATTTTCTCCTAAAGCTTTCTCTTTAACTTCATCAGTAAATTGCTTCGCTACTTTGTAACTAACATCAGCGTCTAATAAAGCACGTCTAATTTCTTTAACGGTTTCAGCAATATTAATCTCAGTAACCTGTCCTTGTCCTTTTAATACCTTAAAGGCTCTTTCTAACTTATCCGATAGACTGTCAAACATAATTTTTTAATTTGAATTAATGGTGAGCGACAAATTTAATATTTTTTATTGCTTTATGAGGAATAAGCCATATCAAAATATACAAACGGTTTATGAACCAAATAATCAGTTATTTTTTGATGGTTTTGTTTATTAGGATTATGTATTTTTACATTCATTTTTAGAAAAATTAACAAAAATCTATTTTTGGAATAGAAATTGTTTTTAGTCGGTGAATTAATAAAAAAATAAAAAGAATACTTATGAAAAAACTTTACTTTTTTATTGCGTTTATAGTAATTACTCTTTCAGCAAATGCTCAACATACAACTTATGATATTGGTAGATGGACTTTAGGAGGAAACATTGGGGGTGCCTATCAAAAAGGAGATGTTAGTAACAAATTATTTGGTTTTGGTTATGGTGCTACATTAGAATACAGACTTTATAATAAAAAGTACAGGTTTTTTGGCTTTTCGTTGAGAGGTAGGTATTTAAAATCTGAAACATTTGGGTTGGGTTATCAGCCTCACGAAAGTTTTATTTCTAATTATGCATTAAATGGTTTTGGGAATTCAGGAGTTAATTATTCCAATCAGTTGTTTTTTCAAAACAATAATACCGAGTTTGAAGAACTTTCGTTAGAAGCCATGTTACGATGGAATAAACTGTATGAAAATACAGGCATTCTTTTTTATTTATTTGCCGGAGCAGGAGGAACGGATTATGTTGTTAATACTAATCAATTAGATGAGTTCGGAAATCAATACGATTATTCTTCTATTAATTATGAAGGAAGTAAGTCGGATGTTAGAAAGCAATTAAGCGATTTATTAGATGATAGTTATGAAACAGATTTAGATAATAGAAATTATTCAAGAGTTGTATTTACACCTGCCGTTGGAGTAGGGTTAGGATTTAGAATTGCTCCCGGAGTTGATTTTGCTTTAGAACATAAAATTTCTTTGCCGCAAACCGATTATTTTGATGGTCAGGCAACAAAAAATAATGCTCCATTTTTTATTCAAGACATTTACCACTATACTTCTTTAGGATTACATTTTAGTATTATAAAACATCACCAAGGAGAAAGTACTTATACTCCTACAACTATACCAACACCAACAAACCCTACAAATCCCACAACAACACCTTATACCCAACCTGTAAAACCTGTAATTATTTTATCTCAACCAATAGCTACCACATTTATTTCGCCAAATTGTAAGGTAACTATTATTGCTAAAATAACCCCTGATATAAAAACTCAAGATGTTACTTTTTATCATAACAACAACTTGGTTGCTACTCAAAATTATAGTTTTACAAATAATGAGTTAAAAGCTACCGTTCAGTTAGCTAATGGCACGAATAATTTTAAAATTGTAGCTAAAAAATTAGCAGAAACCACTACAAAAGAGTTCTCATTAACTTGTAATGAAGAAAGTACCATTACCATTTGTCATAAAACACCAACAGGAAGTAGAGAAACCATAAGTATTAAATCATCAGATTGGGCAATGCATGAATCCCATGGAGATACCAAAGGAGCTTGTACTGAAAATGAGAAAATGATAACCATTTGTCATCAGATTTCTAGTCGTGAAGGAGATATAGAAACCATTCAAATTCCCGAATCACAATGGTTAATACATAAGTCTCATGGTGATAAAATGGGAGCTTGTGTTCCTATTCAAAAATCAATGATTACTATTTGTTTAAACAATCAATCGTTTGAAATTGAAGAGTCCCAATGGCCAAGTTATCAAAGTCAGGGAGCAATAAAAGGGACCTGTTATACTGTTAAAAAAATAACCATTTGCCATGTTCCTACAACAGGAGATAAGCGTCAAACTATAGAAATTCCTGAATCAGAATGGTTAATACACCAAGCACATGGAGATGTTTTAGGAACTTGTCCTGCGGTGGAGCCTACGATAACCATTTGTCATAAAGAAGCATCAGGGAATAAAGTTACCATTTCTATTCCTGAATTTAGATGGGTAGAACATTTTAACCATGGAGATAGTAAAGGAGAATGTCCAAGAGTTGAAATACCGACAATGACCATTTGCCATTATCCTGCTGGATCTAGAGTACCACAAACCATACAAATTCCGGCAACCGAATGGGCAATGCACCAAGCACATGGAGATAGCCAAGGAGCTTGTCCGGTAGTCGTTGATAATGACATACAAATTTGTCATTATAATGCAGCTACAGGTAAAAAACAGGAGATGATAATTAAAGAATCTGAATGGTCTGCACATCAAGCACATGGAGATACTAAAGGGTTATGTCCTAAAGATAATTTACCAAATGAAAACCCTACTTTGATTAGCATTTGCCATAAAGATATATTAACAGGAAATACCACTACAATACAAATTCCTGCTACAGAGTGGGCAACACACCAAGCTCATGGCGATTTTATGGGTGTTTGTCCAAAAGTTAAAAAAATAACCATTTGCCATGTTCCTACAACAGGAGATAAGCGTCAAACAATGGAAATCTCTGAATCTGAATGGGCAATACATCAAGCACATGGTGATGTTTTAGGTGCTTGTCCGGCAGTAGAACCAACATTAACCATATGTCATAAAGATGCAATGGGTAAAAAATCAACTATTACTATTCCGGAGTTTAGATGGGTAGAACATTTTAACCATGGCGATACTAAGGGAGCTTGTCCAAGAGTTGAAATACCGATGATAACCATTTGCCATAAACCTGTGGGAGGAGGAACACCACAAACCTTACAAATTCCTGCAACCGAATGGGCAGCACACCAAGCTCATGGAGATACACAAGGAGCTTGTCCGGTAGTAGTAGATAATGATATACAAATTTGTCATCATAATACAGCTACAGGTAAAAAAGAGCAAATGATAATTAAAGAATCTCAATGGGCAACACATCAAGCTCATGGCGATACGAAAGGATTATGTCCTAAAGATGAAAATAACTCAGGCACACCAGATTTAATAGCTATTTGTCATAAAGATCCTACAGGAGCTTATCAGACCATCCAAGTTACTGCTTCAGAAGTAAGAATACATTTAGCACATGGAGATATTACAGGACCGTGTACTACGCAAAACAATGGTGGAAATACAGGGGGAACAGGTGGTTCAAATGGAGGTGAAGATAAAATTACCATTTGCCATTACCCACCTGGAAATACAAATAATCCCCAAACCATAGAAATACCTGCTTCTGCTTGGCCTGCACATCAAGCACACGGAGATACACAGGGAGCTTGTACTCCTTCAACAGGAGGTAATCCGGGAGGAACACCCGGAGGTTCCGGAGGGAATTTAGGAGACCCAAGAGGAGGAAACTCCGGAGGAAATAATAAAATTACTATCTGTCATTACCCACCTGGAAATACAAATAATCCCCAAACCATAGAAATACCTGCTTCAGCATGGCCTGCACATCAAGCACATGGAGATACGCAAGGAGCTTGTGCACCTACAACAGGAGGTAATCCGGGAGGTACAGGAGGGAATTTAGGCAACCCAAGAGGAGGAAATAATAGCGGAAATAATAAAATCACCATTTGTCATTATCCACCTGGGAATACAGGAAATCCTCAAACCATAGAGATACCTGCATCTGCATGGCCTGCTCACCAAGCTCATGGAGATACTCAGGGAGCTTGTACTCCTTCAATAGGAAATGGCGGTAGCTCTGGTAATTCAGGTGGGAACAATGGTGGTTCTGGAAATAATGGAGGAAATGAGAAGATAACTATTTGTCATTACCCACCGGGAAACACTGGAAATCCACAAACCATAGAAATTCCTACATCTGCATGGTCTGCACATCAAGCACATGGAGATACGCAAGGACCGTGTCCATCTTCATCGGTAAAGATAAAGGAATCAACCAGCAAGCCCGGTATAAAAAAATCTGGCATTAAAAAACCTTAATAATGGAACAACAAGAGTTATCAGAACATTTTTGGAATGAAAGGTATGAGAAATGTGAAACAGGGTGGGATATAGGTCATATTTCCACACCACTTAAGGATTATTTTGATCAGCTTACGGATAAGGAAATGAAAATTCTTATTCCGGGATGTGGAAATGCATATGAGGCAGAATACCTGAATCAATTAGGCTTTAAAAATGTGATAGTGTTAGATTTTTCTAAACATGCACTACAGCAATTTAAGCAACGTGTTCCTACTTTTCCTGAACATCATTTAATTTGCGAAGATTTTTTTAAGCACCAAGGTGCTTATGATTTGATGGTAGAACAAACTTTTTTTTGTGCGTTACATCCCAGCTTGAGAGTAAAATATGCTGAGCATACAGCATTATTACTAAAGTCTAAAGGAAAATTAGTAGGTCTTTTGTTTGATGATGTGTTAAATACAAATCACCCACCATTTGGAGGCAATAAAGCAGAATATTTAAGCTATTTTTCTCCGTATTTTGATGTTGCCATTATGGAAACGGCAACGAACTCCATACCGCCTAGAGCAGGAAGAGAGCTTTTTATAAAAATGATAAAAAAATAAGCTGATGTTTAAAGATTTAATGGTTGTTGAGTTAGCAAGTGTTTTGGCAGGGCCCGATGTAGGGATGTTTTTTGCCGAAATGGGAGCAAGGGTGATTAAGATAGAAAACAAAACTACTAATGGAGATGTAACCCGACAATGGAGAACAGCTTCAGAAAAAAGCAATCAAGAGAATATCTCTGCTTATTTTTCATCAGTAAATTGGAATAAAGAACATCTTTTTTTAGACTTAAAACAAGCTAATGATAAAAAACAAGTTACTGATTTATTGAAAGATGCGTCTATTGTAATTGCTAACTTTAAACCCGGTGATGCGGAAAAATTTTCTTTAGATTATCATTCCATTAAACAAATCAATCCGACCATTATTTATGGAGAAATAAATGGTTTTGGCGAAGCTGATAACAGAGTAGCGTATGATGTGGTACTACAAGCCGAAACAGGTTTTATGGCAATGAATGGCACAGCAAGTTCTGGACCTTTAAAAATGCCTTTAGCCATGATAGATGTGTTGGCTGCCCACCAATTAAAAGAAGGAATTTTAGTAGCCTTACTTAACAAAACACAAAGCGGAAAAGGAGCTTATGTACAAGTTGCTTTGTATGATGCAGCACTATCATCCTTAAAAAACCAAGCGACTAATTGGTTAATGAATGGTGAGAATGCCAAATTAATAGGTTCGTTACATCCAAATATTGCTCCTTACGGTGAAACTTATCAAACCAAAGATGGCAAATGGATTGTATTAGCAATTGGCACTGATAAGCAGTTTAAAAGCATGTTGACTAATATTGGTGCAACAGCGTTAATGGATGATGAAAGATTCTCTAGCAATGTTAAAAGAGTAGCAAACAGAAGTGTGTTAGATGATTTACTTAAAAATTACTTCAATAACATTTCTTTATCTTCTTTTCAGGAAAAATTTCATAAAGCCAACATTCCCTTTGGTGTAATTAAAGATGTTAAAACTGTTTTTGAAGAGGATAAAGCCAAGGCTTTAGTTTTAGAAGAAAAAGTAGGAAGCATCAACACCAAAAGAATTAAAACGGCTGTTTTTAAGATTACGGAAGGGTGAAAATTAATTATTCATCATTACTTTTAGCTTAGTTTCTTTATTTCTCAAATCCAGACCACCTTCATAAACAGATTTTAAGTTGACCAAATAGAACGACCAACCTGTGTGACAACCAAGTCGGATATGTTGCTTTGAATTATCATCTGTGGGAATATTTTTTTGTGTTAGTTCTACGATTACATAATCGTCTAATGTAGAAAGTAGCACATCCACTAAACATTCTCCTGCAAAAGTGAATTGAATAAAATCCTTTCCGTTTGCCTCCGTAATTTTACCACGCTCTGTTTCGTCATATAAATACCAATTCCATTCATAACTAAATCCTTTTTCTATAGGTATTTCTTTATTTACGGGTTTTCCGTTAGTATCCATAAAAACAGCCTTACTTAAAAACCACTTTTCAATTGCTGATGTTGTTGTCCAAGCATTGTAAATGTCAGCTAGTGGTGCTTTAATTGCTATTTTTCTTGTAAAGGTGGTCCAGTCAAAGTTTTTCATGGTAAGTGGTTTTAGTTGTTTTGTGGGTTTGTACTATGTTAAAGGTAGTTATTATTTCATATACCACAAGCGGGAAGCTTGCGGTAGCGAGTTTTTTCTTTTTAATGATACTCATAATGACCATAATGAAATTCTTGAGCCCGTCTTAAGTAAAAGTTGTCAGTAATTAATGAGTCAAGTTCATCAACTATTTTATTGAGCTTTTTTGTTCTTTTAATTCTTTCGTCTTCATTTCCTAAATAATTATTGTCAATTGTGCTTTCGTCATCAATTAATTGTCTGAGGGATTTTATATAAAACTGTTTTTGCTTTTTTATATTATAGGTCTTTTCAATGTCATTTTTATTTTTCGGAAGAAGGTAAATAGAATATTCCGCATAGCCTAAAATTCTTGAATATTGGTGCCCAAAATATGTTCCACCATATTGGAAATATCCAAATAGTGAATTTATATTAGAATAGATATCAATGAGTTTTTTTCGCTGTTTAGCATATATGTCAATGCCGTTCTTTTTTTTAAGAAAATAAGCATAAAGAATGTAGTAGGTATCTTGTCCAACTTCGCTTGCAAATTCTTCTCTATCGTTACCGTTATAGTATAGCTGGTCAGGGTTACCTGGATATTCTCTAAAAAACTCTGGATGCTTGTCAATAATATTGTTGTATTCATTTTTAGAAAATTTTAAAGTGTCATCTCTTTCGGTAGGTATTAGTATAGTGTCCTTTGTCGTGTAATGTTCAGAATTATCAGACTTATGAGTTGTTGAATCTTGATTTGATGAATTTACAATGATTATCTTATCATTCTGTTTTTGCTGATTATTACAGCTTATTGTTGTTAAGATTAATATATAAAGGATTAATTTCATTTAATTGATGCCAACCTGTTTATATATGTAGTTTTTGCTTACATATATATATTGTAAATATACATTTTTTTATAAATCATCAAAAGGGATTTTAATATTTTAGTTAGAGTGGTGTAAATACTGTAACAAAAACAAAAAAAGCTTATCAGATTTCTGATAAGCTTTTTTATAATAATTATGTTGTTGTGGTATTACTGAGCTACTTCCACATCTGCAGAGATGTTAAGCGTAGTAATAATAGGGTCTGTATTAGCCGTAATGGTAACTGTTTTTGTTTGAGCTCCTTGTTGTTTTCCAGGGCTATATTCTACTACAATTTCTCCTGTTGCTCCCGGTTTAATAGGCTCTTTAGGGAATTGAGGAACAGTACATCCACAGCTTCCTGTAGCATTTTCAATAATTAAAGGTTCTTTACCTGTATTGGTAAACTTAAATATTTTGGTATGCTTAGAGTCTTGTTTAATCTTTCCAAAGTTATGGCTGTTTTCAGCAAACTGAACAGAGGTTTTAGCTCTTGTTTCTGACAAGATTGGTGCTGCCGGAGCTGGTTCGTTAGTTGGAGTAGGAGACATTGGGTTAATAGGATTCAAATCATTTACATTACCCGTGTTGGTGGTTACTGATGGAGAAGTAGCAATACTTTCAGAAGCATTATAATCTCTTCTTGCCGGTCTGTCGTCCATAAAGAAGGTATCTACAATTAAGGTTAAAGCAATTACGCCCAATAAGGCAACTTTCAAATTTTCTTTCATAGTTAGTTATTTTTTATTTTTAATGTGATGACAAATTTACAAAACTTATTTATAAACTAATTTTTCTTTTTTAAAGGTATCGCTCTTTATTTCTTCAACGGCTTTTAATAAGGCATTATCTATATCGCTAATAACTTGGTAATAAGCAGAGCTATCCCACATGTTTCGGGCAACAATTGCTTTTAATCGGGTAAGTAAAAAGGTTTTTGAGGTATTGATTTGTTCTTCATTTTTTTCTACTTCATTTTTAGCGGCAAAATCAACAAATGCGGTTAGCAGCTCTTTTTCTGCATCAAAATTATTTTTAAAATCGCTTACAGTAGGGTAAGTTGTCATTAGCTTTTCTCTGTTATCTTGTGTGTATTCCAATGCAAATTCATTTACCAAGCCTTCTCTGGTAACTTTACTCAAGTAATCAGAAATCATGCTGGTATCTATAGGAACAAATACATCAGGCATGATGCCTCCGCCACCATAAACCGTTCTTTTACTGTTTAGGGTAGTAAATTTTAAGGAATCAGGGAATGCAATACTATCTTCAGTAACTAATTCTCCGTGTTCGTACCTTCTTGTAAGCTCTTTGTAGTACTCTTCTTTGCCTTCATCATAAGGTCGTTGAATACTTCTTCCGGAAGGTGTGTAATACCTTGCAATGGTTAACCTAACAGCAGAACCGTCTACTAAAGAAAATGGTTTTTGAACCAACCCTTTACCAAAAGATCTTCTTCCTACAATTAATCCTCTGTCGAAATCTTGAATAGCACCGCTAACAATTTCGGAAGCTGATGCTGATCCTTCATCAATCAGAAGTACCAATTTGCCTTTTTCAAAACCACCTTTTTCTGTGGTAAAATATTCTTGTTTCGGACTTTTTAATCCTTCGGTGTAAACAATTAACTTATTTTCATCAAGAAATTCATCAGCCAGTTGAATAGCTGATTTTAGGTAACCTCCGCCATTTCCTCTTAAGTCTAATATTAAATGTTTTACATTTTTTTGCTTCAGTTTTTTTAATCCATCTCTAAATTCGTCAATGGTTTTATTGGCAAAACGATTTATTTTTATGTAGCCGATTTCATCATCAACCATATAAGAAGCATCTACACTAAAAATCGGAATTTCATCTCTGGTAATGGTAAATTTTAATAAGTCTTTTTCTCCTCTACGTTTAATAGCAACAGTTACTTTAGTACCTTTTTTACCTCTCAGTTTATCTTGCACATCACTGTTTTGAAGACCAATTCCGGCAATATTTTCTTTATCTACTTCAATAATTTTATCGCCCGCCTGAATGCCTACTTTTTCGGACGGACCACCGGGAATAGGAGATACGACTATAAGTGTGTCGTGTAAAATATTGAACTGAATCCCTACACCTTCAAAATTTCCGATTAAAGGTTCGTTCATCTTTTTGAGTTCTTTTTCAGGGATATAAACAGAGTGAGGATCTAATTCTTTTAATAAAGCAACAATGGCTGCTTCGGTTATTCTTTCTTCATCTGTAGAATCAACATAAGCGTAGTTGATAAGTTGAAGTAAGTTTTCAATTTTTTGTCCGCCTGGTGTAACTAGGTTTTGAGCAAAAATAGATAACACAAAAAATTGTGTTATTATCAGAAGTGAGATTTTTTTTATGATCATAATTTTAGTATAAAGTGAGGCTAACAAATTTAAGTAAAAAGTTTAGCAAAGAAAGTTAATAAATTATAAAACAACTATTATGCAATTTTTTATATTTTTTTAAAATCTTAAAGGTCTTGATTGGAAAAGTTATCATAAGATAACTAGGGGTGAGTTGAAATAAGTTGAGTTTTGAAAATACATGCTCTTTTTCTTGATAAAAAGAGCCAAAAATCAAGAACAAACGCCAAATCCTTTGTAATCTTTACCCACATGCCCTCGCATTTCCTGGTCCGATTACTCCGGATTTCGCACCGTTTGTTCGGTTGCCCTCGCTCGGGTACTTAGGTATTAGAAATTGGGCAGAGTTGAAATTGATTTTTTAGTGAGGAGAGGAATTGTTCTTAAAACTCTACATTTAATTGTTGTAAAACCATTCTGAGACTGATTAAGAGCTTTTGTTTTTCCTCATTTTCTTCCATATCTATGGTTTCTTCTACATCAAAAATTAAATCATTTACTTCATCTTCACCAAAAGTAGCATCGAAATTTTCTATTACTGTTAATGCTTCTAAACAAACATTAAAATCCCCATTTACAGCTTCTTGTACTAAGTAACTTAAATGATTACTTGAATCTAATCCGGATTGCCAAAAAATAGATATTAAAAAGGCTTTGATAGAAAAGTACTTGTCATTTTCTATGGCATTAATAATTGCTTGAGTGGTATTTTCTGCTTTTAAGTCAAACAATAATTCGGTAATAGCTTGTTGAACTTCGCTATCTTTATTTACTAAGTAAACATCTAAAAGTGGCTCAATAGCTTCCGGTTTACCACTTTTTCGGAGTTGTTTTATAGCGGTTAATACTTTTTGGGTGTCGTTTCCTTGTAAATCTTTAATGATGTTGTTGAATTTGTTGTCGTTTCTTTTTACAGCCATAGTAAATAAATTAGAGTGATATAAAAAATGAGTTAAAAGAAATAGGGTGAATAAACTAGTTTATTCACCCTATTTTTTGATAAAAGTTGGGATTAATAATAAATTAACCTTCTAACTTTTGCAATATATTTAGCCAAACGAATTACTTGTTTAGTGTAACCAAACTCGTTATCGTACCATACATAAAGTACTATATTTTTTTTGTCGTTAGAAACGATGGTTGCATTACTATCATAAACAGAGCAACAAATGTTTCCTATAATATCTGTAGATACTAATTCAGGATCATTTTCGTATTTAATTTGATTTACTAAACTTCCCTGAAGGGCTGCTTTTCTAATTAGTTCGTTTATTTCATCTACAGAAGTTTCTTTTTTAACTTCTAAACTAAGAATTGCCAAAGAACCGTTTGGAGTAGGAACCCTTACTGCATTTGCGGTTAATTTTTCTTTTAAAGAAGGAATTACTTTAGTTACAGCATTTCCTGCACCGGTAGAAGTAATTACCATGTTGATAGCTGCCGAACGACCTCTTCTTGGTTTTTTGTGCATGTTGTCCAATAAGTTTTGGTCGTTGGTATAAGCATGAACTGTTTCTATATGTCCTTTAACTATACCTAATTCGTTTTCTACCACATAAAGGATAGGAGAGATGGCGTTGGTTGTACAAGAGGCTGCTGAAAAGATATTTTCATTTTCCAAGTCTAAGGTGTTTTCGTTAATTCCATAAACAACATTAGGTACTTCTTTGCCCGGAGCGGTTAATAATACTTTGCTAATTCCTTCGGCTTCTATGTGTCTTGAAAGTTGTTCTCGGTTAGAGAAAACACCGGTATTGTCAATCAACAATGCATCGTTAATTCCGAAAGCGGTGTAATCAACATCCTCAGGATTATTTGCCTCAATTAATTTTACAATTTGTCCGTTAATGATAAGGGCTTTATTTTCAACGTCAGCATCTACAGTTCCTGAAAATAATCCGTGTACAGAGTCGTTTCTTAGTAAAGCAGCTCTTTTAATAATTTCTTCATCAGTTACTTTTCGAGTAACAATAGCTCTTAATCTTAATTGTTGTCCTTTTCCGGCTTGTTTTACTAATTCTCTGGCAGCTAATCTTCCAATTCTTCCAAATCCAAATAAAACAACATCCTTTGGTTGTAGTTGATGTCCGTCAGCAGCAATAAAATCTTTTAATTTATCTTTTAAAAAGTCGGTTTGAGATGCGTAGTTAGCTTTTTCGTTATGCCATTCAGCAGCTAATCTGCCAATGTCTATTTTTGAAGGAGCAATGTCTAAGCTTTCTAATTCTTTAGCTAAAGAAGAACTATCAAAAATATCAACAGGGTTAAAAGCAATACTTTTTGCTTTTGAATGTAGATTTAAAACATCAGAGATGCTTTTATCTACCAAAGGGTTTCTGAAAAGTACTAACTCAATAGATTTTTCGTACATTAAATGACCGATTGAACTAATAAGTTTAACAGCAGCTTTTTCTCTCCTTACATATTCATTTAGATTTTCTTCGTAGGATTTGTTTTTGTCAAGAATTTCCATGATAAATTTTTAATTGATTTTTAAATGTATATTTATATAACTATATTTTTTTACCCCAAATAGGCTTTAAGTAAATCACTTTTTGATGATGTTCTTAATTTTTTAATACCTTTTTCTTTTATCTGACGAACACGCTCACGAGTTAAATTAAAACTCTCGCCAATTTCATCAAGAGAAAGGGGTTGTTTGCAGCCTATGCCAAAAAATAATTCTATTACCGATCTTTCTTTGTCGGATAGTTTTGACAGTGACCTGCAAATTTCTTGATGTAGAGATTCTTGCATTAACAAAACGTCTGTTCTTGTACCATCATTATCAGCTAAAACGTCTAATAAACTTCCTGAATCTTCATCATCTCCAAAGGGAGCATCAACAGATACATGTCTGCCCGAAACTTGAATAGAACCATCAATCTTGTCTATACTAATATCTAGTAAATTGGCAATTTCATCTATAGAAGGTTCTCTTTCAAACTCTTGTTCTAGCTTAGAAAATGCTTTTTTTATTTTGCTTAATGAACCAACTTGGTTAAGCGGTAAACGTACAATTCTGGATTGTTCAGCTATTGCTTGTAAAATAGACTGACGAATCCACCAAACAGCATAAGAAATAAATTTAAACCCTCTGGTTTCATCAAAGCGTTGAGCAGCTTTAATTAATCCTAAGTTACCTTCATTAATTAAGTCAGGTAAGGACAGACCTTGGTTTTGATATTGTTTTGAAACAGACACCACAAATCTTAAATTGGCTTTAACTAATTTTTCTAAAGCAATTTGATCTCCTTCTCTTATGCGTTGAGCTAATTCTACTTCATCTTCAGCAGTTATAAGTTCTTCTCGACCAATTTCTAATAAATACTTGTCTAACGAAGCACTTTCCCTGTTGGTAATAGACTTAGTAATTTTTAATTGTCTCATCGAGATGCTTTTAAAAGTGAATTGATAGGTACGCAAATTTAGTCCCTTTTTCTCGATTGGAGGGCTTTATAGTATTAAAATTTTTAACATAAAATTAATTTTAAAACAATGTTAAAAATAATTTAAATATCTATTTGATTGTTAGTTTGTTGGGTTTTTAACTTAATACTCCATTCAAAATTAAAAATGGCAACTGTTTCATTTTGTTCATCTTTCCCTACAGACTCCATCCAAAAAGTTTGACCTTCAGAACTTGCTATAGTGTTTTGCAAGGCATTATCTATAATTTTCCCATCACTACAAGTAAAGGTTATTTTACCTTTGGCTTTTTTAAGAAAAGTACCTTTTTGTTGTGTTACCAACATGGAAATAGGTTGTTTACTGTTTCTTATTTTTTGAAGTACTAAGGTTCCTGTAGTAAGTTCTGCCGACATGGCTAAAACGGCAAAATAAATAGAGCCAAAAGGGTTTTGATTTATCCAACGGTGTTTAATGGTTGATGAACAAGCATTATCTGATATTGATTTTAATCTAACTCCTGCAAAAAATGCACTAGGTAATTTGGCTAAAAGAAAAAGATGAAACTTGAACATATTACAAAAATGATTATTGTTTAGTGCTTATTTTATTAAGTTCATCAGCGAATGATTTAGCAAGAATTTTTCTACTAAATTTTTCGTACCCTTTGCTATTTACTTTTAAACTGTTGGATTTATAAGCTGCATAATGATTTTTTATAATTTCTTTAAGCGAATCAACCTCCTCAAATCCGGTTAATGTTCCTGCTTGGGTTTCTTTTATCACTTTAGCAGCATCACCTTCAGGTTTTCCAATAGCAACAATTGGTCGTTGAGCTCCAATATATTCAAACAATTTACCTGGAATTATGCCATCATTTTTTGGTGTGTTATTCAACAACGCTAGCAACAATTGAGAGCTAATCATTTGCTCAATTACTTGGTTGTGAGGTAAACTTCCTACTAAATTTAAGTTGTTTTGAAGTTGATGTTGGTTGATAGATTGAATCACTTCAGCAGCTACCTGACCAATAAATTTTATTTCCAAATCATTTTTAAACTGTTCATCTTTTTGAGCAAGTTCAGCAAGTACTTTCCATAAAGCATGAGGATTCCTGTCTTCATTTAACGACCCTGTGTGTGTTAATGTGAATTTTTTATCCAATACTACATTTTCAACAGCGGTAAAATCTGCCGGGTCGTAGCCATTTGTAATTACTACAGGTAATCTTCCTGAAATTTCTTCAAAATCATTGGCACAACTCCAACTTACAGTAGTCACTTCATTTGCTGTATGTAATACTTCTTGTTCTAATCGTTTGTGTTTTTTATCTGCCCAGTTGCTAAGTTTAAGTTTGTGATAAAAATCTATTAAGGTCCAAGGATCTCTGAAATCTGCTAACCAAGGTATGTTATGTTTTTTTACCACATTTTTTGCAATAAGATGAGTAGAGTGGGGAGGTCCGGTAGAAATTATGGCATCCACTTTATTGTTTTTTAAATAATTGATTAAAAATTTAGAAGATGGTTTTATCCAAAATTTTCTGGCATCGGGAATAAAAATATTGCCTCTTACCCATAAAGAAAGGTTTTGTAATAATGAATTTCCTTCGCTAGATTGACTCATTCCGGGTAAAAGAGCTTCATCCTTTTTTTTGCCTAATAATTTTTTATATAAGCCAAATGGTTCCCAAATGTTGGTTCTTATGGTTTCAATACCTTCGGGAATTTCTTTTAGCATTTCGTTATCCTGAATGGCTATTTCCCCATTTTCTGTAGTGTAGATGATAGGTTCCCAACCATATTCTCTGAGGTATTTAGTGGTTTTTACCCAACGTTGCACTCCGCCACCACCCATGGGAGGCCAATAATAAGTTATGATTAATACTTTTTTCATCTTAGACAAAATTAATCATTAAATCTCATCAGTTGATTAGGAGTAAATGTCCATTCCGGAGTTGAAATTTCTGTTTTACAGTCAGCAACTGAATACCAAGGTGATAATGAGTTATTATTAGGATTTTTTAAAACATGAATATTCTGAGCGGGCATATAGCTTTGTGCCAACATAAAAACTTTTTCTTTTGTGGTAGGGTTTTCTGCCATATCAATAACAATAACAGCATGTCCTGGAAAACCTCCTTTAATAAATACATCCCCAATTTTTATGGTTGATAAATTAATATTAGCTAATTCCTTACTTAATGAGGCAGTTCCTGCATACATAAATATATTGTCCATGTATTTTCTAAAACTGTGGTAAGTGGTATTATTTTTTGATGAAGCTACCCAAACTACTTTATTTCCTTGAAGCTTAGGATAAAAGCCTTCGCTCCATTTTTTAAAAGGAATGGGAGTTCCATTAGTGTAATTAAATTTAATTTGATTGGTTTTATCGGTAGCAAAAAGATACTCACCTCTAAGTCGCATAACTGCATCGGCACATTGCTGTAAATCTTTATTTCCAACATCTATATTAATGACTGCAAATTGTGCCGATTGATTGTATTTTTGCTCGCCAGTGTGTAAATAAACAGTATTGTCTGTTAAGTTTAATGGAAGATGTCTGAGCCAATCACCAAAGGAATTTTGAGTGATTTTCGTTCTTTTAAAACCTAATGGAACAGGAACATTGTTGCACAAAGCTTCTTTATACTTATATTTATTAAGCCAAGCATAGTTATAAACAATAGTATCTACAACTGAACTATTATTTTCTGCACTATCTATAACTAACGTATCATTTTTTGTAGTATTATTTTGGCAAGAAGCAGTAAGAAAACAGCATAGTGCAACATAAAATAGATATTTGTTTTTAGTTGCCAATGGTTTTTATTTTACGGCAACATTGACAACATAGAAACCTGTGTTTGATGCATTGTAAACAGTTTCATAAATAGAAATGAACAACATTCCTGCAGCACTTGCTTTGCCATTATACTTAGCTCCCGCTTTTGTTACTGTTCCGGAATCACCAATTTTAAATACTACATTTCCGTAAGCCGGACTTGTTGAAGTACTGCTACTTGTGTTAAAATCATCTGAACTACTATTCTTAACAGAGCCATCAGGCTTGTATGCATTATTTGATAGGCTTGCTAACACAACTTCTCCTGAAGCTGTCATAGAAATATTTTGTCCGGGTTTAACTACAATACCCGTTTTTAACCAACCGCCATTTTGATTAGAACTGATATGAGTTGATGCCATCAATTTAAACGTTTTACTATCGGCAGATGCATCTATATAAAGGATATCAATTTTCTCGATTTTTTCTCTAGGAATAGTTAAATCACCATATTCCGTTTTTAAACTCACAGTAGAAAAATCGTATTTTCCACCCATGCTGTATTCGTAATCAATAGTAATTATATCTTTTGTAGAATAGCTATTCCCTACACTGTGAATAGCTTTTAATTCAGACAATGCAGTAGTTAGAGAATAATCATAATGAATAGGTGTTTCTTCAGTTTCTGAATAAAGCACTTCCTCAATAACAGGAATTGCACCTATTTTTAAATTAACCAATTGGTCATAAGCTTTTTTTCTATCTTCTTCTACAGCACTTTGTAGTTGTTTTGCTAAATTAATTATCGTGTTTTTTAAGCTATTATCAGGATGAATTCCTAAAGAAATAGAAGATACATTTTTTATTGGAATATCTAATTTACCATAATCGGTTACTAATAAAACATTAGAAACTTTTGTTGTTCCGGTTACAATATTTCCATCTTTTAGAGTAAGTGTAAATTCTGTTTTAGATTGCGCAAATAGGTTACTTGATATAAGTAATATGAGTATAAATAATGTTTTTTTCATAATATAAATAGTTTAAAGGTTAATTATTTTTTATTTAATAAAAATACAATTGGTTGTTGGTTTTTTATATTAAAATCAATACTTTCAGCGATAGGATGATATCCATCGGCTTCAACTAAAATATTGTAATTTTTATCAGGAGCAACAATTATTACAAATTCTCCTGTACTAGCTTTTGCATTGTAAACACCTACTATGGCTTTATTATCTTCCATTAAAGTTGCTTTTACAGGAATAGATTTGTTTGATGTTTTATCATATCCAATTCCTTTTAAAACCATTAAATTAGTAGGAGGATCATTTATAAAAGCTTTATACAAATCAACACCACCGAGTCCACCTTCTCTAGTTGAAGAAAAGAATGCATTTTTTCCATTGGCTGCTAAAACAATAGAGAACTCATCTCTAACAGAGTTTATTGGTGTGCCTAAATTTTCTGGGTTAGTCCAAGATTCATTAGAAACTGTGGAAACAAATAAATCAAATCCTCCCATGTTTTGATGACCTTTACTGCTAAAATATAACGTTTTTCCATCGCTAAAAATAAAAGGATAGTCCTCATCAAATTGGGTATTAATGATTGGACCTAAATTTTGAGCTTTTCCCCATGTTCCATCCGGTAATCGGTTAGCTTTATAAATATCTTTTCCACCATAACCTCCCGGTCTGCTACTTGAAAAATAGATTGTTTTATTGTCTATAGTGATAGATGCACTAGTTTCATTAAATGCTGATTTAATTTCTGAAGGAAGTTCGTTCGGAGCTTCCCATTCTTCTAAGCCCATTTGGGTAACTTGTAGGTTTCCGGCAATAAGAAACTTATTATTTCTCTGAAAAAATAGGGTTTGACCATCAGCAGACATCCCCGCAGTAATTTCTTGTTGGTCGGTATTAATATTATTGTTTAGTTTATCAACTTGAGTGTTACTTTTATTATAATCAGTTATTTGATAAATATTATTAATATAATTTTCTTTATTAGAAGAAAATAATAACAATGATGCGTTGGCATTTATTAGCGGAGCACAATCATCAAATTCAGAGTTTATAGCACTTCCTAAATTTTCTACTGAAATGTTTCTTTTGTTTTTTAAAGCCAATTCTGCATAAGAAATTTGATTAATGTAACGTGTAATATCATCATTGGTAAGTTCTTTTTCTCCGGCAATTAATTTATATCCGTTATAAAAATTAGTTGCTTTTTTAAACTTACTGTTAGCATGAGCTGTGGCGGCTTTGTATCTGAATAATTCTAAACTTACTGATGTTGCAGATTGATTAAAATGTTTTTCTGCTTTCTCGTATTCGTATAAGTTAAAGTAACAAATTCCCATTTGGTAATTTAAGTTTACATCAGTACTATCTTTATTGTAATGCTCTTTTAAGTTAGCTAATGCACCACGATAATCATTTACTTCTATATTGAATTTCGCTTTAGAGATAGCTTTTTCAACTTCGGGGGAAGATTTTTGGCTATAGGTTGAATTACCAAGTAACAGTAGTATACAAATTAATAAATAGATTTTTGAAATATAATTGGTTGATATAAAATTCATGTTACTTCTTAAATTGAGCGTAAATATATAAACAATATTGAGTATTGAAAAAAATACATTCAAAAATAGTGCAATTATTTACATTTAAGCTATTGAATTAGAAATGAAATAAACAGTTTGTTGTTAGTTAAAAATGAGTTTTAATTACCATTTTATAGTAGGTAAAAATGCCTAGAAAAAATAAACATAAAAGTAATAAATACTAAAACAGACAAAGAAAAGTATTCCTATAGTACTTATTGTTTTAAGCAGAGTAGAGGGTTGTTTTTCTTTGGGAATATCTTTTCCCGTAATAACTAAATAATTGAGGATAGCTAATATTGGAGAAGATAAAAAGGCGATTGCTGTTGCAAAATCAATTAACGTTTTCATGTTTGCCGAAAAAAATGCTATGATAACGATACTACCAAAAGCTAGCAGAAATAGCCATAGCCAATAAAATGAAGTAGCTTTATTCTGAGTTTTATTAAATAAAATCGCAGAAGTTTCTACCATAACTCTTGGTTGTGCATCTAAACAAGTCAAAGTTGTACTAAACATAGTTGTTAATGCTGCTGCTGCAATAATTACATAAGACCATTCACCAATATTGGAAGTATAAATTTGAAGTAATTGCTTTGTAAATTCACTTCCATTCGCGGAAAGTTCAACACCGGTTCCATAAATACTTACTGCACCTAACCCTAAAAAAGCTATAGCAAGAATTAAAGTAGTCCAGTAACCTAGTTTAAAGTCAAACATGATGTCTTTATAGCTAATGGATGCGTCTTTATTGTGTTTAGTTTTTTCTGTAGTCCATATAGAATGCCAAACAGCGATATCAAAAGGAGCCGGCATCCAACCCATAAGAGCAATTAAAAATAGTATATGATTTTTATTAGAAAAAGAAAAAATTGTTTTTAGTGAATTATCTTGTTGATAATCTCCAAAGAGAGAGATTAAAAAAGTACTAATGGTAGCTATAGCCAGTAGGCTTATAATAAATTTCATACTTGTGTCTAATACTTTGTATTTTCCGATAAATAAAAATAGACAGCAAATAAAAAGCACGAGTGAAGCAATGCTCCATATTGGTAAATGTATATAAAAAACCTCGGCAACAATTCCTGCAGTAACTGTGGTAACGGCAGACTGTATGATAAACATTCCAAAGAATGTAATTAAGAAAAATAAAATTACAGACCATTTACCCAAATTTTTATAGCCATAGAGTATGTTCTTTCCTGTTATGGCAGCATAGCGTGGTCCGTATTCAAAAAAAGGATATTTTAAAATAATAACGATAAAAATTGCCCAAATAAGTTGATATCCGAAATCAGCTCCAGCTCGTGTAGATTGAATAAGGTGAGAAACTCCAACAGCAGCTCCAGCATATAGCAATCCCGGTCCTAGTTTTTTATACCAGCTCATTTTTACAAGTTTAAAGGTGGAAAAGTAGAAATATTTTTTAAAAATAAAAAAATACTAAGAAATAAAATAAATGTGTTACATGGCTTATTTTTATAAAAAATAACTTATTTTAGTTGCAAATTTTAAACACACAAAAAATTATGAAAAAAATTTACACTTTACTTACAATAGCAATTTTAGGTTCAATAGAGGTTTTTGCCCAATGTAATGGCCGATACCAAACCAATATTTATACTACTGTAGATGTAACTACTGTGCAATATGGTAGCAATATGGATTTAAATAATAATGTGATTGATTTGTTTATGGACATTTATCAACCACAAGGAGATACAGCAACCTCGAGACCGTTGGTTATTTTTGCTCATGGAGGTTCTTTTTCAGGAGGATCAAGATCTTCAGCAGAATTGGTTCATTTTGCTACAGAGTTAGCTAAAAAAGGTTATATATGTGCTTCTATTAGTTATAGGTTGGCACCTAGTGCTTTTTCGCTATTAGCGGAAGAAACTACATTTAAAGTTGTGTTTGGAGCAATTCAGGATGGAAAAGCAGCAATTCGTTATTTTAGAGCTGATGCTGCTAATGCTAATCTTTATAAAATTGACGAAGAGCAAATTTTTATCGGAGGAACTTCAGCAGGAGGGATATTAGCATTTAACTTGGTTTATGGTGATGATGTAAGTAAATTACCTGCTCAGTGGCAAACTTGGTTAGGCGAAATCGGTGGATTGGAAGGTAGTAGTGGAACACCGGGGTATTGTTCTAGAGCTGCAGGTACTTTTGGTTTTGCAGGTGGAGTAGCTGATACTGCATGGATAGATGGTGATGATGTTCCTCTTTATGCTTGCCATACTTTTGGAGATCAAACGGTTTTATATAATTACGGACAGCCTTTAAATGGTTTTACACCGGTTAATCTTTATGGTAGTGGGCCAATAAATACCAGAATGGATGGTCAAGGTATTTATAATCATTTAGATACATATACAGGAAGCGACCATCCTCCATTTGCTAATTCTACACCGATATTGGATACGACAAACACTAATTTAACTACTTTCTTATATAATATTTTAGATTGCAATCCTAGTAACCTTAAAAATCCTAATCAAAAAGATTGTAGCACATTTGTGGGTGTTAATGAATTTGCTAAAAACAACATAGAGTTATTGGTTTACCCTAATCCAGCTATAGAGTTTGTTACTATTGATTTAAAAGAAATGAATTCAGTTAATAATGTAGTAGAAATTACAAATACGTTAGGTCAGGTGGTTTTTACTCAAACAATTAATGAAAATATGTTAAAAGTAAATGTAAGTGGATTTCCAAATGGAGCTTACATTATTAATGTAAATGGAGTATCTCAATTATTTATTAAGAAATAGTTTTTCATAATTATTTTCAATAAAAAAAAAGCTGTTGTTTACAAAACAACAGCTTTTTTTTATTAGATAGAGTAGTAAGTAATTAATTAAATCTTGCTCGGCTCTTTGTTCCTTTACCGGAAACAAAAGGGTTAGGATTAATAAAACGAATAAATACTTCAGGACCACCTTTTCCGTTGCTTGCGGCAGTTAATCCGGAAACATTTAGATCATAGGCAAAACCAAGAGAAAAACCAGCAATTTCTAATTCTATAGCAGGAGCAAAAGCATCACCAAACCTATAATATGTTCCTAATGAAATGGCAGCACCTTTAAAAGCACCGGTATATTTAGATTCTTCTTGAAGTGTATATCTTACCATTAAACCTCCTAATAGTTGTCTTGTAGGTCCCTGTAAATAAGCTAGAAATTTTGGTCTGAAAGCTAATTTACTGTTGCTTACACCTATATGAGCTTCAGTATGAAAAGCTAATTTAGAGTATAGTTTATCCACATCTCCAAATTCTAGTTGTTGATTTGGGCGTGTAATGTGATAAAAAGCTACTCCGGATTGAATATTGAATTCATCTTGAGAACTTAATGTTTTTGCTCCTTTTCCATAAGACCATAAAGCACCTGCCGAAAAATCGAAGAAATTACTGTTTTCAAAAGCAAACAATTCATTAGAACTTAGCGATGCATCAAAGTTCTGCCCGTTAAATTGTGAATCCCATTCTAGGTTATCAGGACTCATGCTTGTTTGTCCCCAAGATCCCATTAAACCTACAGATGCTGAATTTTTATCATCTAAAAATAAGACACTTGAAAGAGCAAGATTAATTTTAGTTGTTCCAAAATTAGTTGTTCCCGCGACATCTTTAAAAGCACTTATTCCGGCTCCTATATATCCATTCTTCCATTTGTTTTTTAATAATCCTCCATCAAACATTATAGCGTAAGTTCTATATGGATTGGAAATACTTCCCCATTGACTTCTATAATTTAAAACACTTCTAAAATCACCATTAAAGACACCTGCTGTTGCCGGGTTTGTGGTCATTATCATTGCATCATACATAGTAAAATGTATGTCTTGTGCTTTTAATTCTGATGTTGTTGAAATTATTCCTACTTGACAGAATAGTGCAATGAGGAGACTTGTTTTTTTACCTATAGAATAGTTCATTTTTCTGATGTTTGTGAATACGTTATATTTCATAATTATTTATCTTATTAAAGTTACGTCACCTTTTTTAGTTACCTTACTACCATCTATAAAAGTAGCTTCGAGGTAATACACAAAAACTGCTTTGTTCATATCTTTGCCTCTAAATTTACCATCCCAACCAATATCTAAACTAGTTGTTTCAAATACTTTTTCACCCCATCTGTCATAAACAAAAAAGTTTAAGTCAGCAACACCTTTACCTCTAACATAAAGTATATCATTGCTGCCATCTCCATTAGGAGAGAATATGTTTGGTACCCAAATTACATTCTCAAATTCTATAAATACAGTTACTTGGTCTGAAGCACTACAGCCATTTGAATCTACAACAATTACTGTATAAGTGATTGTTTCTTCAGGTGTACTAGTAGTAGATGGACAAGTAGGACAGCTTAGCCAAGTTGGAGGTGTCCAAGAATAACTTCCATTAGAACCAGTTGCGTTTAAAATGGTATTATCACCTAAAGTAATAGTAACATTGTTTCCAGCGTTAACAGTTGGTGTTGGATGTACTGTTATGGTATCGGTAATTGTATCAGAACCAAATGAGTTTGAAGCAATTAACTCAATAGAGTAAACTCCATCAGTTCCAAAACAAATATTAGTTGGGTTTTGGTCGGTAGATGTTGAGGGACTTCCTCCATTAAAGGTCCATAACCAACTTGTCGCAGCTGTACTCATATCAGTAAAATCAATACATTCGCCAGCACAAATTTCATTATCTGAGATAGAAAATCCTGCTGTAGGTGTTGTGCAATTGGTTACTGTAATATATGCGGTCATAGTGCTATCATCACTACCATTAGCATCTGTAACAGTTAATGAAATAGTGTAAGTTCCTGCTGCTGCAAAACAAACATTAGTTGGGTTTTGTTGATTTGAAGTTGATGGTGTTCCACCATTAAAAGTCCAACTCCACGCTGTAATTCCTCCTGTAGCTGATGAAGTACTTAAGTCTGTGAAATTAATACAATCACCCTCGCAAATATTAGTTTGCGAAGCAGAAAAATTAGCAATTGGTTGTGGTAAAGTACAATTGTTTATGTTAATAGACACAGTACTAGTATCAGGGCAAGTACCATTAGTAGTATAAGTTACATTAAAAACACCTGCACCACTACCGGTAATATTAACTTCACCGGTAGATGTGTTAATTACACCACTATTGTCAATCGTAAAAGTACCACCAGAAGTTCCTGTAATAGTAGGAGTAGGGTTAGGGTCAGTAGTACAGAAAGTGGTAGGAGAATAACTAAACGAGGCATCATCTTGTGCGTCTACGACAATTGAGATAGTATCAGCATCCCCACAAGAACCTGAAATAGTATAAATAATTTGATGAGTTCCTGCACCGGCAGTAGAAGGATCAAAAGTACCTGTCGAAGTGTTAGTTATCCCTGTTCCACTCCAAACTCCTCCCGGATCAACAGCTGATAAAGTTACTGAAGCGGCATTTTCGCAAAAAGGACCTGCAGCAGTAATTGTTGCATCAGCTCCTGAAGTGATGTTTATTGTTACAGTTGAAGTATCGGGACAAGTACCATTAGTAGTATAAGTTACATTAAAAACACCTGCACCACTACCGGTAATATTAACTTCACCGGTAGATGCGTTAATTACACCACTATTGTCAATCGTAAAAGTACCACCAGAAGTTCCTGTAATAGTAGGAGTAGGGTTAGGGTCAGTAGTACAGAAAGTGGTAGGAGAATAACTAAACGAGGCATCATCTTGTGCGTCTATGACAATTGAGATAGTATCAGCATCCCCACAAGAACCTGAAATAGTATAAATAATTTGATGAGTTCCTGCACCGGCAGTAGAAGGATCAAAAGTACCTGTCGAAGTGTTAGTTATCCCTGTTCCACTCCAAACTCCTCCCGGATCAACAGCTGATAAAGTTACTGAAGCGGCATTTTCGCAAAAAGGACCTGCAGCAGTAATTGTTGCATCAGCTCCTGAAGTGATGTTTATTGTTACAGTTGAAGTATCAGGACAAGTACCATTAGTAGTATAAGTTACATTAAAAACACCTGCACCACTACTGGTAATATTAACTTCACCGGTAGATGCGTTAATTACACCACTATTGTCAATCGTAAAAGTACCACCAGAAGTTCCTGTAATAGTAGGAGTAGGGTTAGGGTCAGTAGTACAGAAAGTGGTAGGAGAATAACTAAACGAGGCATCATCTTGTGCGTCTATGACAATTGAGATAGTATCAGCATCCCCACAAGAACCTGAAATAGTATAAATAATTTGATGAGTTCCTGCACCGGCAGTAGAAGGATCAAAAGTACCTGTCGAAGTGTTAGTTATCCCTGTTCCACTCCAAACTCCTCCCGGATCAACAGCTGATAAAGTTACTGAAGCGGCATTTTCGCAAAAAGGACCTGCAGCAGTAATTGTTGCATCAGCTCCTGAAGTGATGTTTATTGTTACAGTTGAAGTATCGGGACAAGTACCATTAGTAGTATAAGTTACATTAAAAACACCTGCACCACTACCGGTAATATTAACTTCACCGGTAGATGCGTTAATTACACCACTATTGTCAATCGTAAAAGTACCACCAGAAGTTCCTGTAATAGTAGGAGTAGGGTTAGGGTCAGT
>LADZ01000007.1 GCA_000961845.1 Flavobacteriales bacterium BRH_c54
GCTCCAATACCAATAGCAGAAAGTCCGTTGTTGTAAAAACCAAAAGCCGCAATACTGCCAATGAATAGCGTACCGACTATGGAAATGGTTAAAAATATATTTTTTCTAGAATATTTGTCAATTAGTGTACCTACATATAAGCCCCAAAAGAGAGAAAGGATGGTAGCAGTTCCATACATAATACCAAAATTGGAGCTCTGTTTAAGTACATCGGCAAAATACCAAGGAATAGCCAACATACTAATGCCTTGAGCCATGCCCGAAACGGCATTGGCACTAAGTAATAAATAAAGTGCTTTTTTGTTTTTCATTCCTTATTTTTGAAGCGTAAAAATACCTCTTTTATGGCTCAATTTTTTAAAAATATGCAACCCGAAAAAGCCTTAGAAAAAGCTAAATGGTATTGTTCTTTTCAGGAAAGATGTAAACAGCATGTGTTGAATAGGTTAATAGCATGGAAAGTAGAAAAACAATATATGGATAACATTATTGAAAAGTTGGAAGATGATGATTTTTTGAATGAAACTCGTTTTGCAGAAGCATTTGTTAGAGGAAAGTTTACCATTAAAAATTGGGGAAGAATAAAAATTACCGCACAATTATATCAACTTCATATCAATAAAAAAGATATAGATGTAGCCTTGGCAACTATTGATGAAGAGGAATATTTTAAAACCTTAAGCCATTTGGCTGAAAAGAAAAAAGAGCAATTGAATGAAGAGCAAGATGCAAATGAACGAAAAGCAAAACTTTTTCGTTATTTGTCTTCAAAGGGGTATGAATCAGATTTAATTTATAAGGTGTTATAATAAGAAGATAAAAATTACTATTGATTTTGTATTTTTGTTTCATTAAATTAAAATAGTTTATGGAAGAAATTTTAGACATATTAAAGTACATATTGCCTTCGTTGGTAGTACTTGCAGCTACCTTATTGGTAATTAAAAAATTTATGGATGCTGAGCAACGTAAACATATGTATGAAATAAGAAAAGAAAATCAAAAAGTGGTTACTCCTTTGCGTTTACAAGCATACGAAAGAATTGTATTGCTTATGGAAAGGATTTCTCCTGAAAATTTAGTACTGAGAGTTCATAAGCCGGGAATGAGTGCTAAACTATTGCAAGATAATTTAATTGTAACAGTTAAAACAGAGTTTGAGCACAATTTAGCACAGCAAATTTATATCTCATCATCAACATGGGATGTAGTAAAAAAAGTGAAAGAAGATATTATCAGAGCTATTAATATTGCAGGTTCTCAACTGCCAAGTGATGCAACAGGTGTAGAATTTGGACAAAAACTTTTTGAAGTGATGTCGAAATTAGAGAAATCACCAACTCATGTAGCAATAAGTATTGTGAAAAATGAAATCAGACAGTTGTTTTAAAACTATTTAAAACGTACACTGTGACCTCTAGAAGGAGTTGAATTGAAGTTTCCATAATATCCCAAGCTTAACTCAAAACCTCCGTTTCCGCTTGTAGCAGCGGTTAATTCAGACATGTTGATATCATAACTAACCCCCATAGAAAAGCCTAGCCAATTAAATCTTACTACAGCATAGAGTGCATCTCCAACACGTAAATAAGGACCAATAGACATAGACATTTCGTTTTGATGATTGGTAAATTTAGAAGCACTTTGTAATCTCATTTTTGCTTCAGCACCTAAATTAAAATATCTGTTTGGCCCTTGTTGAGTAAAAATAAAATTAGGAAGAACAGAAAATCCATTAGTAGTAACAGCAGCATTTCCCCCACCTCTTCCTATTTCAGCACCACCATGTATGGTAAATTTTCTTAATAATGGATCTTCATCACTATTAAAAGATACATTTGGGGCATTCAAGTGAAATAAAGAAACTCCTGCAAAATATCTTGTAAAATCGGTAGGAGAGTAGAACCAATGAATTCCTGTTGCCATATCAAAGGCATTTACAGAATTTCCACCAAACTGATCAATTGTAGGAACTTCAGAATCAAAAGCAACACCATTCCATTGGTCGTGAAAAGTTAAGTTATTATAGTTTAAAGAGCGCTGTATGGCACCAGCTTGGAAACCAACAGAAAGAAAATGATTTTTGTTTCCACCACCAATATCTAAGTGATAAGCTAATGCTAAACTATATTTAACATTAGAGAATTTTGATACTCCGGCATCATCTTTATAAAAGTTTAAGCCTAAACCAAACATTCCTCCTTTCATTCTTTTTAAAACGGGAGCATCAAAAGAAGCTGCAATGGTGGTATAAGGTTCACTAACAGACGCCCACTGGTTTCTGTAATTTAATAATCCTCTTAAATCTCCATTGAATGCACCTGCACTAGCAGGGTTAACCGTCATAGGAGAAGCAAAAAATTGAGAGAAATGCACATCTTGCTGTCCGAATAAAGGAACACTAATTAATAAAGATAAAATGATAGTTATATATAAATTTTTCATAATCATAAAATTAAATGTAAAATGAGTTTACCTTATTAAAGTAACATTACCCTTTAGTTCTCGAATAGTCCCATCTAACATAGTCGCTTTTACGTAATAAACAAAAACTCCGGGGTTTAAGGGGTTGCCATTATGTGTTCCATCCCAACCTTCAGTTTTTTCGCTTGTAAAAAATACTTCTTGTCCATATCGGTTATAAATAGAGAAAGTTAATGATTCAATTCCAATTAAACCTCTAACCAGTAGCAGATCATTATTACCATCTCCATTTGGCGTAAATGCACTTGGTACACCAATATTAAATTGCATATCAACACTAACCGTTACTGTATCATAAACTATACAACCATTTTCCGCTTCGTAAGCAACAATATAAGTGCCTGTATCAGTAGGTTGAATTACGGTAGTGGTTTGACAAAGCACACAAGTTAAATTGTTTATTGGACTCCAAGTGTAAGTCCCTCCGCTTATAATATTTCCAGATGTATCTGTAGCTTGAGCTGTAAGGGTAACATTTGTTCCAAAAGTTATGGTGGTGTCTGAATAAGCTGTAATAATAGCAGGGTCGCTAACAGTTATGGTGTCTATTACAGAGCTTGTACCGTAAGCATTTGTAACCTCTAGGGTAACTACAAATTTTCCAATAGTATCAGGCCAACAAACTACCCCTGGGTTTTCTGAAATAGAAGAATCAGGAACTGCACCTTCGAACGTCCAAACCCATGATGTTGGTATTCCGCCAGAACCATTATAAGAAAATTCTACACAACCATTTTTACAAATTTTTCCGTTACTAGGGTTCATTCCAATAGCTGCGATTGGTGGATTACAAGAATCTACAACTATAGTGATAGTTGTATCACTACTTCCACCAGGATAATTTATTTGAAGAGTTATATTAAAACTTCCGGCATTATTAAAAGTGACTGTATGTGGTCCAGGAGTATTGGCAATAAGCGGATTTCCTCCATTAAAAGTCCAGTTCCACGTGTTTATTCCAGAACCTGTACTATTGTCTGTGAAAGTAATGGAGTTACCTATACATATCGTATCGGCTGAAGCTATAAATGAAGCTTGAGGTTGAGCACAATTATTAACAACTATAGCAATAGTTGTATCGTGTGTACCATTAGCATCAGTAATTTGCAGGTTAATGTTATGCGTACCGGCAGTATTGAAAACTACTGTATGAGGACCTTGAGTATTAGCAGTTGCAGGAGTACCTGTTGGGAAAGTCCAGCTCCATGAAGTAATACCAGAACCAGTACTAGCATCTGTAAAAGTAATAGAATCTCCGGTACAAATGGTATCAGTTGACATAGTGAAAGAAGCGGTAGGTTGAGTACAGTTGTTAACGGTAATAGCTATTGTGGTATCATGTGTACCATTAGCATCAGTAACTTGTAAATTAATATTATGCGTGCCGGCAGTATTGAAAACTACGTTGTGAGGACCTTGAGTATTAGCAGTTCCTGGAATACCTGTTGGGAAAGTCCAGCTCCAAGTAGTAATACCAGAACCAGTACTAGCATCTGTAAAAGTAATAGAACCTCCTACACAAATGGTATTAGCAGAAGTGGTAAAAGAAGCAGTAGGTTGTGAGCAATTATTTACAGTAACAGTAACCTGAGCGGTATTACTACAATTGTTACCATCTGTTCCTGTAACTGTATAAGTTGTTGTAGTTGTTGGATTAAAGGCCACACCATCAGTTACCCCATTGTCCCAAGTATAAGAAGTTGCTCCACCGCCAGTTAAAGTTACGGGATCACCAGAGCAAATTGAAGTTGCAGTAGCATTTGCGGTTACTGTTGGTAGAGGGTTAACGGTAATGGGTAACGTTATGTTATCCGTTCCATTGACATCAGTAACCGTTAAACTAATGTTATGGGTACCAGCTGTGTTAAAAACTACAGTGTGAGGTCCAGCTGTGTTGGCAGTACCAGGAGTTCCTGTTGTAAAAGTCCAGCTATAAGTTGTAGCTCCGGAAGTAGTACTAGCATCTGTAAAAGTAATAGAATCGCCTACGCAAATTGTGGAACTAGAAGTAGTAAAGTTGGCATTTGGTCCAGCTGTGGCAGGAATAGTTAAGGTAATATCGTCCACGGCAAAAGACGGATCATTTCCAACACCATCATCATTATTAACCCATCTAAAACCAATTTTAACATTGGCATTGTTGTTTGCAGAAGCAGGCAAAGGAATAGAAAAAGCAGTCCATAAACCTTGTGGAGTACAAGCACCTAAAGGCGGTTTGGCTAATGGGTCTAATAATGTCCATGTAGCTCCATCAAAATACCAAAGCGAAGCATCATCTAAAGCTCCATCTCCATTTTCTATATAATTAAAGTTCAACGTAATATTTGTTTGACCTGTTAAATTTATGGTTGGAGATTCAGCTCTTTTATCAGTTAGAACACAAAAGAAAGAGCCACATAATCCACCTGCATTATATGCAGCACCATTGTCAGCAGGAAGACCTAGCACAGCGACAGCAACATTTCCAACATGTAGTGAAGGGTCTGTACTAGCACAGGCAGAACCACAAGCTCCAGCTGCATTTCCACATTCTGCTCCACTAACAAACCATTCATTTGCTTCAGGGTCATTAGCTCCTACATTTGTAATGGTCCAAGCTCCATTAGTTCCTGCATAACCACTTGCCAAACAAGCAGAAGCACAGTTGTTTTGAAAATCTTCTGTCCAAATTACGGTTTGGCTTTTAACACCAATCATTAAAATTAGACACGAAAAAAGAATAAGTATTTTATTTGCCATAGTTGCAGAGTTTTTTTGTAAATGTATAATTTAATCAGCTATTTACGCTACAATTATAGTCTTAATTTTTTTAAAATAGGTTGTCTCAGTGGACAAAAAAATGTTTTTTTTTTCAGTTCAATGGTACGAATAAAGTGATTTTTTGTTTAAGAATATATAGATTTTATCTAGATTGTATTTATAAGAAATTTATCAATTCGAAGTAATTGTCATTGAAATTAATATAATAGAGGGTATAAAATTCTTATATTTAGGAAATTAGATAGATATTATTTTATTGCAAAAATTGGTTTTAAAATTGCCAAGAATTAGGTGTTGTGTTTATAACTAATAGGGTATTCCCAGTCTTTATTAATGATTATAATACTTTAAATTCAACACGTCTGTTATAAGCTCTGTTTTCATCACTATCATTAGCTACGACCGGAGAAGATTTTCCATAACCAACAGCAGTTAATCGGTTTTTGTTTATCCCTTTTTCAATTAAATAGTTTAATACAGATTTGGCTCTGTTTTCAGAAAGGTTGTTATTGTATTGTTCACTACCTTGGTCATCTGTATGTCCACCAATTTCAATATTCAATTTTGGGTTTTCATTTAAGATATCAAATAATCTGTCAATTTCATTAAAAGATTCAGGCATTAAATCTGCGCTATTAAATTCAAAGAAAATGTTGTTTAATCTAATTGCCTCTCCTTTTTCAATAGGCAATAAATATAAGTTTTTTGCAAACTCGTTATAAGCAGAAACAGCTTTTAAATCAATATTTTCACTAATAGGATAAAATTCTTTTTGTTGAGCTATAAAACTGTATTTTTTTCCGGGAGGAAGAACTATTTTGTAAGCACCTGTAATTGGGTCGGAAGTAGCTACTCCAAGTTCAACATTAGTTTCAATATCATAATATTTTATATTAGCTTGCATTGGTTGGTTGGTTTTTTTATTATAAACTATTCCTGAAACGAAAGTAATAGGTTCCGGTTTTTCGGCATTTTCTATTTTATAAATATCTCCACGAGAAGATAGGTAGGCAGTTTCTCCTTTTGCATCTAAAAAATAACCAACATCAAATCCGGGAGAATTTACTTTTGTTCCCATATTTTTTGGTGTACTCCAATTGGTCCAACTATCATCTAACCTTTTAGATGTAAAAATATCTACATCTCCAAAACCTTTATGTCCGTCAGTAGAAAAATATAAGGTTTTATTATCAGCAGCAATAAATGGTTTCGTTTCATCACCAAAAGTGTTGATTACATTACCCATGTGTTTGGGTTTAGACCAAGTATTTTTTTTAGTTAAGAAACTAACATACAAATCTTTTTCACCCAAACTTTCTTTTCTTTCTAGTGCCATAATTAATGTTTTATTGTCGTTGCACAAAAAGTAAGAAACATATTTATTGTCATTATAATAATCTTCTATTATAAAAGGTTTAGGAACTTCCCATCCATCAGAAGTTTTATAAGTAATAGAAAGCCCTTGTCCATCAGGAGAACCATCAGATTTGTAAGTATTAGCAACAACTAATGAGTTGTTATCGGGAGAAACAGAAACCATAAAGTTTTTACCCGTATTGTTTAGGGGTTTTCCAAAGTTTTTCATCAATGTCCACTCGCCATTTTCATCTAATGTAGAATACCAAATATCTTGATCATCATCAGCAGGGCCAGTATTTTCAGGTGAGTCAGATCGGTTAATATAAAGTGTTTTACCATCAGGAGAAATTATGGGAGAAAGCTCATCATATTTAGTGTTAACATTGTCGCTAAGCTTTACTTTATCTGCAATTTTATCTGCATTTTCAATTAAATGAATATCTCTAGGAGATTTAGTTACTTTTAATTCGTCAACTTCTATGGTTATGTTTCCTCCGGTAAAATAAGCCAATCTGTTGCCGTAATAACTGTGATTTCCAGATTTGTAAACTTCTTCGTTATTAATGTAATAAGTGACAATATTAGCTGTTTTTACCACTTTAAGTGTGTTGTAACTTTTTAATCCGGTATTAATGGCTTTGTGTTCTTTATAGTTAACTTTTATATGGTCTTTTTTACTGTAATAATGGTTGATTTTATATTGTCCATTAGCTGTAATAAAAAATTGATGATAGGCTTCGCTGTTCGAGTAAAGCGAAAATAAAATTCCTTGAGCCAAATCCTTATCTCCCTTAGTTTGTTTTAGCTTTATTTCAATAGTAAAATCTTCTTCATCAGCAGAGAGGTTATTTATAGTAGTAAAGATCCATCTTGAAGAAGTTGTTTTATTCTCAAATTGGTAATGACCTTTGGTGACGTCTGTTTTTAAGTTTTCATCATCGGCAATATACCAATTGTTTGTGTTATCATTAAATTCTTCATTTATTAATATGGTTTCTTGAGCTAAAATGGTTAAGGAAGAAATTACAGTAAAGTATAAAAGGATAATTTTTTTCATAAAATATTTTTTTAATAATGAGCTTCAAAACTAGTGAAGGGGGAATATTAAAAAAATAAGTCATTTGACGTATCTTGCTTTTGAGAATAGAAAAAAGAGATTTGCTAACTTTTTACGTTGAAGCAATTATGTTTTTTACCAATTTTTTCAAAATGGAATCTAACGCTATATAGCATATCGAAAGGCAAATAGCAGAGATTAAAAGCGTATATTCAAAACTAAAATATAAACTGCCTATATAAAAGGTTACTGCTCTAACAATGGTTGTTGTTATATTGAAATACAGTAAAATATCTAATCGGTCTATAATATTAGAAATGGAGCCTACCGGAGAAATTAAATTGTTGAATAATACCAAAATAGCAAAGTACTTAATCATTTCTCCTGCTTGTCTCCAATCATTACCAAACCATTCAAAAATAGATGGAGCGGCTAATGAAAGTAAAAGTAAAAGAGGAACTAACACCCAAAACATTTTTTTTTGAATACGATAAATGAGTGCTAGAAAGCCTTTTTTGTCATTTTGAAATAGTTCGCTGGCACGTTGATAAAAGACCCTAGAAATAGCGGCTACCAATAATCCTATGGGAATGCTTACCACTTTTTCTGCCATAAAATAATATCCGGCAGTTTTTTCAGTAAAAAAGAAAATGATAAAAATAGGTGTTCCGTTGGAAACAATAGCACTTAATATCCCTGACAATGTATAGAAGGTAAGGTAATCTTTGTATTTTTTTCCTATAGTTTTTAAATCGAGGACAGTGGTTGTTTTTACCATTTGCCAAAAAGAAGTAGGGAGTTTTACTGCTAACATAATAAAAGCAATAATATTGGAAAGTACATTTGCAATTATTAATCCTCCTGAGAGGTATCCTAACCATCCAAAAGTTACACCACCTGTAGAGTTTGTGCCTGATTTTAGTATATCAGACATGGAAATGGTTTTGTATCCCTTATGTTTGTTAAAGTAGTACTGAGTGCTTCGTATTAAAGCACCAAAGAAAATAGCTAAAGGAAGTAATAAAATATAAACTCCCATACTCGATTTATTGAGCCACACTAAGGTATTTTCATGGAAAAAATAGATAAAGATAAAAAGTATTATATTAAACCAAAAGCTAATAAAAGTAGCTAATGTCCATAGTGCTATAGCCGATTTTTCTTTTTTTTCTATAACAATAGCTGCATCAAACCTACCAGTGCTCAGCATAGAAAGCACCATAAAAAGAGCCATAAAAAGTGAATAAGCTCCAATTTGTTCTGCTGAATATAGTCGAGTAATAATTGGAAGTGCCAAGAAAGCTATGGCATGTACTATTATCTGTCCAACAATAAGTGTAGTAACATGTTTACTAAATTCTGAACGGGCTATAAATGTTGGAAATTTAATCAAAGAAAATCTGTTTTTGCCTTATTAACGTTCAACAATTCATTACATATCAGGTGTAATCCCCATAGGGTTGTATACCGGAGGGCAGGATTTAGAACCTTTCTTCAATATCATAAACCTAACTTTTATAATAAATGGTCGGGAGCGGGTATTAAAATAATTATGCGTTGATTTTATATGGTTAAATTCATAAATGGCAAAAATAGGCGTTTCAATCATGGGCATAATTATTAATCTTTTACCTGTTTTAAAACCCATTCCGAAAAAATAATGTAACTCGCCAACAAAGTCGGAAACAAACTCGTGCGGCTGGCCTAAAATTACACCTCCATTACTTCTACTTTTAATGAAAAAATAATCGGCATCTAGTCCAATTCCGTTTACTAAAAATGTTTTTTCAGACATGTCATACCTGTTGCCAATATTAAAGTTTAATGATGCTGTATGACTACTGTAAGAAGCTTCGGTTTGCTGTGTGGCAATTAAACTATTGTTTAAAAATGTGGCAGACTCAAAATCTTCGCCACCTCTAAACCATTTGTAAGAAAGGCCATAATCTATATAATTAATTACTTTTTTGTCGTTCATTCTAAACATGCCTATTTCGGCAAATAAACCGAATTTTCCTGTTGGTTTAGCTGTATAGTCTTGAGTAAATGTTTGGTTTAATGAATCGGTATAATCAATACTTTCTTCCTCGCTAAGGTAAGGAAACATGTAAGTTGCTCCTAAACCAAAATACCAACCTTTATCAATGTTTTCAGCACCAGTGCCATAAAGTCCACTACCTTTACCTGGTTTGTAAGCTTGACCAAAAACGAACATTGGTATACAGCAAACAATTAATAAGATCAGTTTATACATTATTTTTAATTTAGAAGTTGATAAAGACAAAACTACATAATTTTTTAAGTAGAAAAAGTTCCTTCAGTATGAAGAAAGAAAAACGAATAAGAGGCTATTAAATTGTCTTGATTTTATTAGCGTATTTAATGATAAAAAAACCGGCAAAACTGGCAAAAACAGATGCGAATAGTACCCCCATTTTAGCTTCTTCAATATGAACTTTATCAATAAAAGCCAATCCACCAATAAATAATGACATGGTAAATCCAATTGCTGCTAAGAATCCTACACCTAATAAATGAACTTTATTCATACCGCGAGGAAGTGTTACCCATTTAAACTTTAATAAAATAGAAACGATTCCATAAACACCTAATACCTTCCCTACTAATAAACCTACAAAAACGCCAAAAAATACCGGACTTATTATTTGATTAAGTGAATCACTAGATAAGACTATACCGGCATTACTTAATGCAAATATGGGCATAATGATAAAAGCAACAAGTGGGTACATTCTGAGTTCTAATCGTTGAAGTGGGGTAAGGGCACTTTTAGAGTAATCTCTAATATCTTGTATGATGTGGAGTTGATTTGGCGTAACAGCAGGATTGTTATTGGGTTCTTCCTCTTCAAATTTAAAGATTAAATTTTTTATGCGTTTAATGTATTCTTTTTCAGAAATTTTTACATTAACAGGAATGGTCATTGCAGCTAGAACAGCAGCAATGGTTGCATGTACGCCCGACATTAAGAATGCTAACCATAAACCACCGATACCAATTATTGCATAGTATATAGTATTTCTAATACCAATAAGATTAGAAATAATTAATATCAACATAAAAACACCGCCTGTTGCCAAACTTACAAAATTAATATCTGATGTGTAAAAAAAAGCAATTACCAATACAGCTCCAATATCATCAACAATAGCAAGTACGGTAAGGAAAATTTTTAATGATAGCGGCACTTTGTCTCCTAATAAGTAAAGTACTCCTAAAGCAAAAGCTATATCTGTTGCCATAGGTATTCCCCAACCATCAGCTGTAGACCCGGAAGGATTAAAAATTAGATAAATGGTAGCTGGCAATAACATTCCTCCAATAGCTGCAGCAATTGGCAAAATAGCACTTTTTGGGTTTCTAAGTTCTCCGGCAACAATTTCTCTTTTTAATTCTAAACCGACTACAAAAAAGAAAACAGCCATTAAACCATCATTAATCCAATGGTGAAGATTTTTATTGATAAAATGTCCATTAAAACCAATAGAAAATTTCAATTCCCAAAGTTCATGAAATTCATGTGACCATGGTGAGTTTGAAAGTATTATAGCTAAAAAAGCTGATGAAAATAATACAATTCCACTGGTAGTACTGTTATTTATGAAGCGTTGAATGGGATTAATTATCCATTTGTCAACCGGAGTAACTTTCATAGGTGTTTTTTTGATGTTAATACACAAATTTAAGATAATGAGCTTCGTCAGCCTAATTTTTAAAATCTCAAAACTTAAAAAAACTAAAAATAGAAAGAAAGTTAATGTAGAATCTTAAAAACAAGTTCTTTAGTCAGCTCTCCGCTTGATGAAGAAACATTGTTTACTCCTTTAGATTTTAGGTCGTATTCTCTAATATATTCAATTATTTTTACCGCTTTTCTGATATTGTAATTTTGGGCGGCTAGTTGATATTCTTTTACAAAAAAAGGACTTACTTTTAGTGCAGCAGCAATGTTTCTAGGATTTTTATCTTTAGTGTAATGATATTTAAGTATGGCAGTAAAAAACATATATAAAACCGCAATAGTAGCTTGTATAGGATGTTCTTTTTCGTTCTTGGCAAAATGGTTAATAATTTTATTCGCTTTAAGAATATCTTTAGAACCAATGGCTTTGTTCAACTCAAACATGTTAAAGTCTTTGCTGATACCAATGTTTTTTTCTACCATTTCAGCATTTATTTCAGTGCCTTCAGGAATATTAATGGTTAATTTTTCAAGTTCATTGGCAATTTTACTTAAATCTGTTCCTAAAAATTCAGCAATCAAAAAAGAAGCTTTTGGATTGATGGTGTAGTTTTTTTCTTTGAGATAACTGTTAATCCAATCGGGAACTTGGTTCTCATAAATGGGTTTTGACTCAAAGAAAACACTTTTTTTACTCAATTTTTTAGTGATGCCTTTTCTGCCATCTAAGGTTTTGTATTTATAGCAAAAAACTAAAATGGTGCTTTTGGTGGGGTTATCCAAATAACTATCAAGTTGGTCTATTTGCTTCACCAAATGTTGAGCTTCTTTAACAATTACCACATTGTGATTAGCCATCATAGGGTAGCGTTTGGCAGCACCTATAACGGTAGAAATATCAGTATCTTTACCATAAATAATTTGCTGATTAAATTCTTTTTCAGCTTCATCCAACACATTTTTTTCAATAAAATTACTTATCAAATCTATATAAAAAGGTTCTTCTCCACTTAAAAAATAAATGGGATGATATACCTTATTTTTTAAATCTTTAAGTATGTCGTTATGCTTCATCAATCTTCTGAATAAGAGAATTTAAGATGCTTAACACTCATTCCGTGGTTTTTAATTTCTTCTAACGATTGAATTCCAATTTTAATGTGTTCTTCAACAAAATTATGTGTAACTACTTGGTCGCTTTTGTCGGTTTTAACGCCTTCAGGAATCATAGGTTGATCCGAAACCAATAACAATGCTCCGGTAGAGATTTTGTTATAAAAGCCTGTAATAAACAAGGTAGCAGTTTCCATATCTATAGCCATTGCTCTAATTTTTCTTAAATAGCTTTTAAACTCTTCATCATGCTCCCAAACCCTTCTGTTGGTGGTATAAACTGTTCCCGTCCAGTAATCTTTTTTAAACTCTCTTATAGTAGTAGAAACAGCTCTTTGTAAGGTAAAGGCAGGTAGGGCAGGGACTTCTGTAGGAAAATAATCGTTAGATGTTCCTTCGCCTCTTATGGCTGCAATAGGTAAAATGTAATCTCCAATATTATTTTTCTTTTTCAATCCGCCACATTTACCTAAAAAAAGACATGCTTTGGGGTTGATAGCACTCAATAAATCCATAATGGTTGCAGCATTGGCACTTCCCATACTAAAATTGATGATGGTTATTCCATCTGCTGTAGCATTGGGCATAGCTTTGTCTTTACCTTCAACCGAAACGTTTTTTATTTTAGCAAAATATTCTACATAATTATTAAAATTAGTTAATAGTATATACTGACCAAAGTCTTCTAAAGCCTTTCCTGTATAGCGCGTAAGCCAATTTTTAACAATGCTTTCTTTTGTAACCATAATCTCTTTTTTTGAAAAACGAAATTAAGCAATATAATTTTTCACTATTCATTATATCAAATTAAATCTATATTATTCTTTCGATTAACCTAACTTTGCTGCTTTATTTAAAATAACATGCAAAAAAAATCGTCTAATAAAAATTTAAACAGAGTAAGCCGACTAAAAGTGGAGGAAGCTGATGAATTGCTTAATTTTCTTTTAAAGAACATTAAGGATAAAACCCGTAATAAAGTAAAGGGGATGTTGGCAAGAAAGCAATTTATGGTTAATGATAAGATTATTAGGCAGTTTGACCATGCTTTGAAAGTAGGTGATACGGTTAAGGTAAGCTGGGACAAACCTTTTAGAGAACTTTCTTACCAAGGAGTAAAGGTAGTTTTTGAAGATGATGATATTATTGTGGTGGACAAAAAGAGTGGGTTATTGTCTATATCTTCAGGAAATACTAAAATGCAAACGGTTTATAAAACTATCTCACATCATGTTCAGCTTGATGATCCTACGGCAAAACTATTTGTTGTTCATCGGTTGGATAAAGATGCTTCCGGACTAATGGTTTTTGCTAAAAATAAAAACAGTCAGGTATCACTTCAAAAAGATTGGGATAGAACCATTGCTAATAGAAAGTATTTGGCAGTTACACAAGGAACTATGGAGAATGATGAAGGTAAAATTGTGAATTACTTAAAAGAAAACAAAGCATTAATGATGTATGTGGTGGCGAGTAAAAGTGATGAAGCTAAATTGGCCGTTACCCATTATCAGGTAATTAAGAAAAATGAATTTTATACTTTGTTAGAAGCTCACCAAGAAACAGAAAGAAAAAACCAATTGCGTGTGCACATGAAAAGCCTTGGACACCCTATTATTGGGGACAAAAAATATGAAGCTACAGAAAATCCCATAGGTAGATTAGCACTTCATCTAAAGCAGTTGGCTTTTATCCATCCAACGACTAAAAAAGAAGTTATTTTTGAAACCAAAGTACCGGATGATTATCTGAAAATATTTAGAAGCAGATTTTATCAGTAGTTTTTACCAAAAGGTAGGACACTATGTTTAATTATTTATTTTTTTGTTGCTCAACATTCAGCTTTAAATTTCCATAAGGTTCATAGTTTTTCAACTCAACAATTGATGCGGGCAAACTAAAACCATTTGCTACTAATGCTTCAATTACATTATTCATTACTTGAGAACGAATACTGTTGTGAACAGATCGCTTTTTAGACTTAAAGGTATCTATCCAAAATTTCACATTAATATTAATAGTATTAGTAGCCAGTTCTTCAATTGCAATTATAGGTTTTTTGTCATCTTTTAAAACGCCTTCAACATTATTTATCGTTTCAATTATCAGCTTTATTGCTTCTGTAGGGTTGTTTTCATAGGCAATACCCACTGTAAATTCGTATCGTAAAAAACCATCAATGGTGTAATTATATAATGGATTTTTAAGAATGATAGCATTTGGTAAAAAAACATCCTTTCCATCTGGAGTTTTTATAAGTGTTTCTCGTATGCTAATGTCTTTTACATGTCCTGTAATATTATTTACTTCTATTAAATCATCCAGCCTAAAAGGACTTTTAAATGCCAGAATAATTCCTGCCAAAAAGTTTTCGCCAATATCTTTTAATGCAAAACCGATTACAAAAGTTAATAATCCGGCACCGGCAAGTAACTTATTGGTAAAAGAACTCAGTCCAAGTAAATATAGAGTAGTAAAAACAATAATTGATTTAAGAATAAATCCGACTATTTGTGAAGTAAAATTAGCCGTAATATGATTGGGTGATTTTTTTATCAATCGCAATTTTACTCTACTTTGTATGAAATTAGATAATATAAACCCTATTATTACAAACAACAGGATGAAAGCAAGATTGATGTAATTTGTTTGGAAGTAGTGAATTATATCGTTATAGAATTGAATTGTTTTTTCCATATAGAGGAGGTGTTGTATAGTTGTAATTTATAATTCTTGTTAAGATAAATATTTTTTTACAAATCACCTAAAGTTTTTTTACAACCCTATAGCAATACCAAACCTATAAACAGGGTTTTGCTGAATGTAAAATGATTCTTGGGTTTCGTTTAAGTTCCAAAGTACCATTAAGAAAAGGTAGGAATTACCTCCTAAATTTTGTCTTAATCCACCACCAACATAAAAATTATAGATATTAAACCTTTGGCGATTAAATTTTTCTACATTTATTATTTCTGCTTCTACATGAGCTACTAATGGAGCAAAATCTACTAAGTATTGTCCAAAAACTCTACCACCATAAATACTGGTGCTAAAGTTGATAAACTTATCGTTGTAATAAATGTAGTTGGCACCAACACCACCAATAATGTTGGGAGTAAAATAATAGCCTGCAACAGGAGCAATTTCAAAATAAGTAATATCACCAAAAGTAGCCCCAATGTTTCCACCAAGAACTACCTTGTCCCAGCTAAAGCCTCTATTTTGGTTGTTTTGGTTATTGGTTGGCGTATCGCCATAAACATAGGTATCTTCATCCTGAGCAACAGCAAAGGAAAAAGAAAACAATAAAACAATAAAGAATAAGGTCTTTAATTTGGGGAAAATGTTCATAATACAGAGTTTAATTTCTGAATTCAAAAATAATAAACATTTTATGAATTAGTAATTTAAAGCAGTTTGCTTTTCAAAACCATTAGTTTTTCTCTAGTCATTTCATGTATAGAATAAGGAATTCCACCCATGCCAATTCCGGAAGCATCTCTACCACCAAAAGGCATCCAATCTACTCTAAATGCAGTATGATCATTTACCATTACAGCTGTAGCATTTAATTTCTTAACTGTATCTAAAGCTACATCTATATTTTTGGTAAATACTGCAGCCTGAAAATGAACATCTAAACTGTTGGCAATTTTTATAGCTTCTAATCTGTTGGTATAACTGTAAACACATACTACAGGACCAAAAATTTCATCGGTAGAAACTTTTGCATCAGCTGGAGGATTTAACAATACGGTAGGTTCAAAACAAGTTTCAGAAATCTTTTTACCACCATAAAGTACTTTAGCTCCTTTTTCAATAGCTTCGTTTACCCAAGCTTCCACTCTGTCGTTTTCTTGTGGGGTAATTAATGGACCAACCTCTGTTTTTTCATCTAAAGGATCTCCAACGATTAGTTTTTTAGCTTCAGTTGCTAATAATTGAGCAACATTTTCATAAATAGATTCGTGTACAAATACTTTTTGAACAGAAACACACACTTGTCCAGCATGATAAAAGCCACCTTTTGCCAAAGCAGGGATTAATTCTGTTAAATCAGCATCAGGTTCGACAATAACCGGAGCAACACCGCCATGTTCTAACGCACATCTTGTTCCTGGAGCTAGCTTAGATTTTAAACTCCAACCTACACTTGCCGAACCTATAAAAGAAAAATAATTTATTCTTTTATCAGTAACTAAATAAGTTGCAGCTTCTCTATCGCAAACTGCAGCTTGACACCAACCTTCTGGCATTCCTGCTTCTTTTAAAATTTCAATAAAATTTAAGCAAGAAAGTGGAGTAGTAGAAGCAGGTTTAATAATTACCGGGCAACCTGCTGCAAAAGCTGTTACCGTTTGGTGAATGGTTAAATTTAAAGGGTGATTAAAAGCACTAACAGAAGCAACAACACCAATCGGTTCTTTGCTTACAAAAGCCATTCTGTTTACTGATGCCTGGGTTAATCCCATAGGAATTTCTTCACCTTTTATCTGAGCAATATGCTCTGCAGCTAATTTTACTCCGTTAATAGCTCTAAGTACTTCAACTTTAGAATCTATATAAGGTTTTCCGCCTTCTTGCGCTGCAATTTTGGTCAATTCTTCCACACGACCTTTCATTATTTCTGCAGTCTTTTCTAAAATAGCAATTCGTTGATGTGCCGGTAACCAATTAGACTGATCTTCAAATAAAGCATAAGCGGTTTGAAGTTGCTTCTCTACTTCATTTTTTCCTATTACAGGAATTTCTTTTATTAATTCTAAATTATAAGGAGATACTACTTGTAACATTTTCTGTTATTTGTTAATTGTTTAATTTCTAATTGTGTATTTACAAAATACACGTTTTTTCTTTTAAGATTACATTTAATATATAGTGATTTAAGGAATAATCTACTGCTAAATCAATAAGGTGTACACCATCGCTATTTAAGCATTTTTCAATGGTTACTACTAACTCATCATCGTTGGTAGGTCTGTGTCCTATTGCTCCGTAGCTTTCTGCGTACTTAACAAAATCCGGGTTGGCATAATCAAGTCCGTAACTTTCAAAGCCCATTCCTTCTTGTTTCCATTTAATCATTCCATAAGCATTATCATTTAAAATGATAACTACCAAGTTTAATTTTAAACGAACTGCCGTTTCCATTTCTTGAGAGTTCATCATAAAACCACCATCACCACAAACAGCTACCACTTTTCTTTCGGGATAAATTATTTTTGCCATCATAGCTGCAGGCAACCCTGCCCCCATTGTAGCTAAGGCATTATCTAATAAAAGTGTATTTCTTTGGTAACATTTATAGTTTCTAGCAAACCAAATTTTATAAATTCCATTATCAAGCGATACAATTCCATCATCAGGAATAAGTTTTCTCATTACATTTACCAATCGTTGAGGTAAAGTAGGAAAACGTTTATCCTGAGCATATTTGGATAAATGCATTTCCACTTCGTTGGTAATTCTTTCATAATACGAAAAATCCCAATTGGGCGAGTTAGTAATGGTTTTAGTTATTTGTTCAATGGAATCGTCAATATCTCCAACTACATTTAATTGAGGAAAGTAAACAGCATCTACTTGAGCAGGAAAGTAATTGATATGAATGACTTTTGTACCGCCATGTTCCATAAAAAATGGTGGTTTTTCAATTACATCATGACCAACATTAATGATTAAATCGGCTCTGTTGATGGCACAATGCAAGAAATCACTATCAGAAAGAGCTGCTGTACCTAAATATAGTTTATGTCTTTCGTCAACTACACCTTTTCCCATTTGAGTATTAAAAAAAGGCATACCTGTTTTTTCAACGAAATCGGTAAGGGCTTTACTTGTATTTTTTCTGTTAGCTCCTGCACCAATTAATAATAATGGCATTTTAGCTTTTTCTATCATTTCTACGGCTTGTTGAATCACTTTTTCATCAGCAGTAGGAATGCTACAATCAGATACTTCAAAAACCTGATTGGCAACATCTTCAATAGCAATATCTTCAGGTAATTCTAAATGAACTGCTCCCGGACGTTCTTCTGTAGCTAAACGAAAACACTCTCTTACTAAAGGAGCAATATTATTGGCATTCACAATTTGTTTAGTAAATTTGGTAATAGGTCTCATTAAATCAACAATATCAACAATTTGAAATCTACCTTGTTTACTTTTTTTAATAGGTTTCTGACCTGTAATCATAAACATGGGCATTCCACCTAGTTGAGCATAAGCTGCCGGGGTAACAAAATTAGTAGCTCCGGGACCTAACGTAGCAATACAAACACCGGGTTTTCCTGTTAGTCTGCCATAAGTTGCTGCCATAAAACCCGCCCCTTGTTCGTGTCGGGTAATGATAAGTTGAATATTTGAATTTTTTAAGGAGTTAAGAAAATCTAAGTTTTCTTCACCCGGAACACCAAAAATGTATTTTACACCTTCGTTTTCGAGTGCTTTAATGAATAAATCAGATGCTTTCATGTGATTATAATTATTGTTTTTTATCGGTCACATGTAACTCTTAAAATAATCATTTTCCTGTGTGAAAAAATTTTACTCATAGTCGTTTCATGTAAGCTTTTTAGTTTGTAGTTAGATAAAAACAAAAGTCAACAATCTTTTTTTGTTAAGAATTTTTTAATCGTCTAATTTATACACAATCTAATAGCTTTTAATAACAATTTGATTTTTAGCTTTAAAAATATGAATTTAAATAAAAACGCTTGGATGGCAATTACAATCCATCCAAGCGTTTTTCTCTACTTGCCGCCATTATTTTTTAAATCAGTAATACAATTTTGGTCTAATCCAGGAATGTTTCCACCAACTAAGTTGCCAACAATATCAGTAGTCTCCATAGCGTAATACATCAAACATTCATCATTGTCACAATGGTGTCCGTGATCGTTATCCTGATGATTGGTTTGCATAGAGGTGCCATTATTTACCAATCCCAACACATGTCCAAATTCGTGATTAACGATTGTAGTTTCTAATACTTCGTTAGTTGGCTGTGTAATTCCACCGGAATAATCACTTACTGTTTTTTGAAATATGGCTATAGATGTTGTTCCATAAGCTATTCCTAAATATTTTGTATTGTCAGTATCTTGAATATATCCGGCATCTAAGAACAAAATGTGAGCAGTTAAAATATCTCCTAAAGGAAAATGTTTTCTGTGCATTTTTTCCAAATAAACTACATCACTATAAGAGAAGGATGATTTTCTTGGAGAAGGAATGCTTTTCATAGTCACTTTTATACCTTTAGGTTTGTTTAATCTTGTTGAAAGAAAGTTAACGATGTTATCTACTGTTTCCTTAGTTGGCATATAACCTTGAACATAGTTAATTTCTACAATCAACATCTTATATTTCTTGTCTGACAAGAAATCAACTGGTTCTATATAACCCGAACTAGGCTTAAATGAATCGTCTTTTTTACATCCAAAAGCAAAACTAAAAATAGTTAAGAGAATGGTAATTCTTAAGTAATTCATAACAGTTAAGTTTTAAGGTTAATAAGTTATATTAGTTTTTAGTTTTTAGTTTTTTGCAACTTAGTAATATTCAACACTTTTTATCTTAATAACCGGTTTTAATCTAAATGATCCATCACCTTCAACTACAACAGATTGTTCGGCATCAAAATCTACCAAAATACTTATGGTTTTATTAGCTACTATATTAAATGGAGTAACAATTTTTAACCCTGTTTCATCTTGACTAGCTAATTTTAACGGATAGATGGAGTCTGTTGTGGCAACCGTATTTTGTTGTCCTAAAATTAATCTCATTTGGGTAATTTTTCCTATAGACAAATTTTGAGGATCGACAATTACTACTGAAACATCATTTTGCAAATCAAGTAAGTTATAAATTCCGGCATTGGTATTTAAAGTTACCCAACCATTAGTGTTGTTATTGTTGGCATAATGCACCTGAATTTCTTGTACTTCAACATTTACTTCTGTAAAATTTGCAGGGGCATCTGTCATTTTTATCATCATTTTACCTGTGTTCATTTCATCTTTTGTACATCCAACAATAAATAGTCCTATTGTTAGTGCAGTTAGAATGAACATTCTTATCATTGTTTTCATGGCCATAATTTTTTAAGATTTATAATTTTATTATTTATTAAAAGGTCACTTTAATTCCTAATCCGGGATCTAAAGAGGTCCAAACTCTTCCGTTAGTAATTACTTCAACATAAGGTTTTACATCTAAACTAAGTGCAAATGGAATAGAAGGGATTTTGTATTCCATACCTATAATACCATCAATTCCTAAACCGACATTGCCTTCATTGTATCGGTAATATCTGTCATTTCTGTAATAAACTAACCTTCTACCGGCTTCAAAAGCTACGTGACCACCAGCACCATAGTACCAATTTAGTCCGTCTACATCAAAAGCAGGCACATGTTTTTCGTACAATAAGGTAGCACTAATACCATGACTCCAAACTCCTATAATTCCTTCTAAAGCTGTACTGCTACCAACAAATTGTTTTATGGTTAATCCGGAAGTTTCACCGGCTCTTAACCCAATAGCGGTTTTGTAACTGGTTGAATTAATTGCTAAATCGGGCATTTTATCACCGTCCTGAGCGTTTACATTAGCAGTTACAAAAACTGCCATTAATACTGCTGATAAAATTTTTGTTGTTTTCATGATTTTTAGTTTTTATGGTTTGATTAACCTTAAAACTAACTACATACCAAATTGATTAATGCTTTTTAAATAATTGAAATACAGTTTGTTGAAGTTTTTTATGATTGTACTACTTTTTCAATAATGAAAAATCATTTTCAAAATGAAAAAGATACTTATTGCTTTTTAGTGGTATTGTTATTTCGAAAGAAATTTAGTAAGATGAAACCAGAGAAATCTTCTTAGTTAAGAGCTGAAAATATTATTGTTTAAAAACTACCAATTAAGACTTGATGCTTTTATTAATTGTTCTTTCTTTTTTTCTGCTGTGTTATTAAGACTTTATCTATTTATATTGAGATGGTTCAAAAATTAATTTAAATAAATGATTACCATTACTGTCTTTATAGTTGTAAACCATAATTACATTATTGTCTCTAAAAACTTTTAGATCGGGATTTGTTTTTATACTATTTAATATGTTTGGTTGCAAGAAGTCTTCAGCTTCGGAAACATTCATATTTTCTTTGTTCATATTTACTAAAGTATAGTTATACTGAAATGTATTTTCAGGAAGTGCTATAGCATTATCAAGTCTTGTTTCACTGTCAACCATAATGGGGCAAGATTTATTTAGTTCGCTGGCGGTTTGCATCATTTGCTTATCAAATGATGGAGATTTAAATACTATTTGTTGAATACTAACATAAACCAGTATAAAGGTTATTGACCCAACTACTATTCCAATTATTTTTTTCTTATCCATACTTAAACTTTGAATGTTATATTCGTAATACTTTATTTTATTAGACTTATAATTTTCCAAATATATAAATATTACTTTAAAAATATGTTTATTAGATGAGTATAATAAAATAAAACATCCCGAAGCTTATTAAAGCTTCGGGATGTTCTGTTGAGTGAAATTAAGGAGATTAGGATTATTTGTTGGCTAAACTTACTTGACTACTTTCTTTAGTTTCAATTACTAAGAATTTACTTTTTTCCCAAAATAAATCGGGGTTAGTAATTTTAATGTAGTTTACTATACCATTTTCCTCTATTAACTCGTAACTATCTGTTGAATGGTTAGTAATAATTTCAGCTTTTTTACTATAAACAGGAATGGTTTTTACATTTCGTTTATCTACTTGTATAAAATCGCCTTTCTCAAAATCTTCTTGCAACGATTTAGTAGCTCCAATTCCTATAATTCCACCTTCTTTAGCAACAATTTTTGATTCTTTTAACTCATCAAAAGTACCGGTTACATAAAAAGCCATGTTAATGGTATCATCTTTTTGAGCAATTATTTTCTCGGTATCTTCCAACAAAAACTTTTGGTGTTCATTTTCTAAACTCAAGAAATTGTTTTCAACGGTTAATTCTTCTAAGCTTTTAGCAAGTAAATCATTAGCTTTTTTCAGCTCGGCAGTTTGTGCCTCATAATCTTTAATTTTTTTATTGAGTCCTGCTATTTTTTTACCAAAAGAAGCTAGTCTTTTGTTTTTATCTGTTACCTGATTGTTAAGGTCTTCAATAATTCTTTTGTTTTCTGCAATTAAGTGTTCTATAAAGTTAATTTCTTGCTGAATTCTTTCTTTCTGAGTTGTGCCAGTCTCAATATTGCCTTCGTCAAAGTTGAATTTCAGGTTGTTTTCTGTTGCTGTAATTTGAGCTAAATTGGCTTCAATTTGATCGAAAGATTGTTGAACATGTTCTTCCATAGCAAGTTTTTCGTGTTCAAAAAATTCCTGAAGCTGAACATTTTCATCGTATTGTTTATAGGCAAAAAATGTTGCTCCTAAGGCTGCTACGATAAAAAATGTTAGCAATACATTTTTAAGCATTTTGTTGTTACTTTTTTCTTTTGTTTTCATGATTTCTAATTTTTGGTTTAACATATTTATTAGTTGATTTTTATTGGATTTATATTAATTCCTCTGGTTCTTCTTTAAATTCTTTGGTAAGCAATTTTTGTACAACAGCACCTAATCTATCTTTAGAGTTTACTGTTTTATCTATATAATCATAAACACCTTGTCTCATTAATTCACTTGTGGTGTGTGCATTTTGCTGAGAACTCATCATTATGATTTCACAATTGTCGCAATGTTTTTTAGCTTCTTTAACAATGTCTGCTCCGGTTAGTATATCGTCTTCCTCCTTATTTTCTAAATAATAATCGAGTACCATGATGTTAGTGTCGTCTTCTAACTCTTCAATACAATCGTGCGCATTTAGGTAAGATTTGATTTCAAAATCAAATTCCGGATAAACAGCTGAATTACACAATGTGTTTAAATAATGAGTAAGTGCTTTATTGTAATACAAGTTGTCTTCAACAATTACAATCTTCAGTTTTTTCTTTGTTCTCATTGTTTTCATGGCTATTAGTTTTAATTGTTCGAATAGGGTTATTCCATTCTTGTGCCATGGGTAGGGATAAAAAATAAACCACTGAATTTCAGTGGTTTATTTTGGTTGAGAAACTTAGATAGTTTCCATTATGGAGAAATGATTTTCAAAATGAAAATACTAAACAGTTTGTGGTAAGTATTTTTGAACACAGTCTAATACCGAGTTGTAGATATCATCTACTTCTTTATGGATGACGCAACAAATGCCACTGGCTTTCATTTTTTCAATAATGTTATAATCATCAAGACCGGTAAGTAGTACCACAGGAATATCCGGATTAACTTTCATTACTTCATTAAAAATTTGTTCACCATTCATGGTGGTAGAGTTGTTATTAATTTTTCTCCCATTTTCATAGAGGTAATAGTCTAAAAAAATCATATCGGGCATTTCATAATTAAGTTGATTAAGCATAGATTCTCCATTACAAAAATCTTTTGTTTTTGTATTAGGAACGGAGCTTATAACTTTAGCAAGTATGTCGGCAATAATTTTACTGTCTTCAACAATGTAGATCAATTTTTCTTGTGTTTTCATGGCGTTAGGTTTTAGTTGGGTTATATAGTTATTTTGATTTTTTATCTTCTTTTAATAAACGGTAAACAGTAGTTTGTCCTATAGCAAGTTTGTCGGCAACTAATTTAGTGTTGTTGTTACATTTCTGCATATAATGATTTACTATTCTAATTTCATACTCTCTCATGGTCATTTCATCTGTAAGTACATTAGGTAAAGCATCGTTAGAACTTAGAGAAATATCATCGGCAGTAATTTCTTTTTCTGACGACATTACAACAGCTAGTTCAATAACAGATTTTAGTTCTCTGATATTTCCTGGCCAATTGTAGCTAAGCAATTTTTTTCTGGCATTTTCGCTAATAGATTTTGGTTCCATATTATTTTCTTTACAAAATGCATCAATAAAAAATTTGGCTAAAAGTAAGGTGTCGTTATCTCTTTCTCTTAGTGGAGGAAGATGAATTGGCAAACCAAAAAGCCTGTAGTATAAATCTTCTCTGAACTTACCATTTTTTACTTCTTCTTGAAGATTTCTGTTGGTGGCAACAATAATTCTACAATTCACTTTTATTACTTCATTTCCACCAACTCTGGTTACTTCTTTTTCTTGCAAAACCCTTAAAAGTTTGGCTTGAAAATTCATGTCCATTTCACCAATTTCATCTAAAAATAAGGTTCCACCTCCGGCTTCTTCAAATTTTCCTTTTCTTCGAGTGTCGGCACCGGTAAAAGCACCTCTTTCGTGTCCGAACAGTTCACTTTCTATAAGTTCTGCCGGTAAGGCAGCCATATTTACGGCAACAAAAGGTTTGTCTTTTCTTGGAGAATTATAATGTATAGCTTTTGAGACTACTTCTTTACCCGTGCCTGTTTCGCCAGTAATGGTTACACTTATATTGGTTTCGGTAGCTTTTGCAATAAGTTCAAATACTTTTTTTAATGCAGCACTAGTGCCAATGATAGATTTTTCAAAAGCATATTTGCCCTGAACTTCCTTTTGTAGTGTTACTAATTGGTTTTTTAGTTTTGCATTTTTCTTAATATGATTTACAGTGTTTATTAACCTGTCTTTAATGTCTTTTGATTTTACAATATAATCGTAAGCTCCTGCTTTTAATAAATCTACAGCTGTTTCAATTTCTTCTTGTTCGGAAATTATAATAACTTCAATGTTTGGATCATAATCTTTTATTTTCTTCAATAAACTTTCTCCATCAATATCCGGCAGACGATAATCTAAGGTAACTACATCTGGTTTTTTGGTTAACGCAGCTACTAATTCTTTTCCGTTAAGAAAAGACTCTACCACAAAATCTGGGTTTAGAGATAAGTTATGTACCAACAGTTTATTATACCATTCATTGTCTTCCACCACATATATTTTAAAAGGCTTATTTTCCATAAATTAGTTTTTTGTTAGTTCTTTATTTATTAATTCGTTTATAGTTTTATATTCTGTCACCATTTTTTCTATTAAATCGCTTACATCATCTAAGTTAGTGTTGTTTCTGCAATTTTCTTCAATTTCTTTAAGAAGATTATAAAGTAAATCGGCACCTAAATGTTTGCAAGGAGCTGAGATTTTATGAGCATGTTCGGCAATAATTTCATAGTTTTTGTCTTTTAGTAGTTTTTCCATTTCACTAATACCGGTGGTGGTTGTTTGTAAAAAGGTTTGTAGCATATCGGTGTAAAATGCTTTGTCACCATTGCTAAGTTCTTTTAGAGCAGATAAGTCTAAACTGTTCGCTTCTTTTTCAGAATCAATTGGTGCTTCAGTTGTATCTGTATTGTTATTTAATTCAATTAAGTTATTAATTTCTTGTAACAATTCTTTTTCTTTAAAAGGTTTAGCTAAACAACCATTCATTCCCGCAAATTTGTATTCTTTTTTGTTTTCTTCTGTAACAGCGGCAGTTAATGCAATAATAGGAATATTACTTTTTGCACTGCCGTTTAGTCTACGAATTCTTTTTGTAGCTTCAATACCATCCATTTTAGGCATTCTTGCATCCATCAAAATTAAATCATAGTTGTTTCTTTTGACTTCCATAATTGCTTCAACCCCATTTATAGCTTCAGTATAACTTACAGGATATTTTTTTAAAATAGTAGACAGTAATTTTCTGTTATATTCTTCATCATCAACAATTAGTATTTTTAATCCTTCAGGAAGTGTTAAATTGCTATCACTTTCTTTTTCTACTTTTTCATATAATTCAATTTCTGCTTCGGTTCCTAAAGGATAAGAGATTTCTATAGATACTGTTGTTCCTTTATTTGGACTACTTATAATGTCAATTTTTCCTTCGTGTAATTTTACCAACATACTTACAATAGAAAGCCCTAAACCTGTTCCTCCGTAGTTTCTAGAAGTACTTACTTCGGCTTGTTCAAACTCTCTAAAAACTTTTTTTAATTGCTCTTTTTTCATACCAATTCCGCTATCGGTTATTTCTAATCGAATATTGGTAAAGTGGCTACTTTTCATTACTTGAGTGAGTTGAACAGATATAGAACCTTTTTCTGTAAATTTAATAGAATTGCTAATGAGGTTAAGTAAAATTTGTCGTAGTCGAAAAGGATCTCCTAATAAAATTAATCCATCATCAGTTTTTATATCACATTTAATTTCAATCTGTTTTTCTTTTGCTAATGGCTTAACAAAAGTGATAACGTCTCTTACAAATTCATTTGGTCTGAAACCAATAGATTCTAATTTTAACTTACCCGATTGAAGTTTGGTAAAGTCTAACACATCATTAATTAAATAAAGTAAGTGATCAATAGACTTACGTACCATGGTTAATTGCTCTTTTTGTTCAGGGGTTAGCGGTCCTTTGTCTATTTGCTCTGTAAAACCAGCAATAGCATTCATAGGAGTTCTGATTTCATGACTCATATTAGCTAAAAATCTTTCTTTAGTAACGGCTAAGTCTTCTGCTTTTGCTTTAGCTTGTTTAAGAATTTTTCTATATCGGGCACTGTTCTGCACATAATTTATAATAATGTATGCCATAATTACTAACAACAAAGCGGTTAATACACAAAAAATAGCAATTTGTGTATTGGTTTCTTTCATGGCTTTTTCGGCCTCTTCGGTATGGATAGCTATAGAAAGTAATTCCTTAGCTTCAATTACATTTAACAGGTTTTTTATTCGTTTACTTATTTCTTTATCTTGTACTAATAAAGTTAACTCTTGATTTTTAAGAACAGTTTCAATGTTTTTTTCTTCTTTTTTAATGGAAGTAATTTCTTCATTAATTTCTTCAATGCTATATTGTTTTTCGCTTTTTTCAGTAGAATCAGGTTTGTTTTTTTTACCAAATATTCTCTGAATAATATTAGGTTTAAGTTCTGTTTTGGTAGTTTCTTCTATAAGTTTACCATTGTTAGCGGTATCTTTTTTTTCTATATTTATAATTACCTTATCTAAAGCAGTTTGAACTCGGTACTTATCTTGAATTACTAAAAGTTCATTAAGAACATTAAATTTTTCTGCTATTAAAATTTCTAAGGTATCAATCTCGTGCGACAATATTTTTTTATCTGCACTATACTTATGAAGTCTCCTAAGTTTATCGTTAGATCTTTCTGCTGCTTTGTAAAATTTGTTTAAATATAAAGTGTCTCTAATAAGACTATAAGATTTAACGCTATTTTCAGCCTCAGCAACATCATTCATTAATGATTTTGCTGTGATTAATCTCATGTCAACACGAGCTTCTTTACTAATACTCGTAACTATTTGTGAAAAACGTTTATAAGCATAAATCCCGGTAATACTCACTAACACCATAATTACCATCATTATGGCGAGAATTTTATATTGAAAAGCGGTTCTTTTATTCATAGTTTATTTAGTTTTTCTTAATGATACACAATTCTATCAATATATCCTCTACAAAAGAAGCTTATTATTTCATCAGAGTAGTTATCTTTTAATAAATGTTCTCCAAAAAACAACTGGTTATACTTCTGAAATGTCTTAATTACTTTTGTAATATCAGTACTAATTCCGTCAGAAGTTAGCAAAACAATGATGCAATCGGGGCTGTTTTTAAATAAATTAGGCAGCAAAACTTCATCATTATTTATAAAAAAAGCAGCATCTAAAAATACCAAATCGAGCTTGTTTTTTACCTGTTCATTTGTTTTTTGAATATTGGTTTCTGTAAAAAGCTCAATGGTAGCATTTTCATAATCATCAACAACATTATTCAATATTCTTGATAATTGACGCTGAAATTTTAAATCGCTATCAGCCACTAAAATACGATATTTTTTAGGTAAAGTCATAATTTGTTTTGTAGGGTTAAGAAAAATTAACATTGGTAAATTCTTCTACAAAATAGCACGACTTTTCTAGAGCGTCCTTATCTTTATAAATAAAAGCAGCAGCACCATTATTAATGGTTTTTTCTGCTGTAAACGGATTACTCGATTGAGAAATGATTACTATTTTACAATCAGCACATTTTTTTTGAATTACATCCATTACATCAATAGCAGTAACACCCTCTCCTAAGTAGTAATCTAAAAATACAATGTTTGTATCTGCTTTTAGGTTTCTTAAGAAATCATCAAAATGAGCATAAGATTCAATTTCATATTTAAAACCTTTAGCATCGGCAAGCAATTTGGTGTAGTAATCCAGCTTTTTACAAATAATTTTATTGTAAAAAGAGCTATCTTCTAACACTGCTATTTTCAATTTTTTACCACTATTTTCCATATAAAGTATATTTTGATTTATATCAGACAAACCAAATACCATTACTTAAATGGAATTTAACAAGATGCTTTAATTATTAATAAGGATAAGGGTTTTAACTACTTTTATTTTGTATGGGTAGATGGGTTAAGACAACTTGTTTTTTTTCATTTTGAAAATAAAGTTTTCAGATTGAAAACGAAAGGAAATTCAAAAAAAAGAGGGAGGGTAAACTAAAATAAAAAATTATAACATTTTTTTAAATATTATTACTATTTTTCCACCATGAAAATGAAACGTACAATTTTGCTATTAGTGGTGTTAATTTCTCAAACATTATTGGGGCAAAAATTACATTACGAATTACCTGATAATGCTAATAAAATGTATAGCAATGGTAATTTTATGAAAGCCAAAGAGCTTTATAGAGAATTGTATAAAAAGAATCAAAATAACACTGAATTTAAATTTAGATTTGGCGTGAGTTTGCTTAATTCTTACGAGTGGGAAGATGGAATTAAAATGTTGGAACAAGTTTCTAAAAAGTCTGATGTTTCTAATGAGGTGTGGTACTATTTAGGGAAGGGCTATCATTTAACCAACAGGTATGATTTAGCCATTAAAATGTTTGAGAAATACATAGAAAATGATGCTAATTCGGAAATGGCCGAAAAAAGTCGAAGAAGAATTAATATGTGTAACAATGCCAAGCAATTAGTGAAGTTCCCGGTGAGTACCCATTTTGAAAATTTAGGTAAATATATCAATTCAAAAGGAAAAGAATATTTTCCTATTATTACTCCAAACGAATACCAGCTAATGTTTACCACCAGAAGAGAAGGAACAACCGGTAGAATTTATGATTTAGAAGGGTATTACACAGCAGACATTTACGGATCAACTTTTAGAAGTGGAAAATGGTCTAAAACACGTTCTATTAATTATCCTAATTCTTATGGTAATGAGCAAGTAGCGGGAATTTCTGAAAATGGTAATTATGTGTTTTATTATGTGGACAATCCTAAAGAAAAAAATACTTTGTACATGGCAGAAATGGGAAAACGCTCTTATACCAAAGCCAAAAAAATTGATAACAAATTAATTAATGATAAAAGCTCCAAACAACTTAGTGCCACAATTTCCAACGATGGTCAATTGATGGTTTTTTCGAGCGAGAAAAAAGAGGGTTATGGAGCTTCAGATCTTTATTTTGTGAAAAAGTTACCTAATGGAAAGTGGGGAAATCCATCTAATATGGGAGAGCATATCAATACCAATTTAAATGAGATTAATCCTTATTTAATTGATGAAGGTAAAACTTTATATTTTGCATCAGAAGGGCATAACAGTATTGGTGGTTATGATGTGTTTAAATCTACTTTTGATGAAGAAACACAAACTTGGTCGAAACCCATAAACATTGGTTATCCGCTAAATACGCCAGACGATAATACAAGTATCTGTTTCTCAGAAAATAAACAATTTGTTTACTTATCAGCTTATAGAAGTGATTCGGAAGGAGATTTAGACATTTACAGGGTTGAATTAAAGGATGAAGCAACTCAACTAACTACTGTAAAAGGAATGGTTTATAATGGAGATTCTACTTTAGTAAATTATTCTATGCAAATAGAAGCCTTTAAAGAAGAAGGTGGCGATTTACAAGGTATTTTTGAAGTGAATCATAATAAAGGAAGCTATATTATGATTTTGCCTCCTAATAAATATGTCTTAAAAATAGCTGATAATACAGGAAAAACCATAGAAAAGAAACTATGGATTAAAGACAGGAATTTATATAAAGAAGAGCTGGAGCAAAATATTATCCTTTCGGAATAAAGTTGTTTAAAATACTAAGTAGCTTTGCAGCTTTAATCATTACTTATTTTAATGGAATCCAACGTAGATTTAGACATTCTTTTTGAAGACAATCACCTTATTATTGTAAACAAACGCTCGGGAGAAATTGTGCAAGGTGATAAAACAGGCGATGAGCCTATGAGTGAAAAGGTGAAACGCTACATTAAACAAAAATACAACAAACCGGGAGATGTTTTTATTGGTACTCCGCACCGAATTGATAGACCTACCAGCGGAATTGTAATTTTTGCGAAAACAAGCAAGGCTTTAATGAGGTTGAATAAGATGTTTCAAGATAAAGAAATTCAAAAGATCTATTGGGCAATAGTTAAAAATCCACCAAAAAATAAAGAAGGTAAGTTGATTCATTACTTAAAAAAGAATGAAGCTAAGAATAAATCTTTTGCTCAGGAAACCATGTTTCAAGGGGCTAAAATTGCCGAATTAACCTATAAAATAATTTTCGATTTTGATAACTATTTTTTGTTGGAGATTTTACCGAAAACCGGTAGACACCATCAAATTAGAGTGCAGTTGTCGGAAATGGGCTGTCCGATTAAGGGAGATTTAAAATACGGGTTTAACCGTTCTAATAAGGATGCTTCAATTAGCTTGCACGCAAGAAAGATTAGTTTTTTACATCCTGTTCGCAAAGAACAAATGGAAGTAGTTGCCCCGGTGCCATCAGATGATCCGTTGTGGTTGAAAGCCAATGAGATGTTTAAGTAGTTGAACGTTAGTGGTTATTTGTTAATCGGAGAATAATTAACTAATTACAAAAATACGTTATTAGCAGCTAATAAGCTTTTCTCAAATTCAATTGTATCAATATTGGTATTTACATTAATTTCGTTAAAATATTTTACCAAATTTTCGGTAGGCATGTTTCCGGTAAGTTTGTCGGTAGCCATAGGACAGCCGCCAAAACCTTTTATAGCTCCATCAAATCTTCGGCAACCGTTTTCATAGGCAGCAACAATTTTTTCTTTCCATGTATCAGGAGTAGTATGGAGGTGAGCTCCAATTTCTACAGTAGCGAATTCAGGGATAATGTTGCTGAACAGATAACTGATGTTTTCTTTATTGGAAACGCCAATAGTATCGCTTAAAGCAATTATTTCGATGCCTAAATCAGCTAACTTTTTTGTCCAATTAATTACAATATCGCTGTTCCATTCATCGCCATAAGGGTTTCCGAAAGCCATAGAAATATAAACCACTAATTTTTTGTTGTGTTTTACACAAAGCGACTGCACTTCTTCTACTGTTTTTAACGATTGTGAAATGCTTGAATTAGTATTCCGTTGTTGAAAGGTTTCTGATATAGAAAACGGGAAACCCAAGTAGTCAATTTCTTCAAATAAAACAGCATCATTTGCTCCGCGAGTATTGGCAATAATGGCTAATAATTTACTTTTTGTAGCCGATAAATCTAACTTAGAAAGTACTTCTGTAGTATCTTTTAACTGAGGAATAGCTTTTGGAGAAACAAAACTGCCAAAATCAATGGTATCAAAACCTACTTTTAAAAGTTGATTGATGTAGGCTGCTTTTATATCCGTAGGAATAAAATCATGCAAGCCTTGCATAGCATCTCTCGGACATTCAATTAGTTTAACCATGCTCTAATATCTTTTTATTTATTGCTTTAATTAACCCGGGACCTTCATAAATAAATCCGGTATAAATCTGAACTAAATCTGCTCCGGCTTCTATTTTTTCTATAGCATCAGCTGCAGAATGTATTCCTCCCACACCAATAATAGGAAACGCTTTGTTAGATTTTTCAGCTAAGTAGCGAATTACTTCTGTAGAGCGTTCTTTTAATGCTTTTCCGCTTAAACCACCATTGGCAATGGCTTCAATTTCTTTTGGAGAAGTTGTTAAGTTTTCTCTGGAAGTAGTAGTGTTGGTAGCTATAATACCATCAATTTTGGTTTGGGCTACTATCTCAATTACTTCATCTAGTTGAGAGTTGTTTAAATCGGGAGCAATTTTTAATAAAATGGGTTTAGGTTTTGCTTTGGTCTGGTTGATTTTTTTAAGCTCGCCCAATAAGTTCAATAGGAAAGGGGTGTCTTGCAATTTGGTTAAATCTTTTACATTCGGACAGCTTACATTCACCACAAAATAATCTACGTAATCGTGTAAGGTGTTGAAATTAAATAAGTAATCATCCAACGCATCATCGTTGGATGTGGCTGTGTTTTTCCCGATGTTGCCACCAATAACGATGTCAGTTTTTCTGTTTTTTAATCGTTTAATAGCATCTTCTGCTCCTAGGTTGTTAAATCCCATTCGGTTGATTAGCCCTTCATCTTCCGTAATTCTAAATAAGCGAGGTTTGGGGTTACCAATTTGACCTTTTGGGGTAAGTGTACCAATTTCTATAAAACCAAAGCCTAAATTAGCCAGTTCGTTAAACCAGCGAGCATCTTTATCGAATCCTGCGGCTAAGCCTACAGGGTTTTTAAATGTTAATCCGAATAAATGACGTTCTAGTTTTTTGTTTTTCACTTCAAAAAGTGCTCTTAATAGAGCTGCACCTCCGGGAATGTTGGAAAAAAAAGTTAAACAACCTGTAGCAAAATAATGTGCTTTTTCGGGCGACATTAAGAACAGTAGGGGTTTTATAAGGAAGTGATACATGTAGTTGTTTTTTGCAAAGATACGAAAGCATTTGTTTCCAAAATAATTTTATTGAGTACTACAATATTTAAAAAAATGTATCGTTAAGTGTGTAAATTAAAACCTAAAACATTTTATTGCCTATGAATCAAATTACTATTTTTAATTATTTAGCATTATCAAAAGAAGAAGAGCAACTAAAATCGCTTTTGTTTAACGATAAAAAAACAACCAAAAGAAATACGCCCAAACAATCTACTATCAACAATATTTTGAATTATTCAAAAGCATTAAGCGTTAGAGATTCAGAGCATTTAGAAACCGTTTCTTTTGTGCTAAATTAATTAGCCGGAAAACATTATGATAAGCGTGTTGAGATTTTCTTAACACGCTTTTTTTCTTTTAGAGTGCCTATCTTCTCACGGACTTTATTCCGTTTTTAATAGTTTATAGGTTTTAACATTATTATCAATTTCAACTTTCATTAAAACTAATCCATTCGACAAAGAACTTATATCAATTTCTGTTTGGTTAATTGTACTTAATATTTCTTTTCCTTGTAGGTTGAAAAATGATACCTGAATGTTTTTCCAACCTTTATATGGTTGAATTTTGATTAGTTTATTTGATGGATTTGGAAACACTTTTATTAAATCGTCTTCAACAACTTCATTTGAAATGGATAAAGGATTACAATCTAACGAGAATTGCTGAAAAAATGGCCACATAAGGTCAGTAGCATTAATATAATTAGAAACAGGATCTCCACCCGGTGATTGATTACCTCCCGGCCATGAATGACCACCATCTTGGGTTATATATTGTTGTATTTCAGCATTACAGTTACAATTGTTCCAATTTATATGTGTGTATTGCGAATTGTCAATAATGGTATCGTTTAATATTAAACATCCGTTCATACTAGCCCAAGCATTTAGCACAGAGTCTTGTGGCGGACTATAATGATTTGAAAAACCACTACCAACCCCTCCGTTGTATGGAATATTGGTATCTAGGTAGGAATGAAAACTAATAATGGGCATTGGTCTTTGTGGATTACAACTTGTCATAGTCATTGAAGCTGCTACGGGGGCAATAGCCGCTATTCTTTCCGATAATTCACAAGCAAGCCTATAAGACATAAAACCTCCGTTTGACATACCTGTAGCATATACCTTATTGGTGTCAATGGCATAGTTGTTCATTAATGTATCTAATAAAGCATTTATAAAACCTACATCATCTACATTTGAGTTACTAGCATAACCACAGCACCAACCTGCATTCCATGTACGGATGCCCAAAGGACTTTTTACACCTTCGGGATAAACCACTATAAATCCTTCGTTGTCCGATTTAACACTCAGTTGAGATTGATTTTCCAATTGTGGTCCCGACCCAAATCCTCCGTGCATAGCAATAACTAACGGTAAATTTGTATTTCCCGTGTATCCTGTTGGTAAATGAACCAGAAAAGTTCTATCATTTCCACCATAAGGAATGCTATCGTATTGAGAATATGAGGATAATGCTAAAAGTAGAAATGTACTTGTCAGAATTAATCTTAGCGTCTTTTTATGCATTGTACTACTATTTTTTTGTGTTCTTTATTAAGCTTGTTAGCAACTTATTATTTCTTCAAATGTATTGTTTTTCAAAAGAATATCCAAAGGAGCTTCTGTTTTTGTTGATGAAAAATATTATCCATCTTTTAAATCTAGTTGTCATATTGAGCAAAATTTTTCATCCGCCTGAAGCGGGTAGAAAAATGCTGTCGACCGCAAAGCCGCAACAATTCATTAATTTAAAATAAAAGAGTTATTGTTAAATATCTTCTTATTTATAGACTTCTATATTTCATTTTGATATGGAATTTCCTAATTAACAAGATCCTACACTTCATTTTACAGCGCTTCGTTCCTCAGCTGGTAAAATATTGTTCAGGATGACATATGAGGTGGAAAGGTGTAGGGGAGTTAATCTAAAATAGTTTAGATTACAGCTAAAATAGTATATTCATTTCCATTTAAAGAAAAGCTTTCTTTTTCTTTTTTGGTGAGCAATAACTTACCGATAGGAGAGGCAGGAGAAATAGCAAAAAATACTTCGTTTGTTATGGCAACTTTTCCAATGCTTGCGGCTATGTAAAAGTTGCCTTTGTTGGTATAAATCACACTTCCTAATACTACTGTGTTGTTGGTTATAGTGGGGTTGATTTGAGTTAAATTTTGTTTGATGTTGAGTGCTTCACTCAGTTGGGCAGTTAGTTTTTCCGTTTCTAATTGAGCCATGGCTCTACCGGTTTCATGTTTATCTCCCGCACTGCTTTTGGTTTCGTTATTCGCTGCTTGTTGGGCTTCTTTTAAAATGTGTTGTAAGGATACAATTCTATCTTCTGCAAGCGTTAAGCAGCGTTGGTGTAATGCTTTTTTTATGGAAGGTAGGTCTTGCATATTTTTATTGGAATTTAGTTGCTATTGTTATGGCTTTGGAGAAATGATAGAGATTGACTTTGAATGTAAAGTTATTTTTTATTAAAAATAGGTAAAGTAACAATTAGTTTTATATTGCTTTCGTATTTATTCAGATTAATAATGTTTTTTTGACTAGTAGAATAAGGATTATCAAAAGCAGTTAAATCAATAGAGTAAGATATCCAAGCATATTTATAGCCAAGCCGAAACATTGGACCTAAATCTAGTCGATGAATTTTATTAAGAAACAAATGTCTTAGATTAATTCCGATATTGAAATATTTAGTGCCAAATAAAGCTGAACAGCCTAACACATTAATTTTTTCAATATCAGTATTATTAATAAATCTTTCAAAATAAACAACTGATTTTATAAATGTGTCAGCTTTCTTTATTTTCCATGAATTTGGTTTATTTATAGAAACCCCAAGAGAAATTGATTTATAATTATAAAACTGAAAAGCACCTTCTAAATTTATGGTATATTGAGTTTGTGAAAATCCAGTAAGTCCAAAAAATAATAATATTATTGTGAAGTACTTTTTCATTAGTGAGGGTAACTACTTTTGTTTTTCAGTTTCAGTTGTTGGAAGAAGCTCAATTTCTTTATTATTTAATTGTTCTATCGGCATTACTACAAGACTTCCATCCGGTTCTTCCCAATAGACGTTTTTCTTTTTGATAATTTCAATCTCATTTGCTTTAAATATTTCTTGAAATTGAATTTTCCCTCTAAGGTTGCCGGAGCTTGTAGTTACCGGTAAATAGTAAATTAAAGTGTCAGCATTAATTTTTGATTCGCACATCATGAAAAAAGCAAATGTATCATCCGGATAAACGAATCGTAAAAAATACCTGTCTTTATAAGAGACAATCTTGGGTGATTCTTTAAAGTACGTTTTATCATTATATGATGAAATACTTTTCGTTGATACACATCCCGTAACAGTTACCAGTACAATTATGAGGCAAAATATGTTTTTCAAAATCATTGTAGTTATAAACCTCTCCGCTGCCGCAAGCGTCCACGCTTGTGGTGTATTTGCCATGCCATTCATTTTTCTTAAACCAAACATAAATTTACCAATCCTTTTTCATCACAAAAATCTTTTGCACTACTATATTTCCAATCTTGAGGTTTCTCAACAAAACCTGCTACTACAGGATTGTTATGTACGTAATCAATTTTTTGGTCAATTACAGCGTTACTCCATAATTCTATTGGTTTATTATGTTGTTGCCAAAACTGATTAATGGTGTTATTTGAGTTATTTAATGCTGCTTTTTTAAAAGCATTCAACATCCATTCTTTTTTGCTTTCTTGTGGATGATTGGTAATTAATGAAATTAATTCTTTTGAGGTATATGTTTTGAAATCTCGTATTAGTTCTTCTGGTTTTAATTGTAAAGACTTAAATATTAGATGAACATGGCTTGTCATTAAACACCAAGCATAAATTTCCATTCCTTTATTAGCTACGCAATAGTTTAAATTCTTTACAATGCTGTCTGAATATTCATCTCTTACAAATACATCTATCCAAAATACTGTTGCAAAGCTTACAAAGTAAAGTCCTTTTGGATTATGGAATTTGTAGTTCCTACTCATAAAAACAAATGTAGTAATTTATTATTTATCACTTTACCATTTTACCACAAGCGTGGACGCTTGCGGCAGCGGGGGATTTGTAATTCGTGTTCGCAATCCAGTACCCATTTAGTAGAACTTCATTCAATCGATTTGCGAGATATTTATTTCTTTCCATTCTGGGTGCTTATATTTGGTATAATTTACAAAAACAAATGTAGTAATATTATTTATCACTTTACCACAAGCGTGGACGCTTGCGGCAGCGGGGGGG
>LADZ01000058.1 GCA_000961845.1 Flavobacteriales bacterium BRH_c54
AATTCGAATGTTAGTTTAAATGGTTCTGTTACAGGAGCAACAGGCGGAAGTTGGTCAGGAGGATTGGGAACTTTTACACCCAATAACACCACTTTAAATGCAACTTATTCTCCTACTGCCGCAGAAATAGCTGCTGGAACTGTAAACCTTACGTTAACCACAACAGGTAATGGAAACTGTAATGCAGTAACTGATAACATGACCATTACCATAACCCTAGCTCCAACCGTAAATGCAGGAGTAGATCAAACGGTTTGTGGAAATAATGCATTAGTAACCTTAAATGGATCGGTTACGATAGCTTCAGGCGGAATTTGGTCAGGAGGAACAGGAACATTTACTCCTAACAATACCACACTTAATGCAACTTATATGCCTTCAGCTGCTGAGATAACCGCAGGAACAGTAACACTAACGTTGACCACTACAGGAAATGGTAGTTGTAATTCGGAAACTGATAACATGACCATTACGATAACTCCTGCCCCTCAAGTTAATGCAGGAGCTAACCAAACATTATGTGCGAATAATGCAAGTGCAACACTTTCCGGAGTGGTTTCTGGAGCAACAGGAGGAGTTTGGTCGGGAGGAACTGGCTCATTTAATCCAAGTGCTACAGCTTTAAATGCTATTTATACTCCTTCTGCAACTGAGATTTCTAATGGTAGTGTAATACTTACATTAACCTCTACAGGAAATGGTTTGTGTAATGCTGTTTCGGACAATGTTCAATTAACATTTACACTGCCACCAACTGCTAATGCAGGAGCAGATCAAACCTTATGTTCTAACAATGCTGCCATATCTTTAAATGGTTCAGTTACTATTGCAACTGGTGGAGTTTGGTCAGGCGGGTTAGGAGTATTTACACCAAATAATAATACGCTAAATGCAACCTATAACCCAACTGCCGGAGAAATTGCTTCAGGTTCGGTAACACTAACATTGACAACAACCGGAAATGGCAATTGTGCTTCTACATCAGATAATATGACAGTTTTCTTTACAACATCACCAACTGTTGAAGCTGGAGTAAATCAAACGGTATGCGCTAATAACCCAACAATTACATTAAATGGTTCTATAACAATAGCAACAGGAGCTGTTTGGACGGGAGGAAGTGGAACATTTACTCCAAACAATAATACCTTAAATGCTACTTATACTCCTTCAGCAACAGAAATTACAGCTGGTTCAGTAGTACTTTACCTTACTACAACAGGAAATGGAAATTGTTTAGCAGTTACTGATAGTATGACTTTAACAATAACACCAATCCCAACAGCTAATGCGGGTGCTGATTTGACATCGTGTAGTAATAACCCTACAGTTACTCTAAATGGTTCCGTAACAGGAGCAACAGGAGGAGTTTGGTCAGGTGGGGCAGGAGTATTTACTCCAAGTAATACATCATTAGGAGCAACCTATACTCCTTCAGCAGGAGAAATAACAGCAGGTATGGTAACGTTAACATTAACTACAACAGGAAATGGAAATTGTAATGCTGTATCTGACAATATGACGATTACAATTACTCCACCACCAACAGCCAATGCAGGAGTAGACCAAACAGTGTGTGCCAATAATGCAAATGTTACTTTAAATGGTTCGGTTAATTTAGCTTCAGGTGGTCAGTGGACAGGTGGATTAGGAATATTTACACCGAGTAACACTGCGTTAAATGCTATCTATACACCAACAAGTGGTGAAATAGCCTCCGGAAGTTTAACATTAACGTTAACTACAACAGGAAATGGCAATTGTAATCCGGAAGCTGATCAAATGGTTATTACCTTTACGCCAGCCCCAACAGTTAGTGCAGGTGTAGATCAATCTGTGTGTGCTAATAACGCAACAGCAACATTAAACGGAGCAGTTAGCATTGCAACTGGAGCTCAATGGTCGGGAGGTTTAGGTGCTTTTGCTCCAAATAATACTACTTTAAATGCAACCTATACACCAACTGCTTCAGAAATAGCAAATGGTTCTGTAATGTTATACCTAACATCTACAGGAAATGGAAATTGTTTAAGTGTTGTTGATTCTATGTTGTTGACAATAACACCAGAACCTTTAGTTAATGCAGGTCCTGACCAAACAATATGTGTAAATAATTTAAGTGTAAATTTAAGTGGTTCTGTTAGTGGACCAACTTCAACAGGTGTTTGGACAACTTCGGGAACAGGTGTTTTTGTTCCTAGTAATACCAATTTGAATGCGGTTTATCAAGCTAGTGCTCAAGATTCGATAGCAGGAACAGTAACATTAACGTTAACATCAACAAATAATGGCAATTGTAATGCTGTTTTTGATGATATGGTAATCACTATTTTACCTGCCGGAGGAGCAAATGCAGGAGCGGATCAATCTGTTTGTGCGAACAATGCTAATGTAAGTTTAACCGGAATAATAACAGGAAATGCATCAGGTGGAGTTTGGTCAACAAGTGGAACAGGAGCATTCTCTCCAAACAATACCAATTTAAATGCAACTTATCTTCCTAGTGCGGCAGATATAGCTAGTGGTTCGGTAACCATTACACTAACTGCAAATAGTTGTAATAATGCAACTGATGATATGATAATAACTATTACACCATCACCAGTTGTAAATGCAGGTAATGATACAACAGTTTGTGTTAGTAATTTAAATGTTCCTTTAAATGGAAGTGTATCGGGAGCATCTAACACAGGAAGTTGGTCAACAAGTGGAACAGGAACATTTACGCCAAACAATACTACGCTTAATGCTACTTATAATGCGAGTGCAGCAGATTCTGTAAATCAAGGGGTTGTTTTATATCTTACAGCAACCAATATTGGAAATTGTGCTCCTGTAACAGATACAGTTGTTATTAACTTGTTTCCAACAGGAACAGCCAATGCAGGAGCGGATCAAACGGTTTGTGCTAATAATGCAACAATAACCTTAAATGGTTCAATTACAGGAGGAGCAACAAGTGGACAATGGACTACTTCAGGTTCTGGTACTTTTGTACCTTCTGACACTGTTTTAAATGCTACTTATATACCAAGTAGTGCAGATACTGCTGCCGGTTCGGTTAATTTAGTATTGAATGCAACCAATAGTTGTAGTCCGGCAGCAGATTTTATGGTGCTAACCATTACACCAGCTCCTATTGTTGAAGCAGGACTTGACCAAGTTGTATGTGGAACAAATGCTACGTTTAGTTTAAATGGCTCTGTTAGTGGTTCAACTACAACAGGAACATGGACAACAAGTGGAACAGGAACTTTCTCAAATAATACTATAATGAACCCAACATATACTGCAAGTGCTGCAGATATATCTAATGGAGGAGTTACTATTTACTTAACTTCAACCAATAACGGGTTATGTAATCCTGTTATGGATTCATTATTAATTTCAATAACTACGGGTATTGGTGTTAATGCTGGTCCAGATCAGTCGGTTTGTTTAACAAGTACTCAACTGCAATTGATGGGAGCTGTATTTAATGGTTCTACTACCGGACAATGGACTACCACCGGAACAGGAACATTCTTTCCACATGATTCTGTTATGACACCAATTTATCAGATTACTTCAGCAGATACAACTGCAGGAACGATAATGTTTATTTTAACATCAACCAATAATGGTAACTGTGCAGCAGCATCTGATACTATGATAGTGACATTTGGAAGTGCAGCATACGCTAATGCCGGAGTAGACCAAACTATTTGTGCTGACAACTTAAATGTACCATTAACTGGAATTGTTTCAGGAGGTTCTTCTACAGGAATATGGACAACCAATGGAACAGGAGCATTTAATCCGTCAGATACTGTTTTAATTACTTCTTATATGGCAAGTGCAGCAGATTCTGCAGCAGGTTCTGTAGATATCTATTTAACAACAACAAATAATGATGGAGGTTGTTCTTCAGGAAATGATACTATAACCATCAACTTTGACTATGTGCCAATTGCTAATGCAGGAACTAATCAAACCATTTGTACTACAGTTGATTCGGTTCAGTTAAATGGTAATGTACAACATGCTACTGGAGGAACATGGACAACAAATGGAACGGGTACTTTTGTTCCTAATAATACAGATTTGAATGCTGTTTATGTGATGAGTGCTGCTGATATTACTAATGGAGGTGTTCAGATAATATTAACAACAATTAGTGGAACTACCTGTTCTGATAGAGCGGATACAATGACCATTACGGTTAATAATCCGTTAACGGTTGATTTCAGCTTTTCCGGTCAATGTGTTGAACAACCAATTAATTTTTATGATAGCACCTTGGTTGCATCAGGAAGTATATTAAGTTGGGAATGGAACTTTGGTGATGGTGGGTTTGGATTTGTTCAAAATCCTACACATACTTATCTTTCTGCCGGAAATTATACCATTACCTTAGTGGTAACAACTACTACAGGCTGTAAAGACAGTATTTCTCAGTCCATCACAATTAATCCTTTACCAATTGCCAATTTTAGTTTTGGACTTCCACCTTTCTATGCCGGAGTTGATGTAAATATGAATGATCAATCGTCAGGAGCAAGTTCATGGAACTGGGATTTTGGAGATGATTTAGGAACATCAAATATTCAAAACCCTGTATATAATTATACCGTTCCGGGAGTATATGTAATTACTCAATATGTTACGAGTGCTGCTGGTTGTGTTGATTCTACAAGCAAAGAAATTAAAATTGAGGAAGATAATATCATTATTTATCCTCCTAATTTCCCTACTGCTTTTACACCTAATGGTGATGGAAATAATGATGTGTTCTTTGTGAGGGGAGGTCCATTTGTGTATGCTAATTTCAGAATCTATAATGAGTGGGGAGAAATGATTTTTAGTTCTAATGATGCACAGGATGGTTGGGACGGAACACACAATGGAGAAGAAGTTCCAATAGGTACCTATGTTTACACCATTAAAGCGGAAACCATTGATGGGGTTAAATATGATAAATCAGGAAAAATTGCTTTAATAAGATAAGATAGTTAATGTTTTAAAATTTAAAAACGTATGAAAAATATATATATAATTTCAATAGTAGTGGTTTTTGGTTTTTGTAATCAACTAAAAGCTCAAGACGCTCATTTGTCCCAATATGATGCTTCTCCTATATTATTAAATCCTGCATTAACGGGACATACAGATAATGGAGATTTTAGAATTGGTGCTCTGTATAGAACACAATGGGGATCAATATCTTCCTCTAGTTTTACTTCAACGGGAATAACTTTCGATACTAAATTGAATGCTAGGTGGGGAGTTGGGGCTTATGCTACCAATAATGATTTAGCCGGATTTATTAATGCTTTTAACTTTATGATTTCAGGAAGTTATCAAATTTCAGATCCGCTGCAAAATAAGTACAAGATTCTTACGGGTTTACAAGCAGGAGCCTTATATAAGAGGATTGATCAGCAAGAATTTATTTTTGATAGCCAATATAGTAATGGTGGTTTTAATGAGGATATTCCTTCAGGAGAAATGTTTAGTAAAAACAATTTAGTAGTTCCCGATTTTAATTGGGGAGTTGCTTATGTGTATACCGATAAAGAATCAAAAATAAGACCTTATGTTGGAGCTTCATTGTTTCATATCAATATGCCAAAAGAATCGTTTACAGATGCAAGCGATTCTAAGTTGCCAATTAGATGGACTTTTAATGGAGGAAGTAAGTTTGATATAAATCCGAACTTAATGATAGATGTACGTTCGTTGTTTCTTTTACAAAGAACAGCTAAAGAAATAAATTTTGGAGCATTGGCGTATTATAAACTGAAAGACAATGATTATACATTAGTTGGTGGAGTTGACGTAAGATGGAATGATGCAGTAATAATTAATGCCGGAATTATGCATAAAAACATTATTTATAGAATGAGTTATGATTATAATACTTCATCTTTAAATAATTCAAGTAATGGAAGAGGTGGAACAGAACTTTCTATTATTTATACTCCATCAAAAATTCGTTCGACACCTTCTTATAATTAGCTTGGGGATTGAATTTATTAGATTTATTAGTTAACCTCCAATAGCTATCATTGTTCTGTTGTTGGCATTTTTCTCAGGGTCAAAAAAATCTTTGTCGGAAGTCATGCCGCCTCTCACTTGTTTTTTGTGGTAAATGCCATCTATAATAATGGGTTTAATATCCTCACCATTTCTAAGTGGTGTTAAAAGATTGGTCTCTGAAGAGGAGAATAAACAATTTTTTATTCTTCCGTTAGCTGTTAATCTAATTCTGTTGCAGCTATCGCAAAATGGATTAGAAACAGTGCTAATAACTCCAAAAGAACCTTTGTATCCCTTTATTTGAAAGTTTTTAGCTGTTCCGTTTTTCTTGCTTTTTAGTTTGATAATGTTTTCAGAACCATATTTTTCTTCGGCAACCGATAAAATTTCATTAAAGGTAATTACTTTTTCGTTGTTCCATTTATTCCCATCAAAAGGCATAAACTCAATAAATCGGATGGCAACATTTTTATCTTTTGTAAATTCTATAAAGTCGGTTATTTCATTATCATTAACCCCTTTAATAATTACGTTATTAATTTTTACATTAAAACCATTTGCCTCATAAAGGTTGATGTTATTGACAACTCTATCAAAATAATCTCTCCTGGTAATTTCTTCAAACTTTCTTTTATCTAGCGTATCTAAACTAATATTTACATCTTTAACTCCTGAAGCTTTAAATAATTCAACATAATTGTCGAGTAAAATACCATTGGTAGTAATGCCTAAATTTATGGGCAGTTGAGTTAGTTCAGTAATAATTTTTTCAATATTTTTTTTAATTAAAGGTTCTCCACCAGTTAATCTAATTTTTTTTACCCCCATTTCCACAAAAGTTTTGGCGATGGCAATTACTTCTTCATGACTCATTAAATGAGATTTTTCAGAGAGTTCAATACCTTCTACAGGCATGCAATAAAAACATCTTAAATTACATCTTTCTGTAAGAGAAATTCTTAAGTAGTCGTGAACTCTACCAAATTGATCTTTTATTTGAGATGTTGGGCTCATGTTTTTTTACTAATTACCTTTTTAATAAAGGGTGTTTGTTTTATTTTGATTGAAAATTACTCAATTTTAGATAAAATTAATGCAATTCTAACTGAATGGCTTTTAATTCTTCAGCACTTAAAAATTTCTGAGCAAGCGGAAAGAGGGTATTATCTTCTCTAAAAATATGAAGCTTAAGCAGTTCAACCAGCTCTTTAGCATTGTTATAAGCTACATCATAGGTAAACATTCTGGCTTGAACATCTCTATACCTAGGGGCTAAACCTAAAAGATTAAAAGTAAGTGAGCCAAGTTGAATAAACTTTATATGATCATCTTCCATAAGGTCAACGGCTGTAATTGGTTCTTCTCCTGTGCCATGTTCATTGTTGGCTAAAAGTGCTTTATTAAGAATAGGGAAAAGAATTTTTTCTTCTTTTCTGTTATGAGGCAGTAAATTGTTATCGAAAAAATCAAAAAACTGTTTAAAACTGTTGTTTATTTCATCATTAATTACATACTGAGCTTCTTTAAATGCACTTAACGCTTTTTCAAAGTCATCAATAATTTTAGATAGTTCTTTATGTTCTTCAACAAAAACACTCAGTGCATCATTAAAAGGGGTGTCTTCATTTTTCAACTGAGCAAGAGTTGAATAGGCATCAGGAGGATCCATTGGAGAAAGTTCACTTTCAATGGAAATTTCGTCTTTCTCGGCATTTGCTTTTACAGGGTCAGAAGTTTTTAACTCTTTTAGTCTTTTTCCTGTTTCATGATCTATTATCTTCATTTTTTTCTGTTTTTATCAATTTAAATATCTATGATGCTTTTCACATTAATATTTCATTTTTGATAAAATTACTGCTGATTTGTAGCTTAAAAAATGATATAAATCATCAAAAGAGTGGTTTCCTTAGTAAAAGTCGGGATTATTAATAAATGTAGAATCAGTTAAGGTGCGTAAAAAAGCTAATAAATCTATTTTGTCGGATGCAGACAATTGAGCTCCTCCTTGATTAATATGTGTCATTAGGGGATCTACAGTTGCGGATTGTTGCAAACCACTACTGTAAAAATCGATAACTTCTTCTAACGTTGCAAAACGATTGTCGTGCATATAAGGAGCTGTTAATGCAATGTTTCTCAATGTTGGTGTTCTAAATTTCCCCATATCCGCTGGGTTTACAGTAACTAAAAACCTTCCTTGGTCAACACCTGAAAAAGAACTGTTTAAGCCATTGTTGTGGAATTCACCATCGGTCCAAAGTGGATTTCCAGCACTTCCGTGGCAGTGGTAACAATCTCCACGGTTATCGTCCATATAAACAACAAAGCCATTCATTTCAGAAGAAGTTAACGCAGCTTCTCCACGCATGTATTTATCAAATTTAGCATCTCCGGAAACCATGCTACGCATAAATTGAGCTAGTGCATAGCTGATATATTTCTGTCTTTCTGGAGTGCTTAATTCGGTAATTTTTATACCAAATGTTTTCCAAAAAGCTTTTTGATAGAACTCGTTTCTTTTAAATCTATTAAGAATGCTATCGTTATTGGCATTTAAAAAGGGATTGCCTTCAGCTAAATCTGCAAGAGCAACATCATCCAAATGATGCTCGCCACCATTCCAACCATGATATTGATGCCAACCAATGTTTACATGTGGAAGCACTGCTGTTCCTGTGGGCCCCATAATAGAAATGGAATAGGATTCTTCTTTTAAATGGCAAGAAGAGCAAGAAAGTCCGTTGGTACTCAATATTTTGTCGTAATATAAACTTTTCCCGAGAGCAACACCTTCAGCACTCATTTTATTAAATTCCGGATTTCTCATTGGAGGCAAGTAGGTGAGGCTAGGAGGAGACATGTAAGTAGGATGATAATCTCCATAAAAATCTTCTTCGGGACTGAAAGGCGTAATGTTCTTTTCTTTTTTACAGCCACTTAATACAATTAGCAGAAGCAATAATAGTTGGATAGATTTTGACATGGGTTTTTATTATTTAGGATAATACAGGTTTATCCATTTGGTTATTAATTTTTTTTCTTTGTTTAACAGTGGATTTGAAGGGGGCATCAATCGTGGATTTTCATCAAAAATAGTAGAAACCAGTGTGCCGTTTTCAGCCTCAAATTTTACTTCTTCATAATTGGTTAGATAAGGCAATATGTTTAATGTTTGTGGATGATGACATCCACCGCAATTTTGGTCTATTATAGGTTTAATGTTTTTGTTGTAAGTAATGTTTTCATCAGCTATAGTATTTGTATTGGTTGGAGTGGTTTCAACGGGTTCAATAGCATTTTTTACACATCCTGAGCATACACTTATAATTAAAACGGATAATATGGTAGTGGTTGTCTTCATTAGTTTGTTATCAACTTGTCTAACAAAGTTAATTTTAAACAATTTTAGAAGTTATGATGTGCATCATACTTTGAGTAACCAAAAAGGCCGCAACCTGAGAGGTGTGCGACCTTTTGACCTAACTAAAAAACTACATGTTTTTGTAAACTACTTACGGTTACTCTAAAACTAAGCAAATGTAGCTATGAAAATTCTTTTTGTTTATGATGTTTATCATAAGACGAATATTTTTTTAATTAAGGGTTGGAGTTTCTTTTTTCTCTTCTCCAGTAATAAATTTTGGTTTAATGGTTAACATTAACCAACCCCATCCATTATGAGTACCTTCAACTCCTCTACCATTAGCATCTGTAACGCCTTTTAAATAAGATAAGGTTTCAGTGTTTATCAATACAGAATATCCACCTTTAACATCTACACCTTTAGAAAGTTTAAAACCTAATGTAAAATCTATTTCTGTTCCTAAATAGCTATCCATTGCTTGTAATTGGTCAATTTCAGAAAGCGGAGTTCCTGCCGCAATTGCAGCATTATTGTCTAATTGAATTTTGTAGCCATCACGTACTTCTTCGGCAGCTAAGAAATAGTGAACATCAGCTCCTAACCAAAACTTTTTATGCGTGTATTTTAAGCCAAAAAAAGCATCATTTAAACCAACAGAATTAATATGGTTGCCTACATAGAAGTAATCCATGTAGCCATTAAATTTGTGGTTAGTACCAAAATGAGGCGTGAATGAATGGTTTACTGTTCTGTAGCTAAAAGAGGTGTCTGTTTGACTTTGACCACTGAGGTGCTCAAAACCTGCATGTACAGCAAATTTTTCTGATATTTTATAGTTGGCTTCCAATCTAACATTTATAGCTTGAATTTCTCTGTTATATTCGCCTTTTACATCAGTAAAAACAGTATTTCTATTGCCATCAATACCCATTTGGTAGTAAAAAGCACCTGCTAATTGAAATTTATCTTTTTTGTAAACCAATCTGGTTCCTGCAGTTTGACTATAATTATCTTTATAGTAAACAGTAGCAGTTCCCGGAGCGACACCTGAACTATCATAATCTAATTGCTCTTTGCCTAAATTTAAAAAGAGAATGCTGGCATTAAAATTATCAGATAGTTTATGGTTTAACCACATGTATTGCATGGCTTTGTATGTGCCAAATTGAGCATCTGTACCGCTAAGTGCTGCTTTATCCTGATTGTAAGCAACACCAAAATCTATTTTTGTTTTTTCATTTTTAAATTTTAATAAAGCCGCATCATGAGCTCTTGATTGCTGTGCCCAACCTAAATCCCCGAAAATACGATGATCATCATAAGCAATTTCTTGACGACCAAATTTTAACGACCATTTTTCATTTAATAATGCTTCTACCCAAGCTTCATGAACAGCAATGTAAGCTCCGTTATTATTTTGTTGAGCAGCTGTTCCTACTGTTTGTGGTTGGCTACCCCATACACGAATATCTTGAACGGTAATTTTAAAAATGTAGCCATCTGTTTTATAGCCAAAATTTAATCTTGTTCTTTGATCAACAAACGCAGCAGGGCTTTGTGTAGAATCGAGTATGTTTTTAAAACCATTTCGGTATTCAAATCTTGGCCTTATTTCGCCATCTAGCGTAAACTGAGCGATTGTAGGTAGGCTTAATAAAATACCCAATCCCAGTAATAATTTTTTTATAGTTTCCATGATATATAATGTTTTATAGATTTCTCTTTTTATTTTACTCAACAAAGGTATTCTCAAAATACGCATAAAAGTATGAGATATGTCAGTTATTATGCATCTTTATGGGTTATCGAATTCACGTTTTGGTCCTTGATAGTACCACCAATTTAATACTAAACAAATAAGATAATAAGCGGTAAATCCATAAAGCGCATATTCCGGAGTTCCGGCTTTAATTTGCTCGCCAAAAACTTTTGGAATAATAAAAGCTCCATAAGCGGCAATAGCGGCTGTCCAGCCTAAAACAGGTCCCGCTTGTTCTTTATTAAAAATGTAAGGAATACTTCTAAAAGTAGAGCCATTTCCGATGCCTGTAGCCAAAAATAATAACATAAAACAAGCAAAAAATGGCCACCAATAGGTTTCGGGAGTTGCAGCATCTCTAGCTTGGATTATAAAATAAGCTACTGCTATAGCTCCAACAACTTGTAGTAAGGTGCTTACCATAGTTACTTTTGCTCCGCTGTTAAATTTATCAGATAAGATTCCTCCAATTGGGCGAACTAAGGCACCAATTGCCGGTCCGATAAAAGCCCATAACATAAAGTTGGGAGCATTTGGATTGATATAAGAAGGATCGTCAGGATTGGTATAAACAAATATATCCTGACATAATTTTGGGAAAGCAGCTGAAAAGCCGATAAATGAACCAAAAGTCATGGTGTAAATAATGGTCATAATCCAATTATGTTTATTGCTTAATATAGAAAATTGTTTGTTTAGGTTGGCTTTTATTTCGCCCGGAGTAGCATATTTCATAAGCAATATAGCCAATATGATTACTACAGGTAAAACAATCCACATGTTTACTTTTAATCCTACTAATAAGTAAGAACCAATGGCTGAGGCAATAACCCCAAGGGTAACCATGTATAACGTTTTGCCTACTCCTTGAGCGGTGCTTGGTAATTTAGGGGTGCCTGTAATTACATTGTTCATTCCGAAAAAAGCACCTACAACAGCAGCTAAAAGTAAGGGAACCCAAACCCATCCAGCGTTTTGTACACCTGCTAACGGACCACCACCTTCAACACCAAGAGAAGTCCCTGCTACACCAAATAAAGAAAAACCAACCGCAAAAGGAATTAATTTTTGCATGGTGGCCACTCCTAAATTTCCTATTCCGGCATTCATTCCCAATGCATAACCTTGCATTTTCTTGGGAAAGAAAAAACTGATGTTGCTCATAGATGAAGAGAAATTTCCACCTCCAAAACCTGAGAGCATTGCCATGATGGCAAATACCATATAAGAAGTATTTAAATTGCTTAAGGCTATGCCTGTACCAACAGCTGGAATAATTAGTAGTGCGGTAGTAACAAAAACTACATTTCTTCCACCTCCTAACGAAATTAAAAATGAGTTGGGAAGTCGTAAGGTAGCTCCTGCTAGTCCGGCTATGGCGGGAAGCGTGTAGTAGAGGTTGTTTACTTCGGCAAGGGCATTGTTGAATTCATCAGAACCGGGTGTTAGCCCATCTGTTAAGCCAAAATTATATCCAAAGTCTTTCATGTATTTGATAATCACTCCCCACATAATCCATACTGCAAAAGCTAAGAGTAGGGCAGGGATGGAGAACCAAAGATTTTTATTTGCTATTTTTTTTCCTGTTGAACGCCAGAAGTTATCATCTTCAACATCCCACTGTTCTATGTTTGTTTTTGACATGATGTGTAAGTTTTAGTTTATATATCAGTTATCAGTTTTCAAATTCATCCTCTTCATCTTCTCCATGAGCGTCTTTTGGTTCTTCGAGCATTAGCCAACAAAAGATAAAGCTTAGTGCAGCTCCTGCTGCTACTATGTAGAAGAATGTTTTGGCATCTACTAAAGAGAAAATTACAAGGTAGATTACAGCACCTACATTTCCGTAAGCACCTGCCATACCTGCAATTTGACCTGTCATTTTTTTATTTACCATGGGAATTACTGCAAAGGTGGCTCCTTCAGCTCCTTGCACAAAGAATGAACAACCAATAGTAATGATTACAGAAACAACGAGCCACCACATCCCATCAAACATAGGAATAATCGTTTGCTCTCCTTCTACTACTGCATCATATTTTCCTATTAATGCCATTCCGAAAAATCCAATAGCAATTCCTATCATGTAAATAAGCATGGTTCGTTTTCTGCTGCTCATCATGTCGGAAAGTAACCCTCCTAAGGGACGAGCTACCAAGTTTACAAAGGCAAAAGAACCGGCAACTAATCCTGCCATTTCAGCTGTCATAATTTTTTCTCCGGCATCATTCATTAATGGAGCAAAAACTGATTCGAAAAACATCGGCAACATGGAAACTACGGCTAACTCAGCACCGAAATTTGCAAAGTACGTACTGTTTAGAGCAGCTACACTTCCCCAGCTGTACTTGTCTTTTTCGGGGACTCCTGCTTTTAAATAAGGAAGGTTAACTTGTAAGGTTTTAATTACATGTCCGACATACAATAAAGCTAGCACACCATAAATAATATACAATACATTTTCAGAGTATAAGTTATGAGATAACCCATCTGTAACAATTTGCACGGTTTGAATTTTCCAAGCTAATACGCCCATAGCACCAACTAATGGGAATGACCATAAGATGTATTGAACTAAATCTTTGTAAGAAGTAACCATCATGGGTTCGGTTTTCTTAGCCATTACTTGCTTCTTTCCTGGGGGATTATCTTTTACTAAGAACCAATAAACCACTCCATAAATCATACAAATAAGTGCATTAAGAAACAAGGTCCATCTCCAACTGTCATCTCCAAACCCTAACCATTTGTCCATTATATGTATGGTGAAAAAAGGTAAACTTCCTGCTGCTGCTGCCGACCCGAAATTTCCCCAACCTGCATAAAGTCCTTCGGCTCTTCCTACCATTTTTGCAGGAAACCAGTTGGCAACCATTTTAATCCCAATAACAAAACCGGCACCTATAGACCCTAATATTAATCGGGCAATCATTAGTTGAATAAAAGAGTTTCCGAAAGCAAAGAAAATGGCAGGAATTCCCATAACAACCATTAAACCTGAAAAAACCCTTCTAGGACCATATTTATCTATCATGGCACCAACTACAATACGAGCCGGTATGGTAAGGGCAACGTTACATATCATTAATACCTTTATGTGCGATTTAGTTAACCAATCAATACTATCGAGCATAGTGGTTGCTAATGGAGCCATATTAAACCAAACATAAAAAGTTAGAAAAAATGCGATCCATGTGAAATGTAAAACCCTTATGGGTTCTTTAGAAAAATCGAATAACTTAAGTTCTGTTGCAGCCATTTTTTTAGTCTTTAAATTATGGTGCTAAGTTAGATAGGATAGGGTGGAGGTAAAATGAGATAAATCAGTATTGTATATGATTGTAATCATATAAATAGCTATTAATCAAGGTAAATATTCACTTAGTGTATTCTGCTATATGATTTATATCATTTCAGGAATAAAGTGATTAAGGTACTTTTGAATAAAATTTAGAGTATAAACATATGAAACGACCATGAGTAAAAAATTTCTCACACTGGAGGAATGATTATTAAGGGAGTTCCATATGACCGATAAAAAACAATAAATATTAACTTATGAAAGCATTAGAACCTAATACCGTTGAAAGTAGTGAATTAGTTGAACAAACTTTTAATTTTTGGTTTTCTGATAATGAACACATTCGTTCACCATTTCCGGAATACATTCGTCCTATTTTAAAAGAAAATGCGGTAGATGCATTTTTTAAGTGGGTAAGTAACCTCAATCCTAAAGCTAAAGAAGAAGTAAATGATGAGATGATAGCTGAAAAGTTTGAAGAAATAATTTTTGAGACAGCTATGGGCTTGGTACATACTGAAGATGAAAAAATTACCATTCAGTATCCTTTTTTACCAAGAGTGGATGATGAGATTAGAAATAATGAGGAGGATATACAGATAAGTAAAATTATAGACAGAACATTAACAAAAGAAGGAGATACTCAATTTTTAAAAGTGAAATTAGAAAATGTGGGTGACCAACAAGTTTGGGAAACTAAATTTGAGTTACCGTTGTAGGTTTTTATTTAACTTAGCCACCAGCGGGACGCTGGAGGTAGCGGGGGTATTTGTTTCATTTAGTAAGTGGGTGCAGTTTTTCTGAGTCCCAAAACTTTGGCAGATATTTTAAGTATCAAATCCACAGCACTTAAAAATGCAGAGGAAGTCAACATTTTGGTTTTCTTAGGGTTTAATATGTGTGCATCACCGTTACGGAGTTCTCTTAATCCATTCGCAAAGTGAAATTCCTCAGGTGTGATAAATTTTTCATCTCGTGCATGCTCAATAAAATCAACAAGTGCAGGAGCTTTTCTTCCCTTCTTTTTTGCTTTGTTAATTAATACGGTGTCAGAGGAATACTTTTCCTTCAGTAAATTTTCAATAATTTTTGTTAGAACGCCAATTGCTTTAGAGAATTCTTTTATTTCTATTAGCGAAGAAGCAGACATTAATTCTTGCGTTACGTCATTGTCAACATTCTGGTATTGTTGAATTAGTTTTTCTAATTGTTTTTTGACTTCGAGAGGAATTTCTGTTGATTCTTCAATTGTCTCTTGAAGTTTTTTATTTATGTCGTCTTTCTCCTTGTTCTTTTTGTCAAGTTCAGTAATCTTTAAATTTTTTTCCATTCTGTCTAGGACAAGCCAAATGATTACAAGCCCAGCTACTGCACCTATTACATAAAATACTGTCTTGTTATTACTCATTCTGTCTGTTTTTAAAATAACCGCACTTTTAGATAGGTGCTGTGTTATCGGCTGACGTTCTGTTTTTCATTTTCTAGCCGTCACCAATAAATGCTTTATATGTTTATCCAATTCTTTGTCTAATAGTTCGGAAAGTATTTTTAGAAACTTTATTGCTTCTTTTTGTGATGCCTTTGTGATATTAAGTGTGTCAGCAGTATGAGCAACAACGTGTCTAACATTTACAATTTCATTTAGCTTATCTTCAATAAATGTTGCAGCAACAACACTTCCCCATTTTGTTTCAAAGTCTGTTTTGATAACGACAAAAATATTAGCTATACCAACTTCCTTAAACTTAGTCTTTACAGTATCACTATTTGGATTGCTGTTTGTCTCTGAAAATGTTGATGGATTTATGTGTTCTCCAATTAGATGTTTGCAAGCTGTCAGAACTGAATCTATTCTATCAACCTTTTGAGTGGTTGGTCCGTATTTAGGTGCTTTCATTGGTGTATTCAGCCCATCAAATACAATTTTTATTTTCAAATTTTCTGGTAACTTTATCAAGTCTATTGATGGAGGACTTGTATTTAGTCTTGCAATGTTTTCTTCAAAAAGTCTTCTTAGATAAAGTTCAAAAGATGCTACCATTAAAACTGCAGAACCACCTCGTAACCCCATTTTAAAAGGTTGGTCAACTTGTCTATTTCTCGCGTACTTATCTGTTTCAATTTTTCGCAAGGAAATAGCAAGTTCTAATGACTCTTTAAACTTGTCAAGTGCTATTCCCATGCTACAAATAATTATTTATTATCTCCTCAAGCTTATTTATCCTGTAATGAAAACGAACAGGCGTTGCAGTTGAAGATTCTATTGATTCAATGAATGTTGAATCTTGTGAAAAAAGAGTTTTAAAATCATTTACAATATTTTCTTTGTTCTCAATGATTAATTTTTTGTTTTTGCCGTAAAGGGCAAACATTTGCATATCATAAATGGGAGCTGAAATTTGTTGCTTCCATTTATTGCTTAGTGGAATCCACCTTCTAAATGAACCTTCTGTACCAAATACTTTTTGAACACTATCTAATGTTTCCTTAAACTCCTTTTCAAGTTCAGTAACAACATCTTCTTTTAGATTTTGGTTTTTGTCAAGATAATTATCTAGGATATTTTTTAGCCCACCACCATAATTCTTAAAAGTATCTTTTAATGCGAAGAATCTTAAAACCAGTTCAGCATCTTTCATTTCCTGATAAATTCTCGATTTGGTTTTAGACTTAATCCCCATAATCTTATGAAATAATTTATCTTCAGATAAGTCTAGAATCTTGTCGTTTAGAAGTCCCGGAAATGCACTATTCCTGATTTCTTGTGCATTTAATTTTACACCACCAGTGTTTAATCGTTGAAAAACTTCGTATTTAATATCCTTGTCTGACTGTCTTAAAAGAATGATAGCTCTTACTGTTGCTCTAATTTTTAAAGAATTTTGGAACTCAATTGGTAAATCAAAAAAGTTTAAGTTATTCAAATCTTTGAATACAAGCAGTCCTTTTAATGTTAGTTTTCCTGTAATAAATTCGTGTATTGCAGATAGTCTTTGTTTGCCATCGATAACACTATATTTTCCAAAATCATCTTCATTTAAAAAAATAGGAGGTACAGGAACATTCATTAGGAATGATTCTATTAGTTTTGATTTACGATTGACGTCCCACCTGAATCTCCTTTGATATTTTGGAGCTAAATCTATAACTCTTTTTGTTATAAGGTTTGTAAGACCTTCTAAATTGTAGTCAATCGTACTTGTAAGGAGTTCTCTCTGCTTTTTGTCTAAAAAATTTACAGGTGATACTTCTTCAGATTGATTTTCAGTTTCTTCAATGTCATTTTTATATTCTTCTGTCATATTGTATGTTTAAAGCTATTGATGTTGTTTATTTATGCTTGCCAGTAATCTATATATGTATGAAAGTCATCAAACTTTATGTTCCCAAATATATAAAAAAAAGTTTATAAATCAACTAATTGGTTTTTATGGTTGGTGTTTTCTTAATACCAATATCCCAATAGGTCTAATTCTCCGTCAGACCATTCTTTATTGCCTACTTTTTTATACATCAGGTAGCAATCGTCAACTTGTTCGCTGCCAATACCATAATTTTTTCCTTGATTTATTTTAAGCCAAGTAACCTTTTGTATGGTTTTGGTATAGCCCAATCGCTCATAAAAAAGTGGTTGATCTGTTACAAGAAAAATAAAATCAATATTGTTGTTATTCTCTATAGCAATCCTTTCCAACTCTTTCATTAACTTAGTTCCAAGTCCATTTTTCTGAAATGAAGGGTGAATTACTAAATCAATAACTCCAAAAACGGTTACCAAGGTTTGATTTAAGTTCATGGCTCGGTAATCAATGGCAAGTTGCCCGATTAACTTATTATTAAGCTTCATTAAGAGTCGGTAGTGAGGGATTTGTTTAAAGAATGTTCTGCCTTCATAATTAAATTCAGGAAAACAAATGGTTAAAAGGTTATTGAGTTCAGATTTTGTGTTTTCCTCCATCTGAAATTCATTTGCAAAGCTTATGGTTGGACTTGTCATTAATAATTTATTTCTAAGGTATTTCCCCAAAAATAGAAAATAAATAGTTCATAAATCAGCCAAATGACTTTTTATGATTGATGTTTTTAGTTAACAAATCATTTTAGTTACTTGTATGTGTGAGCAAATGTATTACAAAAGCACTCGAAGATAGGGGGCAGGTATTGTTATAACTGGTTTTCTATGAATCTATTTTTCGGAGGGTGTAAAAAGCAAGTTCTTTACGAGATTTGGCTACTTTCCCGTTTTCTTTAAATGTCCAAACATTGTGAAATTTAATTTCGGAGTTATTGTCTTTTAAAATTACTTTTTTACCCTTCATCTTCCAAATCCCTTTAACCATAATTTTTTTGTCTGGGATAGAGAAATCCTGATAATAAAATGTGTGGTCAGCATTGATTGTTAGCTTAATTTTTGAAGGGTTTGATTCGGAAACACCATAAGTCCCAATAAATTCATTTGAACTCTTATATGTAAAGGAAAACAACATGAGTAGTGTTGTTAAAACAGTCAGTAATTTAATTGATTTTATCATAGTTATTTAGTTTACTTGTTTTTCGTTTTGTTGTCAAATTGGCTATAATGTATATAAATAATAGGATGACTTAGTCATACATACCATTTCCAAATATACAAAAAAATGGTTTATAAATCAAATAAATCAGCCAAATGACTTTTTATGGTTGGTGTTGCTTCAGTTATGGTATTTATGAACAAAGGTGTTATGCATCTCGTAGAATTTTTTCCATCTTACGGCCTTTAGCTAATTCATCCACTAATTTATCTAAATACCTTACTTGTTGTGTTAATGGATTTTCAATTTCTTCTATGTGGTATCCGCAAATTACTCCTGTAATAAGGTGAGCATTTGGGTGTATAGAAGCTTGTTGAAAGAAGGTTTCAAAAGTTACTTTATTATCAATGAGTTCTTGTAGTTTTTTATCATTAAAACCGGTTAGCCATGTTATCACTTGGTGCAATTCCTCTTTTGTTCTGCCTTTTTTCTCTACTTTGGTAACATAGTGTGGATATACCGATGCAAAAGTCATTTTTGCGATACGTTCATTATGTTCAGGTGTTGGTTTCATCATTTTATGTTTTAAAGTTAAGCACTAAAATTATTTTAACCTTTCTAACTGACCTTTCCTTTTTATAAGGTTTTTATAGTCCCACTGAATTTCTCTTGATTTTTTCAACCAATTTGTTAGGTCTTTTGTATTGATTTGTTCAACAGCTGTATAGAAAATAGAAGCATCTTTAAATTTTTTGCCTCTTATGTTTAGTTTTTCTTCTTTAAAATCTGCTCCACTCCAAAACATTAAACGTAAACCTGCTTTTTGTTTGCTGTAACCTACAATTGGATTGTCGTCTAAAAACCAGACAGGGTGTGCATGCCAAATTTTGCATTTGGCTTCAGTTAGTTCATTGTCAATTGTTGTTGCTAGTAAGTAGCAAATTTCTTTGTCAACTGGTGTTTGCTTGTTGTTATATGCTTGGATTTCTGTGTTCATTGGTCGCTGCTAACTTTTTTGTAAAGATACTATTTATACTAAATTGTTAAAAAGGTTGTTGTGCGTTTTGTGTCAATCTTTATGTTCATGAATATAAAATTATGTGTCCTAAGTTAAAAGATTTCTCTAGCTTCATTTTACTAAGTTTCGTTCCTCAACTTGTAAAATTTTGTTCGAAATGACATTCAATTACTAGTAAATTACCCTTTAGTGTCATTTCGAGCAATATTTTTCAGTTGCTTTAGCAATTAGAAAAATGTAGTCGAGAAATCTTTTTTCTTTGAAACCAATACACCCAATTAAGAATTCAAATCCTAAGCAACAAAATATCTCAAGTTTCATTTTACTAAACTTCATTCCTCAGCTTGTGAAATTTTCTTCGATGTGAGACTTGAAATGGTTTATGATTAGGGGGCTACCAATTCAATGATTTTATTAACGGTGGCTTTATTGTCAACGCCTAAGCCTTCTTGTTGGTGAACTAACACTCCTTGTTGATTGAAAACACTAATAATGTTAGAGTGAGAGAAATCTATAGGAGATATTTCTTTGTATTTTACCGCTAAAATATTGGCAAATTCTCTGGTGTTTTCATCCGACCCCTGTAGGAAAACCCATTGTTCACTGTCCATTTGGTTTTCAATAGCAAAAGCTTTTAACTTTTCAGGAATGTCTGTTTCAGGATCTATGCTTACTAAAATGTATTTAACAGGCTGATTTGCTTCAGATTTAACTTTAGCTTCAATATTTCGCATATCGGCAACTAACCTTGGGCATGCAGCTTTGCATGAGGTATAAATCATTACTACTACCAATACTTCACCTTGAAAATCTTTAAACTCAACTGTTTCATTATTTTGGGTTTTCCAGGTAGAAGGTAGTTGAAAAATAGACATTTCGTCAAATTCTTCTGTAGCTTCAACTGTATTGTTTGTTGGGTTTGTTTCGTCTGTTGTTGTATTGTCACACGAAAACAAAGCGAACACTGATAGTAAAAGTAGGGTGTAGCTTTTCATATGTTTAGTTAATTTTAATCTTTTACGCATCTAAAACCTAAGTTTTTAATGCAAAAATTGGCTTTTAAACTCCCTCTAAAGGCGTAGCGCATAAAAGCAGCATAATTCATTAAGTCTTTAGCACCTACAGCACCACCGGCACAAAATAAATTCCTATCGGTATCTACATCTTTTCTAGATTCTCCTGAAATTAATACAGAATTAAAATCTAATGTCCATTCCCAAACTAAGCCATGCAAATCGTAAACACCCCAAATATTTTTATTGGTTTTTCCTACTTGTTTTAGGTAGGTTTTTGGTGTTTCGTAGCTGCTTAATATTTTTTGATTGTAGAGGCTGTCCACACGAGCATCTTTTTTTGTTTCGTCAGCCATGGCCACATATTCCCATTCATCCACTGTTGGTAATCTTTTGCCAACATATTCGCAATAGGCTTTTGCTGCATACCAAGAAACGGTATTTACAGGAGAGTTAGAAATCGTATTACTGAAAGTAGTATCGCTAGTCCAATCCATTAGGTAACCTTTATCAGCAAACAAGCGTGTTACTTTGTTTTTTTTCCATTTAGGATTAGCAATTACAAAATCTAAATATTGTTGGTGTGTTACCGGATGGATGTCCATATGGAAATCTTTAACTGTAACAACAGAAGAATCTGTACCATAAAGGGGGATGTATTTCCCCCCTTTGATGGCAACAGTTTTTGTTGATTGTTGAGCAATTGCAATATTGCTTAACAGGATTAATATTAATGGTAAGACGTTGAATTTCATTATTTTTTCTTGTTTCTTACAGCTTTTACCATTGATGGAGTAACTTCAGTTTTATTGTTTCCCCAATTGTTGTAGACGTAAGTTAATACATTAGCAATTTCTTCATCAGTAATGTTTTGAGCAGTCATTACACTATTATATTTGTTTCCGTTTACAGTAATTTCTCCTGTTAAACCGTTTAGTACAATGTCGATAGCTCTGTTTACATCGGCATTTAAGAAATCAGCTTTAGCTAAAGGAGGAAATGCATTTGGTAAACCTTCTCCATTTGCTTGGTGACAAGCCACACAAGTTTGAGAATATACTTGTTTACCCATTTCAATTCTTTCGGCTACTGTAGTAGCTATTTTAGCAGTAGGAGCTTCACCTGCATTAGGCATTTCCTGAATTCCACCACCTTCCGGCTTGTAAATTCCTTCCATTAATTCTCCAGAGTAAACTTTTTTGTTTTTTTCTCCACTTACTTTTAACATACCTAACGCACCTTTGTTAAATGCTCTAAAAATAGAGTGGTCAACCAAGATAAAAGTACCGGGAACTTCAACTTTAAATTCTACAATGGCAGCACCACCGGCAGGAACTAAAGTAGTTTGGATGTTTTCGTTAATGGTAGTTCCGCCTTCAGCATATACTTTATCGAAAATTTCACCAATAACATGGAAGGAAGAAACTAAGTTTGGTCCACCATTACCTACAAATAACCTAACTGTTTCACCAACATTTGCAGTAATAGCATTGTCACCGGTTAATGCACCCACTTTTCCGTTAAAAACTACATAGTCAGCATGTTCATCAACAGCTTTTTGCATATCGAAAGGTTGTAAACCGGGTTGTCCATTTTTTCCTTTAGTATAGAAATCACCTTGCATTACATAATATTCTTTGTCAACAGCAGGAAGACCACCTTCCGGTTCAACCAGAATTAATCCGTACATTCCGTTGGCAATGTGCATGCCGACAGGAGCAGTGGCACAGTGGTAAACGTATAAACCAGGATTCAATACTTTGAAAGAAAAAACTTTTTCATGTCCAGGAGCAATAAATGAAGACTCTGCTCCACCGCCCGGTCCCGTTACAGCATGTAAATCGATGTTGTGAGGCAATTTGTTGTCAGGGTGATTTTTTAAATGAAATTCTACTTCATCGCCTACTCTAGTTCTGATGAAAGAACCAGGAACGCTACCTCCAAAAGTCCAATAAACATAGCTAACTCCATTAGCCATTTCACCTTCTTGTTCTAGAATTTCCATATGAACAATTAGTTTTTTAGCAGCTCTATCGCCAATTGGTTTTGGTACCAATGGTGGTGATGTTAATTCTGCATTCATTTCTCCATCAATGGGAATTGAAGTTGCATCAACATCTTTTATAGCTTTCTTTTCAGATGGGTTGTTGCAAGCAAATGCAAACAATGCTATTGAAATTAAAAAGATTAAATTCGTTTGTTTCATGATATTTAGGTTTTTGATTTACAGGTTAAATTCTTATTGTGATAAAGTTAATAAAAACAATGATACTAGTCATAGAATTCCATTTTTATTTTTCCTAATCATACCTCAAATTTAGTGGTAAAAACAGCCATAGTAAATGATGTATTTCATTATAAAAGCAAAGATTTGGAAGTTTATTTTGTGATATAAGTCATGTTTTAAAGCAACATAAAATTAGAGTTTCTAGTAATCTGTTTAACTTACTTAAAATAAATTACTTATGATGTCTGTCTTATGAGAGAAGATAAATATTGTATTTTTAATATTAAAAACAATATAAATAAAGCTTTTGGAAATGGTCTTAGTATTTTGAATTTAGCTTAATAATAACATTTTCTTTATCTGCTAATTTTCTGTCAGAATATCTATATTCTTTTAATATTTCTGGATAAGGTTGGGTAATATCATATAAACATTTATCGGAAACAAATCTTATAGTGCCTTTTTCTGTATCTAAAACAGCTCCCTTTATAGTTGGATTTGTTGAAATACCATCATCAAAAGCTGCAAAAATAAATCCTCCTACTAGTCCACCTGTAATTCCTACAAATAAGTATATTGTTGGGTCAGAGTTTTTGGTAATAGGAACTCTACCATAAAAATAAATGTATTTGCCGAAGTATTTTGATTTTAAGTACTGATTATTGATTGTTTGAGTGTAAATGTGTTCACCATCAGAAATGAATTGGATTAATTTTGTGTTTATTTTGTTCTCAAAATCTATACTATAAGTTTCTAATTTTTTAGTTTGTTTAGCTTCAACGACTTTAAAATCTATACTATTTAGAGGAGATTTTCTTACCATTTGGGCGTAGCTAAAATAAACGCCTTTAGGAGGAACATTTTTGTAATCAAATACAATTTCTTTTTCAAAATCTTCAATTAATATCCCTGTTTTATTTTTCCAGTCGGTATTATCAAATTTTATTAAACATTCTTGAAGAGCTTGTAAAACTCTTTTGTTGTGTGTGGTTTCTACATGAAAGCCATTCTCGTAAACACTATGGTTTATTGTTCCCAATGAATACAAAAGTGTATCTATTTGTTTTAGGAACTCAATTTCTATATCACAATATCCGTATTGGTTCATTGTACCTATATTTTCTGATACTTTTAAATTATGAAAAACTAATAATAAAGGATTCGTATTATTTTCAGGAATTAGTTTGTTGATAGTTGCTGTTAAATGTGCTTCGAAATTATCAAAAAGATGTATTTGAGTGTTATTGCTTCCAAGTCCTCTAGAAACAACCCCAATATTATCTTTAAACTCTCTTTTATCAATTATTTTAAGACATGAAAATCCAATTTCATTTAAAATAGTGTCTGGTAATAAAGTAAGTGTAATGTCTCCAGCTTGAGAAAATTTATTAAAACAGGCGAAAGAAAGCAGTAATAGAACTTTTAACTTCATTAGTTTATTTTAGTTTTTGTATGGAAGCAAAAATAGTTAAAACATATTTGTTATTTAATAATACTAGGATAGCCTTTAATTCAAGACAAACACTCCTATTAGAAAAGTAACAACAAATAGGCTTACCAATATTTTCCAGAAGAGGTTAGCTTTTTTGGTTTCCATAAATTGAAAACTTACTGCAATGAATTTTACAGCTGTTAGACTTGCTATAATAGTAAAAGAAGTATTTGCTTTGTTTTCTGCTAATAGGTAAATTGTAATAATAAGTACAAGTAAAACAGTAAGTATTATGGTATTTATTTTTATTTCTTTCAGCATAGTTGTTAGGTTTAAATAAGATAAAATATAGGGAAAATTAATATCCAGATTAAATCACACAAATGCCAATAAGTGGCAGATGATTCTACATCAAAATAATTTTTTGAGTGATAGGTGTTTTTGTTAATTCCAATATACATGTAAGAAAGCAGTCCTATTCCAAAAAGTACATGAATAAAATGAAAACCGGTCATCATCCAATAAAAAGTAAAAAAAGTATTGTCGCTAAAACCAATACCTTGTTCTATTTTAACGTAGTATTCGGCAGATTTAATCATTAGAAAAGTTACTCCTAACAGTAAGCTGATTAAAATAGAACGAGCAGCTTTTTTATTTTCTCCGTTTTTAATAAAATGGATGCTGTTAGCAATAAAATATCCGCTAATAATCAAAACTATTGTATTTATTGTTCCGATTAAGGGGTTTAGTTGTTGTTGAGCTTCTTGAAATAAAGTAAGCTCTTCTGTTCGGTAGTTCAGAAAAACCATAATTCCGCCTAAAAAGGTAAAAATTTCTAAAATAATTAACAACCAGATGAGTATGCCACCTGGTGGGTAGTAAATAGATTTATGTTGTTCATTCATTTTAATAGCTTTGTTAGGTTAACATTAATTGTTTATAAAATTTAGCAAAAGCATAAGGCAGCTCTGTCGGATTGGGAAGTATGGCGTAGTTTTTATGTCCGAACATTTGAGGTAAATAGTATTTTGCTTGAGCTTCTATAGCCAACGAGAATGTTTTTATGTGTTTGTTTTTGAGTTCTTGTAATGCTTTTTTTACATCATGAATACCGTATTGTCCTTCGTAAGTGTCGTAATCATTAGGTTTGCCATCAGAAAGTAAGATAATCCACTTTTTTTGAGTGGGTTCTTGTTCTATTAAACTTCCGGCATGGCGAAGAGCTGTACCAATTCTGGTGAAATCTTCAGCTTCTATAGCACCAATTTTATTACGAGCTTTTATCCAATTTTCATTAAAGGTTTTTATGCTTTTGTAAGAGCAGTTATTTCTCGTTCTGGATGAAAAAGTATCTATCTGAAAATTAACATTAAACTCGTTGAGGGCTTCTCCAAAAAGTAACACAGCGGTTTTTTCTACATCTAATACTTTGTGGTTGTTGGCATACCCATCTGCCGAAAGGCTGGTGTCCATCAATAATAAAACAGAAAGGTCTTTTTTTCTTTTTCGGGAAGTGTTGTAAATTTTTTCCGAAGGTGTTTTGTTGCTAAAAATTTCGGTTAACGCATCGGTTGTAGCGTCAATATTAATTTCTTCGCCAAAATTTACTCGGGTAATTTTTTCATATTCCTGATGAATGTTTGCAAATATTTTGAGCAGATGTTGCTTGGTTTTTTTGTTTTTACTAATTATTTGTTGAGCAAAGTCAGTATTGTTTTGTGAGGCTTTTTTAGGAAATACCCGACAAAAGTCTGTTTTGTAAATTCTGTTTTTGTAATCCCATTCATCGTAATGCAAAAAATGACTTTCAGCATTATCTGTTTCGGCTAAAATGGAGTTGGTGCTATTTACAAATTCTGCCTGATATACAGAATGATTGGACTCATCGGTTCTAATAGTATGTTTTAAGCTCAGCTCTCTTAATGCTTCTTCATCATCGCTTAAGGTGTCATCGCCATCCATCTCTTTAAATGTACCGTTAAACTCCGATAGGGTATCTACTTTTTCGAACTGATTATGAGCCACACTGTCTTCTGCTTGTTTCTGATCTATAGCAACTGTTTCTACTTCATCACTTGGATTAGCAGCTAATTCGGTAGTGATTTCATTTTCTTCCAACAGACTTTTTAAATCATTTAAAGCTTCAGTTTTGGCATTAAAAGCTTTTTGATTGATGCGCATCCATTTGCCATAAAGCCAACTGTAGTCAGGAGCTAATTCTTTACCGGCATAATAGTTTTCAAGATTGGTTTTCTGATTTTTATAAATGGATTTGGTGGCAGGATATTCATTAAATAAAGCCGATAAAATATGTTCTGCATTTTCTAACGCTTTTTCTTTTGCTTCTAAGGCTGTAAATTCATCATCATCTTTCCAATTTAATTTTAACTGCTGTTGAACAGATAAATATAGTGTTCTGAAAAGGTAGAAATTAATATTATCTTCGGTAGTAAGGTTAAAAGATACTTTTTCGGGCAAATAAAAATTTAAACCCGACCAGCCACCTTCACGTTCTGAAGTGATAATATCGTTTTGTAAACCAGACAAAGCTCTTGCCAGAAGTGTTAGTCTGGGTTTTAAAGGTTCTAAAACTACTGTTCTAACTTGTTCCTCTTCATCAACTTTGTCGGTGAATTTTTTATAGAATTTATAAAACCTTTTAAATAATATTTGATCGATTTCCATGCTTGAATAAGTTTAAGGTTCTTGAAATTTGAGGTTATTTGTTAAGCTCCTAACTTCCGTCTTCCGACTTCAATCTCACAAACTCAAACTAATTAAATCTTTAATAGCATTAGTGGTATCTTCATCATCGCTCAAAGGTTCGGCAATGGCTACATCGCACGAAAGTCGTTGAGGTAAGCCGCTTTTAATTAATAAAGCAGCATCAACCAGTAAACGAGTAGAAACTGTTTCTGCCAAACCGAGTTCTGTTAGGTTTCTGATTTTAGCTCCAAGTTTTACTAATTTATTAGCAGTTTCATTATCAATACCTGTTTCTTTTATTAAAATTTCAGATTCAATTTCTTTTTTAGGATAGTTGAATGATAAGGAGATGAATCGTTGACGAGTAGAAGGTTTTAGTTCTTTAAAACCTCTTTGATAACCGGGGTTATAAGTAGCAACTAACATAAAGTTTTCATCGGCAGTAATGGTTTCACCAGTTTTATCTATGTACAAACTTCTACGGTGGTCGGTTAGTGAGTGTAGTGCTACAATAATGTCCGGACGAGCTTCTGCAATTTCATCTAAATATAAAAAGGCACCTTCTTTTACAGCTCTGGTCATGGGGCCATCTATCCAAACAGTTTCAGCACCTTTTAAAATGTATCTGCCAATTAAATCGGTGGAGGAAGTTTCTTCATGACAAGCAATGGTGTATAGTTTTTTACCCATTTTTTGAGCCATAAATTCCACAAACCTTGATTTCCCAGTTCCGGTTGGTCCTTTGAGCAAAAGAGGTAACTTATTTTTATAAGCATGTTCAAAAATTTCTTGCTCTTTATCTATTGATTTATAAAATATTGTTTCCATGATTTTTTTAGTTAAGTGGTTATAAAAATAGTTTCTAGAAAAAACAGGGGGCTTAAAATTATGAGCTTTTCGCCCCCTGATTCCCATCAATCAATAACAAAATTTATTATGATGCAGCTACAAGAGCTTCATTGGTTGGTTTTCCGAATTTAAAAAAGTTGATAATATACAATGTTACTCCTGTTGTAAAACCTGAAGCACAAAGTACTAACACTAAAAAGTGAGGTTCAATTTCCTTTTGAGTTTCCATGAAGTCAACTCCTAAAATTCTTTCTAAATAAACTTGAGCAACACCTGCAACACCAAATGCTACTGTCATACCAATCATTCCAATATTACTTAACCAAAAGGCGTATTGAGAAATTCCGTTGTTGAATAATTTTCTTCCGGTAAGGTTAGGCATTGCATAAGCTATAATTGCTAACACTATCATTGCGTAAGCTCCCCAGAAAGCCATGTGTCCGTGCATTGCTGTTACTAAAGTTCCGTGAGTGTAAAGGTTTACATTTGGTAACGTATGGGCAGCACCAAGTAAACCAGCACCAACAAATGAAGTAATTGCAGCACCTAACGTCCAGTTTAAAGCGGTTTTGTTTGGATGTTTTTTCTCTCCTTTTCTGTACATATTTAGAGCGAATAAAGCCATTGCTAAGAAAGCTAATGGTTCTAATGCTGAGAAGATACCTCCAATCCATAACCAGTAAGAAGGGGCTCCAATGTAGTAAAAGTGGTGTCCAGTTCCTAAAATACCTGATAAGAAAGTTAATCCTACAATTACGTACAGCCATTTTTCAATAACTTCTCTATCAACACCAGTAATTTTAATTAATAAGAAAGCTAAAATACCTCCCATAATTAATTCCCAAACGCCTTCAACCCAAAGGTGAACTACGTACCATCTGTAAAAAGAGTCTAAAGTTTGACTATCAAACCAAATCATTCCGGGTAAGTAGAGTAGGGCAGAGAATAATAATCCCATAGTTAAAACTAAAGCTGTTGTGGTTTGTCTTTTTCCTTTAAATAAGGTCATTAATATATTAAATAAGAAGGCTAACACATTAACCACCACTAAATAATCTAGTGGACGAGGAATTTCTAAGAATTTACGTCCTTCCCACCAGTTGAAGTGGTAAGCAATAACTGCTGTAACACCAACTGCTAAAAAGCTAATAAGTTGTATGTAGGCAAGTTTTGGTGAGTACAATTCATTTTGCGATTCTTCAGGGATGATGTAATAAGCGGAACCCATAAATCCTAATAACAACCAACAAACTAACAAGTTGGTATGAACTGCTCGTGCAGTATTAAAGGGAATAAAATCGTGTAAACCATCCATTCCCATGTGGGCAAACCCCATTATAAAACCATAAACGATTTGCAGAGCTAATAGTCCTAATGCCGATAGGAAGAACCAATAAGCTACTTTTTGTGTTGTATATTTCATGATATTAAATTTTAGTTATTGTTTAATTATTTAGTTTTTTTAATTTCATATTTTGGTTTAGCAGGGAAACCGTTTAAGTCAACCTTTCCTATCCATTCAAAATACGATATAAGGTTGTTGGCTTCTTCTTCAGAAAAACCATAAGCCACCATTTTTCTTCCACTGGTATGCTCTCCCCAAGGAGTTGGCGACATTAAAACACCTTTTACATAAGGAGCACCTCTACGTTCAATTACTTTGGTAAGCTCAGGTGCATAATAGGCACCTTCTCCAAATATGGTATGACAGCCCATGCAGTTGTTGGCTTCCCATAAATGTTTTCCGGCAACAACTTCTGGTGTTATTTTATCTGCATTGGTTTGGTCGTCATGCTTGTTTACATGAGTGTCGTACGACAATCCAAGAAATAATACGGAGAAAATAATTGTTCCTGCTAGGAAGAATATTTTCGCTTGACTTTTTGTTAGCATAGCTTTTTGTTTTTAGTTTATAATTATTTTAATAAATATTAAAAGACCTTTATATCTTTTATTTTCAAAAATACAGATAACCTCTTATTATGGTTGTTGATATAAATCAATTAAGACAGCTTTATTTGGAAGGAATTGGTATGATATAAATCATCAATAATCTACTAAATATTTACTATCTCCTTTAGTTTTTTAAGGTTGATAATTTTTATTTTTTTATTGTCTGTTTCCAGAATGTTGTCCTCTTTTAAATCAGCTAAAATTTTTGTTACCTGATTAGAGTTTAATCCTACTAATTCGGCAATATCTTGTCTGCTTAGTTCATGAGCATGATTAATTTCATTTTCTTTATTAAGCCCATAAGCAGCGATAATGGTTATTAGTGCTTTAGCAACTTTTTCTCTAACGTTAAAAATGGCGAGGTCTCTAAGTTTGTTTTCCCCGTGATTAAGTTCATTAGCAAAATAAAGCATGAGGTTAAAAGTAAGTTCAGGAGTAGATTTTAATAGTTTAAAGAAAAAAGGTTTATCAAAACTACAAATCATGGTATCGGTTATAGAAGTTGCTGAAATACTAAACTTTTCGGCATCGGATAAACCTCTATGTCCAAAAATTTCACCATCAGAAATTAGGCGTATAATTTGGTCTTTACCAAAAGCTCCTTTTTTAAAAACTTTTACCCTTCCAGACTGAATGAAATTAATGCTGTCAACAAAATTTCCTTCCATAAAAATTAATTGGTTTTTAGTGTATCTATTGACGAATTTGTTTTCATGTATTCTAACAGATTGTTCAATATTATCTAAACAATGCTTTTTAATGAAACAATTGGTGTTTTCACAATCTATACAATTAATTTTATTGTTATGCCTCATAAATTTTATGGAAGGAAATAAAAAATTATTTGTTGCTTAATATGTAATCAGTTAATGCATTCAATTCTGCTTCAGGTAGTGCTTTTGTTACAGCAAGTTGTGGTTGCATAACAGCAGCTTGTGCGGGATCAACAATAGCTTCACCTTCTTCTTTTAAGAAAGCAGTTAATCCTTCTTTATTGCCATCATAAGCAGCAGCAATATCTTTTAAAGAAGGTCCAACAGTTTTCGTTTCTAATTGGTGACAAGCTACACAACCTTTAGATGTAAATACTTCTTCACCAGAAATAGTAGCTTCAACTACTTCTTCTTTAACTTCTTCTACAATTTCTGTAGCTTCTTCAACAGCATCTTTTGCAGTTTCTTTAGTTTCTTCAGAAGAACCACCACAAGCTACCAAAGTAGCCATACCAAACATTAGGGTTATTGTTAATACGTTTAATGTTACTTTTTTCATTTTTAAATTATTTTAATTGTTTTTATAATATGTTTAATTTTTTGTGTTTAAATTTCGGACAAAAGCATTACCATCTTCAACTTTTTTAACCAAATCGTTTATTGCTTTGGTGGAGAAAATTTTATTCAATCCTTCTCTAAAAACGATAAAGTCATCGTGTAGCGGACAAGGATGTGAGTCTGAACATTCATGCATGCCTAAGCCACATTTGTGAAAGAACGATAATCCGTCAATTATTTCAATTATTCTAATGAGCTTTATTTTACCCGATGCTTCATTGATATAAAAGCCACCATGAGGACCTTTTGTAGACTGAAGAATGTTGTGTTTAACTAACAGTTGAAGAATTTTACTCAAAAAGTGTACAGGTAAATCTAGTTCTTCACCGATTTCTTTAATGCCAATTTTATGATTTTCGGAACCGTTATGTCCGACATAAACAATGGCTCTTAGGGCATATACACAAGATTTTGACAACATAATTCAGACCTCAAAATTATCAAATTAATTTAACATTTCGGCTTCTAAAGCAATGGCTTTTGGAAATAAAATATTATTTTCTAAATGAATGTGTTGGAACAAATCATTTTGGAATTCTTCCAGCTTTGCGTATAAAGCTCTAAAAGTGTTGCAAGCACCCGATGGAGGATTGAAATCGTTGGTTAATTCTTTGATTTTAAAAAGAATTTCTCCGGCTCCGGTATGTTCATCTTCCATCATGTTTATAGGATTTTGTATGGTGCCAAAATGTGGTGTTGGAATTTTTTCTCCTTTCTTTTTTGCCGCAGCTAATTCTTTTATATATGGGAATAAGATGCCCTCTTCTTTTTGCATATGACTGCTTAACTCATTGGCAATTTCAATGAACAATTTGTTAATTTCAATTGTTTCGGTGTAGTGATGTCCATGAACTTTTGCCACTTTTTCTGCATACTGAGCAATAATTAAGCTAGCTTCTTGCACGTATTTGTGGTGTGTATTAATGATGTAATCGCTAAGAAAATCTAAGTCCCAAGTGTTAAAATCATGACTACCTTGTTGCTGGTTTTCTATTTTCATGATTTCTTCTTTTAAACTAGCATAATCAATGCCTTTTTTAGCACATACTTCCTGCACAGAAACATGTCCGCCACAGCAAAAATCTATACCGTTTTTCTTAAATACATCAGCTGTTTTAATGTTTTCTGTAACTATTTCGGCTACAGTTTTGTTATCTATGTTTTCCATAACTTTTTGGTTTTAGTTGGTTATTTATAGGGCAAATATACAACTTTTTTAATACAAAATATAAAAAGACCTAAATATCTTTTAATATTTTAATTATCAGAAGATATTTGTTGTTTAGGTGGGTTTTTTAATTAATATTTTGAGTGGGATAATTATTTATCAACACATGTACATCCATCAGAAATCATAACATCAACTTCATCATCAAAGTTTGATTTTTTTTCAAAGTCATCTTCGCAAAGTGTTGTATTGGCTTTTGTTTTGCAGTTTGTACATTCTCTACAGTTATCATTTCCACAGGAATTAAAAATAAAAGTTGAAAGAAAAATGGTTGTTAAAAAGGTGATTTTTTTCATAAGTTACAAGTTAAGTTTATATGTTATATAATATAAAGATTACTCGTAAAGGTAATTTATTCTACACTTTATTGTATTAAGGTATTGTTAAACGATATTAAATTATTATTAATTAGTTGCTTTGATATTGGAGTGGATTATTAAAACTTAATTAGTTTGTATTGTAATATGGTATCTTTTTCTAATTCTAGTTCGAGGAAATAAATCCCTTTTGGAAGGGTGGATACATTTATTTCAGTTGAAAATTTTGCCTTAATTAATTCTTTTCCTACACCGTTGTATATTCTTACTTGTTTAACCTGATGAGAATTTGTTTTATTTTGAATAAAAAGTGTGTTTTTAATAGGATTCGGATAAATGGTAAAGTCGTTTATAAGCTCTTTATCGTTTATTCCTGTTGGTTCTATAACATAAAAAGTCGTTTTAAAGGTATCTAGTGTGGTTAGACCAGCAGCAACTGGCCAAACGACTACAATGTTTCCTCCAACTCTGTATCCGTTTTGTTGATTAGCGGTGTCAATAAAAGGAATAATTACGGTATCATTAACTAAATTTGAAACTGTTCTAACTCCCAATGTATCTATTGATGTTAGTCCGGCAGAGCTATCTACTCCGCCTACTAAATATATATT
>LADZ01000019.1 GCA_000961845.1 Flavobacteriales bacterium BRH_c54
TTGATATTGTTGTTGATATGCTTCGAAAGAGTTTATTTTTAATGACATAGGTGAAATTTTATTGCGTTTTGATGTCTAAAATTAGACAAAAAAGAGGAAACCACATTTTTAAAATCATGATTTTTTAGAACATTTAACAACACTAATTTTTCTAACTTCTAAGCTTTGTTAAACAGATATTTTATTTACTTTTGTCTATTCAAAAATCAAGACAAAGGCATGGACAAACATTCCTATTTAAGCAATGCAGATGGAGCTGTAATTGAAGATTATTACCAGCGTTACATCAATAACCCTGACAGTGTTTCGGAAGGATGGAGAAAATTTTTTGAAGGATTCGAATTTGCTCGTAAAAACTACGACACTGATGTTCCGGAAAATTTCAACAAAGAATTTAAAGTTTTAGATTTGATTAATGGTTATAGATCCAGAGGTCATTTATTTACTAAAACCAACCCTGTAAGAGCCAGAAGAACCTATAGACCAACATTGGATATTGAAAACTATGGGCTAGAACAAGCGGATTTGGAAACTGTTTTTCAGGCAGGAAACGAAGTGGGCATTGGCCCGGCTAAACTAAAAGATATAATAGATCATTTGCAACAAACTTATTGTGATTCAATAGGCGTTGAATACATGTACATCAGAAAACCTGAAGAAGTTGCTTGGATTAGAGAAAAGATTGAACTTAAAAATAGACCCAAGTTTTCTGAAAAAGAAAAAAAACACATTTTACACAAGCTGAATCAAGCAGTAGTTTTTGAAAAGTTTTTACATACCAAATTCGTTGGTCAAAAACGTTTCTCATTAGAAGGAAATGAAGCCCTTATTCCTGCTTTAGATGCTGTTGTTGAAAAAGGTGCTGACATCGGCATTAAAGAGTTTATTATCGGAATGGCTCACAGAGGAAGATTAAATGTATTGGCCAACATCTTTAATAAAACCTACGAGAAAATTTTTAGTGAATTTGAAGGGAAAGAATATGAAGATAACCTTTTTGATGGTGATGTAAAATACCATTTGGGTTATTCTTGCGATGTGAAAACCGATAACGGGCATGATGTTCACATGACACTAGCCCCCAATCCTTCTCACTTAGAAACTGTTGGACCGGTTGTAGAAGGAATTACTCGCTCTAAATTAGACACTTATTTAAAAGACGAAAAGAAAATTGTTCCTATCATTATTCATGGTGATGCAGCTATTGCAGGACAAGGAGTAGTGTATGAAGTGGTGCAAATGGCTCAATTGGATGGCTACAGAGTTGGAGGAACCTTACATATTGTAGTAAATAACCAAATTGGTTTTACCACCAACTATATTGACGGACGTTCTAGTACGTATTGCACTGATGTTGCTAAAGTTACTTTATCTCCTGTACTTCATGTAAATGGCGATGATGTAGAAGCAGTAATTCAAGCGATACAGTTTGCAATCGAATACCGTCAGACTTTCCATAAAGATGTTTTTATCGACATTTTAGGATATAGAAAATATGGACATAACGAAGGGGATGAACCTAAGTTTACTCAACCCCTATTATACAAAGCCATTGGAAAACACAAAAACCCAAGAGACCTTTATTTAGATAAATTAATTAATGAAGGAATTATCAGTAAAGAAAAAGCATCCGAACAAGAAAATGTATTTAACCAATTATTGCAAGAAAGGTTAGATGATGCCAAACAAATTGAAAGAGCTACCGTTTCTCACTTCTTAAACAGAACGTGGCAAGGTGTTGAAGTAAGTGATGAGGATTCTTTTTTAACCTCTCCTGATACTTCTTACGATAAAAAGAAATTAATAGAATTAGCTGATAAAATTAACAGTTTACCCAAAGATAAAAAATTCATTAACAAACTTGCTCGACTTTTTGAAGCAAGAAAACAAATGATAAAAGATGACAACTTAGATTGGGCAATGGGCGAACTATTAGCTTATGCAACTTTATTAGCAGATAAACACCCTATTCGTTTTTCTGGTCAGGATGTGGAAAGAGGAACTTTCTCTCATAGACATGCTGTTGTTAAAGTAGAAGATTCAGAAGAAGAGTATACTCCATTAAACAATATATCTAAAGACCAAGCTCCTTTATATATCTACAACTCTTTACTTTCTGAGTATGGTGTTTTAGGTTTTGAGTATGGTTACGCAATGGCTAGTCCAAATGCATTAACTATTTGGGAAGCACAATTTGGAGACTTTAATAATGGAGCTCAAATTATTATCGACCAATTTTTAAGTGCTGCCGAAGAAAAATGGAAAACACAAAACGGATTGGTGATGTTATTACCTCACGGTTACGAAGGACAAGGAGCAGAGCACTCTAGTGGCAGAATGGAAAGGTTTTTACAGCTTTGTGCTGAAGATAATATGCAAATTGCCAACTGTTCTACTCCGGCAAATTTCTTCCATATTTTAAGAAGACAATTAAAATGGAATTTTAGAAAACCATTGGTAGTATTTACTCCAAAAAGTTTATTAAGACATCCCAAATGCGTTTCTACCGTAGATGAATTAGCAAAAGGAAAATTCCAAGAAGTAATTGATGATACCACTGCAAAAGCTAAAGATATAGATACCTTAGTGTTCTGCACAGGTAAATTCTACTACGATTTATTAGCTAAAAAAGAAGATATAAATGCTGAAAACATTGCTTTAGTAAGATTAGAACAATTGTACCCGCTTCCATTCAACCAAATTGAAGAAATAGTAAAGAAATACAACAAAACTAAAAAAATCATTTGGGCACAAGAAGAACCTGAAAATATGGGAGCATGGAGCCATATGATGAGGCATTTATCTCACTTAAATTTAGAAGTAATTTCATTAGCAGAAAGTGGTGCTCCGGCAACAGGTTCAGCAAAAGCACACGTAGTAAGACATACTGCAATTATTGATAAATTATTTGAAAACACATTAGTAAGTTAAAAAGCTTAGAAGACGGAAACACGAAGACAAAAGTTTTAAAAAATTAAACCTATAAAAATATGGCTTTAGAAATGAAAGTTCCCTCACCGGGAGAATCTATAACAGAAGTTGAAATAGCACAATGGTTAGTAGAGGATGGCGATTATGTTGAAAAAGACCAAGCAATTGCCGAAGTTGATTCAGACAAAGCAACCTTGGAATTGCCTGCCGAAGAAGCCGGAATTATTACACTAAAAGCTGAGGAAGGCGATTTAGTTAAAGTTGGTGCTGTTGTTTGCTTAATAGATACTGATGCCAAAAAACCCGAAGGATTTGAATCTAAATCAGCTCCTGAAGAAAAAGTAGAAGAAAAAGCCGAAGTAGCAGCAGCCCCTAAACAGGAAACAACTACTCCTAACCCTGCTCCTGCTACAAAAACAGACGTTAAAGCAACTCCTTTAGCCAAAGAAATGATTAGTGCTAACAACATCAACACTAAAAAAATTGTTGGTAGCGGAAGTAATGGAAAAATTACCAAAAGCGATATACAAGCTTATTTAACTAGCGGAATTGACTCATCTGCCATTGCAGGTTGGGGAGGTTCTCGTGAGCAAGACAAACAAAAAATGTCGATGCTGAGAAGAAAGGTTGCTCAACGTTTGGTTAGCGTTAAAAACGAAACGGCTATGTTGACTACTTTCAACGAAGTGGACATGAAACCTATCATGGATTTAAGAAATCAATTTAAAGATAAATTTAAAGAAACACATGGTGTAAGCTTAGGCTTCATGTCATTCTTCACCAAAGCAGTTACTGAAGCACTTCGTCAGTTTCCTACCGTAAACGGAATGATAGATGGAGATTACATTATAACTTACGATTATGCTGACATAGGTATAGCTGTTAGCTCTCCAAAAGGATTGATGGTTCCTGTGGTTAGAAATGCCGAAAGAATGACATTGGCTGAAATTGAAGCTGAAATAAAACGATTGGCAGTAAAAGCTCGTGATGGAAAAATTGATATCTCAGATATGGAAGGAGGAACTTTTACCATTACCAATGGTGGCGTTTTTGGTTCTATGATGAGTACACCAATTATTAATCCTCCGCAAAGTGCTATTTTAGGAATGCATAATATTGTAGATAGACCAATAGCTGTAGATGGAAAAGTAGAAATAAGACCTATGATGTATGTTGCATTGAGCTACGACCATAGAATTATTGATGGTAGAGAATCTGTAGGATTCTTAAAAGCAATAAAAGAAATGCTTGAAAACCCAAGCAGCATCATCTTTGGAGGTAAAAACCCAGATGAAGTGTTACTTAATTTATGATAGGTGAATTTTTAAATAATAGCTGGAGCGAAATTATTAACTCCAACACTATTAAATATTTAATTTTTGTAGTTGTAACACTTGCTGTTGCTTCATTGGTATTAGTTATTTTACGAAAAATAGCCACCAAATTAATTAACAGTAATGCCGATAAAATTAAAGTTGATCCTACTAACTTTTCTTTCCTAAAAAACTCCTTAAGTTTTATTATTTACTTTATTGCTTTAATAATTATTTTCCGGCATATTCCGGCATTACGTTCTTTTGGTTCTGCCTTATTTGCCGGAGCAGGAATTCTAGCGGCTATTATTGGTTTTGCTTCTCAAAAAGCTTTTTCTAACATCATTACAGGAATTTTTATTCTAATTTTTAAACCATACCGAGTAGGAGATGTTATAGAAATTAGCAATGGTAGAATAGGAACAGTAGAAGAAATTACCTTACGCCACACCATCATCAAAGATTTTAAAAATGAACGAATTATAGTCCCAAATACCGTAATTAGTGATGATATTATCATTAACAGCTCTATAACAGACTCTAAAATTCAATGCAGAGTTGAAGTAGGTATCAGCTACGATTCCGACATAGACCTTGCAATGCAAATTATGCGAAGCGAGTGTGAAAAACATCCTTTAATGATTGATAATAGGACACTTGAAGAAACTGCTAAAGATGAACCTATAGTGAGAGTAGCTGTAATTGCTTTAGCAGATTTTTCGGTAAATTTAAGAGCAAATGCTTGGACAGAAAGTTTTGCTGATGCTTTTCAAATGCGTACAGACTTACTAAAAAGCATTAAAGAACGCTTCGACCGTGAAGGCATTGAAATCCCTTTCCCATACAGAACTATCGTTTATAAAAAAGACATAGAGAAGAAGTAAGGAAAGTTTAAAAGATCTAGCATTTATAAGGTTTAATTAAGTCTCCTTCAAAATTCATTTTTCCTAACTATATAAAGTAACATTGTCTATTAACCTTACATTGCCTACAAAAACAGCAACAAAAGCAACACAATAAGTTGTTTCTTCCCAATTTGTTATAGGAGTTAATGTATTTCCATCAGCAATTTCAAGATATTCTAATTGTAATGCAAGTATATTTTTAATGGCACTAATAAAGTTGTTTTTAACCTCCTCTACACTAAGTATTTTAGCTTGTTGCTTGGCATCTTGCAAGAACTTATAAATATTGGCTGCTTGTTCTTTTTGTTCAGGTGTTAATCGTTCGTTACGAGAGCTCATTGCTAATCCGTTAGCTTCTCTAACAATGGGACAACCAATAATTTGAACCGGTAACTTCAGTTGTTTTACTAAATTCCGAACAACAGCCAATTGCTGAAAATCTTTTTCCCCAAAATAAGCCCTCGTTGGCTGTACAACATCAAAAAAACGCTCTAAAACCATTCCTACACCGTCAAAATGCCCTGGACGATGTTGTGCTTCCATTACTAATGATAAGTTCCCAAAATCGTAGCTTTTTTCTATTTTGTTGGGATAAATCTCTTTAACATCAGGTAAAAAAATAACTAGCTTGGCATTATCAGCAAAAGCATTTTGTATAAAGGCTAAATCTTTATCAGTATGTCTAGGATATTTTTCTAAATCTTCTTTATTATTGAACTGTGTTGGGTTGACAAATATACTACAAACCATTAGATCATTTTCTTCAATAGCTTTTGCCATTAAAGATAAATGTCCTTGGTGTAAAGCTCCCATAGTGGGGACAAAACCAATGGTTTTATTTGCATAAGATAAAAGAAATTGTTGAAGTTCAACAACCGTTTTGAAGATAAGCATAAAAAGCTATTTAATAAAAAGTGTGCAAAATAACGTAATTTTTATCACTCTGTTAAGCTTTAAGTTCTGAGTTTAATTCTTCCGACTTCAGTCTTCCGTCTTCTAACTTTTAAGTACTCCTAAGTATTGCTCTCCTCTTTTGGTTGTTTCATATGTACCACTCTTTGTGGGAAAGGAATTTCAACATTATTTTCTTTAAAGTATTCGTACAACCTCACTCTAATTTGACTTTTAATAGATTCTACCCTAAACACTTCATCACACCAAAAAAACACCGAAAAATTAAGTGACGAATCTCCATATTCTTGAAACCTTACCGTTGGATCAGGATGACTTAACACTTCTTTTTGCTCTTTAACCGCTTTTTCCATCAATTCCATAACCAATTTTACATCAGAGGAATAGTCTACTCCTACTTTAATTTCAAAACGAGAAGAAATAGAGCTATACGTCCAATTAATTAAATTATTATTAGTTATCACAGAATTGGGTAAAATAATAAAAGTATCTTCTCGGGTAATTACTGAGGTGGTTCTTAAGTTTATCTTTTGTACTCTACCCACAATTCCATCCACTTCAATCACATCATTTACTTTAATAGTAGAATCAAACAATAAAATAATTCCAGAAGTTATATCTCCAAACAAATTTTGCAACCCAAAACCAACACCTACCAATAAAGCTGCCGAGCCTGCCAATAAAACAGTAATATCAACACCAACTATTTGGAGCCCTATAGCCACCGCCAAAACAACTACAATGTACTTGAAAATGGTAAAAAGTGAATATTTTTTAGGTAAGTCTAATGCCGATTTTCTAAAAATGGCTTTTTTAACCACTTTAATAAAAATGTAAACTCCTAAAATAAAAAGCAGTAACGTTATTAAGGTAATTACCCTAAACTGATGCTTTGCAACTGTAAAAAGAGAATAATCTAATATTTCGTTAATATCCATCATTGTTTTATTTTAAATCGTTACCACAATTATTACAAAAATTAGCATTTACATTATTTTGATGTTTGCATTTAGCACAAACTTTTTGCTCATTACCAGCTCGTGCTACCTCAACAGTAAAAATAGCTGTTGGAACAGCAATAATAGAGTACCCAATAATCATTACCACAGACGAAATAAACTTTCCTAAAACTGTAGTAGGAACAATATCTCCATACCCAACAGTTGTAATGGTAATAATTGCCCAATAAATACTCTGAGGAATACTAGTAAAACCATTTTCTGCTCCCTCCACTACATACATTATGGTTCCCATAATTATTACCACAGCTAAAATAGTAAACAAAAAAGTGCTGGTTTTATAAATACTAGAAACTAACGCTTTTTTAAGTGTATTCGCTTCTTTTATAAACCTTACCAACTTAATTATTCTCACAACCCTTAACAACCTTAACGAACGAATAGCCATCAAAAAATGAATATTGGGTAAAATAAAAATTAAATAGGTAGGTAAAACAGCCAACAAATCTACCACTCCCCAAAAACTAAAAATATAATTCTTAGGTTTCGGACTAACCCATATTCTTAAAAAATACTCTATAGTAAAAACTCCTGTAAAAAATAGTTCTAAAATAAAAAACCCTGAAGTAAAGTCTTGTTCTAACTGTGGTATGCTCTCCAATATTACTGTCAGTACACTAGCTAAAATCAACCATAATAATACAATATCAAATCTTTTACCCGCTTTGGTATCTGTCCCAAAAATAACAACAAACATTTTGTCTCTAAATGACGGCATAAAATATAGTATAAGTTGATTCTCACTTTCAAAATTAGTCAATTTTAAGCGAAAATAATTTCTTATTGGAATTCGCATTGAAAATGATAACTTTGCAAGCCTTATATACTATGTCATGCAGTTTGAATTAACAAAAGAATTTTTAGACCACCTTAACAATGCTGTTACCGCAGGTGCAGAGCAAGAGGTATTGATGTTAATTCAAGATTTGCACCCTGCAGATATTGCCGAAATTCTTGATGAGCAATCCTTAAATCAAGCCAAAGCTTTTTTTAGTTTCTTACCACAAGAATTAAGTTCCGATGTATTGGTTGAGCTAGATGAAGATACCAGAGAAAAATTCTTAGCAGCCCTAACTTCCCAAGAAATTGCTTCTAAATTCATCGATAATATGGATTCCGATGATGCGGCAGATGTTATTGGAGAACTTTCTGATGAAAAAAGAGATGAAGTAATCTCGCACATTGAAGATATAGAACAAGCATCAGACATTCTTAAATTACTAAACTACCCCGAAGATACTGCCGGTGGTTTGATGGCAAATGAATTGGCAAAAGTAAATTGGAATTGGACTATTGGAAATTGCCTCACTGAACTTAAAAAACAAGCTGAAGAATTAGATAAAATTTACACCGTTTATGTTGTTGATGATGATGATGTTTTAAAAGGTAGAATTTCTTTGCGAAAGCTATTACTTACACCAAGTAATAAAAAGGTAAAAGATATTTATGATGACGACATCCTTTCCGTAACTCCCGATACGGATGATGAACAAGTCGCCAACATCATGGAAAAATACGATTTAGTTTCTGTTCCTGTTGTTGATGAAATGGGAAGATTATTAGGTAGAATTACCATTGATGATGTAGTTGATGTAATTAAAGAAGAAGCTGAAAGAGATTACCAAATGGCTTCGGGTATTTCTGAAAATGTTGAATCTTCCGATAAATTTTGGATAATCTCCAGAGCAAGATTGCCTTGGTTATTAGTTGGTTTGTTAGGTGGAATTGTAAGTTCAAAAATTATTGGCATTTACGAAAACCAAATTCAAATTCATCCTGAAATGGCATTTTTCATTCCGCTAATTGCCGCTATGGGCGGAAATGTTGGAGTTCAATCTTCTGCTTTAATAGTACAAGGGTTGGCTAATAACTCATTAGGGCTAAACAGTGTTTGGAGTAAAGTAGGCAAAGAAATGGCTGTAGGAATTCTAAACGGAGTAGTTTGTTCTGCCATTATTTTTGGCTATAATTATTTTTTTGAAGAAACCTTAACCCTAGCTATTACGGTAAGCATAGCACTTATTTCTGTTATCTTTTTTGCAGGAATTTTCGGGACAATTATCCCATTAATGCTAAACAAATATAAAATAGATCCTGCACTAGCAACAGGTCCATTTATTACCACTACTAACGATATCTTTGGAATTTTTCTATACTTTTTTATTGGTTACTTAATGTATGCCTAATATTTTATTCATAGATAGTGTTCACCCTATTTTGGAAGAACGATTAATACAAATGGGATTTGTATGTGAACACGATTATACTTCCTCAAAAACAAGTATTGAAGAGCGTATTTCCAATTACATTGGCATTGTTATCAGAAGCCGATTTACTATCGACAAGACTTTTTTAGATAATGCTGAAAACCTAAAATTTATAGCTCGCTCAGGTGCCGGATTAGAAAATATTGATGTTGCTTATGCCGCACAAAAAAATATTTCTGTTTTTAATTCTCCCGAAGGCAATAAAGATGCTGTTGGCGAACATGCTATTGGAATGTTACTGATGTTATTCAACCAACTAAAACAAGGTGATGCTCAGGTGCGTCAAGGAATTTGGGATAGAGAAGCCAACCGAGGCATAGAATTTTCAGGTAAAACTGTTGGCATTTTAGGCTACGGAAACATGGGAGAAGCATTGGCTAAAAAATTAGTCGGTTTCAATTGTAACGTAATCGCTTACGATAAGTATAAAAAAGACTTTGATGGTTTTTTTGTTGATGAAGTTTCCTTAAACGAGTTGTTTGAACAAACTGATATTTTAAGCATTCACCTACCACTTTCGGAAGAAACCAAACATTATGTAAATACTGCTTTTCTGAATAACTTTAAGAAAAACATTTACCTGATAAATACCGCTAGAGGAAACAATGTAAAAACTGACGATTTAATTCAAGCACTTCAATCGGGAAAAGTATTGGGAGCTTGTTTGGATGTATTGGAATTTGAAAGCAAATCGTTTGAATTAGAACAAACCCACCACGAAGCATTTAACTACTTAAAAAATGCCGAAAATGTTATTCTTAGTCCGCATGTAGCTGGTTGGACGGTAGAGTCTTATAAAAAACTCTCTACTTTTTTAGCTGATAAAATTGAACTTTTCTTTTCTAAAAAATAATAATGCACATTAATCTTTTTTCTTTTATATGCTGACATTATGACTTTTGTTACAATTCCTTTCTGAAATAATGTCTTGCAATATAGGTAGTTATATGATTTTTATGTAATTTTTTCAGCATTTTTGTAATGGCAAAAAAATTGAGAATATCGTTAATAAAAATTAATTATTAACCTTTAAATATTATAAGCCATGACAATAGTAAAAAGAAACAACAGCGTTTTTCCATCTATTTGGAATGATTTTTTTAACGATGATTTTTTTAGAAACACTGGTTTAAGTGAAACAAGTGCCACAACACCGGCCGTAAATATTAAAGAAAATGAGGAGAAATATACCATTGAGTTAGCAGCTCCTGGAAAAAAGAAAGATGATTTTAACATTAAATTAGATCAGAACCTTTTAACCATTTCTTCAGAAGAAAAATCCGAAAGCACTGAAGAGAAAAAAGATGAAAACTACACTAGAAGAGAATACAGGTACAGTTCATTCTCAAGATCATTTACCCTACCCGATGCTGCAGATAACGAAAAAATTTCTGCTCATTATAAAGATGGAGTTTTAAGTATAGAAATCAATAAAAAAGAAGAGGCTAAAGTAAAACCAACTCGTTTTATAGAAATTTCTTAAATAGTGCATGAATGGTTCATGCACTATTTAACTTAAAAAACAAAATAGTCATGAAAAAAATAGCATTAATATCATTCTTAGTATTTTCAATATTATCTTGTAATGCTCAAGAAAATGAAAAAGATAAATTAAATACAAAAAAAACTCCTAAAGAAAGTTGGAGTGTGAATAAAGAAATAGACAAAGACGATAATATTACAAAATACGATTCCGTTTATACATGGTCGTATTCATTAGCAAATGGAGATAGTAATACGGTAAATTTAGATAGTGTAATGCAATCGTTTGATGATTATATAAAAAATAATTCATTATTCGATTGGAGCGAGCACTTTTCATTCTTCCCTAAAAATGACTCCTTGCTTATGGACAATTTTTTTAAAGAAGACTATTTTTTAAACCAATGGAATCAACTTGATTTTAATATTGACAAAATGATGCATGAAATGGATTCTTTAAGAAATGAGTTCTTAGAAAAACAATATCCGGAATTAATAGAATCGAAAAAAGAAAAAAATAATCATAAAATTATCGCTCATTAACATTAAGTTGCACTATGATAAATAAACTAAAACTAATACAAAAAATGGTTAACTTATAAAACTCCAACAAAAACTGTTGGAGTTTTTTACACACAAAAGACAACATGGAATTCATAGATTATTATAAGATATTAGGGTTAAACAAAAATGCCTCATCAGACGATATAAAAAAAGCCTATCGTAAATTAGCTAGAAAATATCATCCTGACCTAAACCCCAATAATGATACTGCTAAAAAACAGTTTCAACAAATAAATGAAGCAAATGAGGTATTAAGTGATCCTGAAAAAAGAAAAAAGTACGACCAATACGGAAAAGACTGGAAACATGCAGATGAATTTGAAAAAGCTCATCAGCAACAAAAAAAACAAAATTACTCACAAGGAAATAAAGAATATTTTGCCCATGATTTTGAAGGAAGTGGTTTTTCTGACTTTTTTGAATCGCTTTTTGGAAATACAAATAAGTTTCGTACACAAAACCAGTCTACTCAATTTAAAGGAGATGACTATAAAGCAACTCTTCAATTAAATTTAACAGATATTTTAACTACTCAAAAACAAACTTTAGAGCTTGGTGGTAAAAAAATTCGCTTAACCATTCCCGCAGGTGTTGAAGATGGTCAAACCATTAAAATTAAAAGTTATGGAGCTGAAGGTTACAATGGTGGTCCGAAAGGAGATTTATATATAACATTCCATATTGTTAACAATACCGATTTTAAACGTGTGGGAAATAATTTATACAAAAAAATTGATGTCGATTTATATAAAGCCATTTTGGGCGGATCTATACAAATAGATACATTAACAGGAAAAGTAAAATTAAATGTATCCCCTGGTACTCAAAACGGAACAAAAATAAAACTAAAAGGAAAAGGAATGCCCACCTATAAGAAAGAAAACAGTTATGGAGATTTGTATATCACCTATAATATAATCATCCCTAAAAACTTAAGTAACAAAGAAAAAGAATTATTTACTGAACTTTCTAAAATGAAATAATCATGAGTAAAAAACAATATATATTATTAGATAAATTTTGCCGACATACAAATATCAGCGATGTTTTTCTTAAAGAACTCATTGAATTTGATATGATTTCACACCAACAAATAGATGATACATTCTACTTACTCGAAGACGAGATTGACACAATTGAACGTATGTTTCGTTTACACCAAGATTTTGGAATAAACACACAGGGATTAGATATTATTAATGAAATGTTGCTTCGAATTGAAGAAATGGAAAGCGAAATTCTGTATTTAAAAAAACGTTTGAGTTTATATGAATAATGTTGAAGTCATTACATTTCCAAAATCCAAGCTTTACTATTGTCAGATTTTGCTAATGCCAACGCATCTAAAGCTTGTTGTCTGGTAGAATGACTGTTGTAACTAACCGTCCATAAACCTTTTCTTTTACCAACTATCCAAGCATCAAAACCTTTATTTTTTAGCTGTTTTACCATTTTGTTAGCATTTTTCTTTTCAGAAAAACATCCTGCAATAATATGGTAACGTAAATGGGTTTTAGTAATAACCACTTTTGTGGTATCCACCTCAGTAATATATTTATTTGTTAAAGCAATAGTTACAGGTTGCTCATCTTTTAACCAAGAAAAAGTAAGATACTTTTCATCTTCAGTAACTTTATTAATGCTTTCTTTTAAAGAAAGAACATCATCATGCTCAAAAGTTGTCAACTCTGTTCTGGGTGAGTAAGTGGCTGCTTTTTCCTCCGCAAATGGATTTAATTTGGCGTAATTAATATTTTGTGACAGATTATATTTTGAAGGTATCCAAAAAGCTAAAAACCCTAAAGGAATAATAATAGCAGCAGCTGCAGCCCATTTTCTAACACTACTTTTATGTTGAGGAAGCGTTTTTACTTGTTCAGCAATTTTTTCCTCGTAGTTCTTTCTCTTTATAGGACTAACTTGTATTGGTGTTAATCCATAAGAAGAAAGTAAATAGTTTTCACTTAGTGATGGTTCAAAATGAATTCTATTTTCATTATCCATTACAAAAGCGCCAATATCTCCAAGAGTAACCTCTTTATTCGTTCTCAATTTTGTTTTTGTAGCTAAAACAAATGCTTCAATTTCTTTTAATGCTTCATCATAACTTATGTTTTCTTTTTTAGAAACATAATGAGTAAGTAACCCATCATTAGCAATTAAGTTCTTATTAAAAGAAATTTGCTTAGATGGCGGATGAAATTTATGCTGAACTGTTTGAATATAAGCTGGCTTATAATTGCATACAAACCCTCCAAAATTTGGTAGAATCACACACTCATGGTGAAAAAGCAACTGACTTATATGTACTGAAATATCCAACATAACAACTTACGAAGTTATAAATTTTTAAAAGAAAACAACCGTTAGTTTTAAAAGATTTTTTGATTGTCGGTTCAAATCAGGTTCAAATCTTCAGGAACATCAATAGAAATAGCTTCATGGAAAGTTTCTTTCACTTTAATTTTATAGCCATTTTCTAACCATCGCAACTGCTCCAAGCCTTCAGCTTTTTCTAAGCTTGACATAGGTAATTGAGTAATTGCTTTCAACACCTCAGCTCTATAGCCATAAATACCAATATGTTTAAAAAATGTTTGGTGATTTAACCACCCTTTTTCCTCTACTCCCCTTAAAAAAGGCAAGGTTTGGCGACTGAAATACAAGGCAAAATCATCAACAGATTTAATTACTTTAGGTTTATTGATATTAAAAAGCTCTTCTTGCTTGGTTATTTTCTTACCTAAGGTAGCAATATCAGTTTTCAAATCTTCAAAACAGCTGCCAACTTCATCAATTTGTTCAGGGTTGATATAAGGTTCGTCTCCTTGAACATTTATTACCACATCATAGTCTGCATCTAGTTTGTTCAACACTTCAGCACATCTGTCTGTCCCACTTTGGTGAACCGTATCTGTATAAACTACTTTGAAATTTAATGCTTGTGCATGGTTGTAAATTCTTTCATCATCGGTAGCAATAATTACATCACTTAAACAAGTAGCCTTTTTGGCTTGCTCATACACTCTTTGTATCATCGATTTTCCTTTAATCTCTACCAATGGCTTTCCCGGAAACCTTGTAGATGCGTATCGAGATGGAATGATGCCTAAAATTTTCATGTGTCTATTATAATTGAAGTTGTAAAAATAGTACTTTTCATCAGTAAATAATAATTTTAAAGTGTCACCGCTAACCTCCGTATAAGTTTTACATTCGTTTTTGTAAGTTTGCAAATGAAAAATTGATGTCGGTTTAAAAAAATAAAACAAATCATTAAAAATAAACTAATGCACAAAATAACTGCCGACTATATTTTTACAGGAAATGCTGCTCCAATAAAAAACGGCATCATCCTTATTAAAAATGATGGAACTATAATAGATATTATCGATCCAAAAAATTCAACCCTAAGTTTTGATAATGTAAAAAAATATGAAGGTGTTATTTGTCCAGGATTTATAAATACACATTGTCATTTAGAGCTTTCGTATCTTAAAAATGAAATACCACAAAAGACAACCTTACCTGGATTTGTTAAAGAATTAGTACAAAAAAGAAACAACTTTTCTGAAAAAGAAAGACAAGCAGCTATTAATAAGGCAGAGCAAGAAATGATAGAAAATGGAATTGTGGCTGTAGGCGATATTGCTAACGGAAATAGTACTTTTCAGCTAAAAGCAAAACACAACATTTATTACCATACTTTTTTAGAAGTTTTTGAAATAGACGATGAATTAGCCAAAAGTGCCTTTGATAAAGTAGCACAATTAAAAGCTACTTATTTTAATAAAAATCAAATCAGCATTGTTCCTCATGCTCCTTATTCTGTTTCAAAATCGTTATTAAAACTTATTGTTTCTCAAGAAAATACTATTTTCACTATTCACAACCAAGAGACTGATTCTGAGAAAGCTTTTTTTAAAGAAAAATCAGGGAAATTATATGAACAAATGGCTGCTTTTAATCCTAAAGTAGCCACTTGGGAAAATCAAAAAGACGGCTCTTTAGCACATTATCTTCCTTATTTTAAAAATGCAACATCGCTTTTATTAGTTCACAATACGTATACAACAAAAGATGATATTGCTTATGCTAAAGAACAAAACATTCCTATTTATTGGTGTTTTTGTCCCAAAGCCAATTTATACATAGAAAACACACTGCCTGATTTTACTTTGTTTGAAAACGAAAATTGCACAATAGGTACCGATAGTTTAGCCAGTAATGATACACTTTCTGTGTTAGAAGAGTTAAAAGTGATTACTGAAAATACCCCAATCTCATTAGAAAAACTCATCAAATGGTCAACCTACAATGGAGCAAAATACCTCAATATTGAAAGTCAATTTGGCTCAATTACTAAAGAAAAAAAACCGGGAATAAACTTGCTGACTAACATCAACTTAGAAGAATTAAAACTAACTCAAGACAGCTCTATTGTAAAACTTTATTAAAGCTTATAATATATAAATAGTTAATTTTTATATTTTTGTACACTCAACTAAAACTAAAAAACAAACATGAGTCAAGCAAAAACAAAAATAGCTGCACTTCCTTTAGCTGGAAGAATTGTAAGCTATGCTCATTTGTTTAAATTAAGACTTACCTCTTATGTTGTTTTATCAGCTGTTTTAGGTTATTTTATAGGAGTTCAAACCATTAATTACACCATACTCTTTTGGTTAATCTTAGGTGGTTTTTTAATTACTGCAAGTTCAAACGCTCTAAACCAAATTTTAGAAAAAGATACTGACAAACTAATGAAGAGGACTCAATGCAGACCACTTCCTGACGAAAAAATGTCAGTTGTCCATGCTTCCATAATTTCACTCTTAATGGGAGTTGTTGGTGTGTTTATTTTATGGTTTGGTATTAATCCACTAAGTGGTATTTTAGGTGCTTTAGCTATAGTAACCTATGCAGGAATTTACACTCCTCTAAAAAGAATTACCACCTATTCTGTTTTTGTTGGAGCTTTCCCAGGAGCTATTCCTCCAATGTTGGGATGGGTTGCTGCAACAGGTTTTTTTAGCTTAGAAGCAGGAATTTTATTTGCGCTTCAATTTCTATGGCAATTTCCTCATTTTTGGGCTATAGCTTGGAAATTAGATAATGATTACAAAAAAGCGGAATTAAAAATGTTACCTTTCAACAAAAAAAACAAAACGACTTCTATAATTATTCTTTTAAGTGCTTTAGTGTTATTTAGTGGAAGCTTTTTACCTGAATATTTTAATATCTCCGGAAGAATTGCAACTATAACACTTTTTATACTTGCTGCACTAATGGTTTATCCGGCAATAAAGTTGGTAAAAACACAAGATGATAAATATGCCCTAAAGATAATGTTAATGTCTTACCTTTATCTTGTGTCATCATTAGCTATTCTTTTAATAGATAAAAACTAATAGATTTGAAGAACAAAACACTTATCATTGTTATTTCAATTGCATTACCTTTAGCGGTTGCTATTTTGTTTAACGTTAAACTTCCTAATATAGAACCTCTTAGTTTTCTCCCCCCCATTTACGCAGGAATTAATTCCGTTACTGTTTTCACTTTACTATTTGCTGTAATAGCCATAAAAAAAGGCAATAGAAAAGTCCATGAATTTTTAATGAAAATTAGCTTGGCATTGTCTGCTGTGTTTTTGATAATGTATGTAGCTTACCATATCACCTCAGACCCAACAAAATTTGGTGGAGATGAGTCAACAAAAATCATTTACTTAGTTATACTAATTTCTCATATTATATTATCTGTAACTATTATCCCTTTAGTATTAATAACCTACAATAGAGCACTTTTACAAGAATTTGATAAACATAAAAAAATAGCACGTATAACATTCCCATTATGGCTATATGTGGCAATTTCAGGTGTTATCGTTTATTGGATGATTTCACCATATTACGTTTAAAAATCTTACTTATTGGCATGATTTTTTATTGCCTTTATAAATAAATTGTATTTTTAAGTCCTTAGTTTGAAACTTTTTAATTTTTGAATCGTTAAAGTACAGTGTTGATTTTTGTCGATTAATATGACGCATTAATCTAAAAGATTTTATTTATTTGTTATTTTTGTTTAAATTTACGTTCCATTAAACTTCATTTTAATGAAATATATATACTACATAATTATCACAGTTTTTATCTCCTCAAACATTAGTGTTGCGGCACAGAAGTTTGAAATAATAAATGGGGATACCATTAACTATATAGACGAGAATAACCTTAAACAAGGTTTTTGGAAAATATTTGGAAGAATGAAAAAGCTTCCTGATTATCAACCAGATCAAGTGGTTGAACAAGGTGATTACGAAAACAGTCGTAAGCAAGGCATATGGAAAATGTTTTATCCAAACGGTAAAACAAAAAGTGAAGTTGCTTACGTAAACAGCAGACCAAATGGTTATTACAAAACTTATTACGAGAATGGTGAATTAGAAGAAGAAGGTGAATGGAAAAACAATAGAAATGTTGGTAAATTCGTTAGAAAACATCCAAATGGTGAAGTTGCTCAAGAATTTGTTTTTAATGAAAAAGGTAAAAGAGATGGTGAGCAAAAATATTACTACGAAGATGGTGCAGTAATGATTGTTGCCGAAATTAAAGAAGGAAAAGAAGAAAAAGTAACTGAATATTATCCTGATGGTTCATTAAAAGCCGAAAAGGTATTTATTGACGGAAATTTAGATGTTGCTAACACTAAAGTATATGAACCTAAAACTCCTATTAAAGAAGTAGTAACAACCGAAAAAGATCCCGTTAAAATAGTTAAAGTTGATAAGGCTGAAGATGTAAATAAAGGTATCTTTGACGGAAACGGAAACCATAAGTTATACAACAAAGACAAGCAAATATCAAAAGATGGTTTATTTAAAAACTACCGTTTGATGGATGGAAAAAACTACAAGTATGATGAAAACGGAATTTTAATAAGCATTGAATTAATTAAAAACGGAAGATATATTGGTGAAGCACCACTTCCAAAAGATTAATTTTATAACCCTTATTTTAAAAAACCCAACTTTTAATAAAAGTTGGGTTTTTTGTTTTATAGATTAACATTATTTTTACCAAAAATTTAAATATGCCTGAAAATCGATTAAAAATCTATAACAGCTTAAGCTCTAAAAAAGAAGCTTTTGAACCACTCTCCCCTCCATTTGTTGGACTTTATGTTTGTGGACCTACGGTTTATAATGAAGTGCATTTAGGGAATGTTAGAACTTTTATCACTTTCGATATAGTATATAGATATTTAAAATTTTTAGGTTATAAAGTGCGATATGTAAGAAACATAACTGATGTTGGACATTTAGTTGATGATGCAGATGCAGGAGAAGATAAAATTGAAAAGCGTGCCCGATTAGAAAAAATTGAACCTATGGAAATTGTTCAGAAATATACCAACAGTTTCCATGATGTTACCAAATTGTTTAACTTAATTTCTCCAAGTATAGAACCTACAGCATCAGGTCATATTATTGAACAAATTGAGATGATTCAACAAATCATTAAAAATGGTTATGCTTACGAAATAAACGGTTCTGTATATTTTGATGTGAAGAAATATGCTAAAAAATATAATTACGGAGAACTTTCAGGTAGAAAATTAGACGAACTTATTGAAAATACAAGAGAAGAATTAGAAGGTGGAACAGACAAAAAATTCTTTGCCGATTTTGCTCTTTGGAAAAAAGCCTCCGAAAATACCATTATGAAATGGCCTTCTCCATGGGGAATTGGCGTGCCGGGTTGGCATTTAGAATGTTCTGTAATGAGTACTAAATATTTAGGCAAATCTTTTGATATTCATGGAGGCGGTATGGATTTAAAATTTCCACACCACGAATGCGAAATCGCTCAATCTGTTGGTAGCGGAAATGAACATCCTGTTAAATACTGGATGCACGGAAACATGCTTACTGTAAACGGAACTAAAATGAGTAAATCCTTGGGTAATTCTTTCTTACCTCTTGAGCTAATAGCAGGAAGCCATCCTTTACTAGAAAAAGGCTACTCACCAATGGTAGTTAAATTTTTCTTCTTACAAGCCAATTACAGAAGTACTGTAGATTTCTCTAACGAAGCTTTACAAGCTGCCGAAAAAGGATATGCAAGAATGATGACTGCCATCGAAACATTAAACAAAATTATACCTTCAGCTACTACATCATTTAATATTGATACGTTGATTAATAAAACCAACGAAAGCATGAATGATGATTTTAATACCCCCGTAACTATTGCTAACTTATTTGATGGTGTTAAAATCATAAATAACATAAAAAGCGAAAAAGCTACCATAACAGCTGAAGATTTAACAAAACTAAAAGCTTTATATAACAATTTTATTTTTGATATTTTTGGATTACAAAAAGAAAGCTCAACTGCTAAAAATGATTACTTAGATGATATCATGAATGTTATTATGAACATTAGAAATGAAGCAAAAGCATCTAAAAACTGGGCACTCTCAGACTTAATCAGAGATGAACTAAAAAATTTAAACATTACTATTCAAGACTCAAAAGATGGCTCAAATTGGACTGTGGAGAATTAACCTGTTTCTCCTATTAATACTTAGTTTTTTTATATTTTCTTGTGAAGATGAAAAAGAACAAGAACAACAACAAACAACACAACCGAAAAAACCGATAAAAACTGCTTTTATTCCACTCGAAAAACCTAATTTCAGTGAAGATTCTGCCTACCTATATGTACAACAACAAGTAGATTTTGGCCCTCGTTTTCCTAATAACGAAGCCCATGGAAAATGTGCTATTTTCTTAAAAAATAAATTGGCTTCTTTTGGCTTTTCTAGTCAAATTCAAGAAGGAAAAGCAACTACTTTTAATAATAAAAACATTACCATAAAAAACATTATAGGTACACACAACCCAACTGCAACAAAAAGAATTTTATTATTTGCCCATTGGGATACTCGACCTTTTGCCGACCATGATGATAAAGACAGAACAAAACCAATTTTAGGTGCTAATGATGGAGCAAGTGGCGTAGGTATTTTGTTAGAAGTAGCTCGTCAGATAAACATTACACAGCCGGAAATTGGAATTGACATCATTTTTTTTGATGCTGAAGATTACGGACAACCTTCAAGCTTAATGAGTCCATCGTTAGCAGAAACTTGGTGTTTGGGCTCTCAATATTGGGCAAGAAATCCTCATATACCTGGATATAAAGCCGATTTTGGAATTTTACTCGATATGGTTGGAGGACCAAATCCACAATTTACCAAAGAAAGTATTTCTATGAGGTATGCTCCTAATATTGTTAGGAAAGTATGGGATGTTGCCAAAAGATTAGGACATCAGCATGTGTTTGTTGATAAAGAGACTTATTTTGTTGGAACTGACGATCATCAATTTGTAAATGAAATTGCCAACATACCAAGTATAGACATTATCCATTTTGAAGAAAGTACAGGTAGTTTTCATCAGTCGTGGCATACCCATGATGATAATATGGAAGTAATAGATAAAAACACATTAAACATTGTTGGAGAAACAATTTTAGGAGTTATTTACAATGAAAAATAATTTTTTTTAATTCTCTCTTGCATATTACGAATATTTGTTTACATTTGTGACCTATTTTGACGAATAGAAAACTAAAAATCAATCAATAACCAAAAACAATTAATTAAAATGAAAAAAGTATTAGCATTATTAATGGTTGCAGGTATGTTCTCTCTAGTAGCATGCGGACCATCAGAAGAAGAAAAAGCAGCAGCAGAAGCAGAAGCTCAAAAAATCGCTGACGATTTAATGAAAGGCTTAGAAGAAGCTGTTGAAGAAGAACCAACTGCTGAAGTAGAAGAAGCTCCAGCTGACTCTACAGAAGCTCCAGCTGAAGAAGCTACTGAAACTCCAGCTGAAGAATCTGCTGAATAAGTATTAAATAAGATTTATCTTATAAATTAAGACTGTCAATTTAATGACAGTCTTTTTTTTATTCTATTTTCTAATATGGGACAAAAAAACAAATTAGCCAAGTGGGCAGACAACTTAACTTTTGGCAACGTTTACCAACCAAAAACCACTGAAGTATTAAATGCTAATTATCATTTAAAAGGAAAATGGAATACCAAAGTTTTTAAAAATGACCACCCTATTGTTTTAGAACTAGGCTGTGGTAAAGGCGAATATTCTGTTGGACTAGCAAAACACTACCCTGATAAAAATTTTATTGGACTAGATATTAAAGGTAATAGAATTTGGAAAGGTGCTAAAGAAGCTTTCGAAAAAAACATGAACAATGTTATTTTTATCAGAACCAGAATAGATTTTATTACTTCTTTGTTTAACGAAAATGAAGTGGACGAAATTTGGATTACCTTTCCCGACCCGCAACCAAAAGACCGGTTAGCAAGAAAAAGACTTACCTCTCCCCTGTTTATTGAAAGGTATAAACAAATTTTAAAACCTAATGGCATCATTCACCTAAAAACAGACCATGAAGGATTTTTTAGATATACACTAGAAGAAATTGAATCTCACAACTATCGTTTAATAGAACACACTTTTAATTTATATGGCGAAAAAATTGCTGATTTAGATGAAAAAACGCGTGATATACTATCTATAAAAACATTTTACGAAAACTTATTTTCTCAAAAAGGACATAATATTCATTATCTAAAATTTCAAGTAAACAAGTAAGTATAATTATTATTGTTAAAAGATGAATAAAGCGTAATTTTACGAATGAAAATCATCTAAAATAGTGAATTATGCGAAAAATAATTGGTTTAATTATCGTAGTTTTTTTTCTATTCTCTTGCAAAGAAAAACATATTGAAAAAACAGAAGAAGCTTACCCCGACAAATCTCCTAAAGTAGTTGGCATCTATAAATTAAATGAAAATCAACAAGAAATTAAATTCGAAGAAAAAATACTATTTCCTACAGGAGAACTAAAAATGAAAGGCCCTATAGAAAATAACCTCAGACATGGTGTTTGGGTAGCATATTTTAAATCGGGCAAAAAACAAAGTGAAGGAGAGTTTGTAGATGGAGTAAGGAATGGATTTACCATTGTTTATCATGAAAATGGTAATAAACTTTATGAAGGTTTTTATACCGATGGCAAAGAATCAGGAGTTTGGAAATTTTACAGTAAAGACGGAAGTTTAAATAGCGAAAAAAAATTTGATTAACACGTAATGATTCCAAAGGATACCATAGATGAAATTTTTAACGCCTGCATTATTGAAGATGTTGTAGGCGATTTTGTTACGCTTAAAAAAAGAGGTGCAAATTATTTAGGTAACTGTCCTTTTCATAACGAAAAAACTCCCTCTTTTACGGTTTCTCCTGCTAAAGGAATTTATAAATGTTTTGGATGCGGAAAAGCCGGAAACTCCGTAAATTTTATAATGGAGCACGAGCATTATACTTATCCCGAAGCACTTAAATACCTAGCCGACAAATACCAAATTGAAGTTGAAGAAGAAGAGCAAAGTGATGCTCAAATACAAGCTGCCAACGAAAAAGAAAGCCTTTACATTGTTTCTAATTTTGCTGCCAAATATTTTGCTAACGAACTGCTTAATACCGACAAAGGCAAAGCTATAGGTTTAAGTTATTTTGAAGAAAGAGGTTTTACGCCCGAAACAATAGAAAAATTTCAGTTAGGTTATAGTCCTGATGAATGGACATCCTTTACAGATGAAGCCCAAAATGCAGGGTACGATATTAAATATTTAGAAAAATCTGGACTAACTATAGTTAAAGAAAATAAAAAATTTGACCGATTTAAAGGCAGGGTAATGTTTCCAATCCATAACCTCTCTGGTAGAGTATTAGGTTTTGGAGGAAGAATATTAACCAACGATAAAAAAGCAGCAAAGTATATTAACTCTCCTGAATCGGAAATTTACGATAAGAGTAATGTGCTTTATGGAATTTATTTTGCCAAAAAAAGCATTACACAGGAAGACAATTGTTTTTTAGTAGAAGGTTATACCGATGTAATTTCTTTATCTCAAGCCGGAGTAGAAAATGTGGTGGCATCTTCCGGAACTTCTCTTACTGAAGGACAAATTAGGTTAATTAGTCGCTACACAAAAAACATTACCATACTTTATGACGGAGATATTGCCGGAATTAAAGCTTCCTTTAGAGGAATTGATATGATTTTGCAAGAAGGGATGAATGTAAAAGTAGTACTTTTTCCTGACGGGGAAGACCCAGATTCATATGCTAAAAAAGCTACAACCGAAGAGTTAAAAGAATATATTGGAGAAAAAGCTCAAGATTTTATCCAGTTTAAAATAAGCGTTTTACTAGAAGAATCAGGTAAAGATCCTATAAAACGAGCTGAACTTATTAAAGACATTGTAAGTAGTATTGCCCTTATTCCCGACCAAATTAAAAGAGCGGTTTATACCAAAGAATGTAGTGTGCTGTTAGAAATCCCTGAGCAAGCACTTATCAACGAAATCAATAAAATACTCCGTAAAAAATATACAAAACAATCTTCCTCCTCGGAAGAAATAATTACTGAAACAGATTATCAATCTTTTACTCCAACAGAAAAAAAAGATGCTTCCAATACAGATTTATTAAATTGGGAAAGAGAAATTATTCGTTTACTAATTAATTATGCCGATAAAACCATAAAAGTTAAAGTAATACAAGAAGAAAAAGAAGAAACACGAGAAATTCCGATTGTTACTTATATCGTTCATTCTTTGCTTGGTGATGAAATTGAATTTACTACTCCTGTCTACCAAAATATTTTTTTGCTCTACAACACCCATCTTAAAGATGAGAAAATAATGTCTCAACAAACATTAATTCAACATGAAGATACTGCCATAAAAGATACTGCAATTGATTTACTTTCAACAAAATATGAATTAAACGATTGGGGAAAACATAACATTACCGTAAACACAGAAAACAACCAACTCGAAATAGCTGTTATCAACTCTGTGCATGCTTTTAAACTTTGTAAAGTAAAACACCTCATCAAAAAAACACAAGAAGAACTTAAAGGAGTTGATGATGAAAATCAAATAAAAATCATCCAAAAAATTATGCTGTTAGAGCAAATTAAAGCTCAACTTTCTGATAAATTAGGGATTATTATTGTAGAGTAAAATCCCCTATTCTACCGAAAGGGGATTTATCTAACAATTATTCTTCTTCAAAAATCCTATCTTCTTTATTAAATTTAGGCATTTGTACAGAAAGCACTTTTACAGGAGTTTCAGAGGTTACTTTTAGCGAGTGAAACGTATCTTTAGGGATGATGAAAAAATCACCTTTCTTAATTTCAAACTGCTGTTCGCCAACTGTCATTATTCCTGCTCCATCAATAACAGTAATACTTTCGGTATGCTCCACATGTTTGTGCGATTTTACACTTTGCTTTATCCAAATAAGAAAATAAGAAGCGTGTTCATTTTCATAAATCGGTTCAACATGTATATTCTCATAGGTAGTTTGAGGCTCAATAATCTCTAGCGATTGCTTTTCTTGAGCAAATCCTAAAGTTGTACATAACAACAAAATAATTATTAAAATACTTTTCATGGGTAACTTTTTATAGGTTTCGCGTTATAAAAATAACAAAAATATTATTCCTATTTATGTCCACCTTTTTGGCAACAAGCTGGAAGTTGCTCATAAGCTTTTTCGTTTGCCGGAAGCTTGTCTGCATCATATCCCACTTTAGTTACTGCTTCTTTTAATTTTTCAGGAGTGGTTTTCTTTGGATTATATTCTATTGTAAACACAGCTGTTTCAACATCTAGTTCCGATTTTTTTACTCCTTTTTCATAAGCAAAAGCTTTTTCCAATCGCTCCTTACACATACCGCACTGAGCTGATGTTTTAATTTTTATCGTTGCTGTTTTTTTAGTGTCTTGTGCTTTCACATCATTTACAGAAAAGCTAAAAACACTTACTAATAATAATACAAATAAATTTTTCATGAGATTTAATTTTTATAGTTTATTGAATTTATATCTGATTCCCGCATAGGTAATTCTACCATTTATAGAACCCCATATTAAAGAGGCATCAAAATTAGAGCCAAAAGGATCATTAGCCGCAATAATAGGATTATCTTGCGTAAAATTAGTCAAGTTTTCTACTCCAACATACACTTCAAAATGCTTAAATGCTCGGGTTACTTGCCCATTAAACATAAAATAAGATAACGACCTTGACGGAATTTGATAGTCTGCCGGATTAGTTTCGGTACTTGGTAACCTGCTCGTTCCAAACCACTGTCCCGTAAGATCAAACTTCCATTTATCGAAATTAGTAGCATAAGCAATATTCATAAATGCTCTGTTGGTTGGCACTAATGGTTTTGTTTTTCGTCCACTTTTGTAATCAGTTTGAATATCGTAAAACTTATACGCAGTTCTTAACTCCAACTGTTCAGTAATTCTAACATGAAGTTCCACTTGTAAACTATGAGAAAACGATTTTCCATCTAAATTATAAAACACTACTTCGTTGGGGTTTTCCATATCAATCACCACTTGATTTTCAAAATCGGTATAATAGTAATCTGTGCTAAAAGTCATTTCTTTTTTAAACAACTCAAAATTATGAGTTAAACTCGTTCCGTAATTCCAAGCTATTTCAGGATTTAATTCTTCAGTTACCACATTTCTTGAACTTGCCATAACACTAGCACTTTCAATAAACGGATTAGCTGTTCTAAAGCCTCTTCCCACAGAAAATCTCCATGCCGAAAGCTGCGTAAAATTATATTTATAATGTAATCTTGGTGTAAAAAAAGCTCCATACATATTGTGGTAATCTCCTCTTGCCCCCAATACCAATGCGCTTTTATTTCCGGTATAAGTATATTCTGCAAAAGCTCCCGGAACCACTTCTTCTCTACCAAAAAGTGAATCGTTATAGTTTTTATCATACAGGTCGTACTGCATACTTCCCCCAAATTTAATGGTGTTGTGCGTATTGCCTATAATAGTTTGATAAATAGAATTGAAATACCAACTTGTTTGTTCAGCATTAAATTTTTTATCGCCATAATTCGATTGGTGACTATGGTATTTAAAATTCTGAATAATACCTATGCTCTTATATTTCTTTTCAGGAAAGAGAAATCCATTTTTATTGAACACTTCAAATTGTTTGGTGGTTACCCCAATTTTAAACAGCCTATTTTCATTCGTAATTCGGTTTTGACCTGCTTCCAACTCATCATAAACTCCTCTAAAACCAAATTGAGACATGAATTTTTTACCCCTATATTTCCACCTATTGAAAAAATTATATTGCGTTTTTATCGGCATATCCAAAAAACTATCATCATTCATATCCCACTCTACCGACTGATTACTAACGTGAGCAAGCGACATCGTACTCCATTTTTCACTCAATTTTTGAGCTCCATGAATATTTAATTCCATTCTACCTTTTTCGTTTCCGTAAACATTTACAAATAAATTTTCTGATTCATCAGGCTTAAGCATTTCAATATTAATCTGACCTGTAATAGATTCGTAACCATTCACTACCGAACCTGCTCCTTTAATAATTTGAATCGATTCTGCCCAAGTTCCAGGAACAAAGGTTAGTCCGTAAGCTGACGATAAGCCTCTAATTAACGGTAAATTCTCTGCCTGAATTTGAGTATAAATACCATCCAAACCCAACATTTGAATTTTTTTAGTCCCGGAAACGGCATCCGTAAAGTTTACATCAACCGTTGCATTGGTTTCAAAACTTTCAGAAATATTGCAACAAGCCGCTTTTTCAAATTCTTGTTTATTTAATTTTTCTACCAATAAAGGATTTACAATATCAATTTTGGTAGTGGCTTCTTTTTCAACCACTTCAAATTCCTTTAAATCCACATTGCTTTTCAGCTCAATATTTAAGGGTTTATTGGGAATACTTTTTAAAACCGTACTGTCGGCTTGATAGCCCACAAAACTAACTATCAAAGTGGCAGGAAATGTATCCGGAGCTGCTATTTCAAAAGTTCCATCTGCTTCGGTAACCGTTCCTTTATCGGCATTTAGCCAATAAACATTAGCACCCGGTATGGGCATTTTGTGTTCTCCGTTGTGCATTTCAAATACATTTCCTTTAAGGTTTTGAGAAAACCCTACGGCAATATTGAACAGCAAACAGATAAGAATTATAAGATGATTTTTCATAAAAATTAGATTATTAAAATTATACACTATTGATTTATACTGCAATAAGCAGCAGCCAAGTGTAATAATTCTATAATCTAAATACCTGAATAACTTTGAGTAAGTCGTAACCACTTAATGGTGGTGGCAGCTTATGAAAAAAAGTAAGAAAAGTAGGTTGTATAGCTGGTGTTTTAACGGCTTGAGGAAGCTCATTAACCACTAATAAAGTAATTTTTGATACGCTGATATCTTGAAAATTAACGGTGGAATTTACATTGTAATCAAACGTGATTTTATCAAAATCACAGCATTTATTGCTTAACTCACAATCAGATTTGGGTTTACAATCTTCAAATTCACCTAAGCTATAAAACGTATCGTTGGCAATATAACAGGTCATTTTGGAAACACTTACTTGCAAGGATGCAAATAGAATTACCAATGCCATTAAAAATCCGGTGATATGTTTTGCTACTTTTTTCATGACAGAAAAACTCATGACAAATTTAACCATTTTTCTGTTTATCTGCTGAAAATGATGTTAAAAAGCTATAAAAAGCCCACTACAAGCGTCATTTCTGAAATTTTGTAGTGCAACGGAAAATTATCGAGAATCTGTTTGAAATAGTCTTTCTCCTCTTGAGAGGAGATGATGTTGTTCAAAGTTGCGACAGCAGCGAGATTACAACATCAGAGGTGTGTTTTTGTAACTAAACACACTCATAAGCAACAAATATAAATTCGCATTGAGCTACACTCAACGCTAAAGCAATTACGCTCCGTTGGAGCTTAAAAAGCACTTAAGAGGGTTTTGTAAACTATTTTTGATATATTTGGGAAAATAAGTATAACAGTTTTGTGAATTTTATCATATATACTGTATAAGTTACAAGCAACCTTAAATGAAAGACTAAACAATGACGTTATTTTCACAGCGAATAGGAAAAACACCAATTAAAAGTGTAATACAGACAGAAACTATAGATGAAGATTTAAAAAATGCTTTGTGGAATGGCTTGACGATTTTTTATTGGAAAGGTGAAGTAAAGTATGACAGTATAGAAAGTAATGAAGATTCTGTTCAGGTATTATTATCAAGAATTTGGATTCATTATTTCAAAAAACGTCTTGACGAGAAACCATATTTCTTTAAATGGTATCATGAAGTTTTAAAGCAATATTTTTTTTCTGCTAAGTGGTATGAAGTTTATGATTTTTTAGAGTTTGTTCCACTTAACTATACTCCAGATTATTCTAGTCAGACTAATGATGCTTTCATGGAATATAGTAATAATGTATTGGAAAGAGAAATCTCCGCTTACAGGTTCGTTAACGGAACTTTGACTCAGATTAGCTCAAAAGAAGAAGTTGAATCAATTGAAGAGGCACTTACTATAACGGACAACCTCAAGCCAGTAAAGACACATTTAAATCGGGCTTTAGAACTTTTTTCCGACAGAAAATCACCAGACTATAGAAATTCAATTAAAGAATCAATAAGTGCTGTAGAATCATATTGTTCAATTTTGACAGGTAATCCAAAAGCAACACTTGGGCAAGCATTAAAACTAATTGAAAAAAACAATAATATTCACCCAGCATTAAAAAATTCATTTAGTAGTTTATATGGTTATACAAGTGACGCAGATGGAATTAGGCACGCACTTATAGAAGACGACAACTTAAATCAAGAAGACGCAAAATTTATGCTTGTAGCTTGTAGTGCTTTTATTAATTATTTAAAACAAAAAGAAGCAAAAACAACAAAATGACCCCAAAAATACGAGCTAAGCTCTGCGAAAGCAAAGTAGGAAGCTGCTTAGGTCGAGTAGGTAAAATACCTTAAAAAGACTATTTTTGTAGTAATGATAAAACCATCACTAAGCCCCTTGATAAATTGCTAATGCTTCAGTTTAGCGATTGCGAAGGGAAGTAATAATTGAACTATGAAATTTCTTCACTTAATATTATTTCTGGTTATCGTAGTTAGTTCCACTTTCTGCCAAAAAAATTCATTAACAACCTTCTCGGACTCTTTAGACCTATATAAACTTGACAAATATTCAGGAAATTTTTATCTACGAATATGGACAGAAAGACAAATTGTTGACATTTGGCAACGTGATTCTTCAGACCTATTCCCTGGAGGTTACTCTGTTAAGTTAATTAATTGGACATCAGACTATTTTTCAGATAATAACGATGAATTTGCAAGGACATATAAAATGGAGGATAGTTACTGGAGTTGGCAAGCAAATAAAACAAAATATCTAATTGATTCCATCGATATTATTAAACTAATTTCCTCCATTGATAAAAATAACTTACAATCTTATGTTGATCCAAATACACTTATCTTCGAATTAAAAAATTCAACAGGGTATAATTATTACAATTTATCCAATGCAAAAGAGCAGTTAAATGTTTCTGATGCCGAAAAGATTGTTGTTTTTATTGACAAATTAAGTGAACTCCTTAATATGAAAAAATACTGGGAAGAATTTATTGAACAAATTCCTGTAGAGTGTTATAATAATGGTGGAGTAATCACTACTTGTAAAACATTAAGTAAAAAAGAAAAGAGACTTCTCAAAAAAAGAAGAAATAAACTACCACTAACATTATCTACATTTTATAGGGGAGTTGGTAGAAATTGAAATAATAAAGCAATTAATAAACTCCCCTAGTACAAACTAAACTCTACTAAACTAAAATGGGAGCTTACTTAAGTCGAGTAAATATAAAATAACTTATAAAAAATAACCCCATAAGCCTTATTTTTGCAGTATGATTTTAACCGATACACACACCCATTTATATTCCGAGCAATTTAAGGATGATATTGATGAAGTGGTGCAAAAAGCCATTAATTTAGGGATTTCCCGATTTTTTTTACCCAACATTGATAGCGACTATACAGCTGCTTTGTTGGCTTTAGCAAAAAAATACCCTGATAACATGTTTCCCATGATGGGGCTTCACCCTTGTTCGGTAAAAGCTGATTACCAACAAGAATTAGAGCAGGTAGAAAAAATGTTGTCTGAACACCAAGTTGTTGCCATTGGTGAAATTGGTATTGATTTATATTGGGACAAAACTTTTTTTAAAGAACAACAAGCCGCTTTTCGTCATCAAATCAGATTGGCTAAAGCTAATAATTTGCCTTTTGTAATTCATTGCCGAGATGCTTTTGATGAAATTTTTGAAATTTTAGACGAAGAAAATGACGAAAACATGCGTGGCATTTTCCATTGTTTTACAGGAAATCTGGAGCAAGCACAAAAAATTATCAACTATGGAGGCTTTAAATTAGGGATTGGTGGAGTAGTTACCTTTAAAAATGCAGGGTTGGATAAAGTGGTTGAACAAATAAGTCTAGAACATTTGGTTTTAGAAACCGATGCCCCTTATTTAGCTCCTGTTCCTTACCGAGGAAAACGTAACGAAAGTGCTTACATTATTGAAATTGCTACAAAAGTGGCTAATTTAAAACAAGTTAGTTTAGAAGAAGTAGCTAAAATAACTACCACCAATTCAAAAACTGTTTTTGGAGTATAATTCTCAGGGCAATTTTATTGATTTTTTTGCCCTTATAAAATTTGATTTTTGCAGAATAGTCCTACATTTGTCGAAAAATTATAAATCGTTCATACCATGAGTAAAGGATTCTCAACATCTTCAGTAGGAAGAAAAATTTTAATGGCCTTATCGGGTTTTTTCTTATTATTTTTTCTTCTACAACATTTTGTAATCAACTTTCTATCAGTACTTAGTGCTGATGCTTTTAATGAGACATCTCATTTTATGGGTACTAACCCACTTATTCAATATATCCTTCAACCCATACTTCTTTTTGGAGTTTTATTCCACTTAGGAATGGGCATTTACCTTGATTTACAAAACAAAAAAGCAAGACCTGTAAAGTACGCTATGAACAAACCGGGAGAGAATGCCAGTTGGATGAGCAGAAACATGATTATTACAGGAATAATGATAATGTTGTTTTTAGGTTTACATTTTTACGATTTTTGGATTCCTGAAATTAAAGACAAGTTTATTGATGGTATTTGGGACAACCCTACAAAATACTATGAACATCTAGTTCATAAATTTGCAGACCCAGTTAGAGTAGGCATTTATGTATTGGCTTTTGTTTTCTTAGCCTTGCACTTATTGCATGGTTTTCAATCAGCATTTCAATCAGTGGGTTTTAACCACAGAAAGTATACGCCTATCATTAAAAAATTAGGGACACTGTATGCCATCATTATCCCGTTAGGATTTATATTTATTGCAATTTTTCATTTTATCAATCACTCGCATTAATCTATTTTAAGTATGTCAAAATTAGATGCTAAAATACCTGAAGGTCCATTAAAAGATAAATGGACAAATTATAAAAACCACATCGATTTAGTTAACCCTGCTAACAAAAGAAATATAGATATTATTGTTGTTGGAACAGGATTAGCAGGAGGTTCTGCTGCTGCATCCTTAGCGGAAATGGGTTATAATGTAAAAGCTTTTTGTTATCAAGATTCGCCAAGAAGAGCGCACTCTATTGCTGCTCAAGGTGGTATAAATGCTGCCAAAAATTACCAAAATGATGGCGATTCTACTTACCGATTATTTTACGATACGGTTAAAGGTGGAGATTACAGAGCAAGAGAAGCAAATGTTTATCGTTTAGCTGAAGTTTCTGCCAATATTATTGATCAATGTGTGGCTCAAGGAGTTCCTTTTGCAAGAGAATATGGCGGATTGTTAGACAACCGTTCTTTTGGTGGTGTATTGGTTTCCAGAACTTTTTATGCTAAAGGACAAACCGGGCAACAATTATTGTTAGGAGCTTATTCGGCTATGAACCGCCAAATTGGTAAAGGAAAAATTAAAATGTATAACCGTCATGAAATGCTAGATTTAGTGCTGGTTGACGGAAAAGCAAGAGGAATTATTGCCAGAAACTTAGTTACAGGAGAAGTAGAAAGACATTCGGCACACGCAGTAGTTATTGCAAGTGGTGGTTACGGAAACGTATTCTTTTTATCTACCAACGCAATGGGTTCTAATGTTAGTGCTGCATGGAAAGTACACAAAAAAGGAGCTTTCTTCGCTAATCCATGTTATACTCAAATTCACCCAACATGTATTCCACGTTCGGGAGAATACCAATCTAAACTTACGTTGATGTCTGAGTCATTAAGAAATGATGGTAGAATTTGGGTGCCAAAGAAAATGGAAGATGTTAAAGCGATTAGAGAGAAGAAACTAAAACCTACTCAGATAAAAGAAGAAGACAGAGATTATTACTTGGAAAGAAGGTATCCTGCTTATGGAAACTTAGTTCCTAGAGATGTCGCTTCTAGAGCTGCTAAAGAAAGATGTGATGCCGGTTATGGAGTTAATGCAACTGGTGAGGCTGTTTATTTAGATTTTTCAACTGCTATTCAGCGTTATGGTAGAGAAAAAGCCAATATGTTAGGACTTGAAAATCCAACTGCAGAAAAAATTACTCAATTAGGAGAAGAGGTTATTGAAGCTAAATATGGTAACTTATTCCAAATGTATGAGAAAATTGTAGATGAAAATCCATACAAAACACCTATGATGATTTACCCAGCGGTACATTATACCATGGGAGGAATTTGGGTTGATTATAACTTAATGACTACTATTCCGGGATGTTATGCTGCCGGAGAAGCTAATTTCTCTGACCATGGAGCTAATCGATTAGGAGCTTCTGCATTAATGCAAGGATTAGCTGACGGTTATTTTGTATTGCCTTATACTATTGGAGATTATCTTTCTAATGAAATTAGAACAGGAAAAATACCTACCAATTTACCTGAATTTGAAGCTGCTGAAAAAGAGGTGACAGAAAGATTAGAGAAGCTTATCAATAATAAAGGAACTAAGTCGGTAGATTATTTCCATAAAAAATTAGGAAAAATAATGTGGGATTATGTAGGGATGGCAAGAAATGAAGCTGGTCTTAAAAAAGCAATGGACGAAATTGCTCAAATTAGAGAAGAATTTTGGAAAGATGTTTTTGTTCCTGGGAGTATAAATGAACTTAATCCTGAATTAGAAAAAGCCGGTAGAGTTGCTGATTTCTTAGAATTAGGAGAATTGTTTGCTGTTGATGCATTACACAGAAATGAATCATGTGGTGGACATTTTAGAGAGGAGTCTGTTGAAATGGATGGCGAACAAGAAGGTGAAGCTAAAAGAGATGATGTTAACTTTAAATATGTTGCTGCTTGGGAATATACAGGAAATCCAAGAGAAGCTGTGCTTCATAAAGAGGAGTTGACTTTTAATGATATTGAATTAAAACAAAGAAGCTACAAATAGTTAATGGTTATTAGTTATTTGTTAATCGTTAATTGATTTGAAGGAGAATAAAATAAGAAGTTTTGAAGATTTAGAATGTTGGAAAGTTGGTACAGAGTTAAGAAGGTTTGTTTCTCAACTTGTTAAAACTTTCCCAAAAGAAGAGCAGTTCGACTTAACTTCGCAAATGAAAAGAGCTTCTAGGTCTGTAACACATAATATTGCTGAAGGATATGGTAGATTTCATTACCAAGAGAATATTCAGTTTTGCAGACAAGCAAGAGGATCGTTGTACGAACTTATTGATCAATTTATAGTAGCATTTGATGAAAAATACATAACTAATGAAGAGCTAATAAAAGGAAAAGAGCAGATTAATAAATCATTAGCATTGTTAAATGGATATATTAAATATTTAATGAAAGCTAAAAATGAAAATTAAAATATAATTATTCGTTGAAAGTTTATCACTAATAACTTTTAACGATTAACAATTAACAAATACATATCATGGATTTAACACTAAAAATATGGCGTCAGAAAGACGCAAAGTCTGAGGGAAAAATGGAAACATATCCCATTAAAAATATCTCAGAACATTCTTCATTTTTAGAAATGTTGGATGTGTTAAACGAAAACTTAGTAAACGAAGGTAAAGAGCCAGTTGCATTCGATCACGATTGTAGAGAAGGAATTTGTGGTATGTGTTCTTTATACATTAATGGTGAAGCTCATGGTCCGGATAGAGGTGTAACCACATGCCAACTACACATGAGAATGTTTAAAGATGGAGATACTATTTACATTGAACCATTTCGTTCTAAAGCTTTCCCTGTAATAAAAGATTTAGTTGTTGATAGAGGTTCTTTTGATAGAATTCAACATGCAGGAGGTTTTATTTCTGTAAATACTTCAGGAAATACACAAGATGCCAATGCGCTGCCAATTCCTAAACCGGATGCTGATAAAGCTATGGATGCTGCAACTTGTATAGGTTGTGGAGCTTGTGTAGCAACTTGTAAAAACTCATCAGCAATGCTGTTTGTTGCGGCAAAGGTTTCTCAGTACTCTTACCTTCCACAAGGACAAGTAGAAAGAAAAGAGCGTGTGTTAAACATGGTAGAACAAATGGATAAAGAAGGATTTGGAAACTGTACCAATACCGGAGCTTGCGAAGTAGAATGTCCAAAAGGTATCTCGTTGGAGTTTATTGCTCGTATGAACAGAGAATATTTTGGGGCTTCAATAGTTTCTGAAAAATAACTAGCTACTCATTTATAAAAGCAGATAACACGTTCTTAAAAAGTGCGTTTATCTGCTTTTTTATTTTCTAAAACAATGCCTAAATTTTGGGTCATAACCTGTTTAATTAATTTTTTAATTGCAACTATGCTAGGCTTAGTTTTACGCTATGCTTTTATTGGCGAAATCGATTTTAATTTTAGGTTTTTAACTCACGCTCATTCGCATGTTGCCATGCTGGGATGGCTTTATTTAATGTTGTATAGCTTTATTGTTTACCGCTTTTTACCCAACATCAGGAAAATTTATCATTATTTATTTTTTATTACTCAATTTGCTGTAATCGGCATGTTATTTAGTTTTCCTTTTCAAGGGTATGCTGCTTTTTCAATAATATTTTCATCCTTACATATTTTTGCTTCCTACTTTTTTATAAAACTGATTTTAAAAGACCTAAAACCATTTACTACCATCGATAAACAATTTATTCGTGCTGCATTGTGGTTCATGGTTATTTCCACTATCGGCATTTGGTGTTTACCTATATCTATTGTTGTATTTGGAAAAAACTCTGATGCTTATAATATTGCTATTCAAACTTTTTTACATTTTCAGTTTAATGGCTGGTTTATTTTTGGTATGATAGGTTTATTTATCAAATACCTAACTAGTCATCCAACCGAAAAAAATACCCAATTAAAGAAAGCTTTGGGCTGGTTAATTTTATCGGTAGTTTTTACATTAGCTTTACCTATAAGTTGGTTTGTCAAGCTACCAACATTAAATATCATAAACAGTTTGGGGGTTATTTTTCAACTAATAGGGTTTTATCATCTTATTGTTGCTCTAAAAAAGCCCTTAAACACCTTTTTATCATCTGCTACACTTTACATTAAAAGCTTGGTATATTTTATACTAATTTCAATGGTTATAAAAGTACTATTTCAATCATTTTCAGTGTTCCCAGAAGTAAATGAAGCTTCCATACAAATAAGAAACTTAGTGATTGGTTTTATACACTTATTGATGCTTGGAGTGATTAGTGGTGCTTTGTTGCTTTTTTTATCGTTAGAAGGCATTTTTAACCACAACAAACTATTTGCTCGAATTGGCTTAGGCTTATTTATTTTAGGATTTGTGTTAAGTGAAATTTATTTGTTTTTACAAGGCGGAATGTATTATTTAAACTTGGGTGAACTACCTCTTTATCATAAAAGTCTGTTAGTATTTAGCTCATTTATTGGTGGAGGGGTATTTTTGTTTTTGTTGAGTGTTTTATTGATGAATAAGAATCAAAACTTGTAAACTATTGCTCAGCCAACACTTCTTGGTGTGTGTCTATAGCTGTTTTGTAATGTTGGTAACGTTCCATAATCTCTTTTACATATTTGTAGGTAATATGTCCCTTGCAATAACCGTGTTTTACTACCTCATCTTTATAATATTTTGGCTTAGACTTATTTTTAAGGAAATAACTAACCTCTTTCCAGAGCTGAGGATTTTTATTGTATTTCTGTGCTAATCGATACGCATCAAAAACATGTCCGGGACCAACATTATAACTCGCCAAAACATACTTTACCCTTTCGGTAGAGTCTGCAATTTTGTCTTCCCACATTTTACTTAAATAACGAATGTATTTTACACCCGCTTTAATGTTTTCATGAGCTGATGAAGTAGAATCAACGCCATATTTGGCTCCTGTTATTGGCATAAATTGCATCACCCCAAAAGAATTTCCCCAGCCTAATGCACTATTATTAAACCTCGATTCCTGATAAATCAAAGCTGCTACCAACTCCCAATCCCAAGGTATTTGTGGAGCATATTTTTTTAACGTTTCATCATACGGAGTAAGTTGTCCACTACTCAAGGTAAACGACTCATCATTAATTCGTTTGGCATGCTGCGAACGGTTATCATAATACTTTTTATACAACAACTTAAAAGCTACCGTTTTTTGATATGCTTTCAACCAATTGTTAATAGAAACTGTTAAACTATCACTGTTTTTTCTAAGGGCAAACGCTATTTGCTGTTCGTTGCTTACCTCAACACTTGCATCAATATTAGGATATTGCCACTCATTTACCAAAGCAATATTTTTATCGGCAACAGTATAATCTATCGTTCCCTGAGCTACTTGTTCAATCAACTGTTCCATAGAAATTTCTCCGGGTACTACCTGAATTTTAATTTTTTCACCAATTTCTTTTGATAAGCTATTCAAACGCTCATAAAAAGATGATTCTCTTCTAACAAAAACCGTTTTACCACCTAACTCTAATGGAGAGTTTACCAATGAGTCTTTAAGTGATTTCTTAGAAATTTTTTTCCAATTTTCCGGCTTACGTTGAACCAGCACTTGTTTAGTAAATAAAATAGGGGATGAAAAATCGACTTGTTTTTTTCTATCTAAAGTAACCGTTAAGTTCGCTGCCACTACATCTCCTACACCATGATTTAAATGAATAAATACACTATCCATATTTTTTATTGGAATAACTTCTAGCTCTACTCCCTGACTTTTAGCATATTGATTCAACAATTCGTACTCAAAACCCATAGGCTGCCCTCGATAAATAAAATAACTTGTTGCACTATAATTAATTAAAGCCTTAATTTTACCGTCAGCTCTAATCTCTTTTAAATCTTTTTTTACCGGACGAGGAAGATTAGGCTCATTAACCATTACTTCTTTACAACTAAACAAAGAAATGCTAAAAACTAAAATTAATATATATGAGATTTTTTTTATCATAAAAAATGTTCAACAAGTTATTAATACGTTGGCTTTTCAAAAAATGTTTTTAATTTCAAAAAAAACGGTTTTACTAAGTTTACTCTTAACCACTGCTACAATTGGCTTTTCGCAAGGTTTATTTAGCAGTAAATTAACTAAAAGTTTTGCAGCTTTAGAAATTCACGACTACTTTAAAGCCAAAAAATACTTTGAAAAATCATTGAAAAAAAATCCTGTTCCGGCTTCTTATGGACTTAGCATAATTTATTACAGAAACAACAATCCTTTCCATAATATAGATTCAGCTTTATATTATATTCAAGAAGCATCTTTTCTTTATCCGAAATTAAGTCCAAAGAAAAAAGAAAAATTTAAGGCTTTTGGGGTTGACTCATCAAACATTTATGTTCAACATCAATTAATTAATGAAAAATGTTTTGAAGTTGCTAAAAACAAACACTCTATTACTGCTTATAATAAATTTATAGATTGCAATATTGGAGCAAAACAAGTTGATTCTGCTATTTTATTAAGAAATGAAATTGCTTTTAACTTGGCTAAAAAACAAGAAAACGCTGAAGCAATTCAACATTTTATTACTACCTATCCTAATGCTAATGAAGTTATTATTGCAAAAAATATTTTAGATACTTTAATCTATAAAGAATTCACTCAACCCAATACCATAGAAAACAACCTAAAATTTATTCAGCAGCATCCTAACAATCCATTTGTGCCACAAGCCGAAAGAACCATTTACGAACTTTCTACCGCTGATAAAAAAATAAACTCTTACTATAACTTTATAAAATCAAATCCAAAAAATCCTTACACAGCAAGTGCTTGGAGAAATATTTATAACTTATCCATTATCAATTATACTACTGATAATATTAAAACTTTTTTAAGAACATATCCCGAATATCCTTTTAAAAATGAATTGGTAAAAGATTTTCAGTTGGCAAAAACTGCTTTCTATCCTTTTATGAAAAACAATAAATGGGGGTTTATAAATGAACATTTGCAAGAAGTAATTCCACCAACTTACGACTTTGTGAACGACTTTAAAGAAGAACTTGCATTAGTAGGTTTAAACGGAAAAATAGGTTTTGTAGATAAAACCAATCAGCTGATTATTCCTTTTAAATATGATGAGGCTGAAGATTTTGCAAACGGATTGGCTGTTGTTGGAATAAACGATAAATATGGAATAATTAATCGCTTGGGAGAGGAAATAGTTCCATTAATGTATGATGAAATTGGAAGCACCAAAAACAAATTTATTGCTGTTGCACTTAACGAAAAGTATGGGTTTATAAATACAAACGGTAATCTTGTAATTGGTTTAGAGTACGAGTCTGTAGGATATTTTAACAAGGGTATTGCTTACGTCTTTAAAGATAACAAATATGGCGTTATTGATACTAATTTATACTATGTAGTAAAACCTATTTACGATTGGATAGATAATCTGGAAAATGAGTTTATTCGTGTTAAATCAGCACAATTTTATGGTGTTATTAATAGTAAAGGAGACAGCGTTTTACCTCCCATTTATACTCAAATTACTGAACCCGAAAATGGTTTAGCGATTGTAGTAAAAGATAATCTTTATGGTTATGTAAATACTAATGGAACGATAATTATTGAACCGACTATTCCATATCAAGATGGTGTTTTAAACTGGGGGTTGTTTAATGATAAAGGCTACGCCAGACAAATGACGGAAGGAAAAATAGGCTTAATAGATACCACAGGAAAAAAAGTTGTTCCCGCTTTGTTTGAAGATATTGGGGCAATATCAAAGGATTTAATTGCTATAAAAAGACACGGCAAATGGGGGTATTGTGATTTTAATACCAAACTTAAAATTCCATACAGTTTTATCATTGCAGGAGAATTTGTTGATGAAATTGCCATCGTTAACTTTGAAAATAAATTTGGTATAATCAACACTAAAGGCAGCTATGTAATTCCTGCAGAATATGAGTTAATAGAACGATTTTTACCTCAGCTGTTTATCGCTGAGAAAAATGATAAAAAAGGACTTATATCAATTGAAAACACAGAAATATTACCATTTTTATATGATAAAATTGAGTTGACAAATGATAAGAAGCTTATTAAATTAAGCACAAAAAATGAAATTCAATATTTATTGAAATCTACATTGATGAAAGAATGATAGAGCTTTTTAAAACATATATCAGCGAACAGTTTAAATATCCGCTACCGGGAATAAAAACGCATTTAGAAGCAGCTCCGTACCGAAAAGCTGATGTTGATGAATTAACCAAAAAACAAGCACGCCAAAGTGGTGTTTTAATTTTATTTTACGAAAAAAATAATACATTACATACCGTCTTGATTAAAAGAGCTATAAACAATAGTAATCATAGCGGACAAATTGCTTTTCCAGGTGGTAAAAAAGAAGAGCATGATGCAAATTTAATTGAAACAGCTTTGCGTGAAGCTAATGAAGAAATAGGAATTGTTAAAGAACATGTAGAAGTTATTGGCAAACTTACCGATGTATTTATTCCTGTAAGCAATTTCTTGATTGCACCCGTTATTGGTTTTATAGATTATTCTCCCACTTTTACCTTACAAATTAGTGAAGTTTATGATGTAGTAGAAGTTGAAGTCCAAACCCTTATTCATCCCAACACCTTTCAGCAACAAATGGTAAAACTTTCTGGTGGAACACAGCTAAAAGTACCTTGTTTTGTGGTAAACAAACAAATTGTTTGGGGGGCCACCGCTTTAATGATTAACGAATTACGATATTTAATAAAAGATTTTTATTGAACTATCTATCTGTTGAATAACAAAAAAGCCGATGAAATTAATTTCATCGGCTTTTTTGTTTAATGTAAATTGAGTTGGTTATTTAACCACTACAAATTTGTTAGTAGCAATAACCACATCTTTATTTTTAATAGTATAAAAATAAATTCCGTTGTTTAAGTTATCTAATGACAACGTAAGTTTATCAGCAACTGTATTAGCAGTAGCAACCATTTTACCAGTAATATCCGCTACAATTACTTCAAAACCATTATTTTCTAATTGAAAAGTAATTTGATTGTTAGCAGGATTTGGATAAACAGCAACATTACTTGCGTTTAATTCATCTATACCAACTACTAAACTAATGTCATTAGCATCTCTAGGTAAGATTTTATAATCTCCGAAAGAATAATGTCCTATACCGGTTACATCATAGTGAGAACCAACGACAGCAGTTAAATGATAAAAATAAATATCATCATCAGCTAAAAGTGTTCCCGAACCATCATTAATTTCCCACATTCCAAAACCCACAGTATTACTAGTACATTCAGCATTTAAAGTCTGAATTACAACACCTTCCCATTGTTCCATATTGGCATTTCCTGTAGTAGTTACAACAGGAGTTGGTAAGGTGTTTCCAGAGTTTAAAACAGTAATGTTTGATACAAAAGAAAGTTCTGTTAAACCATTGTATTCGGCAACAGTACCGGTAACTTCAACACTATCTCCAATCACTAAAGTAGAATCATTTCTTTCGTACACATATATTCCATTCCAAGCAGCAGCACTATCTTGAATAAAGAAAGCATGTCTATCTGGTCCATTTTTAACAATTCCTGTAATTACACCCTTAGTAGTAACCACATTACCCACTTCAGGAGAATCTCCATTTACATTAGTTGTAAACTGAATATCATAGATTTTTTTAATGGTTGGAGTTGGAGGAGTTGTTGCAGTAATAGCCACAGAATCAACCAAAATTCCTATCTCAAAAGGTGCTGGAGCTGTAGTAGGATCTGTATTTCTAAGTGATAAAATAAACTCAACGCTAGTAGAGTTAGCAGGAACTGTTACTGTTTGAGAAATCATCACCAAGTTACCACCTGAAGCAGCTGCAACATCAATATAAGGGTTATATGTCCCATAAGCGCTATTAGTTACATCATAATAATTTGTTCTTAACTCTCCTGAGTTTTGAGCTACTACCCACATTTCTACGAGGTATGATTCTCCTGGAACAACAGTTACAGGTTGAGTAGTAAACCTTTTATGCGTTGTTGTAGCATTAATTAAAGAAGCCATACTAGTTCCATAAGTAGCTAAGCCTGTCTTTTCAACTACATTAGCTGAAGTTATGCTTGTTGTGTTTCCCATCCAGTCTGTTGGGTCTCCATTAGCCCAAGAGCTTAGGTCACTTTGAAAAACGGTTTGTCCGAAACTAACTGCTCCGATACAAACAGCTGTTAAAATTGTAAAGATTTTTTTCATAACTATTAATTTTAAGGGGTTAATAAAATTTATCTATTTAAAAAGTTACCATGTTACTATAATATCATCTACTTCCCAAGTTTTACCACTTGATGCCGTTCCTGTATATTTAAAAGCTAAATATACACCATTGGTTAAGTAAGAATTTAAACTTAACGGACCTCCATTTACCCACGCAAAACCACCTGTAGAAAGATTCGCTCCTAATTGGGTCCATGTTGCAGTTGACGGTGCACTAACTCCATCATAATTAGTTGAAACCAATACTTCCATATTTGGTCCTGAAAAATTAGAAGCATTTCTAAAGTCAAAAGTAGCATTGGTAGAGGCACTTAAATCAATAGCAGGTGAAATTAACCATGCTTCAGAGGCTACATTTCCACTACCTGTCCAGTTAGACATCATTCCATAGAAATTACCTGTTGATCCGGCATCACTTGTTGTCCAATTGTATGTTCCAATAACCAATTGAGTAGTCCATCCTCCAGAAGTTATACTTTGGTCTTGAAAGTTTTTAGTTAACGTATTTCCTGGATTTCCCGCTCCAAATCTTGGATTATTAAAAACAACTTCATTTGGATTTCTTATTAAGAATTGTAACGTACTGTTAAACTGACTAACAATTACTATTAATGAGCCACTTCCATTAGGAAGAGTATCATTTGCAAAATTAGCATAACCACTTGTTCTAACAATAATAGTATTACCTAAAGAGTCTTCTAACGTTCTACTTTGAGAAGTTAAATTAACACCATCAGCATAAGTATTTCCTAACTCATTTGAAACAAATTGAACATTTTCCAATTTTATTAGTTTAGCTTGTTGCCCGGTAGTAATCTGAGCGATGCTAGTAAATACATCCGGTTGTCTATCTCTTTTAGTAGCTTGTTTTATAATGTTATTATCTACATCTACAGAATCTAACTGCATCATTTGGTTATAAGTAGAAAGTATTGTTCCTTTTAAAAATACTCTAACCGAATCTCCTTGATATAAACCACCGGAAGATAACAATCTTAAATTAATAGCACCTGTTTCGTCTTGAATATAGGCTTCTTTGTAAATATTTCCACTTTGTTCATCCATAGTTACCACTGCAAACATCGAAAGTTCATCGGTTATTTTTAATGGAGTACCTTGATACATTGCTTTTAAGTCGGCAATAGTAATTTTATTTCCTTCAGGAATGGTTTTGATAGGTGGTGTATCAAAATCTTTTTTACAGCTAACTGAGAAAAGCGAAATTCCAGCTAATAATAGTAATCCTGTTATTTTTTTAGTAATTGTCATAGTATATTATTGTTAGTATAAAATTAATTAATATTTTTAAAATGAGAATGATACCATTGCAAAATAGGTTCTTCCCATCATGTATCCAATCATTGGAGGAAATTTATCTATATTGGTTGTAGTATATCTTAATTGTTCAAATCCGCCTGTTTGAAAGTCTTTATTATCCAATACATTAGTAACATTTAAGTTTACGCGAAGAAAGTAATTGCCAAATTTCCACGATTTTCCTGCAAAAAAGTTTAATGTATAGTTATTATCTAATTTAGTTTGATCTAAAATTTGTGACACTTGTGGGTCTGTATCTACAAAATTGTCAACAGCAGATTCAGAACGTCTATCAGGGTTTACTTGTAAATAAATATCTGCAAAATAGTTAAAATCTGCTCCTACAAACCAATATTTTGGAGAACGATATCTTAATCCAATTGAAGATACTGTTTGAGGTGATTCTCCAATTTTATAGTTTTTCAAATAAATAGTTTTGTTTTCTTCCAATAATTTTGTTGAGTTATCTTGAGTAACTGTTGCTGTTGGTCTAGAGTTATAAGTAAAATCTCCCATAGCAAATGTTCCTGTAGCGGTAATCGTAGGTGTTACTTTTACTTCTCCACCAAATTCAACACCAACGAAAAGTTGATCAACACCTGTCATTACATAGTTTACAAAAGTGTTTAACTCATCGTGATAAAAGTTTCTTGACCATAATTTATCTTGAATACTTGTATAAAAAACTGTTGCTCTTGTTTTTACTTTAGGATAACGAACAATGTAGTTAAAATCTCCGGAAAATACTTGTTCATTTTTAAGTCCGCTTACTACTTCATCTCTGGTTCTGGGTGATAAGAATGAATTTCTTGCCAATGGTGCTCTTGTTAAATAAGCTCCATTAATACTGAACATATGTCTTCCTGTAAGTTTGTATACTAATCCAGCTTTTGTTCCAAAATTAAAAAAGTTTTGTTTTTCAGAATCACCATAAGAATCTTCCGGAAAAAGTCCATTTCTTACATTTCCTGTTCTCCAAAAAGAAGTGTAAGTAGTTGAAGCTCCAAAAAACCAATCTATTTTAGCCGAAGTTCCGTCTAATTGAGCATAAAAATTAGTGGTATTAATGTTAATATCGTAATCGTACCCAAACTTATCTCCCTCTCTAACCGCTCTGTTAGGATTATTTAAATCTGTTTGAGCAGCATCTGGGTCAGCAAAATCTCTTTCTGCAAACTGATCCACATCCACCCAAAAATCTCCTCCTAATAAATCATCTATTACTTTAAAGTTTTTACTTTTATAAATACTACCTTTAATTCCTCCCGACAACGTTAAATTATCAGCTAATTTATGAGTTAATGTTGAATTAAATCCATAATCATAAACATCTTGTCTTTGTTCTTCAACAATATATTTAGATCTATTTCCTGTTAAAGATGTTCCTGTTCCATCAACATTATCTAAGGTGTAAAGATTTTTGCTGTTAGCAAAATAAAAGTGATCCCAATCTAATTGGGTAGTTGTAGGGTCTTGTGCTTGCCATAAAGCAGTTTGTTGAGCAAATAATAATTCATCACCCGGATCACTATAAGCACTTGGTAGATTTTTCCAATATTCAGGTCTAGGGTCGGCAGCATCATGCCAATTTAATCTAGTATTTCCACTTCTACCAAAAGTGTAATAAACAGAAGACATTAATTGGGTCTTATCATTAATATCAAAATAATGGTTTAATATTAATCGAGGTTGGTGTGTATTTCTTACACGAGAATTTCTTTTTTCTCCATCTTGATACCCCCAATAAGAGTTATAAAAATTATTACCTGTTAAATCGTAAGTTTCTTGAGTAGTAATGCTATTTCTACCTTGAACAGTTGGTGCTGCAAAACCAACAAAACCTAAACTATGTTTATTGTTTAATTTTTTTTCTATCGATACAAAATAACTTGCTCCACTATAAAAAGTACCGTCAACATATCCCTCATCAGAATATCTGCCAGAAGCTGAAACTGCTACTGCCATTCCATTGTCCATCATTCCAGTTGAATGCGTAGCCATAATTCTGTGACTGTAAGTTCTGTTAGCAAGGGCATAAGAAATGTTAGTCCCTTTTCTTACCGCAGTTGGACGAGCATTAATGTTAGAAGATCCTCCAATACCTCCAAAAGTAAGTGGTGATGAAGAAATACCATTTTTAGTTTCTTGATAACGGGTAATGTCGTTTAATCCACCCCACAATGCCCAAATAGCTCTACCTGTTTCGGGGTTGTTTAAGGTAACACCATTCATAGTTACCACAAAATTTTCTGAATCATAACCTCTAATTCTATAACGAGCTACACCAAAATTAAATCCGGCAGTAGAGTTAAAAATGTCTCGTGAAGATTGTAATAAACCCGAAACATCTTGGTTTTCGGCATTTTCATCTTCCAACGCATCTAAAGTTGTTGTAAAAGTTGGTACCACCCTGCTAATTTCTGCATCAGTTGTATCTTTCGAATTATTTACAACTTTAGTTGTATCTGTTTGTCCTAACAAGTTGTTTGAAAACAGAAAAAAAACGGTGCTAGCCGTAACAATAGAATATCTAAAAAAACTCATGTATATATAATGATATATCAATAATTTAAAAAGCGGTTAGAAGTCTTACTTGGTTGCTCCCTAGGATGATCACTTTTTATTAATGCGAGGCAAAAATAGTAATATTTAATTAGTGAGAAACAATTTGTTGGTAACTTAATGATTTATTAACCTAAATTTATTGTCATCAAAAAGTAGCTAAAAGGTATAATTGTTGAATTATGCTTTATTTTGCAAAAAACAATTTTTATGACTAAAAAAATCATTCTTTCTCTTTGGTTAATTATAAGCCTACAGATAGTAGCTTTTTCTCAAAACAATACCGATAAAAAAAACTATGCTGTAACTTGTATAGGTTTTTATAATCTTGAAAATTTATTCGATACAATTGTTGACCCCGATACCACTTTAATTTTGCAAGATGAATTTACTCCACAAGGAAAAAATCGTTGGAACACTTCTAAATATTATGAAAAACTAGGCAACATGGCTCGGGTTATTTCTGAACTTGGTACAGAAGTTACTCCTGATGGAGCTGCTATTTTAGGGGTTGCTGAAGTTGAAAATAAATCTGTTTTAGAAGATTTGATAAAACAAGATGCCATTAAGAACAGAAATTACCAAATTGTTCATTACGATTCTCCCGACAAAAGAGGAATTGATGTTGGATTATTATACAACCCCAACTATTTTAAAAATGTAAGTGCAAAAAGTTATACACTAAGCATCCCAACCGATAGTAATTTTTTTACACGTAGTCAATTATTAGTTTCAGGAGAGTTACATGGTGAAAAAATTCATGTAATTGTTGCCCACTGGCCATCACGTAGAGGAGGAGAAAAAAGAAGTAAGCCAAAAAGAATTGCTGCTGCACAATTAGCAAGAGCCATTATAGATTCATTACAACAAGTTGACCCTAATACAAAAGTGTTTTATATGGGTGATTTAAATGATGACCCTGTAGATGTTAGTGTTAGAGGTTATTTAAAAGCAGTTGGCACGAAAGAAGAAGCCAATAATGGTAAACTTTATAATCCTTTTGAAGACTTCTTTAAGAAAGGAATTGGAACCTTAGGTTACCAAGATGCTTGGAATCTTTTCGATCAAATTATCATTTCCGAGCCACTTTTAGGTGATGATTATTCTTCATTGAAATATTATAAATCAGTCGTTTATAACAAAAATTACCTCAAATCAGACACAGGCAGATTTAAAGGATATCCTTACAGAACTTATTCTTTTGGAGAATATATTGGCGGGTTTAGTGACCACTTTCCTGTATATTTGTATTTAATTAAAGAGATGTAATCTCTACACTATTTAACCGCTTACTCAAACTTTTTTAATGAAATATTTTATTGCCTTATTTTTTCTATTTAGCTCTTTATTCATTACTGCACAAGATACGTTAACAGTAATGGCATATAACATCCTAAATTATCCTGCGTCAAACGCTTCAAAAGCAGACACCCTTAAGCCTATAATAAAACATGTGCAACCTGATATTTTTTTAATTACCGAACTTACTTCTTTTAGTGGTATAAATCTTATTTTAAATGATGCCCTAAATGTTGATGGTATTTCTCACTATCAAAGTGCAACCTATTTTGATGGTCCGGATACTGACAACATGATTTTTTATAACTCTAACAAACTAGAACTTTACAGTCAATACGAAATTCCCACTTCATTAAGAAACATTAGTGAATATGTATTATTTTATAAATCTCCGGGATTAGGACCTGGTGATGATACTATTTTTATTCATTGCTACATGGCACACTTAAAAGCTAGTCAGGGATGGAGCAACGAACAGCAACGAAACCAAGAAGCAGTAGTTTTTAAAAATTACTTAGATAATAAAGCTACAACATTAGAAAATATAATTTTTGCTGGTGACATGAATATTTATGGTGATTATGAAGCAGCTTTCAACACTATATTGAACGGTGGAAGTGTAAACTTATACGACCCAATAAATACACCTGGATTGTGGCATGCCAATTCTTTTTTTGCTAACGTGCATACACAAAGTCCAAGAACTGCAACCTTACCTGATGGTGGTTCTAATGGTGGTATGGACGACAGATTTGATTGGATGTTTGTGAGTGATGATGTAAGAAGTGGACACAATTACTTTAAATATATACCAAATTCCTATTATGCCTTAGGCAATGATGGCAACCATTATAATCAATCTATTTTAGCAGCTCCAAGCAACACATCAGTACCTCAAAATGTTCTTGAAGCATTACATTATATGTCAGATCATTTACCTGTAATAATGAAAACAGAAATTGGTTATACTGTAGGAGTAAAAGAAATGGCTGTCCAATCATGGAAAGGCTATTATGCGAATCAATATTTTCATTTCTCTTCTGAAAATGTAGAGGAAAAATTAACTATAGAAATTTATGATTTACTAGGAAAATTAATTCAAACTGCTCAATTCAACAATCAAAATCAATTTCAGTTAGCAATAAATGAAAATATAAAAGGAATATTTATTTTAAAAATTACTTCTACTAAAACACAGCAAAACTTTAAGCTATTAGCTCAATAAAATGAGGAATGCTAACCTAACAAAGATGATGTACTTACTTTAGTTGTAAAAGAAGAGAATACAAACTAGAAAAAAATAATTACCCTACTATTGAGTAATAGTAGGATATTACAATGAGAGGAAATTATTTTAAAGTACCTTTTTCTTCAGCTTCTTTATTAAATTTTGCTTGCATTTTTAACCAAACGAACAATCCTACAAAGCCTAAAATAATAAAAGCTACGTTTAAATTAAAGTATGGAGTTTCTCCTAACCAAATTAATGGTTTAAAGATTGTGTAAAAGAAATCGCCTAACCAGTAAATAAAATCAGTCATAATATTAAATTTGATGCACAAATGTATAAATTTATCTTTAATAAAAGAACAAAATATATACAGTAAATAAAATTATTCGTGTTAAAAATATTCAAATCGAATCAACCATTTGTAAATGTGATTGTTGTTCTAGTAACAATTGCTTTAGGCTTACCCATTTTTTTCACTGAACCCACTGCTGTCGATGTAAATTTATTTCGGTTTAGCGAGTTTTTTAATAGCATAAATAAAACTACTTGGCTAAGATACATCTTGTGGTGTATTTTTACAATTGGTATTGGTTATTATTTAAACTATATTGTTAATCAATACAAATTAGTAAACAACAATACTCATGTTCCTTTTATTATTTATGTTGTATTACAAACATTATTTCCTGCTGCACTCATTTTTAGTCCAACTCAAATAATTATGGTGTTTATTTTATTTATACTACACCAATCTAATGAACTTTATAACACAAGAAAAGAAACGCTAAAAACCTTTAACCTAGGTTTTTTTATGGGATTAGCAGCTATTTTATATTTACCCATAGGCTTTTTAATGTTGTTAGTTTGGTTTATTATGAGGTATTATAAGCCTCCTTACTGGAAAGAGTATGTCGTTTCTTTAATGGGAATTTTTGTGCCTTTTGTTTATCTGTTGGCGTATTATTTTATTTTTAATGAATTCTCTATAGATAAAATATTTTTTATCGAAACTGCTACTGAAATTTCAGCACCCATAAATGAAAGTTGGAGTCTAAATCAACTACTATTTTTTATTGTAATGGGGCTTGTTTTTCTTTATGCTCTGTGGCATTTTGTTATTGCTACACAAAAAAGTGTTGTAAGGGTTAGAAAGTACAGAAGTGTAATTCTATTGCTGATTCTTGGTATTGTTTTACAGCATTTCATTTTCTTAAAAAATGCAACAATAAATGCCGATTTTTTTGCATTACTAAGTATTCCTTTATCCATAATAATAAGCAATTTACTCATCGAAATAAAAAAGAAATGGATAGCGGAAACTATTTTTATTATTTTCTTTGTTTTGATGTTGATTAATTATTTGAGATAAAAAAAGCTCCAACATAAATTGGAGCTTTCTAGTTTTTTATCATTGATTTTACAAATCAAACTTTATTCCTTGTGCCAATGGCAAACTATCTGAATAGTTAATAGTGTTGGTTTGTCTTCTCATGTAAATTTTCCAAGCATCGGAACCTGATTCACGTCCGCCACCGGTTTCTTTTTCACCACCAAAGGCACCGCCAATTTCTGCCCCTGAAGTACCAATATTTACATTAGCAATTCCACAGTCTGAACCTGCATAAGAAAGAAATTTCTGAGCTTCTTTCATGCTTTCGGTCATAATAGCTGAGGATAATCCTTGAGCAACATCGTTTTGTATTTCTATTGCATTTTCAACATCTCCACTGTATTTCATTAAATATAAAATAGGAGCAAATGTTTCTGCCTGAACAATTTCAAAATGATTTTCAGCTTCAATAATAGCTGGTTTTACATAGCAACCACTTTCATAACCTTCGCCCTCTAATACACCACCATCAACCAATACATTTCCACCTTCAGCTTTAGCTTTTTCAATAGCAGCCAAATACATCTCTACAGCAGCTTTATCAATAAGTGGTCCTACGTGATTGTTTTCATCTAACGGGTTTCCAATTCTTATTTGCTTGTAAGCTCCAACAATAGCGTCTCTTACTTTGTCATAAACCGATTCGTGAATTATTAATCTTCTTGTTGATGTACATCTTTGCCCACAAGTTCCTACTGCACCAAAAACTGCTCCCGGAACAACTACTTTTAAATCTGCAGAAGGGGTAATTATAATGGCGTTATTACCACCTAATTCTAATAAAGATTTTCCAAACCGTTCAGCAACTGTTTTTCCAACAATTCTTCCCATTCTAGTAGAACCTGTTGCAGAAACTAACGCAACTCTTTTATCAGTAGTCATCAATTCACCTACTTTATAATCTCCATTAATAATACATGAAATTCCTTCAGGTAAGTTATTTTCTTTTAATATTTCAGCAATAATATTTTGGCATGCTATTGAGCATAAAGGAGCTTTTTCAGAAGCTTTCCAAACACAAACATCTCCACAAATCCATGCCAAAGCAGTATTCCAACTCCAAACAGCTACCGGAAAGTTAAAAGCAGAAATAATTCCCACCACGCCTAATGGATGATATTGTTCTCTCATCACATGTTCAGGTCTTTCTGAAGCAATAGTTAATCCATATAATTGTCTTGATAATCCAACTGCAAAATCGCAAATATCTATCATTTCCTGTACTTCTCCATAACCCTCTTGTAAGGATTTCCCCATTTCATAAGAAACCAATTTACCAAGAGGTTCTTTCAACTCTCTTAATTTATTTCCAAACTGACGAACAATTTCTCCTCGTTGTGGTGCAGGCATTGCTCTAAAAGTTTTGAACGCACTAGTTGCATCTTCCATCACTTTTTCATAATCTTCTTTAGTGGTGGTTGTAACTTTTCCAATTAATTGACCATCTGTTGGAGAATAAGAAGCTATTGCTTCACCATTTCCGAACGAATGAGAACCCGTTGAAGTTCCGTTGTTAATTTCTTTTACACCCAACTTATTAAGGGCATCTTTAATTCCAAATTTATCTGCTACTGCGGTAGTTGTCATGTTAAATTATTTTAGGTTAATCTTAAAAATGAATACAAATTTAACAAAAACAAAACACCTATTTGAGCTATTTTCCAAAACTTTGAAAAAACTGTAGTTTAAATTTGTTTCGGTAATTTTGTTCTGTATGGAAAATGAAATTTTAAACAGAGTAGAAAAAAGCGGTTTAATTCAATTAAACATAGAAGACCTCTATCCTAAAGGAGAAAGAGTAAAAATTGACATTACCGATTTTTTGGAAAATGGTCTTATTTTAAGAGAAAAGCCATTTAGAGAGCTAGTTAGCCAAACCAATTGGGAAGTTTATAAAGACAAGTATGTTGCTATTTTTTTTAAAGAAGATGCTATAGTTCCATTATGGGCATATATGCTTATCGCTTCTAAACTTGCTCCTATATCCAAAAAAGTCGTTGTAGGTGATTTTTCTGTTTTGGAAACGGCTATTTTTACTGATGTTTTTAATGCCTTTGATTTTTCTACTTATGCAGATAAAAACCTCATTTTAAAAGGTTGTGGCAAATTACCTATTCCTAATAATGTATTTATTGAATTTACACTTAAACTGCAAGAGCAGGCAAAAAGTATTATGTTTGGAGAAGCTTGCTCGGCTGTTCCTGTTTACAAACAAAAAAAGTCTTAATGATAATGATAAACACTAAGACTTTAAAAGTATAAAAAAACCTCCAAGCAATCTTGGAGGTTTTTTTTAATATTTAGTTAATTCCTAATTTCTTTTTTACTAAAGGTAAAATATCATCAGACTCAATAGAGTACAATACTACTCCCATACTAGAATCTAACACGTAAGTATAATTGTTTTCTTTAGCAACATCATCAATAGCTTGTTTAGCTTTGTCAATTATTGGTTGTAACAATTTTTCTTCTTTCTTTTGTAAATCTGCTTGAGCAGTTTTTTGAAACTCAGTAATTCTTTTCTCTAAATCAGTAATTTCTTTAATTTTATTATCTCTAATAATATCAGTCATTACATCTTGCTTGCTTTGAAAGTCTGCTACTTTAGATTCGTATTCTTTTCTCATAGCATCCATAGTAGTTGTTAATTGAGCTGCATAGTCTTCTATATCTTTTTGAATAGTTTCTCTTTCAGGCATAGCTGCTAATAATTCGTTAGAATTAATATGACCTATCTTAACTGATTTTTGAGCAAATACAGAAAAAGACATTGTAATTACTGCTGCTAATAATATTGCTTTTATTGTTTTCATAAAGTTGTGTTTATTGTTTGGTTTTAATTATTAAAATTATTTACGGATGCAAAACTATATTAAATTATTTAAAAATGACTTATTTACCCGGGTCATATCCTAATTTTTTTAAAACCGCATCACTTTTATTCAATTTAGGATTAGTATATAACATGGTTAAACCACTTGATTTATCAAAGATGATATCGTATCCGCCCATACTTGCTACATCATTTATAGCATTGTAAATTTTATCTTGAATTGGTTTAACTAGTTCCTGTCTTTTCTTAAAAAGTTCTCCATCAACACCAAATTTTTGTTTTTGATATTCTTTGGCTTCTTTTTCTTTCTTAATAATTTCCTCTTCTCTCTTTGTTTTCATTTCATCTGTAAGCAAAATTTGCTCTGCCTGATAATTTTTATACAGCTTATCTATTTCGGCATATCTTCTTTCTAATTGTTTTTGCCACTCTATAGACAATTTATCTAATTCCTCTTGCGCTTCTTTATATTCAGGGATATTTTGTAAAACATATTCCGAATCTACATAACCTATTTTTTGAGCAGAAAGTGTGAAAGTACTGCTTAATAATACTATTGCTACTAATGATTTTAATACTGTTTTCATAATTCAATTTTTTAATTGTTTAACATAAAAGTTTACCAACCATTAAGGCTTCCTCCAATACTAAAATGAATTTCTGTTCTGCTATTTGGATCTGTTCTTCCGGGAATATCATCAAATCTATATCCCCAATCAAGACCTAACAATCCAAACATTGGCATAAAAATTCTAATACCAACTCCAGCAGATTTATTCACTTCAAATGGGTTCGATTTACCAAAGGTTGCCCATGAGTTACCTGCTTCACCAAAAACTAAGCCATAAATTGTAGCGCTTGGGTTCAACGAGAAAGGATAACGTAGTTCTGCTGTATATTTAACTACCGTTGTTGCTCCAGTTGTTGGCGACAACGTTCCATTACCATAACCCCTTAATGCTATAATTTCTCTACCATCCAAATTAAAGCCTGTCAATCCATCTCCACCTAAATAATACCTGTTAAATGGTGATGTTCCTAAACTTTTATTAAATGCTCCTAAATAACCAAACCCAAACTTAGTATGTAATACTAAAGAGCGTTTCTCTCCTGCCAATCTAGAAAACCAGGAAGTTTGGAAAGTCCACTGATGAAACTCAACATATTTGTTTTTTTCTTGGATAGACATAGATGAATAATCAGTGTCATCTGGTCTGAAATAAGAATAAGGCAAGGTATGTTTTAACGATAAGGTAACACTGGAACCAGAACGAGGATAAATCGGTTGGTCAATAGAGTTTCTAGATAAAACATGTCTGAAGTTTAAATTATTTGCAAATCCATCAGAAAAAATAAAAATAGAACCATAATTCTGAAGTACATAATATTGATAAGCTGCTTCATTATATAGAGTAAAATAATCGTCAGGCACTTTTAATCTTCTTCCTAAACCTACAGAAATACCGTACATTTTCATGAAAGAACGAGAGTCTCCACTTCCAAAACCAAAGTTGGAATGATTTAAACTAACGCTTAATGAATTTGGTTTTCTGCCTCCAAGCCATGGTTCCATAAACGATAAACTGTAGCTTTGATAGCCAGTTCCACTGGATTGAGCTCTTAAGCTTAGTTTTTGTCCATCTCCTGATGGTAAAGGTCTCCAAGCACTCCCTTTAAAAAAGTTTTTAGCAGAAAAGTTGTTAAAAGAAACTCCTAACGTTCCGATAACCCTTCCGGCTCCCCAACCTCCTGACAACTCAATTTGATCGGATGGTTTTTCTTCTACAACATATTCAATATCTACCGTACCGTCTTCCTGATTTGGTTTCGGTTTCACATCTAACGTTTCCGGATTAAAGTATCCTAATTGTGCTAATTCTCTTTGTGTTCTGATAATATCTGCTCTGCTGAACAATTGACCGGGAGAAGTTCTAATTTCTCTTCTAATTACATGGTCTTTAGTTTTTTCATTACCTACAACTGTTATTTTATTAATCGTAGCTTGTTTTCCTTCATAAATTCTCAATTCTAAATCTATCGAATCATTTTCCACTCTTACTTCTACCGGGTTAACTTGAAAAAACAAATAGCCGTTATCCATATATAAAGAACTTACGTCTCTACCACTTTGGTTCATATATAACTTAGCTTCTAACGTTTTTTTGTTATAAACTTCTCCTTTTTGAATATCTAAAATTTTATCTAATTCTTTTGATGAATGGATACTGTTACCTACCCATTTAATTTCCCTAAAATAATATTTGTTACCCTCTTCTACTTCAATATGAATCGCAACTAATTTATCATTTACTTTATAAACAGAATCGCTAACTATACGAGCGTCTCTATATCCTTTTTCATTATATTTTTGAACAATATTAGGTTTACTTTCTTCGTATTTACTAGGAACAAATTTTGACAATGTGAAAATATTATAAAATCGTTTTCTTTTTACATTTTTAAGGCTTCTTCTTAACTTTCCCGACTTCATATTTTCATTACCGGAAAAGGTAATGTCTTTTATTTTGGTTCTTTTATTTCTATCAATTTCTATAGTTAAAACTACATTGTTTAACCTTGCAGTATCAGCCTCTTGAGTGATTTTAACATCTGTATTTAAAAACCCTTTAGCAACAAAATAAGATTTTATTTTGTTTTTGGTATTCATTAATAAATTTTCATTTACCACCATACCTGTTGTAAGTAAAATCTCTTCTCTTAATGCTTTTTGTTTACCTTTTTTAATACCTTTAAATTTAAACTTATACAGTCTGGGAAGTTCTTTCACGTTAATATTTAAAAATATTTTAGTGCCTTCAATTTTAACAGCTTTCACTTCAATCTCGCTAAAAAGATTTTGATCCCAAAGTTTCTTAATTGCACCAGTAACCGCATCTCCAGGCACTTTAATTTCTTGTCCTACAACAAACCCCGATAAAGAAATAATGGCTTGTCCACTAAAAGATTCTGCTCCCGAAACTGTTATTCCACCAATTTCGTAGGTTTTTGGTGAAGCATAATTTAATTTATCTAACTCACTTGAGAAAGAAAATTGAGCACTTAAAGCTAGTGGTAATAACAAGAGCGTAGCTAAAATAATTTTTATAGAAGCTTTATTAAGTTTTATTAATATGTTATTTACCATAGTAAAATGTAGGTGAGTATTTGTTTAATTATTTAATTGTTCACTGGTAAGACCAAACCTTCTTTCTCTATTTTGGTAATCCATAATGGCTTGAAATAAATTTTCTTTTCTAAAGTCGGGCCAAAGAATATTGGTAAAGTAAAGTTCTGAATAAGCAATTTGCCATAATAAAAAATTACTTATTCTACATTCTCCACTAGTTCTAATAAGCAATTCCGGATCGGGTACATTACAAGTAGTTAAATATTTTGTAAGTAACTCTTCATTTATATTATCAATTTCAATATTTTTATTAACTACATCTTCTGCAATTTTTTTAACTGCTTCAGATATTTCCCATTTGGCACTGTAACTTAATGCTAAAATTAAATTTAATCCTTTATTATCTTTAGTTTTTTCTACAGCTCGCATAAGTTCGTTATAACATTCTGTAGGTAAATTATTAAGGTTTCCAATAGCAGAAAGTCTGATATTATTTTTATGCAATTCATTAATTTCATTAGTAATGGTATTTACTAAAAGTTGCATAAGAGCTGTAACTTCAAATTTAGGTCTTTTCCAGTTCTCGGTAGAAAAAGCATATAATGTTAAATGTTTTACTCCTATTTCAGCAGCACCTTCAACTACACTTTTTACCGAAACCACACCTTTTTTATGCCCAAAAACTCTTGGCTTTCGGTGGTTCTTTGCCCACCTACCATTACCATCCATTATAATTGCAATATGTTGAGGGATGTTATTTTTATCTAAATTAATATTTTCCATTGGATGCTTAAAAATAGCAAGACGCAAATATAACAATCACTAATTAATAGGAAAGGAACATTTGTCTGTTTTTCTTAAAAATTTATAACTTAATGAAATTGTCACAAAAGCATACCAATCATTATTTTGAGAATTACTTAGTTGATAGCCATTAAAATGAAGACTTTCAAGTCCATCCACTAAATCTGAATAGGTTTTTCTGTAGGTCCATTCTATATTCAGACCCAAATTTTGAATAAAATTAGATTTTATACCTAATCCAAATGGTATTGCCAATGCTGTTGTTGAAGTACCATAAGATGTGTTAGTCATATTATTTTCTACTTCCGGATTGGTATAAAATCCGGCTACACCAATAAAAACAAATGGTGTAACCTTAGCTGTTATGTCATTATTTAACTGATAAGGGAAAAAATTAAACTCAATTACCCCATAAGCATCTAACAAGGTGCTCGTGAAGGAATAATTTCTAGTTTCAAAAAAATTAATGTTCTCGTTTGTTTTAACTTTATCTTCAGCAGCAAGCTTAGCATAATGACCACCAAAACGTAACGAATATCTATAACTTAAATTTTTTCTATAAAAAACACCAAAAGTTGGGCGTAATTTATTCATTATATTAGGAGCAGGATTAAGTTCTCCAGCATAATATGCTATTCCACCACCTAAGCCTAGTTCAGAGTGTTGGGAAAATAATTTCGATGAAAAAATTATGATGACTACAAATAAATAAAATTTTACAAATTTCATAACAGCTCAACTAACGAGATAAGCAATGAAATATTATATACTTATCGTATCTACAGAAAATAGTATAAAATTAGAATTTAGGAAGGTTTCTTCTACGCTTACTTATTTTATAGTTTACAGTAATCATACCCATCATATAAGAATCATTGTCGCTTTTATCTCCCCTTTGTTGAAGATCTCCATAGAGTGTATGGTCTGTAACCCTACCTGATGGGTCTGCAAAATAAGCAGCTTTATCTCCATAAGCCTCTCTTATTTGGTCTGTACCATAATAATAAGTACTAACATCATCAATATAATCTGTAAACGTTTTTCTCATACTTAATTCTAAACTAATGCTCCATTGGCTAAAGTTACGCATTCTTGCAGAGCCACCTAAGTTACGTTTAATTCCAATTCCATAAGGAATAACCAATGAAAATCCATTATATTGTTTAGGTCCCCCCTCCAATCCTTGTCCTTCTGTATGTAATGGTTTTAACCTATGCCAATCTCCTCTTTGGTCTTGCCCTTGAGGATCGAACCAGATGCCACCAACACCACCAAAAAGATAAACCTCGAATCTAAACCAACTTTTACCTCTTACTCCTCTTAACTTGTACAAATGACCAGATTTTTGCTTAATAAGCATATATTCTAACTGAGCCGAAAGCTCTACAACATGAGATCTAAAATTTAATTGACGTGCAGCTCTTGAAGGTTCTTTAGTAAGAGCATCATCTCCACTAAACCTCAAATAATATCCACTACCTTTTACATACCAATCTCTTCCTAATTGATATCTATATCCTAGCCCAACCCCAAAACGAGTTGCACTTGGTTCAAAATCTCTTAATCCATTAGTTCCAATTTGATCTGCTCCACCTAAATCTCCTAAAAAATTTGTTGCCCCTAAAGCAAAAACATATTCAGTTCGTTGTCTTTTCCAAGTTTGGGCCTGAAAAAAAGAGGGTATCAATAGTAGTAAAATACTAATCAGTAGTACTTGTCGCATTTCTTAGGTGTTATTTATCAAACAGTTAAAATAAACAGTTTGCAAATATATTACTTTATTCCATAAATACACAATTATTTTTTAGTCTATTTTTCTAAACCTATAAAATTTTGTAAATTAATTAGAATCAGTCTAAACAAATGTTCAAGAAGAAATTTATTGTATTATTTTTTGAAATTTGTTTTGAATAATAAATATCTATTGTATTTTTGGCGATAATTTTTTATGCGTATAATCATAACCTATATATGATATTACTCATCTAAAATTAAAAGAAATTAATTTTTTACATCAATCTAACAAAAACGTATGGTAGCTTTAGTAGCAATAGTTGCAGTTTTATTAATTGTAATATCTGCTGTTCAAACACTTAAAATAGCAGAACTTTGGGCAATAAACAAAGGTAAAGTAATTTATGAAGTTACTAAAAAACAAAACAAGACTCAAGCATTGTTAATGCTTGTTTTTTTAGTTGCTTATTTTGCATTTTTTGCTTGGCAAGTTTGGAAATGGGGTGATTTAATGCTTCCTGTATCTGCTTCTGAACACGGGGTTATAACTGACAGGTTATTAAACATTACGTATGCTTTTATTATTCCTGTATTTGTAATTACCCATATTTTTTTATTTTGGTTTGCTTATAAATACGCTTACAACTCTAATAGAAAAGCCGTTTTCTTTTCTCACTCTAATAAATTAGAGTTAATATGGACAATTATTCCTTCTATTGCATTAACCGTTTTAATTTTATTTGGACTAAGCAGTTGGAATGAAATTATGACTCCTGTTGATAGTGAAAAAGAACATGTACTTATTGAAGTACAAGCTCAACAATTTTCTTGGAATGCAAGATATGCCGGGACTGATGGAAAATTGGGTCGTGCAGGAGTTGAATTTATTGAAGGTGTAAACGCAATGGGTGTTGATATTAAAGATGAAAACTCAAAAGATGACAAAATTGTTAGAGGGGAAATTCATCTTCCTGTTGGAGTTCCTGTACAATTTGTGTTTAGATCAATTGATGTGATTCATAGTGCTTACATGCCTCACTTTAGAGCTCAAATGAACTGTGTTCCAGGAGTTAAAACTCAATTTAACTTTGTTCCTACTATAACTACTGAGGATATGAAAAAAATTACTAACAACGAAGATTTTAACTACATTTTATTATGTAATAAAATTTGTGGTGCTGCTCACTACAATATGCAAATGGATATAATAGTTGAGAGCAAAGAAGATTATGAAAAATGGTTAGCTGAGCAAAAACAGTTTGCCGAAAATTAAAATTCTATAATAAGTAAAAAGTAAAGATTTAATTTTAAGACATTATAATAATACATAAATTATATGAGTGCAACACATCATCATCACGAAGAACAAGATTTTTTATTTAAATACATCTTTAGTCAAGATCATAAGATGATTTCTAAACAGTTTTTAATTACCGGATTTCTTATGGGGTTCATAGGAATGGTAATGTCAACTTTGTTTAGATTGCAATTAGGTTTTCCCGGAGAAAGTTTTTGGGCCATAGATTTTTTCTTAGGAAGTTGGGCTGAAAACGGAGTTATGGCTCCAGATAAATACTTAGCTTTAGTTACCATGCATGGAACTATAATGGTATTCTTCCTTTTAACAGCAGGTTTAAGTGGAACTTTCAGTAACTTACTTATTCCGCTGCAAATTGGAGCAAGAGATATGGCTTCAGGTTTTCTTAACATGTTGTCTTATTGGTTTTTCTTTGTATCAACTATTATTATGTTAATTTCTCTTGGTGTAGAAGGTGGATCTGCATCAGCAGGCTGGACGATCTACCCTCCTTTAAGTGCATTGCCTCAAGCAATACCGGGTTCAGGTTTAGGAATGACACTTTGGTTAGTTGCTATGGCTATATTTATCGCAAGTTCGTTATTAGGTAGTTTGAATTATATTGTTACTATCTTAAATTTAAGAACAAAAGGTATGACCATGACAAGATTGCCACTTACCATTTGGGCTTTCTTAGTTACAGCTATTTTAGGTGTTCTTTCATTCCCTGTTCTTCTTTCAGCAGCGTTATTATTAATTTTTGACAGAAGTTTTGGAACAAGTTTTTACTTATCAGATATTTACATTGGTGGTCAGGTATTAGAACACTCAGGTGGTAGCCCAATTTTATTTGAGCACTTATTCTGGTTCTTAGGTCACCCTGAGGTATATATTGTACTGCTTCCAGCATTAGGTATTACTTCAGAAATAGTTTCTACCATGTCTAGAAAACCAATTTTTGGATATAGAGCAATGGTAACTTCAATTTTAGCAATTGCGTTCTTATCTGTAATTGTTTGGGGCCACCACATGTTTGTTACAGGTATGAATCCATTCTTAGGAGCAGTATTTACATTCACAACGTTACTTATCGCAATTCCTTCAGCAGTTAAAGTATTTAATTACATAACTACTTTATGGAAAGGAAATATTATTTTTTCTCCTGCAATGCTCTTTAGTATTGGACTAGTATCAACATTTATTTCTGGTGGAGTTACCGGTTTAATTTTAGGAGATTCTGCTTTAGATATTAATATACATGACACTTACTTTGTAGTAGGCCACTTCCATATTGTTATGGGACTATCTGCAATATTTGGGATGTTTGCCGGAGTTTACCATTGGTTCCCTAAGATGTTTGGTAGAATGATGAATAACACTATTGGATTTTTTCATTTTTGGATAACCATTGTGTGTGCTTACGGTGTTTTCTTCCCAATGCACTTCTTAGGTCTTGCCGGTGTGCCAAGAAGATATTACACTAATTCTGAATTCCCTCTATTTGATAATATGATTGATATTAATGAATTAGTAACTTGGTTTGCCATAGTTGCTGCTTTTGCACAATTATTATTTGTATTCAACTTCTTCTATAGTGCTTTAAGAGGTCCTAGATCTTCTCAAAATCCATGGAGAGCAAATAGCTTAGAATGGACTGCTCCTGTTGAACATATTCACGGAAACTGGCCGGGTGAAATTCCTGAAGTACATAGATGGGCTTACGATTATAGTAAAGTTGATGAAAATGGTGAGTATGTTTCCGGAGAAGATTTTATTTCTCAAGTGGTACCACTAGGACCAAATGAAAAAGATGGAGGACATTAATTTATACTTAATTAACGGTTAAATGACTAGTATAGCTTTGGAAAATAACGATTACAAAAAAGAAATTAAGCAAAAGACTGCTAAGCCTTTGTTGTGGATTGGTTTAATGAGTATTGTGATGTTCTTTGCCGGACTTACTAGTGCTGTAATTGTTAGTAAAGGAACAGCTGTTTGGGAAACCATACAAATTCCTTCCGCTTTTGCAATAAGTACAGTTTTCATATTATTAAGTAGTCTTACTTTTTATTTAGGAGAACGAAGTTTAAAGAGCAATCAATTAGCTAAAGCTAAACTATTTATTTTAGCAACATTACTATTAGGATTACTTTTTACAGTAACACAATATTTAGCATGGACAGATTTATATAAAAACGGTGTTGTTTGGGCAGGAAGTGAAAGCAGTGCAGCAGGTTCGTATTTTTATGCGTTAACAGCTTTACACTTACTTCATTTATTGGGAGGTTTAATTAGTCTTTTAGTAGTTAATTTTAAATCAATAAAAGAAAAATATAACGCAGAAAATTTATTAGGTGTTCAATTAAGTTCTACGTATTGGCACTTTCTAACTGCCTTGTGGGTATATCTTTATTTATTTTTAATATTTATAGCATAAATAATAACAAATATGTCAAATTCAACAGTAATGGATAGTAAAACTGCTTGGGGAGGAAATAATGTTTCTCCTTATGGTGCAAGTTATGGAAAATTAATGATGTGGTTTTTCCTTATTTCGGATGCATTAACCTTTACAGGTTTCTTATCCGCTTATGGATTTTACCGTCACTATTATTCAAGTATATGGCCATCTGCCGAAAATGTATTTACACATTTTCCTTTTATGCATGGAAACCATCCACTGCTTTACGTTGCATTGATGACATTCATCCTTATCATGAGTTCCGTAACCATGGTATTAGCTGTAGAAGCTGGTCATAGAATGGATAAAAAAGGAGTTACACTATGGTTAGGATTAACCTTAATTGGTGGTGCAATATTCTTAGGTTCTCAAGCATGGGAATGGTATCACTTTATTCACGGTACAGAATTAGGAGCTATTGAGTTGGGTAAAGGTTATTTTACACTTCCTGATGGAACAATAGAATCTACTAAAGGAATTATTGCTCGTTGGACAGACGAATCAAGACAAATGTTATTATTACCATGGAAAGATGGTGCAGATTATATTACAGTTACCGGAACTCAAATGAATGAATTTGTAACTAATGGAAAAGAAATTCACGGTGCTAACTTAACACACAATGAGTACGGACATCCTTTATTTGGAGATTTCTTCTTCTTCATTACTGGTTTCCATGGTACTCACGTATTTAGTGGTGTTGTTATAAACTTTATTGTATTTGTTAACGTAATAATGGGTACCTACCAAAAAAGAGGTCATTATGAAATGGTAGAAAAAGTAGGTTTATACTGGCACTTTGTAGATTTAGTTTGGGTATTTGTATTCACATTCTTCTACTTAATATAATTAAATCAAACACATTTAAAATCTTAAAAGATATGGAACATTCACACGATCATCATACACCAGAACCATATAAATATGCTGTTCATCACTCTGAAGAAGAGGGTAAAAAAGCTAGAAGAGTAATATGGAATATGTTTTGGGTGCTTTTAGCTATCACTACTGTAGAGGTTACTTTGGGTTTAATATGGAAAAACATTGGTATTTCTTGGGGAGCAGTTAAAATGACTTTCATTGTTTTAACTATTGCTAAAGCATATTATATTGTTGCTTATTATATGCACTTAAAACACGAAGTAAAAGCATTAAAAAATACCATTATTGTTCCTTTTGTGCTATTCGCATTGTATTTATTATACCATGTAATAACTGAAGGTGTTTATTCTGAAATGATGGAAAAATGGTTATACTAATTAACCTTTAATAATCTAAAAAACCGTCTCTTTAAGGACGGTTTTTTTTTCTCTTTACTTTCTGTTTTTTAACGGAAAGAATAATAAAGATACATATATTAGATATAAATTCATTAAAAAATATTTGCTAAGGGAAATCCAGCTTCTTTACTCCAAACAACTGAGATTAATAATAAAGATAAAACACAAGACATTATAAAATAAGAAAAGAAAAGCTCATGCAATGCTTTTAAGCGATTTGTATTGTTCATTGAAGAGTAGCTTTTCGACAAACTAAAACCCTTCTTAAACTGATTATAGACAATGGAAATTACCTAACTAAAAATAAAAAGAGCCAAACAAAATTGTTTGGCTCTTTAAATCTTTAAATATAGATAGGTATATATTTTTTAATAGAATTTGTATCTTAAATCAACTACTCCGTATTTATCTTTTAGGGCTTCTAACGAACCCGAAGCTACTGAAGCATATCTACTGTTTAATTGTTGCTTAATATTGGTATAATCAGCTGTTTCAGGGGCTGGAGTAACTTCTTCAACCAATATCATAAATACGCCTGTACCGCCAATTACCGGTTTTTTAGAAATTTCGCCTTTATTAAGTGCTGCCGTTACACCAATTACTCTTGGTTCTTGACCAATCCCAGGAACTGAATAAGAAGCAAAATTTATGGCTGAATTTGTACTCAAAGGCACACCTATTTTTTCAGCTAATTTTTGCATATCCGTCTCCCCTTCCATTTCTTTGCTTATTTGCTCACCTTTCTTCTTTTGTTTTGCAGCCATTTCCATTTCTTCAGCAATCTGTTCCAATGGGGCTACACCATCTTCTTTAACCTCAGCTAAATGTGCAACAACAAAAGTGTTATCAAATTGCATAGGCTCGCTAATGGCTCCTTTATCGCTTTTATACGCCCATCTCACTAATTCTCTCGCACTACCAACGCCTGCAATAGTTTTGTCACCAACTTTAATATCATTTGCCTCTAACTTTTTATACTTAGCATCTTCTTTAGATAATGTTGCTTCAAAAGCTTCTGAGGTATTATTTTCTGAATAAAATGTACTTACTTCAGCAAATATTTTATCGTAAGTTTCACTACTTGGAGCAATGTTTAATGCTACTTTAGCTAACTGAACTTTTTTAACTTTTTCGCCTTGATCTAAAATTTCAATTAAATGAAACCCAAATTGAGATTGAACAATTACCAAATCTCCTTTATTTCCGTTAAAACAAGCATCATTAAATGGTTTAACCATTGTTCCCTCAGTAAACCAACCTAAATCACCACCTTCTACAGCAGAACCAACATCATCAGAATGTTCTTGAGCAAGAGTAGCAAAGTCACCCCCATTTTTAATTACCGTTTTTAATGAATCTAATTTTTTGTACCCTGTAGAATCTCCCGGTTGAGTTGCATTTACCAAAATATGTCTGGCTTTTACCGAATCAGGCATCATCTTAATATCAGAAATTTTAACAACCGCAAAAGTGTTGTTTTCTTCGTATGGACCAAACATTTCTCCTACTTCAGCAAAAAAGAAAGAAGAATCTATGTTATAAGGAAAATCGTTTTGATTGAAATATCTTTCGCTTAAAGGCAAGTCTGAATTAAATACAACAAAAGCAGAGTCACTTTCGGCAGTTTTAAAATCTTTTGCAATATCTTTAAGCTGCGCCATTATAGCTTCTCTATCTTCTTCAGAAGGCTCTACAACAAACTTTACAAACTCTAAAGAACGAGATGATTCTTGTTTAAACTCATGCTTATGTTCTTCGTAATAAGCTTTTATTTCAGCATCCGTTACCGTTACCGAACTATCAGGAATTGCATTAAACCTTTTTACTACATACTTAATTGCTCTCTTTTCATTTTCTTCTTTGTAAGCATTTTTAATCATTACCGTTGTAGCAAACATCCCTTTAGTAATAAGTGTATTATACTTTGAAGACATTCTTTCCTGAATTAATCCATCTTCAAACATTAACCACTGATTTTTTCTATCAGCAGGCATGTTGTCTAACCCTTTTAAAAAGTTAATTACCTGATTAGGATCAAAAACATTAGTTTCCGGGTTAGTAAACGATTGTTTAATTTGAGGATGAGGATTTGGCCCTGTAATCATATCATCCAATTCTCTTGGACTAACATCTAAACCAAGAATTTGATATTGTTTTACCAACAATTCTTCACGAATAATATCATTCCACACTTGTTCTTTAATAGATTCTCTAACTTGAGCATCTGCCGGACCATTATTCATTTCGTACTGAGCGATAAACTCATTTAGTTTTCTATCAAAATCTCTAGCTGAAATTTCAACATCACCTATCTCTCCAACATTTGTATTGCTAGAGCTAAAAAAAGATTGCCCTGACTGAAGCATATCTCCTAAAATAAATGCCATCATGGCTACTCCAATAATGATTAAAAGTAACGATGATTTTTCTCTGATTTTTCCTATTACTGCCATATTAATTTTTTAAGTTTTTTCGGGTTGCGAATATACGATAGTATTATGATATAAAAAAGTGTTTTTTTATGCTATTATTTTATGTTTTCTTGTAATCTACTTCCATAAAGATTTTATTCGTTAAAATAATATCTCTTACAGAATGATGTATCAAAATCTTTCGTACCTTTGGACGCTATTAAAAACACCTCTAAACAAGGTTAAAAATATAAATAATGAATTCAGTATTAGCATTTTTAGGCACACAAGAAATAATAATTATTGCCATAGTGGTAGTTCTTTTATTTGGTGCAAAAAAAATTCCTCAATTGATGAGAGGTGTAGGTTCCGGTATTAAAGAATTTAAAGACGGAATGAAAGAGGGTGAAAAAGATTCTCAGGACAAAAAAGATAAAAAAGAAATAAATTCTTCTGATAACTAAAAATCTTCCTCAATATACTATTTAAGAGGTAGAGTCCGAAAAAGACTGCTATGGAGAAAATTTATTCCTCTTTTGAGGCTATTCAACAAGATTTAAAAACTCAACAAACTACTTGTCAGGAAATTGTTAATGCTTATCTTCATCGTATTGAAGAAAACAAACACCTTAATGCTTTTTTAGAGGTTTTTGCTGATGAAGCTTTGCAAAAAGCTCAAGAAATTGACACTAAAATTACTCAAAACAAAGCCGGCAAATTAGCAGGAATGGTTATCGCTATTAAAGATAATATTTGCTACAAAGACCATAAAGTTTCTGCTTCGTCAAAAATATTAGGCAACTTTGAATCACTTTTTAGTGCTACTGTTGTAGAAAGATTATTAGCTGAAGATGCCATTATTATTGGACGAACGAATTGTGATGAGTTTGCCATGGGTAGCTCTAACGAAAATTCTGCTTTTGGCAATGTGCTTAATCCTATAGATAATTCAAAGGTTCCCGGAGGTTCATCAGGAGGTTCTGCTGTTGCGGTAAAAGCCAACTTATGTTTAGTAGCTTTAGGTTCTGATACAGGAGGTTCTATTCGTCAGCCAGCTTCTTTTTGTGATATTGTAGGATTAAAACCTACTTACGGGAGAGTTTCCAGAAATGGATTAATAGCGTATGCTTCCTCTTTCGATCAAATTGGTCCTTTTACCAACAATATTGCAGATGCAGCTTTGGTAATGGAAGTAATTTCAGGAGCCGACAAAATGGATAGTACTTGCTCTGCACAAGAAGTGCCTCAATACTCCAATCATCTTAACGATAAAAAAACATATAAAATAACTTATTTCAACAGCTGCATAGAAAACGATGGTTTAGATGCTGAAATTAAAGCCAAATTTATGGCTTTTGTTGAAGAGCTAAGAGCTGATGGACATACTGTTGAAGCTACAGATTTTCCTTACTTGGATTATTTAGTTCCTACTTATTATGTTTTAACTACTGCCGAAGCTTCATCTAACTTAGCACGATATGATGGTGTTCATTTTGGCTACAGAAGCCCTAATGCAGTTGATTTAGAATCTACTTACTTAAAATCTCGCTCAGAAGGTTTTGGTGATGAAGTTAAAAGAAGAATAATGCTAGGAACGTATGTGTTAAGTTCAGGGTTTTATGATGCTTATTACACCAAAGCCCAAAAAGTAAGAAGAATATTAAAAAACAAAACCGAAGAGATTTTATCTGATTATGATTTTATTCTTTCACCGACTTCACCACATACTCCATTCGATTTAGGCAAACAAATTGACGACCCTATAAAAATGTATTTAGAAGATATTTATACTGTTCATGCCAACTTAACCGGCTTACCATCAATATCATTACCTTTAAACAAACATTCAAATGGTTTACCTTACGGCTTCCAACTTACAGCTAAAAGTTTTAACGAAACAGCATTATTAGCTTTTTCGCACCAACTGCTACAAAACAAAAATTAATTTTTTTCGTTCATTACCAACATATATTTGTTGCGAACAAAAAATACCTATATTATTAAAAACACATGAAATACTTTTTATACATATTCACTTTTTTATTATTTATTTCTTCGGCTATAGCTCAAGATAAAACAAATAAAAATAAAGAAGAAGAAAACACTTTTGAAATCTTGCCTGACGACCCTGTATTACTAAAAATTGACAGTATGATGATGTCGGGATATTTTGAAAGCTTAGGATTTAACGACAATGTACATAAAATTAAAAACTATAATCCGGACTCTGTTCCTGTTTTTGATAGCATTATCTATGTAACAAGATTTAAAAAGCTTAATGCAAACTCACCCTTCTCATTAGTTTACAATGATATTGTAAAAGCTTATGTAAATTTATACGCCAAACGAAGAAAAAAAACTACGGGTAGAATGTTGGGGCTAGCTCCTGTCTATTTCCCAATTTTTGAAGAACATTTAGATAAATATAACTTACCATTAGAGTTAAAATACCTTCCTGTTGTTGAGTCTGCTCTTAACCCGAAAGCAAAATCTCGAGTTGGAGCAACAGGCTTATGGCAATTTATGTACGCTACCGGAAAAATGTTCGATTTAAACGTAACCTCTTATTATGATGAAAGAAGCGATGTGTATAAATCTACCGATGCTGCTTGCCGATATTTAAAACATCTACACGATATGTATCACGATTGGGATTTAGTATTAGCCGCTTATAATTCCGGACCGGGAAATGTAAATAAAGCTATAAGAAGATCGGGAGGTAAAAGAACTTATTGGGAAATTCGACCTTTCTTACCAAGAGAAACGCAAGGTTATGTTCCTGCTTTTATTGCTGTAAATTATGTAATGAGCTATGCTGCTGAACACAATATTTTCCCAATAGAACCAGACATCTCTTGTATGAAAGTAGACACTGTTAATGTAAAACAACACCTTTCTTTTGAGCAGCTTTCTACATTTTTAGAGCTGCCTGTTGAGTACATTGCTTACTTAAACCCTTCGTACAAACAAAACTTTATACCTAACACAAAAGGAGCAAATACACTTTGTTTGCCTGCCGATAAAATTGGCACTTTTTTAATGAATGAAAAAACCATCTATGCACTAAAAACGCAACAAGATATTAAAGATAGTATTGCCGCTGCACAAAATAATACTACCGATATTGCTGAAAACAAAGGAGGCAACGAAATAATTTATACAGTTAGAAGTGGTGATTTTTTAGGTAAAATCGCTTCTAAATATCACTGCAGAGTCAGTCAGATAAAAGAGTGGAACAACTTATACAGTGACAGGTTAAATGTTGGGCAAAAACTTAAGCTTTATCCTAAAGCAAGTTATGCTGCCCAAAATAAAAGCAAACAAAAAATTCAACAAGAAAAACTACACAGTTATGATGGCAAATATGAATATTACACTGTAAAAGAAGGAGATAATTTGTGGGATATTGCCAACCGATACGATGATGTTACTTTAGAACAAATTCAAGAATTAAATAAAGATATAGACCACAGCAATCTAAAACTAGGTACTAAAATTAGAATCAGAAAAGTAGGATAAAAGCTAAAAACCATGATGAACAACAAATTCTTATTATTTTTCTTAGTTTCTTTTTCAACCTTATTTTATGCTTGTGATGAAACCAACGAACGCATCTTGCCTAGCATGTCAGGAAAATCAGGCGAACTTTTAGTGGTAATAGATACAGGCTATTGGAGTAATCAATCTGGAGAAGCTATCAGACAAACGTTTATGCAAACACAAGTTGGCTTACCTCAACAAGAAGCTATTTTTGACATTATTCATGTGCCCCACAGGTCTTTTGCCAGAATTTTACAAACCAACAGAAACATTATAATGGTAGAAATAAATGCTCAAGAAAAACCGGCTATTTCTATAAAAGAAAATGTTTGGTCGGAAGGACAGTTGGTTGCCACCATAGTAGCAAAAAATGATAAAAATGCTGCCGAAATAATTGAGAAAAACTCCCAAAACCTATTGGATTACTTTAATGAAAAAGAAACCCAACGACTTCAAAAAAAATACAAAGTCAATAAAAATAGTAAGCTTGCTAAAGAATTAGAAGAGAAATTAAAATTGTCTATGCACATAGATGATTTGTTTTACATCGCAAAAGAAGATACCAACTTTATCTGGCTCAGAAAAGAATATTCTATGGGCGAGCACCCTATTAGTCAGGGATTTATTATTTACACATATCCTTACGATAATGATAGCATTTTTAATGTACATCAGCTTACTGCAAAAAGAAATGCCATTACCAAAAAATACATTCCGGGAGGTGCCGAAGGTTCTTACATGACTACGTATGAAGAATACATCCCCAAAGAAAGAGAAATTAACCTTAAAGGAAATTATGCCAAAGAATTACGAGGTTTATGGCATGTTCAGGGTGATTTTATGGGCGGTCCATTTGTAAGTTACTCTATGGTGGATGAACACAGAAACCGAGTAATTACCATTGATGGTTATGTGTACGCTCCTAAATTTGATAAACGAGAATACCTTAGAGAACTACAAGCGTTAGCGTTGACTGTGAGTTTTTAATTTCTATCAAAAAGTTCTCCCAACCTATGACAACAATCACTCACAATCATTTTTTTGTGTGTAATTTTACAGCAAAAATAATTTAGTATGAAAACAAAAAAAGCAATTGAAACTTACACCATGATGACCGAAATTGTGTTACCCAATGATACCAACACGTTGGGGAATCTAATGGGAGGAAGGTTACTACATTTAATGGATATCTGTTCTGCAATAGCAGCTCATCGTTGCAGCAACAGAGTAGTAGTAACTGCATCAGTAAATAATGTTTCTTTTGCTCACCCTATTAAATTAGGCGATATTGTAACCTTAGAAGCCAAAGTTTCCAGAACATTTAACTCTTCTATGGAAGTATATATTGATGTTTTTGTTGAAGACCACCGAACAGGAAAGAAAAAACACTGTAACAATGCCATTTATACTTTTGTTGCAGTTGATCAACTAGGAAATCCTATTAGTGTTCCTGAACTTATTCCTGAAACAGAAGAAGAAAAAGAACGTTATGAAGGTGCTTTAAGAAGAAGACAACTTAGCCTTATACTTGCCGGTAAAATGAAGCCTTCAGAGGCTACTGAGCTAAAAAAATTATTTGAATAATCATTAAAATTTCTAAAAAAACACAATATATTAAATATTGTTAGTAATTTTGTATATAAATATCTATATATATTGATATGACTAACGAACTTACAAAATTAATCCAAGCATCCGAAATGCTAAAAGCCATTGCTCACCCAATTAGGTTGGCAATAGTACAGCTTTTAGAAAACGACAAAAGAATGTCTGTAACTGCAATACATGAAGCATTGAACATAGAACAAGCTGTAGCTTCCCATCACTTAAGCATCTTAAAAAACAAAGGGGTGTTGAGTGTAGATAGAGAAGGAAAACATTGTTTTTATTTTCTTAAACATCAGCGATTAGCAGAAATAGTAGTATGTGTAAATAAATGTCAGGAATAAATGGAAATTATAGGTTATATAGCTGCTATTTTTGTCGGAATTACTTTAGGACTTGTAGGTTCAGGTGGTTTCTTAGCATTACCCATTTTAGTGTATTTATTTTATATTACCGACCCTGAAATAGCAACTGCTTACTCGCTATTTTTAGTAGGTGTGGTTAGTATAGTGGGTGTATTTTTAAAAAATAAGCAAGGGTTTGTAAGCTATAAAACTGCTATCTATTTTGGAATACCAACTGTTATTGCCATTTTTCTTACCAGAAAATTTTTAATGCCTGCCATTCCGGAGGCGATCTTTTCATTTAATGGGTTTGTAATTACTAAAAGATTAATAGTGATGTCTCTTTTAGCCGTAACCATGATGATTGCTTCCTACTTTATGATTGATAGAAAAAAAGCAGAAAGTGAATTACCTTTGAGCAAAAAAAATAAAACCATGAACTTTTTAGGAGGAATGGTAATTGGTAGCTTATCGGGAATAGTGGGAATTGGAGGTGGTTTTATTATTGTTCCTGCCTTACTTAAAATAGGTAACTTATCCATGAAAATGGCAGTTGGAACTTCTTTATTAATTGTTGCATTAAATTCTGCATTTGGATTTTTAGGAAGTATTTCTCACTTTGTAATTGATTGGAAATTGTTACTTTTATTTTCTATATTTTCAGTATCGGGAATGCTTATAGGTAACTTAATTTCCAAAAAAGTAGATGGCAAACATTTAAAAGTGAGTTTCGGATGGTTTGTATTATTTGCAGGAGCCATTATTATGATAAATGAATTATTTTTTACTAATTTTTAAAACTATATATGATGTACGTAGAACAACTTTATACCGGATGTTTAGCAGAAGCTGCTTATTACATTGAATCTAATGGCGAAGCTGCCATTATTGACCCTCTTAGAGAACCAACTCCTTACGTAGAAATGGCTAAAAAAAGAAATGCTAAAATAAAATATGTATTTCTAACGCATTTTCATGCCGATTTTGTTTCAGGACATGTTGATTTAGCCAAAGCTACAGGTGCAACCATTGTATTTGGACCAAATGCTCACCCATCTTTTGACTTTCATTCAGGTAAGGACGGAGAGCTTTTTCCTATAGGAAATATCAATTTAAAATTGCTACACACTCCCGGTCATACTATGGAGTCTTCCACCTATTTATTATTAGATGAAGAAGGTAAAGAAAAAGCTATTTTTACAGGAGACACCTTGTTTATTGGCGATGTTGGAAGACCTGATTTAGCCGTAAAATCTGACCTTACAGAAAAAGATTTAGCAGGACATTTATTTGATTCATTAAGAAACAAAATTATGCCTCTTCCTGATGAAATTATTGTTTATCCGGCACATGGAGCAGGTTCTGCTTGCGGAAAAAATATGAGTTCAGAAACTTTCGACACCTTAGGCAATCAAAAAATTGAAAATTATGCCTTAAGAGCCAACATGACCAAAGAAGAATTTATTACCGAAGTAACCACAGGCTTATCTTCTCCTCCACAATATTTCCCTAAAAATGTGGCAATGAATCAGGGAATAAATAAACATTATGAAGAAATTCTTGAGCATGGCTTAACTGCTTTAAACGCTAAAGAAGTTGAATTTTTAATGCAAGATCAAAAAGCATTGATTTTAGATGTTCGTTCACCAGAAGAATTTGCTGCTGCTCATATTCCAAATGCCATTTTTATTGGTTTGGATGGTGGTTTTGCACCATGGGTAGGAACTTTAATAGAAGACTTAAAACAACCTATTATTATTGTAGCTCCAAAAGGTAGAGAGGAAGAAGCAGTAACCAGGTTATCTAGAGTTGGCTATGACCATTGTTTGGGTTATTTAGAAGGTGGTTTAGATACATGGAAAAATGCAGGTTATGCTGTTGAAGCTATTGAAACTATTTCTCCTGAAGCATTTTCTGAAAAGCTACAAGCTAACGATGCTGTTGTAGATGTTAGAAGAATTGGTGAAGTAAATGCCGGAAAATTAGTTCACAACAATCTTATTCATCTTTGTTTAGATGATATCAACCATAACTATACCCAACTATCAAAAGATACGCCTTATTATGTACATTGTGCCGGTGGTTATCGCTCAATTATCGCCTTATCTATATTACGACAAAAAGGTTTTAAAAACCTGATTAATGTTGAAGGTGGTTTTAGTGGAATTAAAAACTATGGTAAATTACCTTGTGTTGAACAAAGTTGTTCCTCTACTGCTAGTTCTTGTTCCTCTTAAAAATTAAGCACAAAAAAACCTGATGATATCATCAGGTTTTTTTGTTTATTTAATCACTCCCAGTTCTTTACCCACTTTTTCAAAAGCTGCTATGGCTTTATCTAAATGTGCTTGCGTATGGGCCGCTGATAATTGAACTCTTATTCTTGCTAAATCTTTTGGAACTACCGGATAGAAAAATCCAATAGCATAAATACCTTCATCTAACAATTTATTAGCAAACTCCTGAGCTAACTTGGCATCATATAACATTACAGGAACAATAGCTGAATCGCCATCACGAATTTCTAAACCAATTTTCTTTACACCTGCCTTAAAATAAGCTACATTTTGTTCTAATTTATCTCTTAATTCGGTAGAAGTTTCTAATAAATTAAATACTTCTATTGCTGCTCCTACAATAGCAGGAGATAAAGAGTTAGAAAACAAATATGGTCTTGATCGCTGACGAAGCATGTCAACAATTTCTTTCTTACCCGAAGTAAAACCACCCATGGCTCCACCTAACGCTTTTCCTAATGTAGAAGTAATGATATCCACTCTACCCATTACATTTTTAAGTTCATGAGT
>LADZ01000055.1 GCA_000961845.1 Flavobacteriales bacterium BRH_c54
CTAATTACCCTAGCGCTTTTAAACTCGTTTAGTTTTTGTTTTTCTGTAATTTCTTTCTTTGATTGTCATATACAGACAGTTGAAAGTTTATAACGTTGAAAGTTTATAACGTTGTAACATTAGCTGTTGTATATAAAAATATTGATGATTTATGGTGACTATTGCATTGGGGTCCACCTCTTCCCATTCCGAACAGAGAAGTTAAGCCCAATAGCGCAGATGGTACTGGGGTAACACCTGGAAGAGTATGTCGTTGCCATTCTTTTAAAACCCTTATCTTAACCGATAAGGGTTTTTTTGCTTTATATTTGTACTCTTTTATTATGAGTAAAAACTATATTCTTTTATATATCATTTTTATTGTTTGTTCCTCACCTATATTAGTGGGACAAAATAATGATTCTTTGCTATTTAATAATAACCTCTTTGATTCTATAATTCATTCAGAACACAATGATGTTAATACCCTGTTTTATAAACATAGTAATGATGTTTTGTTAAACAACTTAGGTGTTTATACTTCTTCATCTTATTTTCCTACTGCAGATGGAATTTTTCTTCCTAGTTTTCTTCAGCAAAAGCGTTATGAAAAGATGATAGATATTGACGGTATTAAACCATTATCAAGGATTACTTATATTAATGCGAGTAGGAGGGAGCAGATTTTCTCGTTAAAGCATCAAAATAATTTTGGAAAAGGTCTTGAGTTTTTTGTGGATTTAGAAAAGATTAGTTCGCCAGGAGTATATGTAAATCAAGAAGCCAGTATTAGTGATTTTGGTTCTATGCTTAGGTATAGAAGTAAATCTGATAAGTATGCTATTTCTTTTTCAGGTGAATATTTTCGTAAGAAACAGAAAGAGAATGGAGGATTGGTAGATAAGGTTCAGTTTGAAGAAAATTTAGCTGAAGATCCATTGAGTATTGGAGTTAACTTATCTAATTCTAATTATCAGTTTACTAATTATACTTATAAACTTGCTCAACGAATTGATTTAACCTCACTTAATGAACAACGGTTATACTTTTTTTTAAATAACTCTTACGCTATCAATGAAAATTTATATAGAGATAATGATGTGTTGTCGCCTATATTTAATACCATACGATTAGATTCTATTACATGGTTAGATTCTATTTCTTATCATACTATTGTTAATAAAGGAGGAATTGGTGTCCGAAATAAAAAATATGATTTTGGTGTTTTTGCAGTACATGAGTACAATACCTATTTTCAGACTTCTGGGTTGGATACTAATTATAATAATATTTTCTCGGGAACTCAATTTACTTATAAGAATCAGCGTTTAAAGGTTGAAGCAGAGGGAAAGTATGGTGTGAGTGGATATAGACAAAATGATTTGTTGGTAATGACTAATACATCTTATTTAAGTAAGAAAGATATCTTGTTAAAGTTAAATTTATTTAGTCAGCAAGAAGAGGCTGATTTGAAATATGTGAACTTTAGTTCAAATCATTTTTCTTGGCAAAATTATTCTTTGAAAAAACAGTTAGTTAATGGGGTTAACGCTAGTGTGAATTTTCAAAAGTATAGGCTAGAATTATCGGCTAATTCGAGAATGATGGATAACTATATTTATTTTGATGAGCGGGTTAATTTAATGCAGAGCAATAAACAAGATTTATTGAATACTTTTTTGTTAGCTAAGAATTATAGCTTATATAAATTTCATTTTAGAACTGCGGTTATTTACCAAACAACTAGTGATAAATATTTATTTCCATTACCTGATTTTATTGGGAGGCAGTTGGTTTATTTTCAGACGAACGCTTTTAAGAAAGCGGTAAAATTGCAAATAGGATTTAATGTTTCTTACAAAACAGGTTTTTATGGGTATGCTTATATGCCTGAAATTGCTCAATTTTATGTTCAAAAAGAGCAAAAAATTGGAGAATATCCTTACGTGGATGTATTTTTGAATATGCATGTTAAAAGAGCTCAGGTATTTTTAAAGTATGAGCATTTTAATGCCGGGTGGAATAATTATGATTTTTATGCAACAGCCAATTACCCTGCTTTAGGAAGATTCTTAAAGTTTGGAATTGTTTGGAATTTGGTTGATTAGTTACTTGTTTAGGGTGGTTAGTTCTTTTTTTTTAGATTTAAATGATGTTAAAACGATTGCTTTTTATTATTATATTTTCCTCTGTAACATTTGTAGAAGTTGTTGCCCAATCGTTTAATGTAAATAGTTTTTTTAATGCCGGAGCTACTCTTGGTGTTGATCATCCTACTCCAGGAGCAATTGATGATTCTACAGATTTTCAGATGACAAAATATAAGTTTCAGTTTGTGAAACCTTTGAGAACAAGACTTGGTATAGCTCTGAAAGATTTTAATATGAAGAAAGCTGATGCTAAAGCTAGTCAGATTTTTTTAGCGACAAAATTTAGTGTAGCCCAACCTTTCATTACAAATGCACAATTAGATAATATTTATAAAGGAGAGATTGAATTTACAGCTATAACAGCAAGTATAAGAAATGGTATTTGGGTGTATGCTGCCAATTTTTATGCTGAAGAAAGTAATGCTTCTCTCAACCAAAGTTTTACACCCAATTTTCGGGCTTATACCGCTTATATTAATATTAGAAATTTAAAGATGGTGCATTTTTACGGTGCTACGTTGGTAATTAACCAAGGAAGGATTGTTCCTTTGCCTTTAGTAGGTTTTAGAGCTAAGTTCAATGCAAGGACAAAATTGGAGTTTATTGTTCCTGTGCATCTTAAATTGAACTACGCATTAAACAGAAAAGTTAATTTTGATTTAGCAGGTTATTTTAGTGGTATTAATGCTGTAAGCAGAGAAGGTTCTGTTTTGCAAAATGACGACAATACGGTTAATTTAAGAGAGTTGAAAACCTATTTTGCAGTAAATGTTAAGTTCGGAAGGCACTATAAGCTTAAAGTGGAAACAGGTTATGCTTTTTTACGAAAGCTGCATGGGATTAATACTGACTTTAAGCAAGATGTTGCTTCGGCTCCTTATATTAGTTTTTCTTTAAATTATAATTTTGGACATTCTGTTTTTGGAAGTTTTATTAATGGAGTGCAGTAGTATAAATTAGAGAATAGAAATTAGAATAGAGAGAATAGAGAAAGTAGCATTTTGGTTTTTGTGGTTGAAATAACTTTCTTTGTGGGGAATTGATTTAACAATAAATATAAACAGATGAAACATATTTTTCTTTTATTTTCTTTGGCTTTTGCATTAAATGGCTTTTCTCAGGCTGAAGATGAAAATTTTTATTTAAACGATAGTAAAATAACCTGGCAAAAGGCTTATGCTACTAAAAAAACGCAAGAAGAAGTTTTTGCTTATTTTGAGAAATCGAAGAAATTTGATTTTTTTAAGATAGAAAACAACCAAATTTTCGCGAAACTAAAACCTCATGCTACTGACCCTGAAAAGACAGGTGTTGCAGCAGTTCCGGCAATTGTAAATAAAAACGATTTTAAAGGAATGGTGGTTATCCAATACAGAGCTAAAGAAAAAGATTATTTGGTTACTATGACAGATATGCTACTTGTTGGTAGAGGAGATTTTTTTAAGAAAAACGAAGAACAAGCTTTTGAAGATCACTACTTAAGAAAAGAGGTGAGTGAATATCGCCCATATTTTGTAAAACAAGTAAAGGCGGTTTATAACACTACTTTTTCTGCTATTTTTAAGATTAATTAGTTATATTCTAAATATAAACGTAAAAAAAGCGGCAAGATTATCTTGCCGCTTTTTTTGTCAATATATCAATACCCAAAAATTTCTTCTAGGGTAAGTTCTTTATATTCGCCTTGTTCTGACAGGGCTTTTTTGTCCACTAATTTTTTGTTTCCAATAACTAAGAACGCATAGTTTTTACCTTTAATGTTGTTATCGAAATAAGTTTTAAGGTCGCTCAATTGCATTTCTTTAATTGCAGGGTAAACTTTGGTATTAATGTCATAATCTCTACCTAATTCTTTAGCACTTAAAAATTTCCAAAATAAGCTACTTTCTTTCGTTCTAGAAGTTTCAATTTTTTTAAGAGCAGCCAATTTAGCTCCTTCATATTGGTCGTTTACTTCCGGCATATTGTTCATTAATTCTAACATGGCTTTGGTTGCTTCTTTTTGTTTATCTACCTGTGTACCAATGTAAGCTTGTACATAGTGCGAACGATCTGGTTTATTCGGAGTAGTTACAAAAGAATAAGCAGAATAAGCCAATGCTTTAGCTTCTCTTATTTCTTGAAAAACAATAGAAGATAGTCCGCTACCAAAATACTCGTTAAACAAGTTAATCATTGGCAAATCTCCTTCGGTATAAGGTTTTTGTTTGGTAAAAAGCAACATTTCAGTTTGTACCATATCATAATCAACAAAAAATACTTGGTTTTTATTGATGTCTAGCTCAGGGAATTCTTTAGCAGCAATGAGTGGCTTAAGTGTTTCAGGAGTTTTATGGTGTTTTTCTAAAATGGTTTTAGCTTCGGCTAATTCTTTTTTACCATAGTAATAAACATAATGCTCGTAAGAGGTTAGTTCTTTAATTTTAGCTACCAAGTTGTTTACATCTATCTTTTTTAACTCTTCATTACTAAAGATGTGTTTTATTGGTGATTCTTCTCCATAGCGTCCGTAATTGAACATTCCACGGTATAAAATATAGTATTTACTTAACTTGTTATCTTGTCTTTCTTTATAAATACCTTGAACCATGTTGTCGTAAGCTTCTTGATTAGGCTGAACGTTTGCCAAAATGTGTTCAAATAATTCAACACCTTCTTCAAAAGATTCTTCTAATCCACTTAATGATACATAAACACGCTCGTCAGCGGCATATACACTATAACTCAAACCTTTTTTAAATAACTCCACTTGAAGTTCATTGGCAGAATATTTATCAGTACCTAAGTATTCTAAATATTGAACCGCTAAGGCAATTTCTTTATCGCTATACGAGCCCATATCTAAAATATAATTTAAACTAAAAATCTCATTTTTAGTATTTTTCATAAAGTAGAAAGGAATTTTGCCGTTAATTTTTTCTGATTGATTGATTTTTGCATAATCATCGAAAATAGGTTCTAAACGGGTAGCATCCATTTTTTCGAACTCTTGAGCAAAAACAGAAGCAGTATCTCTGTTAAGGTCAACTTTAGTGATTTCAGGTTTTTCTACTTTCGGGTTATTGGTTTCACCATGTTTTTTATAGACTACTACATAATTGTTTTTAAAGTATTTATTAGCGAAATCAACAATTTGCTGTTTAGTAACCTTGCTCATTTTATCGTTTTCTTTAACTACGTCTGCCCAATTTTGCTCTAAAATAAAAGCATTGGTCATTTTGTAAGCTCTGTAGTTATTGTAAAGGTTACGTTGTTGGTCTTGTAGTTTAAAGTTTTTAATAGCAGCAGGCAACATCCAATCTTCAAAATCGCCTGTTTTTAGTTTTTCTATTTGAGAAAGCAATAAATCACGAGCTTCTTCTAAAGTTTGTCCGTCTCTTGGATTGGCACTAAGCTGAAAAGTAGAATAATCATAACTCACATCATCGTAAGCATTAGCATTTAGCACTTTTTGGTCTTTAACTAAATTAAGATCGATTAAGCCAGCTTGGTAGTTATATAAAAGTGACGAAACTAGCGGTAAAATGTAGGTATCTTCATTTTTTACTCCCGGCAAACGGTAACCAATACTTACCCATTCGGCATCCGGACCAACAACTGTTGTTTCAATTGGTTCAGTAATTTCCTCTTCTGGAGTAAACGTAAATTCAGGAACTTCTTTGTTTTTGTATTCCCCAAAATGTTTTTTAATTAAATCAACTGTTTTGTCAGGGTCAATATCTCCGGCAAGGATAATAGCCATATTATTAGGAACATATCTTTCATTAAAATACTCATGGATTTTTACCATAGAAGGATTTTTAAGATGTTCGCCTGTTCCAATGGTGGTTTGTGTTCCGTAAGGATGGTTTTTAAATAAGTTGGCAGACATTGCCTCATAAGCTAACCAATAATCGTTGTCTCTACTTCTGTTATATTCTTCGTAAACAGTTTCTAACTCTGTATGGAATAAACGCAAAACCAGTTCTTTAAATCTTTCAGATTCAACAGTTAACCATTTTTCAAATTCGTTAGAAGGAATATCGTTGATATAAACTGTTCTTTCGGTAGAAGTGTAAGCATTTGTACCTTTTGCACCTAAGGAGCTAATCATTTTATCGTATTCGTTTGGAACAGCAAATTTTGCAGCAACACCAGAAAGGCTGTCAATTTGTTTGTAAATAGCATTTCTTTCTGTTTCATCTGTTGTGTTTCTTCTTTTTTCGTACAAATCAGAAATTTGTTGTAAAACCTTTTTCTCCTCCTCCCAATTTACAGTAGCAATTTTAGAAGTTCCTTTAAAAAGCATATGTTCTAAATAATGCGCTAATCCTGTTGCATCAGCAGGGTCTTGCTTGCTTCCTGTTTTAACTGCAATGTTGGTTTGAATACGAGGTTCGTCTTTATTTATAGACATGTAAACTTTTAAACCATTGTCGAGCGTATAAATTAAGGTGTTTAAGCCATCGTTTTCAACGCTTTCGTATTCATATTTATAAGCAGATTTTGATTGTTCTTCTTTTTCTTTACAAGAAAATTGAAAAAGTAAAATTGCTAAAACGAGTAAGGTGAAGGTCTTTTTCATAATTAGGTTGTTTTTAGGTTATATCGATTATTGATTAGTTTTTATTTCTCTGAACCATTTTTTATCGGCATAAAAAGTTCCGAAAGGAACCAGAGATGCTACAAATGCCCAAAAAGATTGTGATAGTTTCCATTTATATTCAACATGAACAATTAAAAGAACTACCACATACGCAACAAATAAAACTCCGTGAGCCATTCCGGTATGTTTAACAGCATCGGGTTTATTGTATAAGTATTTGATAGGCATGGCAATAAAAAGAAGTGCAAGATAAGACAAGCCCTCCAAAAAAGCAATTATTCTTAATAAAAAAAGTGAGTTCATAATTTTGTTTATAGTTAAAAGTT
>LADZ01000065.1 GCA_000961845.1 Flavobacteriales bacterium BRH_c54
AAAGGTACTTTATCATTAACCAACTCAGGTGAAACTATTGCTGTAAACATAGATGAAAATGGAAACTATTCACTTACACAACAAAATGCCGGAGAAACAAAACTAACGATAGAAAATGATGCTTATAAAAAGCAAAGTGTATCGTTCAACATCCCTGATGGTGCTGACAAGTCTAATATCAACACAAAGCTTTACCAAGAACAAATTGACACAAAAACGTATCAATATTTAACCGTTAGTTCGGAAGAATTAAACCTTAATATTACTGATACTTTATTGGTTGTTGATGATGCTTTAGTTCAAAATAATGAGGATACAACTACTAACAATGGAAATAACACTAATAATACAAACGAGGATATTAATAATAAACCTGTTTTAAAATCTTATAAAGAGTTGTTTACCTACAAAAATACTAGCATCAATACCAATAAAAATGAATTTACCGCCTTAATTAATACAGTTACAGAACAACTCAAAACAAATGACAAAATTTACATAAATATAGAAGCAAGTGCATCAACAGTTCCTGTTTCTACCTACTCTTCTAACAAGGCATTAGCAATCGCTCGTTTAAACGAAACTAAGAAAATTCTATTAAATGCACTTACTACTAAAGGAGTTGATAAATCAAAAATTATATTTAATAAAACCGGCAGTTTAGTTCAAGGACCTGCTTATGCAAACGACTCAGAAAACATTTCCAAATATGAGCCTTATCAATATGTAATAATTGAATTAAAATAGTTTTTACATTTGGTATTAAGTTTGTATCTTTCCAAAAAAATTGAACAACTTAAAATACATATTAACCCTATTACTCACTAGCTTAGTATTTACAAGCTTTTCCCAGCGTGTTGACCCTGAGGAAGCTGCTGAACATTTTAAATATGGAAACTTTATTGATGCTCTTGTTGTTTATGAAAAGTTAATGGAGAAAGATCCTAAAAATCCCGAATATCCTTTTAAAGCCGGTTTTTGTGTTTTGCATATCAACAGTGATAAATCTAAAGCCGTTAAATATTTAGAATCTGCTTCCGAAAGAAAATCAGATCCCGATGTAGATTTTTACCTAGCTAAAGCTTATCACTACAACCTTAAGTTAGATGAAGCCATTGAGACAATGGAAAAATATAAAAAATCTGGTGGGGGAACATTGCAAGATCAAGCGGATAGAGAGATAGAAATGATGAAAAATGCTAAAAAATTAGTTGTTAGTCCTATTGATATTAGTTTTGAAAATGTTGGAGAGTTAATTAATTCTGAATATCCTGATTATTACCCTTTTGTTACTCCTGATGAATCAACAATATATTTTACTACCAGAAGAAAAGGCGTAGTTGGCGGAATGAGAGAGTTTGATGGTTACTACTCTTCCGATGTATTTTATTCTGAAGTTGAAAACGGTGAGTTTGTAAAAACTAAGGGCGTAGGAATGATGGTTAACTCTGCTTACGATGAGCAAGTTGTTGGTCTTTCTTACAATGCCGATTTACTTTTTGTTTATCTCGATCATATTAAAGATTATGGAGATATCTACACTTCTAAAATTGTAAAAGGAAGGCCTAGGAAAATTGAAATAATGGGTGAAAACGTCAACTCTAAAGAATTTGAAAGTGCTGCCACTATTTCTGCTGATGGAAATACCCTTTTCTTTGCAAGTAGAAGAGATGGCGGTTTGGGTGGTAAAGATATTTGGATGACCAGAAAATCACCAACAGGCGAATGGGCTGAACCTCAAAACTTAGGACCAAACATCAATACACCTTTTGATGAAGATTTTCCAAACTTATTTTATGATGGCTCTACCCTATACTTTTCCTCTAAAGGACATAACAGCATGGGAGGATTTGATTATTTTAAATCTACTTGGAATGCTGAAACTAACGAATGGTCGTTGGCAGAAAATATTGGCTTTCCGTTAAACACTCCTGAAGATAATGTATGTATTTCTTTTACAGAAGATAAAAGACACGCTTATGTTTCTGCTTGGAGAAAAGATTCTTATGGCGATTTAGACATCTATAAAGTTAAATTTAATGAGTATGATGACAGACAAACCATCATTAAATCTAAAATTGTAAAAGAAGGAACTGACGAAGTAATTACTGATGCCTTTGTAATTGTTACCGACAATAGAACTCAAGAAGAAATAGGAAACTATACTCCCAACTCTAAAAATGGAAGTTTTGTTATTACTCTAATACCAGGAAGTTATAATGTTATGATAGATGCTCCCGGTTTCGCTCCAAAAAGCGAAGACATACTTGTTAAAGGAAAAAGTGATTTTGAACAGTTTATCAATAAAGATTTTACTGTAACTCCTTAAACAATTAAAAAATATTATGCCATTAAACCTAACAAAACCCCTTGCTTTTATTGATTTAGAAACAACTGGATTAAATATTGCCTCTGATAGAATTGTAGAAATTTCTATAGTTAAAGTTCATCCTAACGGAAATAAAGACATCGTAACCAGAAGAATAAACCCAACGATACCTATCTCTTTAGAATCTACTTCCATACATGGAATTAGTGATGATGATGTAAAAAACGAACCTACTTTTAAACAAATGGCTAAAGAATTAGCCAATTTTATTGATGGATGCGATTTGGCAGGTTACAACTCCAATAAGTTTGACATCCCCATGTTGGCAGAAGAATTTTTAAGAGCTGAAGTTGACTTTGACATTACCAAAAGAAACCTTGTTGATGTTCAGAATATTTTTCATAAAATGGAGCAAAGAACCTTATCTGCTGCCTATAAATTCTATTGCGACAAAGATTTAGTTGATGCCCATAGTGCAGAAGCCGATACTATTGCCACAATGGAAATTCTTCTTGCACAAGTTGAAAAATATGATAGCTTAGAAAACAATGTAGCTTTCCTTTCTGAATTCTCTAAAGCTACCAATAACGTTGATTTATTAGGTCGTATCGTTTATGATAAAAACAATGTTGAAGTATTTAACTTTGGTAAACACAAAGGAAAAGCTGTTTTAGAAGTATTAGAAAAAGAACCAGGTTACTACCATTGGATGATGAACGGAGATTTCCCACTCTACACTAAAAAAGTACTTACTCAGATTAGACTTAAAGCACTTAATGAAAAATAAACGCACTAAGTTTTTGTTCGAGTTTAACTACTTTCAGCAAAAAACTACCCATTTTGAAGTCCTTGATAAGAAACTTCCAAAAACAAGGCTTTAGAAATTTTTGATTCTAAAGAGTTTACTAAGGTAAATGACTGAATCAAAAATGAAAATAACGAAGTATTTGGAAGTTTTCTTGCGAAGACTACTTAAAAATAATCTTAATTTTACGAATCAGTAAAAACTAAAACTTGTGCTAACAGCTATAAACATTACAACAGACTATCCTATTTGGATGATTCTTCTTTGTTTCCTTTTAGGAGCTGTTTATGCAGGTGTTTTATATTACAAAGAATCTAAACTCGATGTTATAGCTAAATGGCTAAAAAATAGCTTGCTAGCTTTTCGTTTTTTGGCAGTAAGCATCATTGCTTTTTTATTACTTTCTCCATTTATTAAAACCATATTTAATAAAACAGAAAAGCCCATCATTATTTTTGCTCAGGATAATTCCAACTCACTATTTATTCATCAAGATTCTGCTTTTTATGCGAATAATTACCTTAAAAAATTAAATTCACTAAAAGAAAAGTTGGAGAAAGATTACGAAGTGAAGTCTTTCACTTTTGGAGAAAAAGTAAAAGAAGAAGGTGTTATTGATTTTTCTGAAAAAACCACCAACATTGCCGAATTGTTTGAAGCGGTTGAAACCAAATTTTACAACCGTAATATCGGAGCGTTAATTTTGAGTTCTGATGGTGTTTACAACGAAGGTTTTAATCCTGTTTATTCTACCGAAAACACTAACTACCCAATTTATACTATTGCGTTGGGAGATACTACCATTCAGCCCGATATTGTGTTGAAAGAAGCCATTGCCAACAAAATTACTTTCTTAAACAATAAATTTCCTATTGAAATTCTTGGTCTTGCCCAATCTTGTAAAGGAGAAAAAACTACCCTTACCGTTACTCATAAAAACAAGGTGGTGTTTACCAAAACTTACGACATCACCAAAAACAATCAATTAATTGAAGAAACCATTATCTTGGAAGCCAAAGAAAAAGGCGTGCAACATTATACCATTTCTTTTTCTGCTTTAGCAAACGAAGTAAGTACAAAAAATAACAGCAAAGATGTGTATATTGATGTATTGGATGGCAGACAACATATTTTACTTTTGGCTCATGCCCCACACCCAGATTTAAAAGCACTAAAAACCAGTATTGAAACCAATGAGAATTATGAAGTCAGTACTACGTATTTTGATGATTTTGATGGCAATTTTGAACCTTACAACCTTGTTGTGCTACACCAATTCCCTACCTATTCTCCTGTTTGGTTGAGAAAAATTAACGAGATAAACCTTTCTGTACTTTATATCTTAGGAAATCAATCCAACACCAATGCTTTTAACCAATTTCAAACACACATAAAAGTATTACAATCGAACCAACGCTCTAATACTACAACTCCGGCATTAACAGAGAATTTTCCATTATTTAATTTGTCAGAAGCTACCTTAAAACAAGTGCCTAATTTTCCTCCTATAGAAAGTATTTTCGGGACTTACCTACCTCAAGAAAAAGCCTATGTTTTATTTAACCAAAAAATAGGAAATGTAGCTACCGAACAACCTTTAATGGTTTTTTTTCAGGAAGGTAAAAACAAAGCTGCTTTTATAAGTGGTGAAGGATTGTGGAGATGGCGATTAAATGAATTTGCTAAAAATAACAATCACCAAGCATTTGATGAAATCATCAACAAAACTGTTCAGTTTTTATCTGTAAAAGATAATAAAGATAAGTTCAGGGTAATTGTTGACAATCAGTTTAATGAAAACCAGGAAATTATTTTTAATGCTGAATTGTACAACAATAGTTATGAATTGGTAAATACTCCTGAAGTGAAATTAGAGCTTAAAAATGAAGCAGGGGTTGATTATCAATTTGTTTTCAATAAAACGGGGAATGCCTACGTGTTAAATGCGGGAATTTTACCAGTTGGCAGTTATTCTTATTTGGCTTCAACCACTTTTTCAGGAGAGCAATATGCAGTTAAAGGACCGTTACAAATTAATCCGCTGTTGGTGGAGTTAAACAATACGGTTGCCAACCACCAATTGCTTCAAAACGTTGCCAATAAATACAATGGTAAAATGGTGCTACCACCTACAATGAATGAATTAGAACAACTTATAAAAGAAAATACAGCCATTTCTTCTGTTATTTATGAAGAAACCGACATCAAGGAAATCATTCACATCAAATGGATTTTCTTTTTAATTTTAGCCCTTATCTCTACCGAATGGTTCATTAGAAAAAGAAATGGAGCTTATTAGGTAAGAAATACTTGCAAGTTAGTTGTCAATCTAGAGTCATATCGATAGATATTTTACATTCGACTAAGTCAGATAGTAAAATGAAGCTAGAAATATCTTGTTCCTTGCTAACAAAAACCATTTGCTTGATTTTTAAGCTATTTTTGATATATTTGGATATATGACAATCATTGTAACGAACAACCATAGCAATAAATGAAGTATAAAAAAATAAAACCTTATAAAAAATTAGAACCTTTTATTCATTTTTATTGGGAACTGAATGGGAAAGAACTTGAAAGACAATGGGAACGAGTTTTTCCAGATGGCTGTGCTGGTATAGTAATGAATCTGGGAGATACTTGTTTAACTGATAATGGCTCGGTTTTAATGGAGTTTGGGAAGACATACGTAGTTGGAGCAATGACTTCATTTAAAGACAGCTTGATTGATACCAATACACATTTAATAGGTGTATGCCTAAAACCTGCAACTTTTACAAATTTCTATAGCTATGCTTCACAAAATGAGTTGACTAATGACACCGTTGAATTTGAAAAGTCCAATTCATTTAATATTGATAAAATATTTGACAATCCTTTCAATTATTTTGACCATTTCTTTTCAGATAGAATAAAAAGCAAACACAACCAGCTACAATCAACTATCAACGATATACACTCAACAAACGGACAAATCAGTATTTATGAGTTATCAAAACGAAATTTCACAACGGTAAGACAATTGGAGAGAAATTTTAAAAAACTTATTGGACTATCTCCAAAAGAATATTCAAATATTATTCGTTTTCAGAATGCTTTGAGTTTAATCAAAAATTCAAATCAAAGTCGGAGCTTATTAGATATTGCATTTGAATGTGGCTATTATGACCATTCACATCTTTGCAATGAAATCAAGCGAAATACTGGACTTTCACCATCATTACTTTAATTTGTCGCATTTTTACAAAGTGCAAATGGTTATCAAAAAGTAATTTTACAAAAACATTATAATTAAAAAAACAGATGCGAAAAATATCACTTTTCATTGCAATAAGTTTAGACGGCTACATTGCAAAACCTAATGACGACCTTAGTTTCTTGAAACTCGTTGAAAAAGAAGGCGAAGACTATGGTTATACAGAATTTACAGATACAATTGACACATTAATTATTGGAAGAAGAACCTATGATTATGTGCTTAAAGAAATTGGCCCATCTCATTACGACAACGGGCAACGAGATGTTTATGTCATAACAAGAACTGAAAGACCGCAAGTAGGTAGAACCATTTTCTATACAGAAAACATAACCAAATTAATCAAACAACTAAAGTCTGGAAAAGGAAAAAATATTTATTGTGACGGTGGTGCAGAAGTAATAAATGAACTATTAAAAAATGACTTAATTGATGAGTTTATTATTTCAGTCGTTCCAGTATTGTTAGGGAGTGGAACAAGATTATTTAAAGACGGGCGACCTGAACAACTACTTGAATTTGTAACAGCAAAAACATTTGATACAGGATTAGTACAATTACATTACAAACGAAAAAAATAAACAATGAGCCATCAACAATACTTATAACTTATAAAAAAACAGTCAAAACTATAACAATTACTAAATTTATGGCTCAAACCAAACTTTGTACTTAACCGAAAGTTCGGTGTTTCGAAATCGCCTACTTCTCATATACTAAACGTTCTCCCCCGCTCCCGCAAGCGTCTTCGCTTGTGGTAAGTAAAAAATAATATATTTGCTTTTATGAGCAGCAACTATAAATTTCGTAACCCTTAGCCCCCTATTTTATCAAACTTTTATTCGCTACAATAGCTTCTTTTGCCATGGCTTTCATTACTTCTCCTGCTTGTATAATTAAGGCTTCAGAAGGCGGGAAAGGAACTGCTTGTGTGCTGAGCTCTTTTCTTGTTTCAGGTGTTAATGCATCTAAATTACCAACGGCAACCGTATAAAAATGTTCAAATAAGGCATCAGAAACGATTGGCTCGGCTTTTAGTTTACTTTCAGTTAAGTTATCATAATAATTCATAGAACCGGTAATACGTGCTGCTTTCTTTTGTTGGTAACGATTTACGGTACAACTAATGGTTTTGTATTTTTTAATTTTTATATCGTTACCTAAACTATCTTTAGTAACATTTCCGTTAGCATCTAATACATAATCAAAACCGTCTTCCACTTCTTTGGTTTCTACTGTAGTAGTTTCTTTCAATTCTTCGGGAGTTACTTCAATTAAATCTAAACTTAATATAATGGAATAGTGATATAACTTAGAATTATCTACATAGGCATCATAATTTATCCAATTACCATCTAAATCATTTACTTCAATATTCTGTACATTATCCATCATTGCTTTTGGGGCTACTAACTGAGCATTGTCTTCTATTTTAAAATAAACATTGGTAGTTCCTATCAATAAAGCTTGGCTTATTTTATCATCAACATCATTATAATTGGGCGTATATTTTTTTGCTTCTAAAAAATAAGCATGTGCTTGTCTGGCTTTAAATCTATCGTTGGTTAACAACAATTCATTTCCTTTTTCATAAGCATAAACGGTAGCTTGGGTTTTAGCATTTTCAACATCTGCAGCATAGTTGGTTTCATCGTAATTGATGCCAACCGGAGGCAATGTAGCTGCTAACTCTTGTCTTCTAACTAAATTGCCGTATAGGTTATAGATTTTACCCCAGTTGGCAGGGTCGCCAATATTTTTTAGTCTGTCAATTTCAGTTTTATCTTTATGGTTGGCTAATTTATACGCATCATTAAATACATCTACTTCTTCAAATTTACCCGGATCTTTCATTATTTTTTTTGCAGAAATCTGCATCGCAGCATCGTAATCTCCTTTGTCTAACCTTTTTGATGAAGATGCACAACTGTATAAAAATGTAGCTGTTAATAGAAGGTAAATTATTTTTCTCATAATCAGATAGTTTTAAATTTGTAATTAGATTTCCAAAAATATAAATATTTTAAGGTTTTACATAAAAAGTGCCAAGTTTTAAAATGGATACCCAATACCTAAATTTAAGTTAGGTGTTCTCCATTGTAATTTAAATTCTTGTGGTTTTTCTGATGAGGGGTCTTTCAGTTTTGCAGCTAAATCAAATCGGAATAAAAAGAAACCAAAATCAAGTCGTAACCCTACTCCTGTTCCTACTGCCACATCTTGCCAAAATCTATCTAATTTAATTTCTGCATTAGGTCGTTGTTCATCCTCACGAGTAATCCAAATATTTCCGGCATCAACAAAAATAGCTCCTTCAAATAATTTAGTGATATCAAATCGATACTCCACATTTCCTTCTATTTTTATTTCTCCAATTTGATTTACATATTGCGATGAAATTAATGAATCAGGCAAAGAACCGGGACCTAATGTTCTGGCTTGCCATGCTCTAATTCCATTTGCTCCCCCACCAAAATAACTTTTCTCAAAAGGTAATACTTTCAAATTTCCGTAAGGTCTTCCTATTCCTAAAGCAATTCTGCTTACTATATTTCCGTTGGATGATTGATTGTAATATCGGTAATCGAAATCTACTTTTACAAATTGTGCGTATTGAATATTGAAAATTTCAAAACTACCATTTTCGTTTCTTTCTGTCCCCGCCACTCTATCGTACAAGGTATGTGCGTTTCCTGCTCCTTCTAAATTAAATCTAAAAAACTGAAAATCTCTAACTTTATTAAAAGTATGATTAGAATAAACAAAGGTATAAGTAGATGAATTGATAAAATGATCGGTAAAACTATTTACGATAAACGGATTATTTTCTTCTTCTATTCTCTCTTTAAATTCATCGGTAAGGTCTATCTTAATTAAACTTACACTAATTGGGTTTAAATAATGCTTAACAAATCTGCCCTGATTCCAAAAATAACCAAACGTAAATTGAGTAAGGTTTCTGGTATATTCAGGTCTGTTTTGGTAATTTAATAAGTAATTTAATGATGTTTTCGGATTTAAACTTTTAGCAAAGTTATCTGTATTTACAAAAGGTAATATAAATCTGGGAAATTCTAAATTAACCTCAGGACCAAACTCTAAGGTATTAAATGGTAAACCAAAAAACTCTACTTGCTCTGCCGATTGATTAATAAGTTGCTGAGCTTCCAATCCACCATTTAACCTAACAGTTAACCTTTCTCCTCCTTTAAATAAATTTTTATTCACAAACACTATCCCTCCTTTCATCCCAAGGTTTCCACCACTGTTTGTTCCTGTTACTTCTAATGATAAAGATTTTATTTTTAGAGGTGTTAAATAAATATTTACATCTAATGCTTTTTTATCATCCCCTGTCCTATTTTCAGCATTATTAAACTGAATGTTTACTGTTCTAAACAGTCCTAACTCTGTTAGGTATTTATAGGTTAATTGTTGATCTTCTAAAGAATAATCTTCATCCGGTTTAATATTTATGGCGTGGTTAATCATTTTCGGACGATAAATTAATTTCTCTTCATGTCCGATAGTTATTTTTTTATAATTAACCGTATCGAAAGTACTCACATTTTTATTCAAAAAATCTTTGCTTAGGTAAACATTAATATCATTAACGATATATTTTTTATGCCTCACTTTTTCTGTATTGGAGGTGTCATTTTTGTCTGTTACTTTTTTATTAAGCACTTTAACAGTAATGTCAACTCTTCTGTGTTCATTGGTAGTATCCACTAAAAACTCTACATACTCTTTTGTAAAGCTAAAATAGCCTTCATTTCTAATTACATCTCTAATCCTTTCTCTTTCTTTATCTAAAACTTCTAAATCTAAAGGTTTTTCTTTTTTAATGAGAGATTTATAATGCTTTAAGATTACTAAATTAGTTAAAGCGGTATCTTCAACATAATATTTAACACTGTTAACCAAGTAAGGTTCTCCTGTTTCAACTATATATTTAACTTTAACTTTTTTTTCGCTAACATAGGTTACTTTATACTCTACTTTATTTTCAAAATAACCTTTACTATCTAAATATAAACTAAGCTGTTCGGCACTTCTCTGAGTTAAAAGTGAATCATAAACCACAGGAGCTTCTCCAACATTCTTCTCTACAAAATTATTTTTTTTGTTGGCTATGTTATAAACTCCTAAATGAAACCTAAAGACTCCTAATATTTTCTTGTTGTGTCTTTGTTTCACATAGTTGCTTAATTCGTCTTTATCTATTTTTCTGTTATCAACTTTAACACTTGATTTTTGGAGAAATATCTCATTCGGTTTTAAGTGTTTAGTTGGATTACACGCAAATAAAAATGCAACAACATACAACGCAAAAACTGCCCTAAAAAATTGATAATATATTTTATGATTTAGCCTCAAAAAAAAAGTTTTAGTATCTATTTGAATTGCTTATGTTTGCTTTTTTTTATTTCTGCAAAATAACTATTTATAAAATTATGAAACGACCATGAGTAAAAATTTTCTCACACAAGGGAATAATTAACTCGGAGTTACATATGACCGATAAAAAATAATAAAATTAAACATATGAAAATTAAAATAAGCTTACGATTATTAACTATTTTGATGTTATTAACTTCTATTTCTGTTTTTAGCCAAACCGAAGAAGTAAGTTCTCTTTCCAAAAAAGAAGCCAAACAATTACTAGAACAAGCAGAGCAAGATTTTGAAGAAAGAAATTATTTGGATGCGTTAGATAAATTCTCTCAATTACACGAGTACGACTCTAAAGACATCTATTATAAAATGATGACTGGTATTTGTGCCACTTTCGATCCTAATCAAAAAGAAAAATCAGTTAAACTATTAGAAGAAGTAAAGCAAGAAAATCCTGAATATGGTATCATCAATTTTTACTTAGGTAAAGCTTATGCTGTAAATTATGATTTTGATAAATCTATCCAACATTTTAATTTTTATTTAGCTACTGCTCCGGCAGATGAAGTTGAACAAGTTAGAGATGCTAACCAAATGATGAAAAATGCTCAAAATGCAAAAGAAATTCTTGCCGATACTATTCATGAAAATATTATAGAAAATGTTGGTTACCCCATCAATTCTCAGTACTCAGAATATGTTCCTGTAATTTCTGCTGACGAATCAGTAATGATTTTTACCTACAGAGGAATAAAAAGTGTGGGGGGAGATAAAGTTCCTCAATCTATGGGTTCTGAACCATATTTTGAAGATGTTTTTATTGCTTACAAAAAAAATGGCGAATGGACAGAACCTGTAAGTATTGGAACAAATATTAATACTGAAGGACATGATGCTGCAATAGGTTTATCTGTTGATGGTCAAACTCTTTTTATCTACAAAAGTGAAAACAATAATTTAGGAGACATTTATGTAAGTCAGTTGGAAGGAAATGACTGGACAAAACCTAAGAAACTTGATGGTGATGTAAACAAAAATGACAGCTGGGAAGGAAGTGCCAGTTTGTCTGCCAATGGTAAAACACTTTATTTCTCTAGCGATAGAGAAGGCGGAATGGGTGGGAGAGATTTATACAAAGCTGAATTACAAGCTGATGGTTCTTGGGGAAATGTGCAAAATTTAGGCGGTATGATTAACACTGTTTATAATGATGATGCTCCATTTATTCATCCTGATGGAAAAACACTTTATTTTGCTTCTGAAGGACATACCAGCATTGGTGGCTACGATATTTTTTCTTCTGTTTTAGATGAATATGGTGCTTTTACTGAACCAAAAAACATGGGATATCCTATTAACACTATTGATGATAACCGTTATTTTGTGCTTTCTGCAGATGGTAATACAGGTTACTATTCCGGTGGAGGAGTTGCAAGTATGGGAGAGCAAGACATCTTTAAAATTACAACAGGCAGAATTGACAAACCTGTTTTAGCTTTATTATTAGGAAACGTTTATTTTAATGATGTGCCAACCGGTTCTTTTATGAACTTATATAAAAGTACTGATAGTGAATTAGAAGGAATTTTTAAATCGAATGAAGAAACCGGAAAATACGTTATGGCGTTAACTCCGGGTAGATACGAAATTGAAGTAGAACTTGAATCAGGAGAAATTGTTAGAGATTCTATCCGTTTAGATGAAATTACCGAATATGTGGAAATTTATAAAGATTTTAGAATTTATAGCGATTCTGCTTTAATTGCTAACAATAACAAAGCTCTTGCTGATGCATTAGCCGAAGCATTAAAGAAAGAAAATAAAACCGTTGATACACTCTATACTGATAATATTAAAAGTGCAAAAGACCTTAAAGCAGGCAAAACATTTGTGTTAAACAATATTTTATATGATTTCGACAAAGCCAGTTTAAGAGCTGAATCAAAAGCTGAACTAGATAAGTTAGTTGGATTATTTAAAGAATATCCTGAATTAAAAGTAGAAATTTCTGCTCACACAGATGCTAGGGGTAGCGATGATTACAACCAACGATTATCTCAAAGAAGAGCTAATAGTGTGGTGAATTATTTAGTGACTAAAGGCATTAAGAAAAATCGTTTTTTAGCTGCCGGAAAAGGCGAAACCGAACCTTACGAAGATTGTAGTAAATATGCTGAATGTGGCGAAACCAGAAATGATGAATGTCCTTGCTATCAAAAAAATAGAAGAACTGAGTTTAAAGTGTTGGATAATTGAAAATAAATTTTAAATGAGTTTATCTAACCAACAAAAGAAGTTTGTAAAATCACTTCAGTTAAAGAAAAACAGAATAAAATACAATCTCTTTTTAGTGGAAGGAGAAAAAATAGTGGAAGAACTATTGAATTCCGATTTTGAAGTGGTAGGTGTGTTTGCAACTAAAAATTGGAATGGTTCTTTTGTAGGAAGTCTAACTGAAGTATCTGAGCAGGAATTAGCCTCTATTTCTACACTAAAAACTCCCAATAATGTGTTAGCTGTAGCAAAACAAAAACTACAACAACTAAGCAATAACTTTTCAAAACCAATTATTGCACTAGATAACATCCAAGATCCAGGTAATTTAGGCACTATCATTCGTACAGCAGATTGGTTTGGCATGAATAATATTGTTTGCTCCGAAAGCTGTGTGGAAATTTACAATCCGAAAGTAGTACAAGCTACTATGGGCTCTATTTTTAGATTAAATATTGTTTTTACTTCGTTGGTTGATTTTTTTAAAGAAAATGAACATTTACAGGTTTATGGAGCATTGTTAGATGGAAAAAATTGTTTTACTACAACACTCCGTACCGACAATTCCGTATTGCTTATGGGCAACGAATCGGTAGGTATAAACCCTAAATTATTTCCTTACATTCATGAAAAAATTACCATTCCAAAGTTTGGACATGCGGAATCACTAAATGTTGCTATAGCCACCAGTATTTTATGTGCTGAATTTGTAAAGTAAAAACTATTTCAAAATAGTAATATCCTCAACCCCCACTACTCTTTCAGTAACAAAACCTTCTGCATAATCGAACCCTGCTTCTCTACCAAGTGTCACCATTCTTCCTTTAATAAAATCCATAAAGGTTTTGGTAGTTAATGGAGTATCTACCTCATGATCATTCTCTTTAAAAAACTGAGAACTATAAGCTGCAATAGCTTCCATCTTTTTGTCTACATATTCACTTACATCAACCACAAAATCAGGTTTCATGTATCTATCTTGAATATAATGATACACTACTTTTGGTCGCCAATGTTCCTGAGGAAAACCTTCAATATCGGTTTCAATTTTTCTTAATCCTGAATAAAAACAAGCATCAGAAATCAATTTAGCAGCTCGCCCATGGTCAGGATGCCTATCTGAAATGGCATTTGCCAACACAATATCCGGCTGATAAAGTCTGAGCATTTTTATAATGGCCAACTGATGTTCTTTATTATTCTCAAAAAAACCATCCGAAAAATTTAAAATCTCTCTGGTATGTACACCTAAAATTAAAGCTGCTTTTTTAGCTTCTTGCAAACGCAACTCAGCACTACCTCTAGAGCCTAACTCTCCGTGGGTTAAATCTAAAATACCCACTTTTTTTCCTAGCTGAATATGTTTTAAAATTGTTCCGGCACAGCTCAACTCTACATCATCGGGGTGAATACCTATGGCTAATATATCTAATTTCATCTATGTATTTTTATTTTATTAAATCGGTCAGATGGAACTCACCTATTATCATCTTCCTTTGTGTTAAAGGTTTTCTCATGGCTCGTTTCATTTAACTAGTTTAAAAATTTATAAAATTTAGCAGGTTTATGAGTTGAATAATTTATCAGCTCATAATCGGTATCCAATACTTTTTGTTCTTAATTCCATCCTCTGCCAACATCACCAAAATTACAACTCTTGTAAAAATATTTATAAAATTAAACTTATTTAATTTAGTTTACAATAGCTATCTTTACAACTTATATTACCAAAAATATGAAAATTGAATTTAAAGGTGCTGCAAGAACAGTTACCGGAAGTAAACATTTAATTACAACCAGAAACGGGAAAAAGATTTTACTAGATTGTGGTTTGTTTCAGGGTGAAGATGCCAAACGAAAAAATTACAACAAAGAGTTGGGTTTTGAAGCATCAGAAATTGACTATTGTATTCTTTCTCACGCTCATATTGACCATTCAGGAGCTATTCCATACCTGGTAAAAAAAGGATTTAAAGGAAAAATTTATTGTACGCTTGCAACATTAGATCTTTGTCAGATAATGTTGGTTGATAGTGCTCATATTCAAGAATCGGATGTGAAATATATTAACAGAGCACGAATACAAAAAGAATTAGATCCTATTGACCCGCTTTACACTATTGAAGATGCAGAAATAGCTCTCCAACAATTTGTAGGGAAAAACTATGATGATTGGTTTGAAATTGATGATGAAATTGAGGTATGTTTTACCGTTGTTGGACATATCTTAGGAGCTGCAGCTGTAAATTTAAAAATTAAAGAAGAAGGAAAAATTCATACATTATGTTATACCGGTGATATCGGTAGAAAAAAACACCATATTATAAAAAGCCCAAAACCTTTTCCTCCTGCCGAATACATTATTTGCGAATCTACTTATGGCAACCGTCTGCACGAAAGTACTTTACAAACCATTAATAAACTCCTAAATGTTGTTTATTACACTTGCGTGGAAAAGAAAGGCAAACTGATAATTCCTGCTTTTAGCTTAGGAAGAACCCAGGAAATTATTTATGCCTTAGATCAACTAGAATCAGCTGGGAAACTACCTAAAATACCTGTTTATGTTGATAGTCCGCTCTCTACAAATGCTACACAAATTTTAATAAATCATCCGGAAGCGTATAATGAGGAGATAAGAGAATACATGAAAAAAGATCCTAATCCTTTTGGCTTTAATGGTCTGTTATATATTAGAGATGTGGAAGCATCTAAAGCTATCAATAATTCTGATGAACCTTGTATTATTATTTCAGCATCAGGAATGATGGAAGCCGGAAGAGTGGTACATCACCTCAAAAATAATTTGGGTAACAAAAAAAATACAGTTTTAATTGTTGGCTATTGTGCTCCATTTACCTTAGGAAACAGGTTAATGCAAGGAACAAAACAGGTGAAAATTTACGGAGAAGAAATAGATGTAAAAGCCGATATTGAAGTAATAACAGAATATAGTGCTCACGGAGATTATGAGGAAATGATAGACTTTTTAAGCTGTCAGCATCCCGGAACGGTTAAAGAAATGTTTTTGGTACACGGAACGTATGAAGTGCAACAAGAGTTTAGAGAAAAGCTAATGGAAAAAGGCTATCGCAATATCCGAATTCCTGATGAAAACTCTGAATACTTAATTGATTAAAATCATAATTTTGCCCTCAACAAAAAACGTTTACATTCATGACTTCTAACGGACATTTTCCTATTTGTTATTTTGCACCAATTAGCTATTATTACTATTTGTTGCAACATCCTACTTGCTATCTTGAAATGCATGAACATTTCATAAAACAAACTTACCGTAATCGTTGCCAAATTTTAAGTCCGAATGGTATCCAAAATTTATCTATCCCCATTAAAAGTGTTAAAAGCAGAAAAACATACAAAGCAACCAAAATTGCTTATGTAGAAAATTGGCAAATGATGCATTGGCGTTCTTTAGAGGCAGCTTACAGAAGTTCTCCATATTTTGAATTTTATGAAGACCATTTTGCTCCTTTCTTTCTTGAAAAAAAATATGAATATCTACATGAACTCAATTTAGCATTAAACAAATTAATTATTAAACTCATTAATATTCCTGTAAAAGTAAAATTAACAACTTCTTTTGAAAAAAGTCCAGAAAATTCTACCGACTACAGAGAAATAATGTCTCCTAACAAGATACCTACAAATTTAGATTTTAAACCTTACATTCAGGTATTTAGTGACAGGCATCCATTTATGTCCAACCTCAGTATTTTAGATTTACTATTCAACCAAGGACCAAATAGCATCAGCTACTTAAAAGGGATAAAGGAGATTTAAAGTATTGTAAATGTTCCTTTATAAATAGTTTTCCCTACCTCCACTATATAGAAATACGTTCCCTTTGGTACTAACTCTCCAGATGTTGTTCTAGTATCCCACATTTCTGTAGTTTTACTTTCGTAAAGTAATTGTCCCCAACGATTAAATATCTTATAACTTGTACATGCTTCTAAATCTGCATCAACAGGTAAAGTAAAATAATCGTTATGTCCATCATTATTAGGTGTTATTACATTAGGAATTATTAACTGAAGTTCTGCAATTACTAAATTATAAGCATGCCTATCACTACAAATACTACTATCAACTGTTAGTACTACATTATAATTTCCCGAAGCTGTAAATACATGTGTTGGATGTTCTTCTGATGAAGTTTGTCCATCTCCAAAATTCCAGAAATAACTGTTTGCATTTGTAGAATTATTTATTAACTGTACTTGAGTTCCCTCACAACTTAGGTTCATCCCTACCACTTCAAAATCTGCTAATGGTTGAGGAATAACTATTACCGTAGTTTGTATGATACTGTCACATCCGTTTGATGTGCTATTCGTATCCACAAAAACTCCAGCTGTTGTTTGGTAGGTCCCTCCTACATAAACACTATCTCCTTGACATAAATCTATTGATAAAGTATCATAGAAATAACTATTAAAAACTAATGTTGTTGCTAAAATGCTATCACAATTATTGCTTGTTATTAAAGTATCGTAATAAGTTCCTGCGGTTGTTTGAAATACTCCTCCTACAAAAATACTATCTCCCTGACAGGTAATTACAGTATCTGTACTTGAAATTGCTGGAAATATTGAAAGAATCGTAGTTAAGACACTATCACAACCATTTGCAGCAACTAAGGTATCATTATAACTCCCTGCTGTATTTTGATAAGCTCCTCCAAGTAATACACTATCACCTTGACAAATGCTTAAATTAGTTGTAGATGTTGATGGACTTATTACAGTTAATACAGTCGTCAATATACTGTCACAACCATTTGTAGCAACTAAGGTGTCGTGATAACTTCCCGAGGTAGTTTGGTAAACTCCTCCGAGCAGTACACTATCTCCTTGGCAAATGCTTAGATTGGTAGTAAATGTTGATACCGGTAATAATGCTAGTGTTGTAGTTAAAATACTATCACACCCATGAACTGAAGTTAATGTATCATAATAATTTCCGGCCGTTGTTTGGTAATTGCCACCAATAAGCAAACTGTCTCCTTGACAAATTTCTACATATTGACTGTCTGAAACATTCGGCAATACGGTATCTACAACCAATGTATAAGTTGTATCACAACCTAATGCAGTATTGGTTACTAAAACATTATAAGTTCCGGGAGCTAAATTAGTAGCCATAGAGTCTGTTTGAGTTAAAGGATCATCCCATAAATAAGAAAAATGGCTACCACAATCGGGAGTTACAACAGCAATTCCTGAATTAACTCCATTATCACAAACATTAATATAAGTTGAATCGGAAAAATTAAATGGTGGGCAACCGGCAGGATTGGTAGAATTTGTAGGGCAGGTTGCCGTTCCACAACTAATTACAGGACAAATTTGAACAGAACCACAAGTTCCTGTGACTGTATAACATATCGTTATTATATCTCCGGGCGTATAACAATTTCCTCCTCCAGTTCTTATACCATTATTAAGAAAGTTACAATTATTATCATAAGTTGCTGATCCCGAAATATCTGAGCTTGTATTGTTAGCTGTATTGCAACCTCCTCCTCCTAAATTGGATTGGTTTACAGAAGCAGTGTTACAGCCACTTATGCTTAAAGATACGCTTGCATCAACACCTGCTGGCGGAACTACATACTGAAAACATACGGTTTGAGGAAATGGACCGGTAACCGTATAGCACCATCCGTTAGCATTGGCTGTACTGTAATTGACAGGATAAGTTGGAGAAGTATGAAATGTTCCTATTGTATTAGGACAATTAAAAGAAGTAGTACCACAATCATAAGGGCAATTAGTTGCATTTTCTCCGGGGTCACAAACCCCATCGCCACAACATTGTGCATTAAGTTGAGAGCTAAGCGTTAAAAGTAATACAAATATAAAAAGTTGAGTTAGTTTCATAGCTTTATTCTTAATTTTTGATAATCAATTTTTCGTTGAAATAATCTCCTATTTCAGTTTCTATTTCAATAATGTACATCCCTTTTGCGAGAGAAGAAGCATCAATTAATGTTTTTTTTACTGCTAAATTATTTTGATGAAAAACCACTTGACCTAAATAGTTTTTGATAGCATATGCTTTAATATTTTGAGATGACTGAATAGACACTTCGTCTTTTGCCGGATTGGGATAAATAATAATACCTGTTTTGTTTTGACAAGTAACTGCAATAATATCCGAATAAGAAAAACTACCATCAAAATCGGTTTGTTTTAATCTGAAATAAGCTGTTTCATCAGTATTTTCAGTTAAAACTTGATGTTCGTAGTTAAGTATTTGATTGCTACTTCCTGCTCCAGCGATCTCAGCTATAGGATAAAAAATAATACCATCGCTACTTTGCTCTATAGTAAAGTAATCATTATTTATTTCTGCTGATGTTACCCAATTAAAAATATAGCTTCCATTTAAGCACTTCCCTTCAAATGACATTAAACTAATTGGTAGCGTTGTTTTACAAGAACTTGCTCCACAAAAAGCAGTTGGACAAATTGTTATTGGCTCACAAACCGTTGAAGTGTTAATACTAAAACAAATGGTTAAAATATCACCGGAAACTGCTCCTCCACAATAACCTACATATGCGGCATTACCAATAAGATTACAATTGGCATCATATGTAGCTGTTCCTGTAAAAGTTGAATTACTTGAACTTGTTCCGCTACAACCTCCTCCATAACTTCCCGTATTTATTGAACTTGTACTACCACAAGCATTTAAATGTAAAGAAAACAACACTGTATCAGAATATGGTACCTGATATTCAAAACATAATGTTGGAGGATATGGTGGTGTAAAGGTTAAACAATGTCCGTCACTTTGTGCAGTAGCATAATTAGTGGGCCATGATACTATATTATTGAAGCTACCGACAACATTTAGTGACGGACAGTTTTGGGTATAACCATTATTAAAAAACAAACTAATTGTTATGAGGGTTAAAAAAGGATATAAGTAAATTCGTATCATAAAAAATATATATTAATTAAACCTTGCTTTAGATTTTCCTGAACCAAAAGGACTAGGATTGACGAACGTTAACGTTATTTCAAAACCTCCTACACCATCACTTGCTACTGCTAAGTCAGAAATATTAGCATCATAACTCACACATAATTTCCAATGAGAAATTTCGTAAGTTATTGATGGTATTAAAGCATCTCCCCACCTAGAGTGAACTCCAAAAGCTATAGCAGATTCTTGAAAAATTCCGGTATATTTTGAATCCTCTCTCAACCTGTGTCTTAATAATGCTCCAAATAAAAATTCAGAATTTGGTCCTTGCTTATTAAATACCAGTGTTGGTATAACAGACAATGAACTATTTGCTATTCCTATGTTAGAAGAAGTGTGAAAGGTTATTTTATCATATAACTTATCAGAAAAATCACCATAAGCTACATCTGGTTTTGTTAAATGATTATAAGAGACTCCTGCTCTAACAGAAAAAGCATCATTTGAAGTTATTGTTTTTTGAGCATCTGAGTAAACCCAAGCAACTCCCACATTTACATCAGCAATTCCAAATGGTTTATTATAATCTCTAAACTCATAACTAGGTGCTGTTGGTACGTAAGAATTTCCATCAAACTGATTATCCCAAACCATATTAGATTGGTTAATACTTCGTTGGTCAAAACCTCCACGAAAACCTGCTGTTAAGTGCTGTTTATCATGGATTTTCACGATACCACTAACGGAAAGTCCTGCACTTGTAATTCCCATTTCCGTATCTCCGGCAACATCTTTATAAACATTAAAGCCCACTCCAAGCAAAAAGTTTTTTCTACTTTTTTCAAACAATCGAGTATCAAATGATGCTCCGTAAGTTTTGTAAGGAGATGCAACACTTGCCCATTGGTTTCTGTAGGCTAACATAGCACGTTGATCTCCTCCAAAAACACCTGTTAATGCCGGGTTTATTATTAGTGGAGTATTAAAGTATTGTGAAAAATGAATGTCTTGACCCTTACTGTTTGTCCAAATAAAGGTTAAAATCATGATTAGTATGGCCGCTTTTTTCATGGTAATTAATTTTAATTTGTTCTTATAATTATCTTACTAGAGTGATGTTCCCCTGTTTTTGCACTTTATCTCCATTATATAATTCTAAATTGATATAGTAAACAAAAACTCCTGTATTCATTTCTTGTCCGTTAAAAGTTCCATCCCATCCGGTATTTACATCATCACTCTCAAAAACTTTTTGTCCCCATCTGTTAAATATGTTAATGCTTATAGATTTAAATCCTTGACCTCTCACATAAAACACATCATTTTCATTATCACCATTAGGTGAAAAAATATTAGGGACAAAAAACACAAAACTGTCATCCATAAAAATGGTTACTTGGTCGGTTGAAGAACATCCGTTAGCATCTGTTACCATAAGATAGAAAGTTGTTTCATTTGTAATTGTAACCGTTGGGTTAGCACAGTTAGAGCAACTTAATCCTGTTGATGGATTCCATGTATAAACTATTCCTCCAGAACCATTTAAAGTTATGGTCGAATTATAGCCTACAGTTGTGTCATTTCCTGCAAAAGCTATCGGTAAAGGATTTACTGTTAAATGAGTAGTAACAAGGCTATCACACCCATAAACTGAGGTGTAATTATCTACATAAGTTCCACTTGTTGTTTGGTTACCTCCTTGTAAGAAAACACTTTCACCATCACAAATACTTACATTATTAATGGTATTAAAAGTATCTCTTTGAGTAATTTGATAAGTAATTAAACTATCGCAACCAATCGCATTTGTAAATGTATCTACAACAGTAGTGTTGGTGTAATAAGTATTTCCACCTAATATAACACTATCGCCTGCACAAAAGTTAATTACCTGTGTGGTATTGGTTGGAGCATTCACTACTAAGGTTACATTTTCTATACTATCACACCCATTTATATTGGTAAAGGTTTGTGAATACATTCCTGCTGTTGTCTCATAATTACCATGTATTAATGCACTATCTCCTTGACAAATGGTAACAGTTGAGTTATTGTTGTTGATTGGATTAATTGAAAGTGTAGTGGTTAAAATACTATCACATCCATTAGTAGCTCCTCCTGTGATGGTATCAACATAATTTCCTGCTGTTGTTTGATAAGTTCCTCCCAGCAAAATACTATCTCCTTGACAAATAGTTGCTGTAGCTGTTCCTGTTGCTACCGGATTAACTGTTAAAGTAGTAACTACTATACTATCACATCCGTTTGCAGCTCCAGCAGCAAGTGTGTCATTGTATGTGCCTGCCGTAGTTTGAAAGCTTCCTCCTAACAAAATACTATCTCCCTGACAAATAGTAATTGACATGTTATTCGTTGGAACACTCAATACGGTAATAACAACCGTATCGGTATCCCCACAAGAAGAACTTATAGCATAAGTAATGGTATGATTTCCTGCTCCGGCAACACTTGGATCAAAAATACCATTTACAGTATCTGTAATACCAACTCCCGACCAAACTCCACCTCCATCAACTGCATTTAAGTTAATTTGATTTTCGTTTTCGCATAAATTAGCTACAGCAGAAATAGTAGCATTAGCTCCTGAAGTTATGTTTATGGTAACAGTACTATCCGAAGGACATGTTCCATTAGTTGTATAAGTTACATTAAATGCTCCTGCTCCTGAAGATGCAATATTAATTTCACCAGTAGTGGCATTAATTACTCCACTGTTATCTATAGTAAATGTTCCTCCTGTTAATCCAGTTATGGTTGGTGATGGATTTGGATCTGACAAACAATAAGTAGTAGCTGAATAACTAAAGCCAGCATCATCTTTTGGATCTATAGTTAATGTGGTAGTTAACACACTATCACAACCAAAAACATTGATTAAAGTATCGTAATAATTACCTGCTACTGTTTGGTAAGTTCCTCCCAACAAAATACTATCTCCCTGACAAATAGTAGCTGTTGTTATACCTGTTGTTGGAGCTAGCACAGTAATTACAATCGTTGTATCATCAGTATTTGAGCTAGCATCAGTAACTTGAAGTGTAATATTATATATTCCTGGAGTTGTATAGCAAATATTTCCTGGGGTTTGGTTTGAACTACTTCCTGGTGTTCCACTAGCAAAAGTCCAGTTCCAAGAATTAATATTAGCACCAGTACTGTTATCTACAGGAGTAAAACAATCTCCTACACATATAGTATCAGATGGTAAAGTAAAAGAAGCCGTTAATGTTTGAGGAACGCATGGGTCTGTAATGGTAAAAGTATCAGAAACAACACATGCATTCTGTCCGGTAATAGTTACCCAATAAGTTCCCTGTGACAAACCACTTACATCTTGAGTTGTGTCTGACGTTGACCATAAATAAGTGTAGCTGTATGGTGCCTGTCCTTTAACTCTAATAAAATCAAAAGCTGATTGACGCAAACTTGATCCGCTCATATCAGTGCTTACACGTACTTCAATATTTGCTCCTGTAACTGGAACTTGATAACAAAAATCTTGAAAAGTAGTTGATAATGCTGTTCCATCACCAAAACCATCATTATTGGTATCTTCTGCTAATCCGGAAGGGAAACTTCCTGATGGTGGTCTGAATGTAGCTAACGTATTCCATCCTAAACCATCTACATTATATTCTACAGTCATGTGGTTATTAGGATCAACACTCATGTTATTTCTTCCTAAAGCCAATAAAACACAAACTTCAATATTTGAATATCCGGCTATATTAGTTGGATTAGTGGTAACATCACATGTTACGGGAAGACTAGAAAAACCTGTTCTCCTTGCTCCAAAATAAAAGCTACCTTCTTCATTAGTTGGGTTGGTTGTAAAGTTAATAGTATTATCATCTCCTCTTGTAAAAAAGTAAAAAGTACTTGGTGTTCCAGGATATGGATTGGCAGTATATCTTACTCCATGTCCATCAGTCTCAAAGCCTTCTGCTAATAATGTAGTAAGTGTATCGAAACCAACTACAGATGTATGAATATCTATCGCTCCATCAGTAGCTCCACAGGTAGAAGCATTAGTAATAGTAGCACTATCTATAGCAACTGTTTGTGGTTGATTTACAAATATACTGTCAGTAATATTACATCCACTAGCATCAGAAACAGTTACTGTGTACATTCCTCCGCTTAAATTGTTTATAGTTTGTGTTGTAGCTCCTGTTGACCATAAAAAGTTAAATTGAGGTTGTCCTTGTAAATTGATAACACTCGCAGAACCATCATTTACACAACTGGCATCTATGGCAGAAAGAGAAAAATCTAACCTAGTTAAACAGGGATTTTCAAAGAAAGAAGCACAAAAATTAGTTAAACAATGATTAAAAGTTCCTGAATTAATGGTTACAGCATTTTGTACAAAACCACTTCCAGCTCCAAAAACATTAGGATTATTAAATGCCGAAAGATAATTTCCACTTGCCGGCATGGCATACAATCTACAATCAGGACCTAGCTGCAACGCTTTATAAGAAGAACCTGCTGGTGAAACTTGAGTCATTGAGTTTTCAAAAGCAGTAAGGTTTGCAGCATTCAAATCAAATTGATAAATAGCACTTCCTTGACGTGTTCCATACAAAATATTTCCATCAGGAGAAAATTCAAAGGACCCCATAAAAGGACTAACAACTGCTTGCCATTTATGAACCAAAGCTCCTGTTGAATTATTAAAATCATATACATTAAAATCTGGATGAGCAGTTACCAAAGCATTACCTTGAGGCGACATATACATTCCATAAGAATTCCAATTTATCATTGGACCTGTTGTTGAAATAACCGGCACAGGATTTACCCCTGCTGCTGTTACTTCATATGCATGAAATTCATTGTATCCTTGATTAGAACTAGAAGTTGATGTAGGATGAATTTTTAAAACCACTATCCAATAACCAGTAGATGTGGCATTTCTTACAGCCACCAGTCTTTCTTGAGTTTTATCAGTAAGCATATTATTCTTAGTAATAACATCTCCATTACCTGCATTTAAAGTCATATCAACCTCATGCCATTGTAATCCATTAATACCATTATTTTCAAAAATAGCATCTGTGGTAAAAATAAAATACCTATCATTATTCCCCGGGTGTGGCACAATAACAGCAGCCTGAACAGAAGAAGGATTTCCTAATAATCCAGTTCCATTAGGCATCACATTATTATTTCTATCCCAAACTGTTGTACCCTGTGTATAAAACTGAAGAACTCCATTAGTATCACTTATAGTAGCTGAACCTTCAAAAGCATTCATTTGACTACCACTAAAACTAACGGGTTGGCATGTAAAGTCTAATGCTACTTGATTTCCAAAATGCCAAAAGGTTGCTCTTTTCTTCTCTTGAGCTTCACTTTGAGTTGACAACATAAAAAAAATAACAACTATTGAAATTGTGCTGTAAAAATTAAAGAATTTGTTTTTCATGGCTAAAACTAATTGTTTGTTTTTCAGAACAATATTAGTTTGCTTTACCATTAATAAAAAATAAGCAATTGATAATAATTACTATTTAAACCTATATTATCACAAGTTTTTAGTTAAATAATGAAACTTAAAAAGGTAAGTTATATCAATATTAAAATCATTGATATCTTTAAGAAAATTCAGTATTATAAACTTTTAAACATTTTGCCATTTCAACACCTCTCACCTCACTTTGTACCCAACATAGAATATTGAAATTACTGAGCAATTGACGTTCTTTAGGTGTTTGAACAATCTCTAATAATTCTGCTTCATATTTTTCAAAAGCACCAACATTATCATCATGTATTAATTGTTTAATAAACCTTAAAAAACTATGGTATAAAACGTAATTTATATTTTTTTGCTCAAAAAGGTATTTCATTGAATTATAAAATGATTCATATAAATCTATATTTTTCATCTTATAATGAAGAATAAACTGAATTATTTTAGAAATAAGATAAACATCGGATCTAAATGTATCATCTTTTTCATTTACAATAATAAAATTATAATACTGTGCTTTTTTATAATCTTCTAACAGAAAATAGGAATAACATAAATTGAATTGAATAATTTTCTTGAAAAGTGGTGTTATTTTACTATCGTATTTTTTTAAACCAAGTTCTATTTTTGGTAGTTCTTGTATCATTTTGTTTAAATCTACATTCTCAATTAAAAGATTTAAATAATTACACGATAGATATTCGAATATTTTAATTTCGATTTGATTTGAATTTGGAGAAATAGCACTTAACTTCTTAAAGTAATATTGTGCTTGTTCCCAATCTTTATTTCTAGAACAACCAACTGCATAGTTATTCAAATAAGTAATATAGTTATATTGGTCGGTATCTTTTCTTAAAGGATAATCTTCATAAAGTTTTATTACTTGATACAAACACTTGTGTTCTTCTTTATAATTATTTGTGGCGTAATGATAATTAGCCCAAATACTATGGAAACACCTTGTAGAAATAAAACTATTGGTTAAAACATCTTCAGAAAGTAAAGGGTTATTAATAATCTCATTAAATTTATTTAAGTTTTCTTGAGATTGCAACAAGCCACTTTTCTTGGTTAATATAAACCCTTTATTACTTAAGTTTAAATATTTTCTTTCAACACTTAACTTATTTATTGCCTCATTTTGAATTTTTTGAAGTCTATCATACTTTGCCTGATATTTTTTCCCTTCAAAGGTTTTTAAGGCATTCATATACCAACTTATGGTTTCTATAATATAAGTTTGGTTATCTATTTTCTGAGAAAGCTTAAGGGTTTTATCCGCCATAACAACAGCTTGTTTATACAAGGCTTTGTTATACAATATTTCTATTTGATTAATTTTTCTTCTTACAGTAATATTGATAGACTTTTGAACGTGATAATCTTCTAATGCTTTTATTATAATGTCGTAAAGATAATTCTTAAGTCTTGAAGGATGTTTTGTAAAAATTATTTTTCCTTCTATATATTCTGCTGATTTACCTTCTTTTTTCAGTATTAAGTTAAACAGTTTTAAGCTAAGTTGATTTTCTTTCCCAATATGTTTTGTCATAAACAACTTAACATACCTTTTTTCACTACTTGATAATGAAAAAATTAATTCATATAAGTGATTAGACAGTGTTTTTGACATTTTTATTTGTTTTCTGACTTGTCGATATTTTTATTGGCAATACGAAAAAGTGTAAAAAATACAACTAAAAAGAAACCACTAAATAACAACGTATAAACATGCGTCCATTTAGGAATATAATTTACCATAACAACTACCATAATAGCAGCCACAACAGAAATGATTATCATAATAATAGCCACTTGTTTCTCATTAAATCCTAGATAAGATAAATGGTGTGTTGTATGGTCTTTACCTCCAACAAAAGGTGATTTTCCTTTGCTTGCTCTTTTAATAACTACAGTTGTTGTATCGATAATTGGAATAATAAAGCTTAACAAAGGAATGATAAATTGTCTTGAGATGGCAAATTCATTTCCATTTTGAACCGGATTCCATAAATAATGAATACTTAATGCTGCTAAGGCTATTCCTAAAAACTGACTTCCGGTATCTCCCATAAACATTTTAGAAGGGTTCCAATTGAAGTATAAAAAGCAAAACAAGGTGGCAATTAAACCAATTACAATGGTTAAATAGGTAGGATTATGCTCATGCCCTAACATTACCAAAAGGATTATTATTAAAATAATTAATGAAATAGATGTGGTAATGCCATCCATATTGTCCAGCATATTAATAGAATTCATTAAACCCACTACCCATAATATAGTTAAGATATAATTCCAACTATTATTTTCGAATAAATGAATAAATGTACCTGAATAAATTAAAATAACACCACAAGCTATTTGTACAATTAATTTTAGAAAAGGTTTGGTATTATAAGCATCATCAGCCAATCCCATTAAAAAACCCAAGGAAACGGCTCCTATCATTCCTGTTGTTTGGAAATCCATAGCTATGTTTTGATAAGAAAAAACAAATGGATGTAAGGTAATTGACAATAAAAAAACAATGTAAAAAGTTAATCCACCAAGTGCAGGCTTAGATTTGGCACTCCACCTAACATCAATATCTTTATCATTTCTAATTCCAAGTGTTTTAACAAACCTCAACAATATACTATTAATGAAAAAAGAGAACAACAATGCTCCTAAAAAGAAAAAAATATGTTTGTTAGAAAACAATTCCATTTAGAAAGGTGTTGAAAATGATTTTAAAGTAGGTGCTCCTTTATCTTTTTCTGATAAAATAGGTGTTGTAATTCCCCAATTAATAGCTAAATCTTGATCATTCCACAACAAAGCTCCTTCTGATGGTTTATTGTAATAATTAGAGCATTTATATGAAAAAATAGTATTATCTGCTAAGGTTAGAAATCCATGTGCAAATCCTTCAGGAATATAAAGTGTTTTTTTATTGGTCTCCGAAAGCTCAACAGCAACATGTTTTCCGTAGGTAGAAGAGTTTTTTCTAATATCAACAGCAACATCTAATACTGCCCCTTTAATCACTCTTATTAACTTAGCTTGTGCATATGGCGGAGCCTGAAAATGGAGACCTCTTAACACTCCTTTTTGAGATAAGGATTGATTATCTTGAACAAAATCTATTGTTATCCCATTGTTCGCAAACAATTCTTTTTGATAGTATTCAAAAAAATGCCCCCTTTCATCCTCAAAAACAAGTGGCTCAATAATTATTATA
>LADZ01000044.1 GCA_000961845.1 Flavobacteriales bacterium BRH_c54
CCTATAGCAAAACCACCTTTTTCTTCTAATGAAATACCTGAAGAAAAAATGGCATTTTCACCAGAATTTACAGAAGAACTTGCTTTTGATTCTTTACAACAATTGAGTTATGAGGTAACAGAAAACGGCTTGTATTTTATTCATCCTGAAGGACAATCAATAGGACCTACACTTTTTAATTTTCAAGATAACTTTCCTGAAGTTAAAACCGCAGAAAATATGATTCCACCAATGCGGTATATAACCACATCAAAAGAATTTGAGCAACTACTCGCTGCAGAATACCCAAAAGCAGAAGTGGATAAATTTTGGAAAGATGTTGCCGGAAGTAATGACAGAGCCAGAACATTAATAAGAGAATATTTTAAACGTGTGGAAAGTGCTAATAATTATTTTACTTCTTATATGGAAGGTTGGAAATCAGACAGGGGAATTATATACATTATTTTTGGTGTGCCTAATGTGGTTTATAAGCATAAAAACTACGAAAATTGGATTTACGGAGAAGAAAACAATATGATGTCACTTAGTTTTGTTTTTCACAAAGTGGATAATCCAATAACAGATAATGATTTTGTATTGAGCCGTTCGCCTGTGTTTAAAAATAATTGGTTCAGGGCTGTTGATAGTTGGAGAAGTGGAAGAATTTACTGATTCAGTTTTGCTTCAATTTCTTCCATATAATCAATAGAATCATCTAAATAGAAAGCCACTTCAGGAGTAATTCTTAACTGTTTACCTACTTTTCTGCCTAACTCTCCTCTAATAGTACTAGCGTTTTCATTGGCAATTTTAATACCTTCTTTAGGTTCTATATTACCAAAAATGCTCAGGTAAACCTTAGCAAAACTTAAGTCAGGAGAAACTCTTATAACGGTTACACTAACCATTGTGCCGGGAAATAATTCATTGGTTTTCCCTTGAATAATTAAACTTAATTCCTTTTGTAAAAGTCTAGCTACTCTATTTTGTCTTATTGAACTCATTGGTGCAAAAGTATCAATTAATTTTTTATAAATATTTTGCATTTCAAGTAACTTTAGGATTTCAACATGAGTGTTTTTTTAACAATGTTAAATTTTCTTTAACAAATTGTTTTTTAAATAACTATGTTGTACATTCGCACTTACAAACCAAAAATTTTATGCTATGAAAAAAAATTTACTCTCTTTAGTTACATTGTTAGGAGTGGGGGTTATTGCCAATGCCCAAATAACAATTAACGACACACACATTGTTGGTATGAACGATGCTGTTGAACAATCTGTTGATACCATACCCGGTTCAATAACCATTGGACCAAGTGGAGCAAATCAAACATGGAGTTTTACAACCATGACAGAAAGATATGTTGATACTTTAACTTTTTCTAATCATACCGGATTTCCCGGAGCAGGAAGTATTACCGGAGCAAATCTTGGTGTGACGAGTTCAGCTGATGATAGTTCTTGGACCTTTTTAAATAAAGGAACATCTGGGTTGTTTGTTGTAGGACAAAGTTTTTATCAAGATGCACAATTAATAACGTTGGAATATCCATCTACAATTGTTACTTTTCCATCAACTATGGGAACCAATTATGCAGGAAATTGGTGGGGAATAATTTTTCAACAATATGTTGGTCAAGGAGGAATTGATTCTGTAAGAATGACAAGAGAAGCGATTACATCAAGCAATGTTGATGCTTGGGGTAATGTAACTACTTCATTTGGAACTTTTGCAAGTATCAGACAAAATGTAAATGATGTTACTATTGATACTATTTGGTTGTATCAAAGTGGTTCATGGAATGTGATTGATCCATTTACAGCAAGTATGTTAGGAGTAGATCCTATCACTTACGATACTATTAATACTGCTCGTTGGTGGACAGATGATCCTAACTCAAAATTTCCTGTATTAGAAATGGAATTTGAGAATGATGGAACTGTTAATAGCGTTACTTGGCAAAAAAGTTCTCCTTTTGTTGGCGTAGAAGAAATGAATACTAAACCAATGTTTAGTTTATACCCAAACCCCGCAAAAGATGTTATTAATATATCAACAGATAAAATAGAAAATTCAATTATTACTATTTTTGATATTACAGGTAAAGAAATAAAGTCTATAGATTTCAATACCTCTAATGTTACGCTAAAAATTAATGATTTAGATGCAGGGGTTTATTTTTATGCGGTAACTAATAGAACTTCAGGAAAAGTAATACAAACGAATAAATTTATTGTAACAAAATAAAAAAAGATCTCTTATTTTCCTTTCTTGGGGAGGTAAAAGATATAAAAACAAATAAGCCTTGAATTTCAAGGCTTATTTGTTTTTATATCTTTTTCTCCAGACTTGGTATTTATAAACTTTACCATCGTTGTTGATGTAATAAATATATTCAATTACAACTATCTCTTTAGGCTTTCTTATGTTGCCATCTTTATCAACAGGAGGCTTTTTCCCATAATATTCTTCTTTGGTTTTATAAATAAACACTTCGGCATTATCATAAATTTTAACTTCATTGGCAGCTCCTTTTGCAACAATCAGCTCTTCTCTACTTTTCCCCACATAAGGGCTATCAAAAGTTTGTGGCCCCTTTGGAGTGCAGCCAAAAATAATAAATACTAAAATGGAAAGTATAGCTAATCTCATGGCTCGTAAAGGTAAAAAAAATACAGGGGTATCAAAATAAGGAGGCAAAAAAAATTAAACTACTTTGTTAAATAACTGATAATGATGTTATTTTTTTAGCATTTTCTATGGTAAATTCTCCTATTTTGGTTCGGGTTAATGCAGATAAATGTCCTCCTGAGTTTAATTTTAATCCTAAATCTCTGGCAATAGAACGAATGTAGGTCCCTTTACTGCAAATTACCCGAAAATAAACATGAATTCCTTTGTCGTAAGGTTTTTCTTGGTTGATCTTAGGCTTCTCGTCATCAATTAATTTATTTGCCGGTAAAACAAGCTGGTTGCGTTTTATTTCTGTGATTTCAAACTCATCAATAACCACAGTATTTTTTTTTATTATTACTTCTTCTCCAGCTCTAGCTAATTCATAAGCTCTTTTACCATCAATTTTTTTGGCAGAATGTATTGGAGCTATCTGTTCTTGTGTGCCGATAAAAGTTGTCACAGCTTCATTTATCATTTCATCAGTAATATGATTAGTTTCAAAAAAAGCGTCAAAAGGTTTTTCTAAATCGAAAGAAGGGGTGGTTGCTCCAAGGGTAATTATTCCTGTATATTCTTTTTTTTGTGCTTGAATTTCATCAATTTTTTTGGTAAATTTTCCTGTACAAACAATTAATAACCCGGTGGCTAAAGGGTCTAAGGTTCCGGCATGACCCACTTTTATTTTTTTGATTTGAAGCTGATTTTTAAGTTGATAATGGATTTTTCTAACTATATCAAAAGATGTCCATCCTATTGGTTTATCAATAAGTAAAAGCTGTCCGTTAAGAAATTTTTCTTGAGGTGTTTGCATGAAAATTAATACAACGTAATTTCTACTCCTGAAAAATGAAGGATTAAAATAAGTAATCCAACAACAATCCTGTAGTAACCAAAAAGTTTAAACCCGTGGTTAGTTAAAAAAGCTATAAATCCTTTAATAGCTATAATGGCAACAATAAAACCTACCACATTTCCTATTAATAATAATTGAATTTCTTCTTTTTCAAAACCATTTCCTTCCTGAAAAAACTTCAACAATTTATAACTTGTAGCAGCAAACATGGTGGGAATAGCCAAAAAAAACGAAAACTCAGCAGCAGCTTGTCTATTCATTTTTTGTGTTAATCCGCCAATAATAGTAGCTGCAGAGCGGGAAACTCCCGGAACCATAGCCAAACATTGAAACAATCCAATTTTAAAAGCAGTTGGATAAGTAACTTCTGAAGTGCCTTCCACTTCTGTTTTCTTAAACCATTTGTCAACAAATATTAAGATAATTCCACCCAAAAACAACATGGTAGCTACTACAATTACATTTTCTAACAAGCTATCAATAAAATCATTTAAAAGTAATCCGAAAAAAGCTGCCGGAAGAAACCCTATAAATAGTTTGAAATAAAAATTTACTGTTTGAAAAAATCTTTTCCAGTATAACACTACTACTGAAAGTATGGTTCCAAATTGAATGGCTATGGTAAACGTTTTGGTAAAACTATCATCAGCAATTCCCATTAATGATGAAGTAATAATAAGATGACCTGTTGAAGAAACAGGTAAAAACTCTGTTAAACCTTCAACAATGGCTAAAATAATAGACTGAATAATGGACATTGAAAGAAGTTAGTTAGTTGATTTTTTCATTATTCCCCAACCAACAACACCTAATCCGGCTAAAATTAAGATAGGTGCAATATAAATTCGAGTAACAGAAAATAATTCATAACTAAATTCATTAGGATTGTCAGATCCCCCACCAATCATAAGCACATAACCTAAAACAGTTATTAAAACTCCTGCGATAATTAGGATATAATTTTTCTTACTAAAGGCAAAATCGTTGTTTATTTTTTGGTTTTCCATAGTTTGTTTAATGATATGAGGAACAAATATAAGGTATTCTTTATTAAGAGAATTGATAAAAAATCATAAAATAGTCTGATTTATTCTTTTATCCCCAACATCGCTTTTAATCTTGGGTGTTCTTCTTTAGCTTTAATTTCATTTAATATTTCAATTAAATGCTGCTGCACATTTTTGTCTTTATCAATGTTAGTTCTTAATTTTTGTTCATTTTCAGAACCGGATTCAGCTTCTTTTATTTCTTGTTCAGCAATATGAATCCGGTTAGCGTACATTGCTTCTAAGTCTGATATTCCATTTATAGCAGCCATTCTAATCCACCAAGTTTTTTCATTTAGTGCAGTTTCTTTAAGAATTGCACTTCCTTTTTTTACGGTTTCGTGATTTTGATTTTTTAAATAACGAGTAGTTGACATTGCAAAACCGTATTTCTCAAACCCTGATATTTCTTCGTTTTTAGTGATGAAATAATCCAATTGTTTTTCTGTTCCGTGTTCTTCATAAACGGTGGTTATAGCTGAAACTATATTACCGTTTTTCTCTTTTTCGAATGCTGAAGCATATTTCATGGCTAACGAACCATTGTTTTTAGATAAGGCTAGTAACGACTCGCCAATTACATAATACGATTGTTCTTCCATTCCGCTAACACAAATATCGGTTACTGCTTTATCATTTTCAAAATAACGAGCTAAAGCAGCAATAGCATCTCCTCTTACTTTAGAATCGCTATCATTTTTTGCCATTGCTAATAATTTTTCTTTAACCGTTTCCGGTTTAGCTTTAGCAGCGTTTTTTAATGCTCCAATGGCTTGTCTTCTCAAGTATTCATAATCATCATCTAATGCTTTTATAATGGTATTTATTGCTAATTCATCTTTCGATTTTTTTAACATGGCAATAGCTTCATATCTATCTAGGTACTTCATTTTAATACTACCATAATTTTCGGTTGGTTGGTATAAAAATGCCCACTCTTCGGTAGATGAATGATTGTCATTTTTTTCGCAAAGCAACATTTTATCGGCATCTACATTTATAAAGTCTGGTGTTGAAGTTTTAAATTCAAAAGTGTTATTGACTTTGTCAATAACCACTTTGTGTGAATTTATTTTTCCGTTGGCAAAAACATCGATTTTTATAGGTAATTTGTAAATAGGAGTAATTTTTAAATCTTGTTTTTGCTCTATATAAACATATTGAATTCCCAATGAATCGTTGTATTCGTAATTAATATCCAAAACAGGATGTCCTTTATCAAAAAACCACTGATTAAAAAACCAATTGAGATCTTCTCCGGTAACTTTTTCGCACGCTAAACGAAGTTGATGCATTTCTACATCGGTAAATTTATTTTCTTCCAAATATATTTTTAATGAAGTGAAGAAAGCTTCATCGCCCATGTAGTTTCTAAGCATGTGTAAAATCCTGCCTCCTTTTTGGTAGCTATGTCCATCAAACATATCTTCTTTATCCTTATAATCAAAACGTATCATATCTTTTGGTCCGGATTGAGCTAACTGAAGTAAATAGTTTTTCAAATCGGACTGGAGTCCTTGATCTGCTTTATCATCACCATACTTGTATTCGTTCCATAAATACTCTCCATAAGTAGCAAATGATTCATTAAGAGGTAAATTAGCCCACGATTCGCAGGTAACTAAATCGCCAAACCAATGGTGAAAAAGTTCGTGAGCAATTACATCTTCAGCATTGCTACCATCAATTAATTCTCTCTTAGTTTGGTAAGCAAAATCTCCAAAAATAACACCTGTAGTATTTTCCATAGCGCCAGAAACATAGTCTCTAACTACTATCTGGTGATATTTTTGCCAAGGATAAGCTACTCCTAAAATAGTTGAGTAGAATTCCAGCATTTCAGGTGTTTTACCAAAAATATCTTTGGCGTAAGGTTCGTATTCTTCTTCTACATAATAGTCAACATCAATGTTTCTCCATTTGTCTTTTACAATTTTATATTCGCCAATAGCCATCATAAATAAATAAGGAGCATGAGGCATATCCATCTCCCAAAAATCTGTTCGGGTACCGTTGCCATTAAGTTCTGAATGAGTAAGCATTCCGTTAGATAAAGTGGCATATTTTTCTTCAACAGTAATGGCAATTTCTTGGGTAGTTTTTTGATTTGGAGCATCAATAGTAGGAAACCAAGTGGAGTTAGCTTCGGTTTCTCCTTGTGTCCAAATTTGTGGCATTTTGTTTTTCTCTTCGCCTTTAGGATTAATAAAATACAAGCCTTTATCAGATGAAATGGCATTGCTTCCACCTTCTTTTAGTTCTTCAGGTTTAGAAGTGTAATCAATAAAAATAGTAAGGGTATCTTTTCGGGTATAAATTTTATCTAATGCAATGTTTATGATTAAACTGTCGTAAGTAAATTCTAGGGGTTTTTTGTTGCCGTTTTCAATCAATGCTACTTTATGAATATCCATTCCTCGTGCATTCAATTCTAATTGCTGAGTAGCATAAAAATACGGACGTAAAGTAATGTCGGCTTTACCATAAAGGTGAGCTTTTTCCCAATTAAAACTTACAGCTAATTTGGTATGAATAAGATCAAATTTTTTGGTGTAAGATGCTTGATAGACAGGTCGCTCAGTTTTAAACGGGTTTTCAATTTCAATTACTTGCTCAGGAAGTGTAATAGTTTCGGTGGTTTTACAACCTAAAATAAAGAGTAAAGCTAAAAGCGATAAGATTAATTTGTTCATGTTTTTTTAGGATAAATTTTTTACGTTGACAAAGATGATGAAAAATGATGGAATAGCTTAATTTTTTAACACAGAAGTTGGGAGGATAACGGTAAAACCACCAAGATGCTAAATGCTTGCAAAAAGAAGAGAACTTATTTTACAAACTTACCACTTGAATCCATTTGAGGTTTGTCTTGAGTTGCTTGTTGGCTGGGAGTAGTTGTACCTTCGTTAGTTGTTGAGTTTTTGCTTGAACTACAGCTCGAAAAAAACAGTAAGGTAAAAAATAAAATGATTAGTGATTTCATAAGGTGGTTTTATATAAAGGTTAACGATTAAAAGTTAGTCTTTTCCCTCTAATGGTATCGTCAATTTCTCCAAAATTATAGACTAAATTGCCATTAACAAAAGTTTGCAATACCTTAGATTTGAAAGTAGTTCCTTCAAAAGGAGACCAACCACATTTGTAAAACAAGTTTTCTTTCGCTACTGTCCAAGGATTATCTATATCTACTATTACCAAATCAGCAAAAAAACCTTCTTTTATGTAGCCTCTTTTTTCAATTTGGAAGCAATCGGCAACAGCATGACTCATTTTTTCAGCAATTTTTTCCAGACTAATTTTATCATTATGATAATGTTCGAGCATAGAGACTAATGCATGTTGCACTAGTGGCCCACCTGAAGGAGCTTTAAAATAACTGTTTGATTTTTCTTCTAAGGTATGTGGAGCATGGTCGGTGGCAATTACGTCAATTTTATTGTCTAATACTCCTTTTAAAATAGCATCTCTATCGTGAGCCGTTTTTACTGCCGGATTCCACTTAATCAACGTTCCTTTTTCTTCATAGTCTTCATCAGAAAACCATAGGTGATGCACACAAGCCTCAGCAGTAATACGCTTATCTTTGAGTGGTAACGTATTATCAAAAAGGGCTAACTCTTTGGCAGTAGAAATATGTAAAATGTGTAATCGGGTGTTGTGTTTTTTTGCTAATTCTACTGCAAAAGAGGAAGATTTGTAGCAAGCTTCCTCGCTTCTAATTTCGGGGTGACAAGCAATAGGCACATCTTCTCCATATTTAGCTTTGTATTTTTCGGTATTGGCAATAATGGTGTCCTCATCTTCACAATGTGTGGCAATAAGCATTTTACAGTTGGCAAAAATGTTTTCTAACACTTCTTTTTTATCCACCAACATATTGCCTGTTGAAGAGCCCATAAAAATTTTTACTCCACAAACATTGATGGGATTGGTTTTGAGTACTTCCTCTAAATTATCATTGGAGGCTCCCATAAAAAAAGAATAGTTGGCAGCAGAATTTTTTGCAGCAATGGCATATTTTTCTTCTAATAATTCTTGAGTAAGTGTATTTGGAACGGTATTCGGCATTTCCATAAAAGCGGTAATACCACCGGCAACAGCAGCTCTTGATTCAGTGTAAATATCTGCTTTATGGATTAATCCGGGTTCTCTAAAATGCACTTGGTCGTCAATTACTCCCGGAAAAACATGTTTGTTTTTTAAATCAATAATTTCAATTGTATTGGCTAATGAATTGATATCATCTTGCTCATCAAAAATTTTACTAATAATTTCATTTTCAATAAGAATGTGTCCTTTGATGATGTTGCCTTCATTAACAATTTGGGCATTTTTAAGTAAGATAGCCATTAGTGAGTTTGTTTTAACAGACCCTCAAAATTACTAATTATTTGGCTTTTTTAAGGGTAAATGAAAAAGTAGAACCAACACCAACAGTGCTTCTTACATTTATGGTTTGTTTGTGGGCTTCAACAATGTGTTTTACAATAGAAAGTCCTAATCCGGAACCGCCATTTTCTCTGGCTCTACCTTTGTCGGTTCTGTAAAATCGTTCGAATAAACGAGGTAAATGGTGGGCTTCAATTCCTTCTCCATCATCGGCTACTTCTATTAAAATATTATCGTGCATGTCAAAAAATTTAATTCTTATTGTGCCGTTAATTTTCCCATATTTAATAGCATTAATAATGAGGTTGATTAATACTTGACTTATTTTTCTCGCATCGGCCATTACCCAAATAGGTTTATCTTGGTTTTGTATTTTTACGGTAACACCTGCTTTATTTATTCTTTCTTCGAGGGAGTCAACTACTTCTTTAACTAGTTCAACAATATCTGTTTTATCTATTTTCATAGACAATCTACCACTTTCTAACTTGGTAATCTCATCTAAATCTTCAATAATATCTATCATTCTTTCTACACTATTGTTGGCTTTAACTAAATAATCTTTATTAATAGTTGGATCGTCCATACCACCTTCAATAAGCGTTAATAAATACCCTTGAATATTAAAAATAGGTGTTTTAAGTTCGTGAGATACATTACCAACAAATTCTCTTCTATAGTTTTCTGATGTTTTTAATCGAGTAATTTCTTGCTGATTGGTTTTTGCCCAATCCAACACATCTTGCTGCACTTTTTGAATGATGTTGTCGCTAAAATTAAGATCTTCTATTTCACCATCTTTCTTTAATTTTTGATTGTGAATAGTTCTGTAGATGAGTTTAATTTTTCGGTAAATAAACTTTTCAAGAGCATATAAAAAACCGAAATAACTCGTTAATAACGTAATGATAAAAAGTAGTAGAAATAGGTAAAAAGGAAGATTACAATCAAAAAAAAGTAGGCCTATAAATAACGAAGCAACAGTTATTGTAGCAATTAAAAAAGCTACTCTTATGGCAATACCTTTTGGGGTTAATTCTTTCATTAATAGCAAAGATAAGCATAAAATAAGTTGAAAACTGAGCCCTTATTCGACTAATTTCAGCTTATAACCAACACCTTTAATGGTTTCTATGTGTTTATCGCCTAGTTTTTCTCTTAATTTCCTAATATGTACATCAATGGTTCTATCGCCAACCACTACATCTGTTCCCCAAATGCTTTCTAAAATTACTTCTCGGGTAAAAACTTTTCCGGGTTTTGACATTAATAACGCCAATAATTCAAATTCTTTTTTAGGAAGAGCAAAAGAATTGTCATCTTGATAAACTAGATATTTTTCACGATCTATCTTAATGTTACCTACTTCTATTTCAAGTTCACCAAGAGGTTCAGAAACATTATTTTTTCTTCTAAGAATAGCTTTTATTTTGCTAACTAACAATCTTGGTTTTATAGGTTTAGCAATGTAATCATCGGCACCGGCATCAAAACCTGCAACTTGTGAGTAATCTTCAGAACGAGCACTTAAAAAGGTAATAAGTGTGTCTTTTAGTTCGTCTATGGCTCTTAATTCGTGACAGGTTTCTATGCCATCCATTTCGGGCATCATTACATCAATAACAATTAAGTCAGGTTTTTCTTTTTGTGCAATTTGTATTGCTTCTTTTCCTGACAAAGCTGTTAGTACCTCAAAACCTTCTTTTTTTAAATTATAGCTAATAAAGGTAAGGATGTCTTGCTCATCATCAACTAATAATATCTTTTCGTTTGTCATAATAGTAGTAACTAATTATTTTCACCAAAGTTACCCCTCTTCTTTTGTTAATTGTGTTAATTTAATATTAATAATGCTTTTGTTAGCCTTTATACGAGGTTAAAGCAATAAAATTAGCACTAAAAACAACCCAATAAGTTTTTCAGGTAATATTTCCTTAACATCATCATAAGAGTATTATAAAATAGGGGATACAGAGAAGTAATAATGTGCTCGTTATTTTGCCATTGAAAAGTTAATTATAAACTAAATTTAAAAATGAAAAAAATGAAAACAAAAAATTTACTTCTTATTTCTGCTTTATGTGTAGGAATTGCTGGAGGTTTTACTTCTTGTTCTAAAGACGATAAAAAAACTCCAGACCCAGTTAACCCAACTCCAACACCAACCCCTAGTAATGTAGTTAATGTTACTGATAATGGCTCTGGAACAGGAACAACTACTTGGACTAATGAAAAAGTGTATATATTAGATGGGATGGTATTTGTAAATTCTGGTCAAGAATTAACCATACAAGCAGGTACAGTTATTAAAGGGAAGCCGGGAACAGGCTCAAATGCTTCTGCTCTAATTGTTGCAAAAGGTGGTAAAATTAATGCTGTTGGAACACCAACACAACCTATTATCTTCACTTTTGAAGCTGATCCGTTAAATGGTTCTGTGCCATTATCTACTTCAGGACAATGGGGTGGTGTAATAATTTTAGGAAACGCTACGTTAAATTCTACTCCGGGAACTTCTGCTATTGAAGGGATACCTACTACAGAAGTCAGAGGAATTTACGGAGGTAATAATGATGCTGATAATTCAGGAGTATTTAAATATGTTTCTATCAGACATGGTGGTACTGATATTGGTGCAGGAAACGAAATTAACGGATTAACTATGGGTGGTGTTGGTTCAGGAACTACAATAGAATATGTTGAAGTTGTTGGAAACGCTGATGATGGTTTTGAATGGTTTGGTGGAACTGTAAATACAAGGTATTTAGTTGCTTCAAATGGTGATGATGATTCTTTTGATTACGATGAAGGATTTAGAGGAAAAGGTCAGTTTTGGTTAGCCATACAAAATGTTGATGCAGATAGAGGTGGTGAGCACGATGGAGGAACTACTCCTGAAGACGGAATGCCTTATGCTACACCAAAAGTTTTTAATGCTACTTATATCGGTAACGGAACTTCTAGATTATTAACTTTTAGAGATAATGCAGGAGGAGAGTATCATAACTCTATCTTCCATAACTTTGGTAAAGGAATTGACATTGAAGATTTGGCTTCTGGTGAAGATTCTAAAAACAGATTAGACAACGGACAACTTAAGTTTGATGGTATTGTTTTATCAAATATTGGTTCAGACTTAATCGTTTCAGCTGTAACAAACCCAGGAGCTGATTTATCAACTCATGCTAGTGTAACTAACTTAACGGTTCAAAATGTTACCATTTCAGCAACTAACCCTATTCCATCTGGTTTAGCGGCAGGTGCTGCCCCAACTGACCCTTGGTACACTAATGTAACCTACAAAGGTGCTTTTGAACCGGGAGGAGCTAACTGGGCTCAAGGTTGGACATTGACTTTCCCATAATACAATTTTAAAATAGCTTTAAAAAAATTAAAAAAGACCTTCCCATCTCAGATGGGAAGGTCTTTTTTTGTTTTATAGTTGTTCTGCCAATCCAATTAGAAGTCCTTCCGTTCCACGGATGTAGCAAAGCCGATATGAGTTTTCATACTGAACCATTTCACCAACAAGTTCAGAGCCGTTTTTTATGAGTCGGGAAACTAACTCGTCAATGTTGTCAACTCTAAACATTATACGCAGATAACCGAGAGAATTAACAGGTGCTTTTCTATGGTCTGATATAGTTGTTGGGTTAATAAATTTTGAAATTTCAAGGCGGCTGTGTCCATCAGGTGTAACCATCATAGCTACTTCCACGTTCTGATTGCCAAGTCCAGTAACACGACCAGCCCACTCACCTTCAATTGTAGTACGCCCTTCGAGCTTTAAACCAATTTCAGAGAAAAAAGATATGGCGTTGTCAAGGTTTTCTACAACGATACCCATATTATTCATTTCTATTAGATTACTTTTCTTCATCTTTTGTTTTTTAATCATTTAATGAATTAATGCCTTGTTCTTTAAGTTTGGCAAGGTGTTCTTTCATTGTTTTAACTTGTTCGGCAGGGTGCCCTTGCCAAACTGTAACTTCTCCTACAACCTTAAACGGTTTAGTTGAACGATATGACATTGTGGGATTACCTGAGAATTTTCTGTCAGTTAGGTCTGGATCATCTTCAATTGGACCTGTTGCTTCAACTAAATAAATTCTTTCGCATCCTTTACCAGAAGCAAGTTCAGCTCCCCATATAGCAGCGTCTAAAGTTGCTGTCAAAAAAATATATTTTGTATTTTTTCTTTGCCCAAAATTGGAGTTGAACCCCGTTTCGATTAAATCTCCAATTTTCAAATCAGCTTTTGTTCCGTGAAAGTAAGTTTGAACAAAAGGAGTTGGATTAAGTTTAGTCGAATTGTTTCTATTGTTATTTTTTTCTGTTGTCATAGGTTAAGAGTTTTTTAATAGCTACTAATGTATAGATAGGTCTGATTTTTATCAAACTTATCTTTTCTCAAATATAAAAAAAGTTTATAAATCAGGCAAATAGTTTTTTGTACATCTTATTCAAAAAACTGCCGTAGTTTTTGTAAATATGAATAAACACATTACTCTTACTTAACAATTAGTTAATATTTGAAGATAAGGTGTAAATCCTTAATAAACAGCTATTTTTTTTGGTGTTTGAGAAAGTAAAGTGCTCATATGTGTTAAGCAAATGATACTTTTTGTCCTAAAATATTACCAGAAAATAACACTAATGTAACATTCGATTAACGTCTCATTCAACCTGTTGTAATTCCTTTGCACTATCAAATAAAAGAATAAAAATGAAAAAATTAGTAAGTACTTTTAGTTTAATTTTAACAACAACAATAGCTTTTTCGCAAGGAATGATTAAAGGGAAAGTAGTTAGTTCTGAATCTGCCGAAGAACTTATTGGAGCAACTGTTTTTGTTAAAGGAACATCTATAGGTGCTGTTGTTGATTTTGAAGGAAATTACCTTATAAAAAATGTTCCTATCGGGAAACAAACCATTATTTGTTCTTACATTTCTTTTAATTCAGATTCCATAGAAGTTAATGTAGCCGATAAACAAGTAGTAATGCATAATTTTTCTTTACAAAACTCTTCTGTAGCTTTATCTGATTTTGTGGTGGAAGCTAAAGCAGTTAGAAGTTCAGAAAACTATATGCTAAAAGTGAAACAAAAATCGGCAACAGTAATGGAAGGAATTACTGCGCAGGAAATCACTAAAAGAGGTGATAATGATGTGGCAAGTGCTGCAAAAAGAGTTACAGGAGTAACCATTGAAGGCGGCAAATATGTTTATGTAAGAGGGTTGAGCGATAGGTACAGTAAAACAACACTTAATGGAGCTGAAATTCCGGGGTTGGATCCTAATAAAAATGCAGTGGAATTAGATTTATTTCCTACCAACATGATTGAAAACATGACGGTAGTAAAATCATTTTCTCCTGATTTACCGGGAAGTTTTACCGGAGGGTTATTAAACATTGAAACGAAAGATTTTCCTGAAAAATTTACTTTACAATTTTCTGCGGGGGTTAGCTACAATACTTTCTCTAGTTTTAATGATCAATTTTTATCTCATGGGGGTGCTTCATCTGAATTATTTGGTAAAGATGATGGAGGTAGAGATATTCCTGATCCGATATTAACCGGTGGTGTTCCTCCTTTGTTTGTAAATAATGCTCAGTTGGAAACAGTTACTAAATCTTTTAGTAAAGAAATGGAAGGGGTAGAGTCGCCATCATCAATCAACCAACGTTATTCCTTATCTGTAGGAAATCAAAAAACAGTTTTTGGAAATACACTTGGATTTGTTGCCGGACTTTCTTACTCAAGAGAGTTTGTACACAAACAACAAAATGCATTTTCGGGAAGATACAGTTTAACAGGGAGTGTTGATGAGGTGGAAGAATTAATTACACAGCAAGAATTAAATGATACTAAATCTCAAGAAGAAGTATTGATGGGAGCGTTAGGAAACCTTTCTTATAAAATAGGAAAGAATAATAAACTGAGTTTAACGTATGTTCGTAACCAAAGTGGCACTAAAGAAACTACTTTTCAGGAAGGTATTTTCCCAAAAGAAGATCAAGGATTACATTACCAAACAAGAAGTTTATCTTATCAAGAAAGACAGTTAACCAGTTATCAATTAAAAGGTGATCATTATGTTGAAGGGTTGAAAAAACTTAAAATTGATTGGTTAACGGCTTATTCTACCTCTTCTCAATATACGCCAGACCAACGTTATTTTTCTAATGATTATACAGTTAGTACAGATAATGATACTACTTATAGTATAAATACTTCAGCTTATCCGGCTCCGGCTCGTTTTTACAGGTATTTAGATCAATCTACTTTTGATGCCAAAATGAACTTAGAGTTTACTATGTTTGAAAAAGATGGTAAATCATCAAAAATTAAATTTGGTGGAGCTTATTTATATCAAGATAGAACATTAAGTGAGTTTAGATATAATTATAGAAAACAAGGGGCTAACATGTTTACGGGAAGTGTTGTTGATTATTTAGCAGATGAAAATATGATTTTGCCATCACCTGGAAATCCTGTTTCTCAGTACATTTATATGGAAGATGCTTCTGAAAAAAGAAATAACTATGTAGGGGAGCAAATTATTACTGCCGGATATTTAATGGGAGATGTTTGGGCTACTAAAAAATTAAGAGTTATTGGTGGAGCAAGGTTAGAAACCACTTACATTACGAGTGTTAGTGCAGATGAAACCCAAGAAGCAGGTTTGTTAGAGAGTGTTGATATTTTACCTGCTGTTAATTCTTCGTATGCACTTTCTTCTAAAACAAACTTAAGAGCAGCTTATTCTAGAACGTTAGCGAGACCTACTTTTAGAGAAATTTCCGGATTTGCTTCTTACGATTTTGCTGCTAACTGGATTATTATTGGTAATCCGGAATTAGACAGAACATTGGTAGATAATTTTGACTTAAGATTTGAATTGTTTCCAAATTTAGGAGAATTGGTTTCCTTTGGAGTGTTTTATAAAAACTTTACTAACCCTATTGAATTTGTGTTTAATACACAAGCTCAAAATGATGAGTTAACGTGGAGAAATGTAGAAAACGGGAAACTTTACGGAGTTGAGGTGGAAGTAAAAAAACAATTGAACTTTATATCAAACGATAAACAACAATTTAGTATAGGAGGTAATTTCTCTTTAATTACTTCAAAAGTAGATATTGATGAACAACAATTAGAATTAATAAGAGCTCAAGATCCAAGTGCTGCAAGTACAAGAGAAATGTATGGTCAATCGCCATACATAGTAAATGCTTTTTTAGGATATAACAATGATTCTTTAGGCTTATCTGTAAACTTAAACTACAATGTTGCCGGAGAAAAAATTACTTTAGTGGTAGTAGATGCAACGCCTAATGTAAAAGCTCAACCAGTACATCAGTTAAACGTTAACTTAACCAAAACTTTAGGGGATCATTTTAAACTGAGACTTTCGGCATCTAACTTATTAAATCCTATTGTTAAACAAACACAGGTTTATAAAGATGTAGAATATACATTCAATTCTTACCAATTAGGTAGAACGTATGGTGTAAGCTTAAGCTACTTGTTTTAAAAGGAAAGATTTTATATTTACTTTTTAATCCCAACAAGCTTTTTAACTTGTTGGGATTTTTTATTATAAAAATGCTATTTTAATTTAGTGTTTGGTTGTAAATCAATTTTAAAAAATTAAAAAACTGTTAATAATCTCAAACAAACAAAAGGTTTTTAACGTAGAACCCTGTTTTTGATAAAACCCTATTTTTATAAATAAGAATTAGACGAAATAGCGTATGCACAAAATAAAATATGGCATTTTCTTTTTTATTGTTTGGTTTCAACTAAACATACAAGCAAAAGTTACCACCCAACAAGAATATATAGATTCTTTAATTACGGTTGCAGCAACTTTACCTAACGATAGTGCTAAAGTAGTATTATTGGAAAGAATAGGTTATTTCTATATTTCATTAAATCCAACTGAAGGCAAAAAATATACTACAAAAGCGTTAGAATTAGCTCAAGAATTAGGTTTGAAAAGCAAAGAAGCTTCTTCAATAGCTTTATTAGCTGCTAATTATGCAGCGAATTCAGAATTTGATAAGGCGTTGGAATATAACCAGCAATCTATCAAAATTTTTAAATCGATAGACAACCCAAAAGGAGTGGCAGGTGTAAAAACAAACTTAAGTCAGGTTTATACCAAACTTGCCAATTATACCAAAGCAATAGAGTGTAATTTTGAGGCACTTAAAATTTATGAAGAAACAGACGAGCATAGAAATAAAGGAATTGTTTATGAAAATATAGCTAACATTTATTATGAACTAAAAGAGTTTGATAAAAGCAAAACCTACTATTTAAAAGCATTAAATCTCTATAAAAACCACACTACAGATGCTGATGAAGCTAGAGCTTTAGGAAATTTAGCTCGTGTTTATATGGAAATTCCACATTATGATACGGCAATGCTTTATTTAAACAAAGCGTTTAATATTAATCAGAGAAATGGAAATAAATCAGGGGCATTAATCAATCTTTCTAATATAGGAAATGTACATTCTAGAAAAAAAGAATATGTTGAGGCGTTAGAATTTCATTATAAAGCATTAGAAATTGCTACTGATTTAGGATTGAAAAATCATATAGCAACCGGAAAAGGCAATGTAGGAAGTATCTATTTAAATCAATATAAAAAAAGCAATCCTCCTAACCAAAATTTAATAGATAACGCTCAAAAATATTTAACAGATGCTATTGCCTTGTGTGATGAAATTGATTTCAAAGCTCCTAAAGTGGGTTTTTTGGAAAGTTTAATAGAGGTTTATGTTATCCAAAAAAACTACCAAAAAGCTTATGAGCTTACGAATGAAAAAACAGCTATAAACGATTCGTTATATTTATTATCTTCAAAAGAACAACTTTCTAAATTAGAAACTCAACGAGAAATAGATTTAAAAGATAAAGATTTGCTTATTAAAAATAAAGAGCTTGAAATCATTTCTTTAAATAATCAGAAAAAGTCGTTGTTTTATACCTTTGCCATTGTTGTTTTAATAATTCTATTATTTGTGGCATTTACCTATTACAGAAAAAAAGAAAAAAAACACGACAAAGTTATTTCGGAAATAAAACAAATTCAGTCTCATGAAATTAGAGGGCCAATTGCAACTATTTTGGGGTTAATAAAGTTGTTAAAAGATAAAGATAGACCAGATGAATCTAAACGAGAAATAATTGAAGGAATTGAAGAAACGACCAACAAACTTAATGCTGTTGTAAATCAAATAATAAATAATACTAAGAAATAATTATACATTATTATGAAACTAAATTCCGTTTTGGTAATAGATGATTCTAAGTATGATTTGTTTATAGCCACAGAAATATTAACTGATTATTGTGATGTCAAAGAAATTGTTTGTGTTGATTCAGCTCAAAAAGGATTAGCGTATTTGCAATCAAAAGAAAATGCACTTGAAGAACTGCCTGAAATCATTTTTTTAGACATTAAAATGCCTTTGATGGATGGTTTTGATTTTTTGAACCTTTATAGTCAACTTTCAGATAAAATAAAAAATCGTTGTAAAATTTATATGTTAAGTTCTTCCTTAGATCCAACTGATATAGCAAAAGCTAAGAATAACAACGATGTAATAGACTTTATTGAAAAACCACTTTCAGAGAAACATATCGGAAAGCTTTTTAATTAGCCTTTTTACTAAGTTTTTTTCGCCAAGCTGCAATTTTCCTCTTCCATTTACTTATAAAAGACTCTTTGTTTTCTTCTTCTTTGTCTTGAGTTCCTATTAATAAGGCAATTGGTTTTAGCGTATCAAACTCTTGGCAAATTACTTTAAGCATAGCGGCAAATGGTAAGAATAACACCATGCCTGCAACTCCCCAAATAGTAGCACCAATAATTAAACTTAAAATAGTAGTTAAGGCATTAACTTTTAAACTTCCACCAACAATTTTAGGACTTAAAAAGTTATCGGTAATCAACTGAACTGCCCAAAAAAGTATAGCAACTTGTGCTCCCATAAAAAAAGAACTATATGCCATCATTGTGTATAAAATTGGAATTATGGCACCAAATGCAGTTCCTATGTAAGGAATGATAGAAAGTGTGGCTGCAAAAAATCCAAACAAAAACGGATGGTCAACGTCAATGATCATTAATCCAAAACTATTGGCCAAACCAATAATAATAATAAGTAAAATCATTCCAAATAAATATTGCTGACCAACTTGCTGAACAGATTTTAACATCTTAAATACACGGTTGCGGTTCTCTTTTGCAGCAAAAGCTACAAAGCCTTTGGTTAAGCCTTTTCGGTAAATTAAAATTAAAAAAGTAAAAATGATGGTGGCAAATAAGCCGGTTATAAAATTAGCAGTGCTATTAAATGTTTGTTGAGCTAATGTTCCTGCAGTTTTTTGAAGCCAACCTCTGTTTTCTGCTAACAGTTGGTCTTTGTTTAAGTCTTCAACAAAATTGATATTATTATTAATGTAAACCGTTGCGTTAGCAATTACATCTAATACTTTTTCCTGAAAATCTGTAAGCTCTTTAGATAAGCCTATAAGTTGTGCGGAAAAGATATAAATACCCCCGCTTAATACTAAAAATACGATAAAAATAGATAAAAAGGCAGCAATTAAATCGTTCATTCCCCATCGTTCAAACCGTTTGGCAAGCGGAAATAAAATAAAAGATAAAAATAAAGCAAAAGCTAAGGGAATAAGAATAGATTTTGCAAAAATTAGCACAACAAATAACAAACAACTTGTTGCAAGGGCAAAAAATAACTTTTGGAAGGAGATATTCATATTAAATTTAAATGCTAGGTTCTTATTTGCTCAAAGATAAGTAAAGTTTTAACGTCTTTTCTGTGTAATTTTGTTGACTCTTTAATTTTAACATATAATGGCTTCATCTCAATTTAAAAAATTCGGTATTTTAATAGCAATTTTAGTATTACCATCTTTATTTTATTTATTGCTTTATACAGGAGAGCATAATTTTACTAGACTACCGGTTTATGGTAATAAAACTGCTGTAGAAAATCCCGATGGAAGCTTTGATACCACCTATCATCAAATTCCTTATTTTGAGTTTATCAATCAAGATGGTAAAAAAGTTACCCGAGATGACATGCTAGGAAATGTGTATGTAGCTGATTTCTTTTTTGTTACTTGCCCTACCATTTGTCCTAAAATGACAACCAATATGAGGTATGTACAAGACAAGTTTTCCGACAGAAAAGAGCTGAGGTTTTTATCAATAACTGTAAACCCGGAAGCAGATTCTGTGCCTGTACTTAAAGAATATGCTAAAAAAGTACATGCCAATACTGATAATTGGGATTTTGTAACCGGAAATAAAGATGAAATTTATGACATTGCTTTTAATGGTTTTTTTGTAAATGTTGCTAAAGATTCTATTGCTGAAGGAGGTTTTTTACATTCTCAACTGCTTATTTTAGTTGATAAACAAGGTAGGGTAAGAGGTTATTTTGATGGAACAGTATTTTCTGAAATGAAAAAAGATTTAACAGATGCCATTGACATTCTTTTTAGAGAAGAGGCTGTTCCTTTAAAAGGCAGCAACAAAAACAAAATAGAACAGAAGAAGGAGTGAGGTTTTTAGGTTTAAAGTTTGAGAACTACTAATTAACCATTAACGGATAACTAATTACAATACCTATTAATTAATAAATAAACACTACCTAAGCCTAATTCTCCGGCTCTACTGAGATCTTTACAAGCTTGTTCGTGGTTATTTAAAATAAGTAAAATCAATCCTCGGTTTAGGTACGCTTCAGAAAAACTGTTGTCTAACTCAATGGCAACACTAAAATCTTCAATAGCTTTAATATATTTTGATAATTGAAAGTATAAAATCCCTCGGTTAAAAGCGGCATATTTAAAAGCAGGATTTAGTGCTATAGCTTTGTCGTAATCTTTAATAATCATATCAATATTAATGTTCGAATTTTCTGATTCGTTTAGCATTTGATGAAATAAATTGGCACGAGCAAAATAAGCTAAGTAATAGTTTTTATCAATGTGTAAGGACTTGTTAAATTCTAAAATGGCTTTTTCGTGTTGTTTTAAAGAAGCATAAATAACTCCTCGCTGAATGTATAACTCAGCATTATTAGGGTTTTTAGAGATTTTATCATTAATAAAATGCAGCTTTTTTTCCTTTAATGGGATATCTAAAACTTCTTCATCTTCCATTTTTAGAACAAAGTAAGGTGTGTACGATTTATAGTTTTCGTTCCACGAATCAATTACTTGCTTGTTCTTATTTTGAGCTAACAGACTAATATAATAGGGAGATGATAAGGAAATGGTTTGGTCGCTATATTTGGTAACATTTTCATTGGTATTATTGCTAAACGAAGTTAATCGGGCTAAAAATTCTTCCTCAATTTGTTTTAAACTATCTGTTGCATTGCTTTTAGTTCGATTAATCAATTGAGCCGTTTCTAAATCGGTTTCTGCTTTACTAATGTTCCCTAATTGTCTGTAAATATTACTTCTTAGTTTGTATCCATCCACAAAATCGGGGTAAAGAGCTATTGCTTGTTCCACATCTGCTAAACTTTCTTTGTATTTTTTTAGCTGATTAAAAATGGCTGCTCGGTTATAGTAAGCCAAAATATTGTTTGGACTCAAGAAAATAACTTTATCGTAATCTTTTAATGCATTTTTATAATCATTTTTTTCGGCATACAAAATGGCTCGATTGTAATATGCTGTAGCTGATTCAGGCGAAATGCTAATCACTTTTGATAAACTTTTTAAGGCTTCATCATTTTGTTCGAGTTTTATAAAAATCATGGCTTGTTGAAAATAAGCATAGGTATTATCGGGTTCAATTTGTAATGCAATTTGAATATTGGTTTGAGCAGTATCGTAATTTCCTAAATAGTAGTGTGCAGTTGCTTTACGCACATAAGAGGAAGCATTGAATTTATTATTTTCTAATATTAAATCAAAATCAGCAATGGCTTCTCGGTATTGTTTGTTCCCCAATTTCGACATGCCTCTAATAATATACGTTAGTTCTTTTCTTGAACCGTAATGAATGGCTTTATTGCAATCATCTATGGCTTTATCATATTGATTGAGATAACTGTAAACCAGTGCTCTATTTAAATAAATATCAGGATTTATAGGATTAAGTTCAAGTGCTTTATTAAAATCTTCAAAAGCACCATCATAGTTTTTTAGTCGTTCACGAGCCGAACCTCTAATAATGTATAAATCTGTTTTTAAAGGGCGTAGTTTAATGGCTTCAGTAAAATCCATTTCTGCTCCGGCAACATCACCAAGTTCAATTTTAGCAATGCCTCTGTAATAATAAGGTTCGTAGTTAGGAGGATAGTTTTCAATAACATAATTAAATTTTTGTATAGCACTTTCGTATTGCTTTTCAGAAAGTTCTAACCTACCCACCAGTAGTTTGTTTTCTGTTTTTAATTGTGAAAAACCGTTGAAGGTAAACAGCATTAAAAAAACTAGGATAATCAAATTTAAACTACTTGAAGAAGTAGCAAAAAAAGAATTTTTATGTTGAAATTGGCTGATAGGGTAGTATGTTAAATTACCTGTGTAACGTTTGTGTTAAACTATTATTTCATATGTAAATAATATTCTTTTTTATATGTTATATGGAATACGCCATTTTATCTTTATCTCTAGTTGTATGCTTTTGTGCGTGGCTATTTTAAATTATACAAAAAGATTAATTTTTTATCGCCTACTACCAAATTAAGTGTGTTGTCGTTGTTGATATCATCAATCATAAACGGAGTAGAACCATTTAATGGAAAATCGCTTTCAATTGTTCCGGCATCATTAATTAAATAAATAGTTGAAGCCGTAACTACACCAATTTTTTTGCTTTTATCGGGTAAAGAAAATAGTAATGGCTGATGTGTGATGGTTTCCGGAATTTCCGTTTTAAATAACTGGTTGGCTGAGTTATCACTTACAATTACTTGATTTTCTAACGCAAAAACATGACTGCTTGAATTAGCTGTAGGACTAATATTTGTAGGGCTAAAACTGTAAAAATCTGTTTTGTTTTCGGAAATAAGTTTTAGTGTTTCTAATTTATCGTTGAAAAACAATTTTACCACATTTCCCGAGGAATCAGCACAAATTAAGTAAGAAGCAGCCAAATCTTTTTCTACTTTTAAGAAAACTTCATTAGCAGTAGTGGGCAAGGTAGATTTTAACTGTAAACGGTCTTTACCGTTTCGTTGAACTACTTTTATACTTCCGTTTTTGGTTGGAATTACAATATAATCTTTGTTTCCAATAATAAAATGTTTGATAATTCCACTTGGCGAGCTTTTAGAAGCGTCATAATCCCAGCCTTTTACCAAATCGCCATTACTATCATAATTATAAACAATGTTGTTGCTGCAGCCAATTAAAATACGGTAGGTTCTGTTGTTATCATAATCTAACGGACTAACAGGAGTAGTGGCTTCGGCCTTAAGTTCAACAGGGAACTTATTTACATTTTTACCATTTCTGTCGAGCAGATAAATTTTATTTTTAGTGGAAAATAACAACTGTAACTTGTTATTTTTAAAGATATCTATTTGATGTATTTGTCCGTGAATTCGTTCGCTGAGTTGTTTTGTCCACAATATTTTACCATTGGTGCTTATGAGGTATAGTTTATTATTTACATCCTGAACAATTATCTCTTTGGTTTGTGTGTGATGATTTAATACAATTTGTGGAGCAGTGGCAGTTGTGGTATCCAGTAAAACCTCCCATAATGTCCGGGTATCTTGTTTATAAACAGGATTGTATTTAAAATAGATATTGTTGTAAAATAATTGGTCTTTTTGTGGTGAAACCTGAAAGGCAATGGCTTCAAATTTTCTGATAAATTCAATGTTGCTATCAATTTCGGGAATAAACGGTTCGTCCATAAATGTTTTGTACCAATGTACCGAACGAGCAATGTTGTTATACACAAATATAGAAGCACTACTAGATAACTGGTCGCTAAATGCTTGGAAGTTTTCATCTTTCTTTAGCGTTTTTTCAGCAACATAGTTTTTGTAAAATTCATTAATGCCGGTTTCGGTTTCTCCAAAAATTAAATAATCATCAATAAATAAATAATACGGCTGATTAATATCGAAAAAAGGTTTCCCAAAAAGTTGGCTAAAATGCAATTGAAAATTTAATTGTTGAGGGCTTTGCTCATTTTCTGTTGTGGCTTGTAAATTTGTTTTTTGTTGAATTGCTTGTAAATTTTCTTTGGCTTTTTCTAAGCTGTTTACTCGGAAAAGTACAAACCTGTTTCCCATTAAATCTTTATTAAGCGGTTCGGTAATTACAAATGCTAATTCATTGCCTACATTCGCTACTAATTCTGCTTCTATATCAATGGAATGAGCTCCACTTATGGCATCAATATATTTTTCGTAGTCAAAATAAGTGTTGTTTTGTTTTAACCAAGACTTTCTGTTTTTAAAAAACTTTTCGGAATTACTAAAACTGTAATAATATAAAAAAGCAGTATTGGCGGGAATAACACCCGTAAGGTTAATTTTTGGTCCGCCCAAGGTATTGGTTTGATCTGCAAAAAGCGAGAGGAAAGAGTTTTGTTGGGCATCTACAGAGGTAAACCCATTTAACATAATGGAATTAGATTTTAAGGTAATATCCAACGCACTCCACGAGGCATAATTAGTAGCTTTTGCTATTTTTTCTTTATGTTGCTGATGAACAGGTTGAGCTAATAATTTGGGTAATCGTTGGTGATTAATAAAAATATTTCCGTCAGGTACTTCTCCTGTAGTGCTTAAAATGGTATTAAAAGCTTGGTCATTTAACAATGAGGTGTTGCTTTTTAATTGACGAATAACATCTTCAATTAGCAACGAGCTGTGACTAATGGCAAAAATGGATTTATCAAAAGCAAAAAACAATTTTTCATCATTTTTAGTGATGCTGTAAATGTTTTTTCCATCGTAATTTCTTGCGGATGGGTTAATTTTAAGTTTAGACTTTAGTAAGGTCAGTACATTTTTTTCATCAATGTTGGGTAGGGTAGAGAAGTAAAAAACAAAATCGTAACTGTTGGCACCCGATAAGTGCATGGACATTAACATCGACTTTTCGGAAAGTACCGTACTTATTTCATTAATGGCTAAAACCGAATCTAAAAAATGGGCTTGTTGTTTAATGGATTTAAAAGTGGAGGTATTGTTGGTGAGTTCTTCCCAAATAATATTGGTAGAAGCAATTTTTTTATAAAAAGCCGTAATGTTTTTTTCTTTTAACAGCAACGCAGCATTTTGCGGAACAGCTATAATGGCATTGCTAGAAATAGGTTGTTTAACGTTTTTATAAAAATTATAGCCAATAAAACCAACGGCTCCCAATAACAAAATAAAAATTAAGATTAATATTTTTTTTGTCATAACAGTTTAAAATTCACAAGGTGTATATTAACTGCTAAAATTAAGTAGATATACAGCCCCCAACATGCTATTAATGATGAAACAATTAACAACCCAACGTTAATACAGTTGGTGGTGTTTAAAATGTGGTAGAAATGGGTAGTTGGAAGTAGGGTGATGTTGTAACGGTTTTCGATTTTGTATTCGGGTGGGCTTTTTTAGCACTACATTTGATACGGAGAGCCAAACTTCATTTATACATGAAATTGTCAATAGAAGCACGTCAACCCAGCTGACACAAAACCGATGTTGGCGGATGTGTTGCTGTGTAACTGTCACCATTTTGAGCAAATGGAAAACAGTTTGCTAAATACTATGTAAACCTCTTTGCTTTTTCCCATTCGGATTTCAAAATATTTAGTAGAACCTCTTCCATCTCTGCTTTCCTTCTGTCAAGAGCTTGGAGTTTATCGTCTGATGGCTGTCCTCTATAATAATCCTTGTGCTCTTCCATGTAAAGTAGTAGGTATCCATAAAAATCTACATGGTCGGGATTTCTTAAAGGGTTGTGGTTTAGTAGAAGTTTAATCTTGGTCTTTAGAAATTGTAAATCTTCTTCATCATCGTCTTTACTGTAGTTGTTAGGGTCAATTGTTCCATTGCGGATTTTGTTATCTACGTTTCTAAGTGCAATCAAAAACTTGCTGTAACTCACTCTTAAATCTTCAATCCAATTAACTCTAAAACCTGAAATCGAAGAAGCTTTTGACTGTTTTAAAACGCCAATGTAAGCACCTATTGTAACCAAGAGAGCCGCAAAAATTGGAAGCCATATGTCTGTCCAATCTTTTTTTTCAGTTTCATTTTTTAAATAAATTATTTGTGGTGCTTCATTAACTGAATTATGAGTTTTAGTATTTACTTGACTTGTGTTAGAAACACATGATAACTTAGACTGTTGTGCAATTGTGTTGAGGGAGAGAAACAACAAAAGTGGAAGAAGTTTTGCTTTCATAATTTCTATCAAAAAAATTTTTCAAATAGTTTTGCTAAAAGTTCAAATGAATAAGCGAGTGCTTTGCCGATTTGGCGAAGCAAGTCTGCAAGCCAATTTGATTCAGACTCGCGCTTACGCAGGTGTGCCCGCTTTTTTTGCTCTTCGATTTCTTTCAGCTCATTTTGGAGCCGACCATAGATGAAATCATCATCATTCTTTTCTGCCATTTTTAAGTTGTTTTAAAATTTCTAAATCTACTAGCTCGGTAAATTCTGCAACATCCATTCGTGATTCTAATACCCAAGCCCTTTTAATGGGACATGCATCCATCATAGCACGAAACAAATCATTCATTCGATATTTACGTTTTGCTGAGTAATATACAATCCTATCTTCTTCAAGATCAGGAATAATTTTGCAAAGTTTTTTCCTAATATCGGCAATTCGCTTCTTGAGATTTTCTTCTTGTGCAATTGATGGTAAATTTTGCGTTTCAATCCATTCAGAAGGTTCAAGTATATCTGCTTTGTTCGCACAAATTACTAACGTGTTCTCAAGATATTCGGAAATTTCTTTGATGTGTGTTTGTTGTGATGACATTTCTCGGTCAGCAATATTTAAAATCCATAAAACAACATCGCACTGCGGTAAAACTTTTTTATAGAGTTTTTTATGCTGCTCGTCTTTATCTAAGTCCTCTCCAAGTCCTGGCATGTCGTAAATAATAATTTTGCCTTTGCCGTTAGATATTATTACAGGTTCTGCGTCCTTAGTGCAAGCCTCAAAGTGGCTTACCCCAAGGTTTACTCTGAATAAATTGTTTATTGTGCTTGATTTCCCCACACCCGTTTTACCTATGATTGCAATTTTAGGATGGTTGTTCAATTCCTTTTCCCTTTTTTCTTCTACCATTCTCAAAACCTTTTTCTTTTCAACTTCCGGTAAATCGGAAATGAAATCAATTTTATGACCATTTAAGTTTGAATCATCGTCAGGTTTAAAAATGGAACGGATTTTATTTCTCAGTGATTTGAACATTAGTAATTATTGTTATCAGTTGTATTTTATTGTCTTATAAAAAGTGATATTTTCTAACCTTAATGGTTGCTTAAATACCATTACCGCCAACTTGTGTATATCTACCCTCCGCTCTTGCAAGTGTCCTCGCTTGTGGTTTTGATTTGTTATAGCTTTTCATATTTATTTTTAAATTAAGTATAAATTTACTAAACCTTTATTAATAATACAATAGTTTAAATTCTTTACGTTGCAATCTGAATATTCTTCTTTAACAAAAACAGCTTCTCCAACATATCAGTAGTAAAACTTATAAAGTAAAGTCCTTTAGGACTATAGAATTTATAGTTTCTACTCATAAAAAGTGAATGTATTTTTATTTACCACAAGCGAGGATGTTTTCGGGAGCGGAGATGGGTTGGACGAAGGGTATTGTTGTAACGGTTTCGGCTATGAGTAGTTGCGTGGTTTAGCGGTTAACTTTGCAAGTACATACCAAACTGAAAATCAGTAAGGATTTCCAGAAGTAGGCGAGAACGAGCAATTACTTATAGCCATTGTTGTGCTTAGTACTTTTTTGTTTTATTCATCCTCATTTGGAGGATTTATTTTATTATCTATATTTTTTTATTGGATGTTTATCGAGTTTATCAAGCCAGTCGAGATTAGTAGAAACGTTATTTAGATTTTCTAATTTGTCAATCCAGTCAAGATTAGCAGATACTTTATTCAGGTTATCTAATTTATCAAGCCAGTCTAAATTAGCAGAAACCTTATTTACATTGTTTAATTTATCCCACCACTCAACGTTTGTACTGATAATACTTTTGTTTTCCTTATTATATTCTAATTCATCCTCTAATCGTACTTGTTTAACTTCTTTTATGGAAGCATCTTTTACTTTAGAATCTAATTTGGCTTTAGCAAAGGTTAAAAATGAATCAGCTTGATAAATTAATATCCGGAATCCAGTTTCATCGTAGAATTCCTTAATCAATTCTTCTCTTGGTCTGATTGTTTGTCCCTTAAATTTATGCCACCAGTCTTCTTTTCTATCGTCTGTAACAAGAATCATTGTTTTTTTAGTTGCTTTCGATTTTGCGATAAGTTGCTTCCATATTATTAAATCTCCAAATAGTTTTCGATTACCTCTATTTTTTTTATTTGGTAAATCCGAGAATCCAGGAGGTATTTTCTTTTCATACCTCTCTTTACCTTCTTTATAAATTTGTTCTAAGTCATTTTCAGAAAAGTCGCGTCCAATTTTTCCTTCAAATAACTCTGTTATATCTGGAAGTATTTCGTCATTTTTAAGATATTCAGGGTGTTTTTCAGATAAAACCAAGAGATCTTTTTTTATTTTTTCATTTTTTTTAGATAACTCAGCTAATATTTTTTGAACGTTAATAAATGGATGCCTTTTAAATTGATTGAGTTCGTTTTCAACTTTTTTATAAACTTCATCAAATTTGTTGGATATATCAGAATATGCTTCTTCTTGTGATTTTATCACAGAGATTCTATTACTATGAAATTCGTAACCTGCTTGATACGGCAACCAAATTCTTTCTGAATATTCTTTAATAGTTTTAATAAAATCGTCCTTAGTTGTTTTACTATATCTATAAAGATTCAAAAGTGTATTTGCATCAAATACAATTATCGAGTCTTTCCAAATTTGGTCAATTTCAATTTCAGTGGGAGGATAAAATCCAAAAAAGTTTTCTTTCATCTTTCAGTATTAAGCACAACTTGTATATATGTACTTTTTGGTTATTTTTTACTTTTTCAAAAACATTAAAAATTTATTTCTTATAAGCCAATAGTTTTTCTACATACTTGCCAATGATATCAAACTCAAGGTTTACGGTATTGCCGGCTTTTAGTGTTTTAAAAGTGGTATGCTCAAACGTATACGGAATAATACAAACAGAAAACTGTGTGCGTTGAGCATCTACAACAGTTAAGCTCACACCATTTATGGTAATAGAACCTTTTTCCACGGTAATGTGGTCTTTTGCTTCGTGGGTAATGGTAAACATCCAGCTGCCATTTTCTTCTTTAATAGATTTACAAACGCCTGTTTGGTCAACATGCCCCTGAACAATGTGTCCGTCAAACCTACTGCTTGCTGCCATTGCTCTTTCTAAATTAACTAAGCTGCCAATGGTTAAATCTCCTAAGTTGGTTTTGGCTAGGGTTTCTTTAATGGCGGTAACGGTGTAAACATCATCATTAATATTAATAACGGTTAAGCAAACACCATTGTGAGAAACACTTTGGTCAATTTTAAGTTCTTTTGTTAATGCACTTTTAACCGAAAAATGGATGTTGTTGCCTTCTTTTTCAATACTAACAATTTGCCCTAAATCTTCTATAATTCCTGTAAACATACTATGGTTTTGATACGCCTTTATTTCTGAGCAAAGTTACAAAACCTTTAATGATTCTCGGTTTTGTTCCTTCAAGGGTGAGTTCATTTACTTTGCATAAATAATAATAGGTTCCATCAGGAACATCGGCTCCATTGTCTTTGTGGGTACCGTCCCATTTAAAATCGGGTTCGGTAGCTTTGTAAATAACTTGTCCCCAACGATTAAAAATTTCTAAATCTATGGAACCAATATATTTAAAAGGAAAGGCTTGGAAAAAGTCATTCATGCCATCACCGCCCGGAGTAAATATGTTAGGTAAGTCATAATTCGGACAGTTATCTACACAAACGGAATCGCTAAAAGCACTTTCGTTGCCCACAGAATCAATACCTGTAATTACATAACATCCGGCAATAGAAAGTAAATTGTTATGTAAATAATTGGAAATATTATTGTCATTAATAGTGGCAATTAATACATAATCGCCATCAAGAGAATCTTTTTTGTAAAGATTAAAACTCAGCACATCGTCAGCACAAGAGCTAAAAGAAGTTTGCCAATTCAGTTCGTTTTGTTGTAAATCACAATCGGCATTAATAGTTAATACAGGCGGACAAGGTTTAACATTGTCTATTGGTTGCCCACAAATTTCTTGTGAGTAGTTAATGATGGGGAATACGATATCGGGAGAGGAATATCCTCCAATACTTTTTACTTTGTAGCAATAGGTTGTTAGGTTGGATAACCCGGTATCTGTATAAGTAGCGTTAGAAGTAATGTCCAATGAGTCAAAAAGTAAGGTAGTAGTATTTTGTCTGTAAATTACATGTTGTGTATTTGTCCAAGGTACATTTTCATTCCAAACTAAGGTTAATTGATTGTCTGAAGGTACTAACGTAAGATAAATAGAAGAAGCAACAGTAGATTGTCCCATCAATTCCCTTGTACCGTTGGTTAAATTGTAAATATCAACACGATAATAATATTGAAAATCTTTGGTGTTGAGGTTAATGTCGGTATAAGTTGTGTCATTAATACTTGCAGTAGAATCTATCAGCACCATGTTGCTTGTGTTTTGAACACCTCTATAAATTAAATATCGGTAAGGTCCGGGATAGATGGTAGTATTATGGTCTGTTGGTTTCGACCATTCAACATAAATATCTCCGGTGCTTACATCTGTTGAATTTACACTTACATGAGTGATGATAGGTACATTTTTTTCTAATTGTCCACAAGCTTCATCAGATGCTATACTTTTAGCTCCATCGGGGTAGATAGCGTAAACTCGGTAACAATAATCTTCACCGGGAATTAAACCTTGTCCTTGGTTATTGTCTGTGTAAGTAGTGTCGTTTACATTATTAGTTTGCCCAATGTATTGATATCCTGCAATTGGAGGAATTCCTGTTTCGCAAGTACTTGGGTTCCAGGTGGAATTTCCTCTTCTTCTATAAACATGATAGCCAATAGCGTTGGCACAAGTCGGACTCCAATCTAATTTTATAGAGTTGGGCTGCACAGTAGTGGTTAAGTTTTGAATTTTCGGACCAATTACCCTAATGGTAGTGGTTTGATAATCTACTAAATTAGCGGTGTGGGAATCGGTTGCTTTAAAGCTTACATAATAAGGTGTTTTTCTAACATTAGAGCAATTGGTTGACCAAGTAAAGGCTCCGGTAGTAGATGTTGAAGGGGCTGTAACCTGTTGGAAATTGGCAGCATTAGGTAAACTATAAGGAATTCCTGTTGAGGTAAGCGTAACTGCTGAACTTCCTGTTGCAAATATATTAAAACCTAAAAAGTCTCCTGCAATAATACAAGTATCACTAACGGTAGTAATATCGGGTGGTGGCGGACAATTGGGGTAAACTGTAATTTGCATATCTCTTAGAATTGCTCCAATTCGTTGTCCGTTTCTAAATTCTTCTATTAATATGGCAATATTAAATTCACCGGCCATCGTTGGGGTGTTCCAAATTAAATCTCCGTTCGCATTATTTATGGTTAAAAAATTAGAAGCATTAGGTAAGGTATAACCCGGAATTAAAGCTCCACCTTGCGCTCTACTTCTGTCAATAGAATAATATAAACTATCCCCATCAGGGTCAACTGCTCCGGGGTTGTGTATATAAATTTGATTTACACAAGCATTATCAATTGGAGGATTAAGTAACACCGGAGAATTATTTATTCCCTGAAAAGGATTGATGTATAGCTTTGTTTCTAAATAAAAAACAATGTTTACCGAGTTGGGTATGTTGATAATGTTTTCATTTCTGTTAGGATCTTCAACACTAATGATATAAGGACTTGGGCTAGGTCCGGGGTAAGTATGTCTGCCAACATAAATATTTTTATTGATGTCGTTTCCTAAAAAAACTTTACTAATTCTGTCTATAGAATCTATAGGAGAGTTGTCTCCCCATGAAATGGGTAATTCCGGTCTATCAGCAGGACTTTGATCTCTGGTGTAAGTAGTTACCGTTATCTCATAAGTTAAGCCAGAAACATGTGTGTAGGTAATTTCTCCTGCACGGTTGTGAGTGGCATAAACGGTAGCAGAAATTACCAACAGAAATATGAGTAATAGTTTATTCATCTTGAAAATTGAGATATAAAATTAAGCATTTTTGTGTTTATAGCTGTAGTACATGAAATAATTTAAACGATAAAGTTCTTCTGACAGATAAATCTTTTCTTTTTTAAACAAAAAGTAATTTTTATTAACAATCAAATAAAAATGAGCTTTTTACAATAGGTCAAGGTTTTTAATATCCCTAATTTCGCAGTTCAATTTTTTCAAAAACCAAAAATTAACGCTAAAATGAGTCAAAAAAAGATTAAAAACGCTTTAATATCAGTATTTCACAAAGATAATTTACAACCAATTGTAGAGAAACTAAACCAATTAGGCGTTACCATTTATTCTACTGGAGGAACACAAAGTTTTATAGAAGAGTTAAAAATTCCGGTTGTACCTGTTGAAGAACTTACTTCTTACCCTTCTATTTTAGGAGGAAGAGTAAAAACCTTACACCCAAAAATTTTTGGAGGAATACTAAACAGAAGAGCGTTGGCAGAAGACCAAACACAAATTGCTGAATATGACATTCCCGAAATAGATTTAGTAATTGTTGATTTATATCCGTTTGAAGATACGGTAAAGTCAGGAGCTTCGGAGCAAGATATCATTGAAAAAATTGATATAGGTGGAATCTCTTTGATTAGAGCAGCTGCCAAAAATTTTGCAGATGTAATTATTGTTTCCTCAAGAGAACAGTATAGCGACTTTTTAACGTTGTTAAATGAGAAAGGTGGAAATTCAGCTATTGAAGATAGAAAAAACTTTGCTCAACAAGCTTTTGATGTGTCTTCGCATTACGATACTGCTATTTTTAATTGGTTTAACCAAGATAGCACCATTGTTTTTAAAGAAAGTATTAGAAAAACGCAAGCCTTAAGATATGGAGAAAATCCACACCAAAGAGGGTTTTTCTGCGGAGATTTAGATGAAATGTTTACCAAATTACATGGTAAAGAACTTTCGTATAATAATTTACTTGATGTAGATGCTGCTGTTAATTTAATTGCAGAATATGAAAATGCAGCACCAACTTTTGCCATTTTAAAACATAATAATGCTTGTGGACTAGCTACTAGAAATACGCTTTTACAAGCGTGGAATGATGCTTTGGCAGCTGACCCTGTTTCTGCCTTCGGAGGGATTTTAATTACCAATAAAACCATAGATGAAGCTACAGCAAAAGAAATCAATAATTTATTTTGCGAAGTAGTAATAGCTCCCGATTTTGAAACTGCTGCCTTGGAAATCTTAAAAGAAAAAAAGAACAGAATTTTATTAAAACAAAACCAAGTAGCCTTACCTAAAAAAACCTTCAGAACAATTTTAAATGGTGTATTGGTTCAAGATAAGGATATGATTACTGCTCAACCAAGCGAGTTTACAACAGTAACTAAAAAAACACCGACAGCAACAGAAATTAATGATTTGGTTTTTGCTAATAAATTGGTAAAACACACGAAATCAAATACCATTGTATTGGCAAAAGGAGAACAACTGTTGGCGAGTGGCACAGGGCAAACTTCCAGAGTTGATGCCTTGCGTCAGGCAATACACAAAGCAAAAAGCTTTGGATTTGACTTAAATGGAGCTGTAATGGCATCAGATGCCTTTTTTCCGTTTCCTGATTGTGTGGAAATTGCCCACAACGAAGGAATTACTGCTGTTATTCAGCCCGGAGGTTCTATAAAAGACAGTGAATCTGTGGCTTACTGCGATGCAAATAACATGGCAATGGTAACAACAGGAATCAGACATTTTAAACATTAAAAAAATAAACAAAATAATGTTTACAGTTCTTACAACTTTAAAAAATAATCACCGTTTAATTTCATACATTTACCGTATCATTTAATATTTATCAACATGGGTTTATTTAATTTTTTAACACAAGAGATTGCCATCGATTTAGGAACAGCCAATACATTAATTATATATAACGATAAAGTGGTAGTTGACGAACCGTCAATTGTGGCTAAAGACAGAATGACCGGAAAAATTATAGCCGTAGGAAAAAAAGCCATGCAAATGCACGGTAAAACCCATGAAGATATTAAAACCATTAGGCCTTTAAGAGACGGTGTGATAGCAGATTTCGATGCTGCTGAACACATGATTAGGGGAATGATTAAAATGATAAATCCTAAAAAACAACTTTTTGCTCCTTCACTTAAAATGGTAATTTGTATTCCATCCGGGATTACCGAAGTGGAAAAGAGAGCAGTAAAAGATTCTGCAGAACATGCAGGAGGTAAAGAAGTTTACTTAATTCATGAGCCTATGGCAGCTGCAATAGGTATTGGTATTGATGTGTTGGAACCAATGGGTAATATGATTATTGATATAGGTGGAGGGACTTCGGAAATTGCCGTTATTGCTTTGGGAGGAATAGTGTGCGATAAATCCATTCGTGTTGCCGGAGATGATTTTACCAACGATATTGTGGATTACATGAGAAGACAACACAATTTATTAATTGGAGAACGTTCCGCTGAGCAAATAAAAATTGAATGTGGTTCTGCATTAACAGAGTTAGATAACCCACCGGAAGATTACGCAGTACAAGGTAGAGATTTAATGACGGGAACACCAAAAGAGATTACGGTTTCTTATACAGAAATCGCTCATGCATTAGATAAATCTATTGCTAAAATTGAAGAAGCTGTTTTAAATGCGTTGGAAATGACTCCTCCGGAGCTTTCAGCAGATATATTTAAAACCGGTTTGTATTTGGCAGGCGGAGGCTCTATGTTAAGAGGATTAGATAAAAGAATTTCTATGAAAACTAAATTACCGGTACATATTGCTGAAGATCCATTGAGAGCTGTAGCAAGAGGAACTGGGATAGCTCTTAAAAACATAGATAAACTACCTTTTTTAATAAAGGATGTTAAAGCATAAATCAATAGTGATAATCAATACAGTAAATGAGAAATTTTATACAATTTCTAGTTAAAAATTCATTTGTTTTTCTATTTCTCTTTTTAGAAGTTATTGCTTTTGCCTTATTAATTAAAAACAATAATTACCAAAACTCAAAATTCTTTAACTCTTCCAATTATTTAGTAGGAAATCTTTATGAGTCAGTTTCAAATGTTACAGATTATTTTAATCTGAAAACTACCAATTCAGAATTGGCTCAGCACAATGCAGAATTGCTTTCAGCAAACATTAATTCTTTTACTAAAATTTATGGGAATACTATTTTAATTAATGATACCAGTTATTTTCAAAAGTATGTTTACACCTCAGCAAAAGTCATTAATAACTCTACGAACCAAAGAGAAAACTACATTACGTTAGATAAAGGAGCTATAAATGGTATAAAACCCGGAATGGCGGTGGTAAACAGTAATGGAATTATTGGGATAGTAAAAAATGTATCCCCCAATTTTAGCTCAGTTATTTCTTTATTGCACCAAAAAATGTCTATAAGTGGTAAATTAAAAAAATCTGAATATTTTGGTTCTGTTATTTGGGATTCTGATGAAAACAATCATCGTACAGCTACTTTAAAAGAAATCCCCAACCATGTTGATATACAAAATGGAGATACTATTATTACTAGTGGTTTTTCAGCAATCTTTCCGGAAGGATTACCTATCGGAACAGTTCAATATTTTGATGTACCTAAAGGAAGTAACTTTTACAATATAGTAATTGAGCTTACTACAGATTTTAAACAACTATCACATGTTTATGTAGTAAAATCACTTCAAAAAGAAGAATTAGATAAATTAGAAGCATTAATCCCAGAAGATGTTAATTGATATTATAAAACATAGTACCCGCTTTTTAGCCTTACTGTTGCTGCAAGGGTTAGTGTTGAATAATATAGAATTAAGCGATTATATTAATCCGTTTTTATATGTTTTATTTATTTTATCATTGCCTTTAAATGCTTCAAAATACTTGGTTTTAATACTAAGTTTTGTAATGGGAATTTCTATAGATATTTTTTCTAGTACTTTAGGAATGCATACTGCAGCATGTGTTTTTACGGGTTTTTTAAGACCTTATATTTTAAAAATTTTAGAACCCAGAGATGGTTATGAAACCAATTTCTCGGTAAATATAGCCGATATGGGAATGAAATGGTATGCTACTTATGTGGTAATTATGGTTTTTGCTCACCATCTGTTTTTATTTTATGTAGAATCTTTTTCTTTCGGTCAGTTTTTTTCAACTTTCGGAAGAGCGTTGGTTAGCACCATTTTTACCTTAATATTAATAAGCATTACCCAGTTGTTTTATTATAAGCCAAGCAAAAAAAGAAGATGAACAACTTGTCGCATAGAAAATACATTGTTGGAGCTATTTTCAGTATCATTTGTTTGATTTTTATTATTCGTTTGTTCAATGTCCAAGTAGTTAATAATAAATATAAACTCGATTCTGATAATAATGTGCTGCGTGTTATTACCGAATATCCGGCAAGAGGGTTGGTATACGATAGAAATGGGGAATTGCTCGTTTTTAATGAAGCGGCTTATGATTTAATGCTTATACCCGGCCAACTAAAGGAAATGGATACTACCCTTTTTTGTAATCTTTTTGATATTACTAAAGAAGATTTTTTAGCAAAATATAATAAAGCCAAAAGTTATTCTCGTTATAAACCTTCTGTTTTTGAAAAAGAACTTTCTGCAGCAACTTACGGAAATGTACAAGACCAAATGTATAAATTTCCCGGATTTTTTGTGCAAACTAGAACATTAAGAAAATATCCTAAAAATAATGCAGCCCATGTGTTAGGCTATATTGGTGAAGTAAACAATTCCATTATTGAGAAAAATAGTTACTATAAGTCTGGTGATTATATTGGGAAAAGTGGATTAGAACTCGCTTACGAAGAATTATTAAGAGGGAAAAGAGGAGTTAGAAAAATTTTAGTTGATGTACATAACAGAGAGAAAGGCAGTTATAATAATGGGTTAGAAGATACTCTTTCTGTTGCCGGACAAACTATTTATTCTTCTTTAGATGTTGATTTACAAGCTTACGGAGAGCTTCTAATGCAAAACAAAACAGGTAGTGTAGTAGCCATAGAACCTAAAACAGGAGAGATTTTATGTTTGGTTTCTTCTCCGGGTTATGACCCGAATTTGCTAGTAGGTAGATCTATAAAAACTAATTACCCTATTTTAACTAAGGATAGCTTAAAACCATTATTTAATAGAGCTACTATGGCCCAATATCCACCCGGTTCTATATTTAAAACTATACAAGCACTTATTGCCATGCAAGAAGGGGTAATTACAGAACAGACGGGCTTTCCTTGCATAAAAAGTTTGGTAGGGTGTCATAATCATCCAACTGCTTTAAATGTAGCGGCTTCTATAAAAATGTCGTGTAACCCTTATTATCATCAAGTTTTCAAACGACTTATTCAGCAAAATAAAGTTAAAAGTATTTTTAAAGATAGTGAAATTGGATTGGCTAAATGGGCAACTAATGTCAAAAAATTTGGTTTTGGGGGAACGTTAGAAACAGATATTCCCGGAGTGAAGAACGGATTAGTGCCGGGAGTAGATTTTTATAACAGATGGTATGGAGAAGGCAGATGGGCTTTTAGTACTATTTTTTCTTTAAGTATAGGACAAGGAGAATTAGGTGTGATTCCTATTCAGATGGCAAACCTAGCTGCTATTATTGCTAATAAAGGGTATTATTATCCGCCTCATATTTTAAAGAAAATTGAAGGGGTTGATACCATTCCCAACTTGTTTACTACTAAACAATATGTGGGAATTGATAGTGTTTATTTTAATCCGATAATACAAGGAATGCTTGCCGTAGTTGATGAACCTGGAGGGACAGCTAGAAGAGCTAAAATTAATGGTATTTCTGTTTGTGGTAAAACAGGTACAGCTCAAAACCCGCACGGTGAAGACCACTCTGTATTTATTGCTTTTGCCCCAATGGAAAATCCTAAAATTGCTATTGCTGTTTATGTGGAAAACTCGGGTTTTGGGGGCACTTGGGCTGCACCAATTGCCAGTCTGATGATGGAGCAATACCTTACAGATAGTATTAGTGACAAATTAAAAGAAAAAAGAATTTTAGAAGCGAATTTATTAAACGTTATTCCTAAAAAATGAGAAACAGAACCAACGTATTTACTAACCTCGATTGGGTAACCATACTTACCTATTTAGTATTGGTCATTATTGGTTGGCTTAGTATTTACGCTGCGGTATACAATGAAGAACACAGTAAAATCTTTGATCTTTCTCAACGATATGGGAATCAGTTGTTATGGATAGGTTTGTCTTTGTTGTTAGCATTAATAATTTTAATGATTGAAGGGAGTTTTTTTACTTCGTTTGCTTACCCCATTTACGGACTTATAATATTAATGTTGATTGGTGTTCTACTCTTTGGAACAGAAATTAAAGGAGCAAAATCGTGGTTCAGAATTGGTAGTTTTGCTATACAACCTGCTGAATTTGGCAAGTTTGCTACTGCTTTGGCGTTAGCTAAATTCCTATCTGTTTTGGGGATTAACATGAAAGATTTAAAAACCAAAGTTACAGCCATTGCTATTGTTATACTTCCGATAATACTCATTCTTTTACAAAATGATACTGGTTCCATGTTGGTTTACTTTTCTTTTGTACTTGTTTTATATAGAGAAGGACTTTCTGGAAATGTATTGTTAGCAGGAATTTATACCGCATTTTTATTTATCACTTCCTTGTTGATGCGAATTCAAACATTTACTTTTTTTAATAAAGAAATTGGAGGGGAGTTATTATTAATTTATATTTTGGTTGCTTTGGGAGCAGCTGCCATGTATGTTACTAAAAAAATGAAAAGATTATGGATAATTATTATTGCGGTTTTAATTTGTTCTGTAGGAATTGTTTTTAGTGTAGATTATGTGTTTAATAATGTGTTAGAGCCGCATCAATCTAAAAGAATAAATGTAATGTTGGGTGTAGAATCCGATCCTCAGGGAGCAGGTTATAATGTAAATCAATCGCTTATAGCTATTGGTTCGGGAGGTTTTTCCGGTAAAGGATTTTTAAATGGAACACAAACTAAATTTAACTTTGTACCGGAACAAAGCACCGATTTTATTTTTTGTACCATAGGTGAAGAGTGGGGCTTTTTAGGCACTTTTGTGTTGGTTTCTTTGTATTTGTTTCTTTTTCTCCGACTTATATTTTTGGCAGAAAGGCAGCGTTCTACTTTTAGTAGGATATATGGGTATTGTGTTGCGTCAATTTTGTTTTTCCATTTTCTAATCAATATTGGGATGACCATAGGTTTAGCTCCTGTTATTGGTATTCCGTTACCATTTATTAGTTATGGAGGTTCGTCATTATGGGCTTTTACTATTTTGTTGTTTATCTTTATCAGATTAGATGCTGAAAGAATTTATGTGTTGAGGTAAAACGGATTAGAAATTAATAAGGACTAATTTCATCAACTTACTTAACTAATAACTTAAGCAATCTAATTTCGTAAACGAATCATAATTAAAAAAATAGACGTCATGAAAAAACAGCTATATCTTTTACTATTATTGGGAATTACAACCTTAAGTGCTGTAGCACAAAAAAATGTATTTAAAATTCATACACTTCCTTTTGTTTGGGGAGAAATGCGATTGGGTTATGAAAGAGTAATTACGCCAAAACTTGCTTTGCAGTTTAACTATGGAACATTTTTAGGATCTAGAATTCCTTCGCCTATTTATGAAACGTCATCGGTAGAAACGTATTTAAATACAACGCCTATAAAAAACAAATTAAGTGGTTTTAGCACAAGCATAGATTTAAGAATTTATACTAAATCTGAAGCTCCTACAAGATTTTATATAGCTCCTTATATAAAATATAATAAGTACAATGTTACTGCTTCGGCAAGTTTTGAATATTCTGCAGACACCTCTGAATACAATCAACTTACACAACAACAACAATCTGTTGGGGGCTACCAAAATGGTAATTACCATTATGATGTTACCGGAATATTAGACGGAACTATTTCTCAGTTTGGAGCTGGTGCTTCTATTGGAATGCAGTTTTTGGTGGCTAAGGTAATTATCATAGACTTAAACTTTTTTGGGTTAGGTGTGGAATATAACAAGGTAAATGCAGATTTAACTACCAATGTTAGAGGTGTTGACTATGAAAAATGGTTACCTTATGTTCGTGATGAAGTGGAAGACATTCCTTATATTGGTGAGAAAATAGAACTTACTGCCGAACAAGACCGAATAAAAATGAAAGCTCCTATTGTTATGCCTACTTTTAGAGCTAGCATAGGAATAGGGTTTGCTTTTTAAGTGTTTTTTAATACTAATGAGTAATGAAATTTTCCAGTAGAAAAGACATTTTATTTACAGTATTAATACTTGGAGTATCGTTTTTGTTAATAGGATTAACATTTTTACAACTGTATCAAGGTAAAGAATGGCATTGGGCAAACTTATTGGTGTTTGCGGTTATATTTTTGTTACTTTGGATTTATTTTGACACATCCTATTTACTTACCAAGGAGCATTTGATATACAAAAGCGGTCCCATAAGAGGTAAAATAAACATTGCCGACATTAGAGAGGTAGAAGCTAACAAAACGCTTTATGTAGGTATAAAACCTGCTTTAGCTCGAAAAGGATTAATAATTAAATACAATCAATACAATGAAATCTACATCAGTCCCAATACCAATACAAGCTTTGTTAAAAAATTGTTGGAGTTAAACGCAGAGATAAAAGTGAGTTGATGAGAAATTAAATGTCGCTAATGCATAAATCTCATTGGTGCATTAGAAGTATTATTCAATACTTTCCACTGTCAATTTTTTCCATTGAAAATAACCGTAAATTACGATTAGGGTGTATGCAAACATCAACAATGCATATATCTCCAACCCTCTGGTATAATATAAATAAACGGATATCCCATCGATGGCGATCCAATAAAGCCAATTTTCTATCCGTTTTTTTGCCATCATATAAGTAGCAATAAAACTAAAGATGGTAGTAAATGAATCTATTAATGGTTTTTGTGCTTCTTTAAAAAAAGAAGACAATATAAAATACATTCCAAAAGAAAGTGCAGTGCCGATAAGTATGAGCAAAATGTTTTTTTGTAAAGTATCTTGATATACTTTTGTTATTACTTCTTGCTTTTTCCACATTATCCAACCATAAATACCTGCAAAAACATAAAAAACAGACAACAAAGCTTCTGCATATAATTTAGCATATTCTATAAACAAATAGATGCTTAACAATGAGCCTAGTATCCCAAAAATCCAACATGAAATTTTGTTTTTTGCCATTAAAACCGTGTAAAGCACACCAAAAATTACAGCAACAATTTCCAGTAATAGTTCTATATAATTAGATATCCAAAGCACCATTCAGGACTTTCATTACAAATATCATTTTACCGTATTTTTCAAAAGATGTTTTTATTTCTTGTTGTATTATAGGCATTACTTCGTCTATTTCTCCAACAATATGGGTGCTGGTTGCATTTACTTTAGCTGTAATATTAGCATGGGCATTTATTCTATCAATAAAATCTTGTATGGGCGGAATGTAATCAGCGTTTAATGGATAGTTGCTTATTTCTATGGTGGTTTTCATTGTGATATGTTTTTAAAATAAACCTTTAAGGTCTAATACTATAATTGGTATAGATCTTAAAGGTTTTTGTTTTTAAAAATGCCAAGCAAAATATATGCGGCATCATATAAAAGATTTAAATCTGAGCTAAAATTTCGTTTAAAGTTCCACTTGGACGCATAGCAGTAGCAACTTTTTTAGCACTTGGATAGTAATATCCATCAATATTAACTGGAGAACCTTGAATGCTGTTAAGTTCATTTACTATGGTTTTTTCACTGGCAGTTAAATCTTGTGCAATAGCAGTAAATTTGGTTTTTAATGTAACATCTTTCGATTGTTTTGCTAACGCTTCTGCCCAATACATTGCTAAGTAAAAGTGGCTTCCTCTATTATCCAATTCTCCTGCTTTTCTTGATGGCGATTTGTCGTTTTCCAAAAATTTACCTGTAGCTTCGTCTAAAGTTTCTGCCAATATTTTAGCTTTCGGATTGTCGTTTACTTCGCTTAAATGCTCTAACGAAACCGCTAACGCTAAAAACTCTCCTAACGAATCCCATCTTAAATGGTTTTCATTTACAAACTGCTCAACGTGTTTTGGAGCAGAACCTCCAGCTCCTGTTTCAAACAAACCACCGCCATTCATTAATGGAACAATAGAAAGCATTTTAGCACTTGTCCCTACTTCTAAAATAGGGAACAAATCGGTTAAGTAATCTCTCAACACATTTCCGGTAACAGAAATTGTATCTTTTCCAGCTCTAATTCTTGCTAAGGTAAAATTCATTGCCTCTTTTGGTGATAAAATATGAATTTCTAATCCATCAGTATCATGGTCGGCTAAGTAGGTTTTTACTTTCGTAATTAACATATTATCATGAGCCCTGCTTTCGTCTAACCAAAAAACAGCAGGTGTTTGCGAAGCTCTTGCTCTGTTTACCGCTAATTTTACCCAATCTTGTATGGGAGCATCTTTGGTTTGGCACATTCTAAAAATATCACCTTCGTTAACAGTTTGTTCCATCAACACATTGCCGTTGCCATCTTTTACTTTTACTACTCCTGCTTTTTCAATAATAAATGTTTTATCGTGCGAACCATATTCTTCCGCTTTTTGAGCCATTAAACCTACATTAGGTACACTTCCCATAGTTGATGGGTTGTAAGCTCCATTTTTCTTACAATCGTCAATTACTACTTGGTACAAACCAGCATAACTCGTATCAGGAATAATAAATTTGGTGTCTTTAGCGTTGCCGTCAGGTCCCCACATTTTACCTGAGTTTCTGATGTAAGCTGGCATAGATGCATCAATAATTACATCATTAGGCATGTGCAAGTTGGTAATTCCTTTGTTAGAATCCACCATCGCTAATTTTGGTCGGTTAGCGTAACAAGCATCAATATCAGCTAAAATAGCTGTTTTATCAGCACCATCTAAACTGTTTAATTTATTATATAAATCTGTTAGCCCATTGTTAGGATTAAATCCTAATTTACTGAATGTGCTGGCATGTTTTTCAAATACCTCTTTAAAAAATACTTCCACAAAATGACCAAAAATAACCGGATCGGAAACTTTCATCATAGTAGCTTTCAGGTGAACTGAAAAAAGCACATCTTTTTGCTTAGCATCTTCAATTTGTTCAGTAATAAAAGTTCTTAATTTAGCTGCATTCATTACAGCCGAATCAATAATTTCGTCTTTTTTTACAGCTGTTTTGTCTTTTAAAATAGTAGTATTTCCGCTATTGTCAGTTAGTTCTATATTAAAGTGCGTATCCTTATCCATTACCACTGATTTTTCTGAGCTGTAAAAATCTCCACCGTTCATGTGAGCTACATGCGATTTAGAATCTGCCGACCAAGTCCCCATACTGTGTGGATGTTTTTTAGCATAATTTTTTACCGCTTTAGGAGCTCTTCTGTCAGAATTTCCTTCACGCAAAACAGGGTTTACAGCACTACCTTTCACTTTGTCGTACCTACTTCTAATATCTTCTTCTGCTGCGTTTTTAGGGCTATCGGGATAATCAGGAATTTTATACCCTTTGCCTTGCAATTCTTTAATAGCTTCTTTTAATTGAGGAATAGAAGCACTAATATTAGGAAGTTTAATGATGTTAGCCTCAGGTTTTGTTGCCAAATCACCTAAATAAGCTAAATCGTCAGTAATTTGTTGGTTATCAGATAAAAAATCAGGAAAAAGAGCTAAAATTCTTGCCGCTAAAGAAATGTCTTTAGTTTCAATTTCTACATCGGCAGCCGAAGCAAAAGATTTTACAATAGGTAAAAGTGAGTAAGTAGCCAAAGCAGGTGCTTCATCCGTTTTGGTGTAAATAATTTTAGATTTTTGTGTCATGATAAACCGTATTTTATATGATAAAGAATATTGATAGTTCAATTGAAAAATTGAAGTGCGAAGCTACTCATAATATATGCTATTTTCAAGTGTTATAATCATAAAAGTTTCTATTAAAAAACAATACTTAATTTCTTTATTCAAGTTTAAATAATTAATTCAATCATTCCTGATTTTATTAAGTTTCTATCATTGTGTATTTTTACGTTTTGATTTCTTTTTTTAGAAAAGACAAAGACGTAAATAGAATGACAACAACAGAATCTCCAAAAAAGATAGAAAGAATTAATGCTCACGGACATTTATTGCCCGAACCACACGAGGTGCCTCAGTTTATGAAAGATAAAAAATTGTTTTGGATAGACGATAAGAAACAATTTATGCATCAAGGAACATGGTCGAGACCCATTACCGATAAAAGTTTTTTCTTAACCGAAAAAATAACTTGGATGGAAAAAAACAACATCGACCATGCGGTGATGCTTAATCTTTCTCAAATTTATTGTAACGGTTGGGATAAACAAGATGCGGTAGATGCTATTTGTTGGCAAAACGATTTTAATGCTTCGGTGCAGCATAATCATCCTGATAAATTTACCTGCGGATTTGTGGTGCAGCCCTTATACATTGAACATGCATTAAAAGAAATTGAACGTTGCGTTAAACAACATAAAATGAAATTGTTGTGTTTACCTACTCACTTTTTAAACGCTCAAAATCAATGGGTTTCCATTGCTGATGAGGTGGTTTTTCCTATTTATGAATTAGCAAATAAATACAATTTAGCGATAGAAATTCATCCTTATGATGGGGAGAAAATGGTAGCATTAAAAGATGAATATTGGCGTTTTCATTTGGTGTGGATGATGGCTCAGTCGGCAGATGCGTTGCACATGTTTACCCTTAAAAATATTCCTAATCGTTTTCCGAATATTCGAACTTGCTTTGCACATGGTTGCATGTTGGGTCAGGCAAATTTTGGCAGAAGAGTACAAGGTTTTGAAGGCAGACCAGATTTGTTTCAAGATGTGGAACATCCAAAAACAACACTCGGGCATCCCAATTTGTTTTTTGATACTTTGGTGCACGATCCTTATACTTTACAATTGCTTAAAAATCGAGTAGGTAGTAATCAAATCGTTTGCGGGCTAGATGATCCCTATCCTTTAGGAGAGATGGAATCAGTAAAAAATTCTTATCCGGGAAAAGTCTTGGATGATGCATTAGCACTAAATATTTTAACTACAGAAGAACTGAAAAGCATTTGGAAAGATAATGTTAGGAGGTGGTTAGGGTAAGCCCAAGATTCATCATTTGTTTTGAGCCGTAGTATTTTTACTGTATAGCTACTTAGTGTTTCTACAGTTTTCACAATTCGCTAATGTTTTTATTATCTGCTGAAAAATGAAATCTCTTTTAACATACACCTCATTATTAGAGGCTATATAACTACACTAGACGGGAAAATGCTTTTTTATTCATGATTTTGGACCCGCCTAGTTGGTATAGTGATAATTTTAATGTTTTAATCAGTTTGTAAATTATTTTCTTTTAGCTAAAGCTTTATCATGCTTTTTAAGCATTCTTTTTGCAAAATCCCCTGTATATTCTTTCATTGTACTAGCATAATTTTCTAACAAAGGTAATGTAGGGAAGTTTGTTTCTAAATAATCTAGTCTTTTAATTTAGAAGTTATTATAGAAGTTGTTTTGTTAGACCCTAAATTAGCTCCTATATCCATATTTACTTTGAGTTTCTTAGCAACGACTCCTTTATTTTTTTATTAATTGATACTCCTAAATCAGACACCTCCTCTAACTTAAAGTACTTACTTGCATCTTTGTATTTAATGTTGTTATTACATTATTTTTAATGTTAATTGAAGAAAATTCATTAGGCATTGTTGTTCTAATATCTGTTTGCCCTTTTGGATTTGTTTGTTTTATTTTTCTGTCACTTTCTCTATCAATAATTTCTGTAACATTGAAATAAACTTGTACTTTTTTGCTGTTTTCAATATCTTCTTTAAATGTTGTTTTATCTTTACTTCCTGTAAATACTACAGAGGTTAACAATGTGATCAATACGATATTTAAATTAATTTTTTTCATCTTTTTAAATTTTATAATTAATACTTTTACTCTTTAATAAATCGTTTTGTTCCTATTCCTTTATCCGTTTGTACTTGCAACACATACAATCCTTTTGCTAAATCAACTACATTAATTGTTGTTGTGTTTTGAGTAAATACTTTAATAGTTTTTCCGGTTACATCAATAATTTTAATGCTGTTAATTATTTCGTTTTCGGTATTGATAGTTAATTGTTCTTTTACTGGGTTAGGGAAAATATTAAAAGAACTTAACACGACATTATCTTCAATTCCAACTAATCCACTTGTGTATCTTGATGTCATAAAATCACCATCAGAAACTCCTGTAATTACAATTTTACCATCTGCTTGCAAAGCAATATCAAAAGATATATCGTTAGTATTGTTAATGTCTTCTATTACTAATCCATTTATACCAAATGTATTGTCAAGTATACCAGTAGAACTATAACGTGCAATAACTAAATCTTGTGTTGTTTCAAACTTTACTCCTGTAACTAGTATTTTGCCATCTGGTTGCATAATTACTTGAGTAGGATAATCATCAACATTACCTCCTAACTCAGTAGTTACTACTCCGGCTGTTCCAAAGGTATTATCTAATACTCCTGCTGTAGTGTACTTCAATAATCCAAAATCTGCATCATTACCGTTACTAATATTTCCTGCAAGAAGAATGCTTCCATCAGCTTGTAGTTCCATTGCCCAAGCTTCATCATCTCCCGAACCAGAATCGTATGTAGCAACACCATTAGTTCCAAAGGAATTATCCATTCCAAATTGATTTATCCTTGCGGTATAAAAGTCTTTGTCAGAACCATTATAATAATGTCCAGCAATAACAATTTTACCGTCTGATTGAATGGCTAAAGTTTCGAGTTCTGAATCTCCTGTTCCATAAAAAATAACTTGTTTTCCTCCAATCCCAAAACTTGTATCTAAGGTTCCATTACTATTATATCTCACTACTGCAAAGGCATTTTTTCCTGAAGAATTTTTCACAAAACCTGCAATAACAATTTTACCGTCTGATTGAATTTTAACATCATTAGGAACTGAACGGTCTCCATCTCCTGGATTATTAATAATTAATAAAGAGTCTATTCCATTAGTTGCAAAAGTATTGTCTAATGTTCCGTCAGCATTGTACCGTACTACAGCTAAAAACTCATTAACAACTCCGGCATAACCCACTACCACAATTTTACCATCTGCTTGTAATGCCATACCTCTAATCACATCATCTCCCATAGAAACATTAGTTACAACTAACCCTCCTGAACCAAAAGTATTGTCTAACACTCCGTTAACATCGTATCTTGCCAATGCAAACTGGTCAATACTTCCTGTATTAGATTTCCCTGCTACCACTATTTTACCATCTGGTTGTATCACCAAATTTCTTGCTGCGTTATCTTCTGAAACTATATCAGTTATAACTCTTCCATTTGTTCCAAAAGTATTGTCTAACACTCCATCCTGAGCATTTAATGTTGTTACAGCAATTAAACTTGCTATTAAAAAAGTAATTTTTCTCATAATTTTTGTTTTTAATTGTTTATAATTTATTTATTGTAAACGTACTACCCTATATGGGCTAGCTTTTTTTCTTTTAATTTCTATCGGTTTATTTAAATCTACTATGACTTCCGAAGTCAGTAAATTTTAAACAAAATTCAATGCTATTCTGATTTAAATAAGCTTAGTTTTTGTGAATGAATTGTTTAGCTTTGTGAATGAACTTGTTTTTTTTGTAAATGAAATTTCTACTGTTTTTAATATGGTCTTTATTATCTTCGTTGATGCTTAGTTCCCAAACTTTTGCGGATAAAGATTATTACTTGATAGATTCTTTAGTTGTCGAAAACCTCTCAGATGATGATAAAAAATTACTGGATAGTTGTCTTACTATATTTCATAAACAAGAGCATGATTCTGATAAGATTAATATTATTAATACTATTGTAAATACAAGTTGGGATAATGATGTATGGCCAAAATATAATCAATGGATTTATAACTTTACTAAACAAAAATTAACGCACCCACTTTCTCCAATCGAAAAAAAATCAATGCTCGGTCTTTATGCTGAAAGCTTAAATAATATAGGCCTTTATTACTCTAATAGAGGGGAGGTTAAAAATGCATTAAACAATTTTAAGAAAGCATTAGAAATTTCAACTAAGATAAGAAACCAAAGCGTTAGTGCAGTTTGTTTAAACAATATAGGCATCTTATATTATAGCCAGGAGGATTTGGATAATGCATTAAAATATTTTAAAGAAAGCTTTGAACTACGAATTAAGTTAGGAGAAAATGACATTGCTTCAGATGTATTAAACAATATTGGTTTCATTTACGGGAAACAAAAAAACTATATTAAAGCCAAAGAATATGATGAAAAAAGTTTAGCACTTCGTATCGCTAGTAACGATAAAAGAGGAATAGCTGAGAGTTTGAATAATTTAGGGGCAATAAGTAAAAGAGAGGCAGAAAAGATGGAAGAAGAAGGTGGTAATAAAGATTCCATTCAGGCTAAAATTGAAGCAAGTTTAGCTTATTTTAAACGAAGCATTCTTATTCAAAAGGAGATAAAAGATATTAATGGTATGGCTAACACGTACAATAATATAGCACATATTTATTATGATTATAATGATATGATACAAGCTGAAAAATATGGGAAAAAGGCATTAGAATTAGCACTACAAAACAAACATGCTATAAACACAAAGAACTCTTCTGAATTATTAGCACGGGTTTATGAAAATAAAAACCAAGGGATGCTTGCTTTGGACATGTACAAACTTTTTATAACTACAAGAGATACTATAAATAATATTCAAGCTCAAAAAGCAACAATAGAGCAAAACTTACAATATGAATTTGATAAAAAAGAAAGCCTAGTTGTTGCTAATCATGAAAAAGAATTAGCAATAAAAGAAGCTGAAAAACAGCAACAAACTATTGTCATATGGGCTGGTGCAATAGTGCTTATACTTATTGTTGGGTTTAGTGTTTTTATAGCTAATCGATTAAAATTAAGCAACAAACAGAAGCAGCTTATAGAGCAAAAAAATAAAGAAAATGAATTGTTACTTGGGGAAATACATCATCGAGTAAAAAATAACCTACAAATAATTTCTAGCCTATTAAGTTTACAAGAAAGAAGTATTGATGATGTAGCAACAAAATCTGCTATTGCCGAAGGAAAAGAAAGAGTAAAGTCTATGGGATTAATACATAAAATGTTATACCAAAACGATAATTATTCTGGAGTTGAAATGGATAATTATGGCAAAGAGCTTGTTAGTGGCTTAATTGATAGTTTTGGAATGAAAGAAACTGACATTGATGTAAACTTAAATTTTTCTCATTTAAAATTAGATGTTGATACTGCTATTCCCATTGGTTTAATTATTAATGAATTGGTAATTAATGCATTAAAGTATGCTTATAAAAAAATCGAAACCCCTTCTTTAAGTATTAGTTTAATCGAAGAAGCAGAGCATCTTAATTTAGAAGTAAAAGATAATGGCAACGGAAAAGTGGGTAATTTAGAAAATTCTAAAGCATTTGGGATGAAACTAATTAAATCATTATCTCGACAAATTGGAGGTACTGTTTCGATACAAAGTAATGCTGGTATTTGTGTTAGTATTAAAATTGCAAATTATAAACTAGTTTAAAATGGGCATAAAAGTATTAATAGTTGAAGATGAGGTGCTTGTTGCAGAAGAAATCGCTGCTGACATGGAAGACTATGGTTTCGAAGTTACTGAAATTGCTACTTCAAGTGAGGAATGTTTGTCTTCAATAGAAAATAATGTTCCCAATATTATTTTAATGGACATCAACATAAAGGGAAATAAAGATGGTATAGAAACGGCAAAATTAATACACCAAACAAGCAAAATTCCTATTATTTACTTAACAGCTAATACCGATTCTGTAACTTTCAAAAGAGCTCTAGAAAGTTTGCCCAATGCTTTTATTAGCAAACCATACCAAAAAAAAGATTTATATTCTGCTGTCGAAATAGCTTGCAATAAACATAATGAAGAATTAATAAAAGAACAAAACCCTATTATAAATAATTCATTTTTTGTAAAAGATGGAGATTACTTTACTAAATTAAATTTTGATGATATTTATTATCTTGAAGCTGATGGTAGTTATTGTAATATATATACTAATAAAAAAAAGATTACTCTTTCTTCCAACTTAAATCACTTTCAAAATAACCATAAAAGTCCAATCTTTGTTCGTACTCATAGGTCTTATATAATCAACATAAATAAGGTGGAAGGATTTGATAAAGACTCTATTATTATTAACTCTAAAGTAATACCAATTAGCAAATCCTATCAAAAAGAAATTATGAAGTTTTTTAACAAACTTTAAAACTTTCTTTCGCTGATTTTTTATTGTGGATATTAAAACCATCATTAAACTAAGTACTTTTCATAAATAAAAAATAGTTAATCAATATCACTTTATTTTTTTCTCAAAATGTGTATTTTCGACAAAAAATAAAAATGCCTGCGAAGCGGGAAAATACAGCATAATTTATGTCAGAAACGATATTAGTAATAGGCTCTTCGGGACAAATTGGAACAGAGTTAGTTGAAGAATTAAGAAAAATGTATGGCAATGATAATGTAGTTGCTTCAGATATAAAAACGCCTCAACAAGAACAATCAGGTCCGTTTGAAATAGTAGATATTTTAAACAAAGAACAATTGTTGTCCATTGTAAAAAAATACCAAGTTACTCAAGTGTATTTATTGGCAGCTTTACTTTCTGCTACAGCAGAGAAAAATCCTGAATTTGGCTGGCAATTAAATATGGAAAGCTTATTTAACGTTCTAAATTTAGCTAAAGAAGGCATTATTAAAAAAGTATATTGGCCAAGTTCTATTGCTGTTTTTGGTCCAACAACACCAAGAGTAAATACGCCACAACTTACCATTATGGAACCCACAACGGTTTATGGCATTAGTAAACAAGCCGGTGAACGTTGGTGCGAATATTATTTCAATAAATATGATGTAGATGTAAGAAGCATCCGTTATCCGGGGTTAATTGGTTATAAATCACTACCCGGTGGAGGTACAACTGATTACGCTGTGGATATTTACCATCAGGCATTAAAAACGGGTAATTATACTTGTTTTTTATCAGAGAATACTTATTTACCAATGATGTATATGCCCGATGCCATTAGAGCAACTATTGAGTTGATGCACGCTAAAGCAGAAGATGTTAAAATTCGTTCGAGTTATAATTTAGGAGGCATTAGCTTTTCGCCAAAAGAAATTGCAGCAGAAATTAAAAAACATCTTCCTAATTTTGAAATAAGTTATAATGTGGACGAACGTCAGAAGATTGCAGACAGTTGGCCACAAAGTATTGATGATGTTGCTGCTCAAGAAGATTGGGGATGGAGACATCATTATGATTTGAATGCTATGACGATAGACATGTTAAAGCATTTGAAATAAATAACATATAGCATTATGGAAAAATTACTTAACTATATAAACGGAGAGTTGATTGAACCTCAATCAAAGCAATATTTAGATAACTATAACCCATCAAAAGGAGAAGTATATTCTCTCATTCCTGATTCTGATGCTACTGATGTAGAATTGGCAGTGAAAGCAGCTAAAGCAGCTTTTCCATCATGGTCGGTAACACCAAAAGAAGAACGTTATAAAATTATTATGCGTTTGGTAGAGTTGATTGAACAAAATTTGGATATGCTTGCAGCAGCAGAATCTAAGGATAATGGCAAACCGTTAAAGTTGGCTCAAACAGTTGATATTCCTAGAGCTGCAAGTAATTTTAGGTTTTATGCCACAGGTATTTTGCACTTTGCTTCAGAATCGCATGCTATGGAAGACCAAGCCATTAATTATACTTTAAGAGAACCTATTGGTGTTTGTGGCTGTATTTCTCCATGGAATTTGCCGCTATATTTGTTTAGCTGGAAAATAGCTCCTGCCTTAGCTGCCGGAAATACGGTTGTGGCAAAACCATCCGAAGTTACACCAATGACAGCTTATTTACTGTCAAAATTGTGTATAGAAGCGGGTTTCCCGAAAGGTGTACTCAACATTGTACATGGATTAGGTCCAAAAGTAGGAGCTGCCATTACCAATCATCCTGAAATTCCTGTAGTATCTTTTACCGGAGGAACAGTAACAGGTGCAGAGATTATCAGAACTGCCGGACCAATGTTTAAAAAATTATCATTGGAATTAGGGGGTAAAAATCCGAACATTATTTTTGATGATTGTGATTTTGAAAAAGCATTAAAAACTACGGTACATTCTTCTTTCGCCAATCAAGGACAAATATGTTTGTGTGGTTCCAGAATTTTTATACAACGAGGTATTTACGAAAAGTTTAAAAATGCCTTTGTAGAAAAAACCAAGCAGCTAAAAGTAGGAAACCCTTTAGATGCTTCCACTAATTTAGGAGCGGTAGTTTCTAAATCGCACATGGAAAAAGTGCTTTCATACATCAATTTAGCTCAAGAAGAAGGCGGAAAAGTAATAGCAGGAGGAAATCAAGTAAGCTTAAATGGAGAATTTGAAAATGGTTGGTACATCGCTCCAACTATCATTGAAGGACTATCATTTAATTGTAGAACCAATCAAGAAGAAATTTTTGGTCCGGTAGTAACCATTATGCCTTTTGATACTGAAGAAGAAGTATTAATGATGGCAAATAGTACCAAATACGGATTGGCTTCTACCGTATGGACAGAAAATCTTTCTAAAGCCCATAGAGTAGCTGCCAAGTTACACACTGGAATTGTTTGGGTAAATTGTTGGCTATTAAGAGATTTAAGAACTCCTTTTGGTGGGGTTAAAAATTCAGGAGTAGGCAGAGAAGGTGGTTTTGAAGCCTTACAATTCTTTACTGAACCCAAAAATGTATGCATTAAATTGTGAACAGTTTTTTCTAAGACTAAAATCGTTTAATAAAGTTCTTGCTGTGGAATTTTAATCTTTATCTTTGTGCATCTAACTTTAAAACCTAACAAGATGTATAACGGATTAATTCATGCACACAGCGGACTAAGATGGTTGGTAGTGTTATTTTTAGTAATAGCAATCATTAAATCATTTTCAGGCTGGAAAAACAATAAGTCATTTGACAAATCAGACAACCTAATTGCTTTGCTTTTGCTTAGTTTTACTCACTTGCAATTTGTAATAGGATTGGCGGTGTATTTTATGAGTGGAAGATTGGCAGCAATTGGAGAATCAATGAAAATATCTGAGGCTCGTTTTTGGTCGTTAGAACATGGTTTATTAATGATATTAGCCATTGCTTTAATCACTATCGGTAGAGTAAAATCTAAAAAAGCTGCAACAGACATAATGAAACACAAAAAAGGAGTTGCTTTTTATTCTATAGCATTTGTAATAATTTTATGGGCAGGTCTGATAAAGCCTTATTTATTAGGAAAACCATGGTTTTAAAGCATAAATTTCAAATAATTGTATGATAAAAAAATCACACGACACACAAGACTTGAGTGTAGAGAGGGCTGTTTTGGTCGGACTGATTATTAAAGGAGAGCAGGACGAAGAGCAGTTGCAAGAATACTTAGATGAGTTAGCATTTTTGGCAGAAACTGCCGGAGCGGAAACCGTTAAAAGATTTACTCAGAAAGTAGGTCATCCCGATACTAAAACTTTTGTAGGAAAGGGAAAACTGGAAGAGATTAGAACTTTTATCAAAGAAAATGAGGTAGGGTTAGTTATTTTTGATGATGAGCTTTCTCCTTCTCAATTAAGAAATATTGAAAGAGAATTAGAATGTAAAATTCTAGATAGAAGCAATTTGATTCTTGATATTTTTGCTTCCAGAGCACAAACTGCTCATGCTCGAGCACAAGTAGAGTTGGCTCAATTACAATATCTTTTACCACGATTAACTAGAATGTGGACGCATTTGGAACGTCAGAAAGGTGGTATTGGTATGCGTGGTCCGGGGGAGACTCAAATAGAAACGGATAGACGTATTATTTTAGATAAAATAGCGCTGTTAAAAGAAAAGCTTAAAAAAATTGACAAGCAAAAAGCCACGCAAAGAAAACAACGTGCTCAAATGGTAAGAGTAGCTTTAGTTGGTTATACTAACGTAGGTAAATCTACTATTATGAATATGTTGAGTAAATCGGAAGTTTTTGCTGAAAACAAACTTTTTGCCACCTTAGATACTACTATTAGAAAAGTGGTAATAGAAAACTTGCCTTTTTTACTTACCGATACGGTTGGATTCATCAGAAAATTGCCTCACCATTTAATTGAATCTTTTAAATCTACTTTAGATGAAGTAAAAGAAGCAGAAGTGTTGGTGCATGTGGTAGATATTTCTCATCCCGCATTTGAAGATCATATTCGCGTAGTTAATGAAACCTTACAAGATTTAAATGCTTTAGATAAACCAACTATTATGGTGTTTAATAAAATTGATGCATTTACTTATGTGAAAAAAGATGAGGATGATTTGTTGCCAAAAACTAGAGAAAATTACTCGCTAGAAGATTTAAAAAAAATGTGGATGAGCAGAGAAAGTGAAGTCCCTAGCGTTTATATTTCTGCGGAAAAGAAAATTAACATTGAGGAATTTAAGCAACTATTATACGATAACATTAAAAAAACGCACCTGAGCATTTATCCTAATCAGTTGTTGTATTGATAACATCAATCAATTTCAAACAATTTTCCTGATTGGAATATTCTGCTAACGATTCTTTTCGTTGAGTTTTCACGGTTTCAACATCAATTTCTTGCTGAAAAAGAGTCTTAATTTTGATTTTAAAAGTTTCGTTAGTGTCAGCAATTTCACATAAATTAGTCAGCGTTGTTCCTGATAACATCGTTGGATTTGCTAAACAAAACCTTCCTTTAAACAAAGAATGGAGCAGTTTTAATTTTAACCCTGTTGGTTGATGGGTGTAAAGCAAATTGATTTGAGCGTTACTAATCAATTCTTGCATTTTACTCTCGGTAGGGTTTTCAACTAACTGAATGTTTTTGTAATGGTTTATTGTAGATTTTAATTTTTTTGTTGGATGTAATCCGGTAACAATTAAAGGGATGTCTAATGTGTTGAAAATTTTATTGCAAATTACTAAAGCAGCAGCTTCGTTTTCGGGGACACCCAAATTCCCATGATACAATACATAATTGCCTTTTCCTTGTTGAATGGTAATTTCTTCTCCTGAATGAAAACAAGGAATAAAAACTGTTTTTACGTTAGGGTATTCTTCCTTGAAATAAAGTTCATCTGTTTTAGAAACTACCAAAATGAGGTCGGCTAGTTGTATTACTGGCTCGTATTTTTTTGCTTTCCATGCTTCAATAGAGAAATAGATTTTCTTAAAAAAATGTTGTTCTGCTTTGGCTAAATAAGCGTAATAATCATGCTCAATGTTGGTGGCTCTTATTATTTTAAAACGCTTTTTAAAAGCCTTGTCATTAAGTAAAAAGCTGGTATGTAATCCTTCAAATAAAATAGGAAAATCATTTTTTAGTAAGTTGGTTTTTAGCTCTGCGGCAACTCTCGATTTTACGATGTAAGGAGTTAAACTCAAAAATGAGAAAACACCTGTTTGTCGTTTGTAATAATGCACTGTTTCGCAATATTTTTCTAGTTCAGCTTGTTTTCCTCTGCCGTAATCAAAACAATGTAAATGTACTTTAATACCATTTTTATGAAGGTGTTTTATTTTATAAAAAACATCTATTACACCGCCATAATTTGCCGGATAAGGCACGTTAAAAGAAATGATATTTAATTGACGGACTTCCAATTTAAAACTTAAAATTCAACATTTCTTTAATTATTTCCGATTCTTTTTCCCAATTCAATTCTTGTTTAGCTTTTGCTGCATTTGCTTTCCAACTATTTAGTTGAGGTTCATTTTTCAGCATTTCATTGAGTTGATTGGCTAATACTTTTGGGTCGGTACTTTGTGCAACTTCTCCAAGTTGATACTGTTTTACTAATGCATTCATTTCGGGTAAATCAGCTACTAAAACAGGTATTTCTGCATGGATATAATCAAACAATTTATTGGGTAATGCTAATTGGTAATTTAACCCTACATTTTCTTCTAAACTTAATCCTATAGTCGCTTGTTGCGTGTAGTTTTTGAGTTCTTGATAAGGAATTTCTCCGAGCATTATTATTTTATCTTTTAAGTCGAGTTGTTCAATAAGTTCTTGAATAGAGGCAGAGATGTCGCCTTTGCCAATAAGTTGTAAAGTAGCTCCATCAATATACTGCATGGCTTTTACCATGGTTTCAATTCCTCGGTTTACATTTATCGCTCCCTGATAAAGTATGATTTTTTCTGATTTTTTTGAAAGAGGGCTAGACGCTTTTAAAAAAGGAACATTTCTTACCACTTTTACATCAATGTTATATTCCTTGCGATAGATTTCGGCAATACCATTACACACCGTAATTACTTTGGTTAGTTGAGGTAAGATAAAGTGTTCTATTTTTTTCCAGAATGCCTGAATTTTTGGACGAGGAATTAATTCCGGAACTTCTGTAAAATATTCGTGACTATCAAAAACTAAGGTGTTACTCTTCATTTTTGAAGCCAAAAAACAAGCTGGTAGCGTGTCTAAATCGTTACTCCAAATGAGCGATTGCTTACTGAAAAGCAAGAAAAAAAACAACCGAATGTTGTAATTAGCATAGAAAAAAGCACCTTTATTAAACCATAGCTTAAACCTTTTAGTAGCATAAGCTTGTGTTTGAAGCGGCAAACTATCTTTTTTTAACCTACCTACAAGTACCACGTTGTAATTTAACGATAGCAACGTAGTACAAATTTTATGTGCCCGCTGGTCGGTGGTTAAATCGTTGGTTACAGCTACAATGGCTTTAGGTCTGTTGGTCATTTGAGCGTTAACGTTCAAGGTTAAGTTTTTGGTAAAAATAAGATTTTTTTGAGGAGAAAATAAAATCAGATAATTGTTACTAATGTATTAAGAAGAGGTTTTCCTTTCAAATAGTTTTAGCAGTAATTTGAGGCTTCATTGCCACTACTCAACAGGTTTCCTCCTGAATGATCTTTCTTTGTTGTCATTCAGGAGGAAACTTGTTTGAACAAGAGATAAAAATTATTTTTGTGTTAATGTTGAATAAAGGCAGCTATTATCAAGCAATTAAATATGTCATCAAAAAACTTTTTTGTTTATATCACAACTAACCCTAGTAAGACAGTTCTTTATGTTGGAGTTACCAATGACTTAAAAATAAGAATGCAACAACATTATGATAATAGAGGTAAGAAACAAACTTTTGCAGGAAGGTATTATTGTTATAAGTTAATTTATTATGAGAAGTATGGTGATGCTAATATGGCAATTGAAAGAGAAAAAGAAATAAAAGATTTAAGTAGAGAGAAAAAAGAAAAGCTAATTGCAACAGAAAACCCAAAATGGAATAGAATTGAATTTTATGATTAGTTGTTTTCCCTTCCCTTCTTGTCATCAAGGTTAAGATTAAGTTTTCCTTTCAAGGTTACTTATTTATAGTTAGGTACATCTTGCCACTACTCAACAAGTTTCCTACTGAATGACAGTTAGAAAAAATCACTCTACCAACTCTCCTCTAAGGGATTCCTGCATAAATGATTTAGTTTCATCAAGCGGTAGGTTTTTACCTAGTAAATACATCAATTTGGTAATAGTTGCTTCAAAAGTTAAGTCTTTGCCGCCAACAACACCAATTCTTTTAAGTGCGGAGCTTGTTTCATATTTGCCTTGTTCTACACTTCCGCTAATGCACTGTGAAATGTTTACTACCAACACATCTTTTTTGATTGCTTTTTGTAAACACTCAATAAACCAATCAGCAGTAGTAGTGTTTCCTGCTCCAAAAGTTTCTATTACCAAGGCTTTTAAATTCGGAATGGAAACAATGGCTTCTACAATATGTTGATTAATGCCCGGAAACATTTTTAAAGTAGCGATATTGGTATTCAGCTCATAATGAAACTGTGTAGGAGCATTAAAATCAGGTTGTAAAAGGTATTGTGAGTTAAACTTTAGGTTTACTCCGGCTTCTGCTAAAAAAGGGTAGTTGGGCGATTGAAAAGCTTCAAATTGCTCGGCACTTACTTTGGTAGATCTGTTTCCTCGGTATAAATTGTATTCAAAATAAATGGCTACTTCTGGCACTAACATTTTTCCATTAAATTTTGAAGCCGCAATTTCTATAGCTGAAAGTAAATTTTCTTTAGCATCAGTTCTTACCGCACCAATAGGTAATTGAGAACCGGTAAGGATAATAGGTTTGGTAAGGTTTTCT
>LADZ01000023.1 GCA_000961845.1 Flavobacteriales bacterium BRH_c54
GGGATAGGCTAATTTAAGAGCTGGATCTCCTAAGAGTGTAAAGTTTCTGTTGTTAGTTCCTCCATTAGTAAGATTTTTTGTTTCCGTAAAAATTTCACCAATAGTTTTGTCTTCAATATTGTTTTTAGTAAAAATAATGTTAAATAAAGTTTTGTTTAAGGCAAAATTAGGACTAGAAAACACAGTTCTTACAGTGGTGAGCAGAGCAATTCCTCCGTTGTTTTTATTTAACAAAACTAATTCTCCGGCAGAAGTTCTAGAAGGATCATCAAACCGACTAAATTCACATGTGGCCGTAATAACTAAGGGATATCCTCTTTGGTTTTCCCAACTATTTATCATTGGTACAGAAAGAATTCTTTCATGAGCCCAACCAACTTCTCCACCATGCCCTGTATAATTGATAATTAAAGAACCGTTATTTACTGCTTTATCAATCTCGTCATTTACTTCTGGGTATCTGTTTCCTCCAGGTGTTGCGACTTGTTTGTAGGCGTCTATAAGTATTTTATTTACATTGTAAGGTTTGTATTGAGACATTACAGTATCAGCTATTTCATTTGCTTGTCTCATATGGGTATTAGAATCTTCATCATCGCCAACAAAAACAATATCATTTCTCCAATCATCAAGTGTAGTAGTTATATTGTAGTTTATTATTTTAGTTACTACATTAGTAGCTTCTTGTTGAGATTTTACAGGGAGTCTTCCAATAGCAATATCCATTACCTCCGGTCCATTCCATACGCCTTCGCTTGGATCCAACATTCCATAAAAGTCATCAGACACATAAGAAACTGTTCCTAGTGGGTTTGTTGAGTTTACAGATTGAAAAGTCGGGATAAAGTTAGTATTACTGGTTAGTCTATTTTTGTTGTCGTAAGAACCATCTCCAAATAAAAGTAAATATTTTGGTAGATCTGTAGAAACAGTAGCTCTATTGTATAACATACGAATAAAGTCTCTAATAGCAACAATATCTTGACTGCCAGAAGAGAATTCATTATAGATTTGTTGAGGTGTAACAATAATTACATTAAGTCCTTCATCACCATGAAAATCTGCTACTTGTCCGGCATGAGATAAAAACATGGGGTGACTTACTATTACCATATCTGCTTGCGTTATTCCGTGTAAGTTTTGATTTTCAACTTTGCCAAGTGCGCTAACTTGTGTTTCAAAGTTATTAGTTAAAGCAACAAATTGTCTGAGGCTATCGGTAGCAGCACCAAATGAAGTGGTTCCTCCAGAAAAATTAAAATTAATTTCTTTGATGTTGTAAGGATCACTCACATCCCATATTTTGGTAATAGTTCCTGCATTAGAAATGTTGAAAGAAGCAATGTTGCCAACACCAATAGAATTTATATCTCTAAAAAATAATTGGTTTCCATTCATGCTAAGGCTCCTTCTATAATTAAGCTCAATTTTATTTAACCAACCGGTTGATAAAGAATTAGGGCGATTGTAAGTTATATCTATACTAATAATGTTGTTTGTTGTTGTAAAAGAAGTTGCATTGGAGCCTGTTGCTGCAAAACTAGATGTATAACTATTGAGGTCAACACCTCCACAAGATATGTTAAATGAATTAGAGTTTGTGTTTACTGTAAAAGTACTGGTGTTGTTAGAGCGTGCAGCAACAAAAATTTCTGCTTGAACCGGGGTATTTACATCAAGATTGGGGGCATTAAAATTAAAATTATAGTTGGTTCTTATGTCAAAAACTTCTCCGAACCATTCCTGACCAGATTTTATGAGATTTACTAAATCTTTTTCATGGTATGCATAATCATTAAAAGTAGTAACATTAATAGTTGCTCCGCTTAAAGATGCTTGAGAGGTAATTCTTTTTGATGGCTGCCCGGTATTACTAGTGGTTATAAAATAAAAAGAAGTATCACTAAATAGGTTGTTTTTATGATTAAATCGGTTACTAAGTGTATTTAAATTCCATGTGTTTGGAGATTGACCATAAAATAACACATAATCTTCTTTGTCAAAGACACCATCATTTTCACCAGCAACATGTATAGCATTTTGTTGAAGGTCATCAGGTCTATAATCGCTGTTTAATAAAGGAAGCATTTTTCCTCCATTACCATAAATTTTAATATTAGCAGGATTTATATTATCAATATCAAGCCCTAAATCTTTTAGAAAGTCATAAGTAAGTTTAAAAACACCATCTTTAGATACACCTATTTTATACCAATCACCGGTTTCTAGTACAGAATTTAAGGTTAAATTTTTATTTCTTGAGTTTACTTTAGCTTTTTCAGTAATTAGTTCAAATTTGTAGCTTACTACTTTTTTATAAGTTCCGCTGTTTTTGTCGTATATAATAGGGGTAAAGTTATAGTAGCCATAATTCACTTTTTTTTCAATACCATTAAAAAAGTTCAAATCTATACTATTAGGTAAATAATCAAAACCGTACATATTTTGTATTTCTTCAAAAGAAATAGGCTCATAATTGATATTTATAATATTTATTTTAATAAGTCGTTCTTGATTAAGAAAAATTTTGTCAAAATAGATGGCTAAATAATCTTTTTCGGCAATAAAATCCATATTATTAAATGAAGGGAACCATTTTGAATTATTTTTTTGAGTTAAAAATTCTGTGTTTTTTTTAACTGTTGAGTCCCATGAAATGGTCTTTTCAACTATAACATTTCCAGCTAAAAAACCTAGAGGAAGTAATATTGACAGGGCAGTGGAAAGTAATTTACTGTAAAACATTTAAATTTTTTTTATAAAATTAAGACTAATTACATTAGTTTTACAAATTAATTTTAAAGCTAAACGAAATTAAAAAATCTTTATTGTTTTTTTAGGTTTGTAAAAAAAATAGCTACATTTGGAACTTGATTTTTAAATTATACGTTTAAAAACTACATGATAAAAGGTAACATAATAATAAAAGGCGGCTTTAAATTAGGTTTAATAGCTTTATTAACAGTGATTTTCACAGGTAAATTGTTTGCGCAAGACCCTGAATTCACACAGTTTTATGCTAATCAACTCTATTTAAACCCTGCATTTGCGGGGGCATCTTATTGTCCAAAACTTTCATTAAACTATAGAAATCAATGGCCGGGAATAAGCGGTTCATTTGTTACTAATAGCGCTTCATATGATCAGCATGTGGATGCATTATCTGGTGGTATTGGTTTATTAGTGCTTAATGATAGAGCAGGAGAGGGGACTTTAAATACGATTAATGTAAGTGGTATTTATTCTTATGAGCTACAAGTTACAAGAAAACTTACTCTTAGAGCAGGTGTTCAAGGAACGTGGGCTCAAAAAAGAGTTGACTGGGATAAATTAACTTTTGGAGATCAAATTGATCCAAGAAGAGGTTTTATTTTTAATACTAATGAAGTACAAAGAGATGAACCAAGAAGTTTTGTTGATTTTTCTGCCGGTTTGTTAGGGTATACCGAAAATATATTTGTTGGGTTTGCTGTTCACCATTTAACTCAGCCTAATGAGTCAGTAATTGAAGGTATTAGTCCGTTACCTAGAAAATATACTTTTCATGCAGGGGTTCAAATTCCTATAGATAGTAAAGGTGAACCGGCAACTTTGTCGCCAAATGTATTGGTTCAACTTCAAGAAAATTTTTTACAAATAAATTTTGGTATGTATTACAATAAAGGACCTATTTATGGTGGTTTATGGTATAGAAATCAAGATTCTTTTATTGCTTCTATAGGTTTTGAAGCAGGTATATTAAAATTTGGGTATAGTTATGATATCACAGTATCTAAGTTAACGAATCAAACAGCAGGCTCTCATGAGTTTTCTACAGGAATGCGGTTTGATTGTAAACCTAAAAAACCTAGATTTAGAACAATAAGTTGTCCTTCTTTTTAGTTAATCTTAAAAAATAGTTTTAAAAATAAATAGTTATGAAACTGCAAAAAATAAATTTAATTTTCGTCTCATTGGTAATTACTTCATTGTTTTTTACTTCTTGTAAGCATGAACAATCAAGCACAACCGGATGGAATTATAATGACCCAAGAAATGGAGGTTTTCAAAAAGTGCCTTATTTGGAACAAGAAACAGGTCCGGGTTTGGTTTTAATTGAAGGTGGTAGATTTACAATGGGTAGAGTAGAACAAGAGGTGAATTATGATTGGAATAATATTCCAAGAACGGTTACAATTTCTTCTTTTTATATGGATGAAACAGAGGTATCTAATTTTGCTTATTTAGAATACTTATATTGGTTAGACAGAGTTTTTTCATTAGATTATCCGGAGGTATATAAAAAAGCTGTGCCTGATACATTGGTATGGAGAAGTAAATTAGCTTACAATGAACCTTATGTTGAGTATTATTTAAGACATCCGTCCTACAGAGATTATCCTGTGGTTGGAGTAAACTGGTTGCAAGCTAACGATTTTTGTGCTTGGAGAACAGATAGAGTGAATGAGATAATATTAATTAGAGAAGGGTTATTTGAGCATTATCCTAACCAAATTAATGAAGATAACTTTAATACTGAAGCTTATATGTTAGGTCAGTATGAAAGTGGAAAAAGAGTTGACGGTATTCCTGATTTAGATCCTAACAAAGAATTTAGAAATGTTAAAATGGAAGATGGTATTTTATTACCAAAATATAGACTTCCAACAGAAGCAGAATGGGAGTATGCAGCTTACGGATTAATAGGAAATACGATAGATGAATTAATTCCAGATAGAAAATTATATCCTTGGAATGGTCATGCAGTTAGAAATTCTAACGAAAAATATATTGGTCAAATATTAGCTAACTTTAAAAGAGGTAGAGGTGATAATATGGGGGTTGCCGGTAAATTAAATGATAATGCAGATGTAACAGCTCCTGTTTATGCATATTGGCCAAACGATTATGGTTTATATAATATGGCTGGCAATGTTAGCGAATGGGTAATGGATGTTTATAGACCTTTATCTTTAGAAGATAATGATGATTTCAGACCATTTAGAGGTAATGTTTATCAAACTAAAGAGTTGGATGAAGATGGTTACATTGCAGAAAAATATGCTGAACCTCAAATAGATTCAGTAACCGGAAAAATGATTGGAATACCAGGAAGAATTAAATACAGAGATGTTGATACTGAAAAAGATAATTTAACAGATAGAAGAAACTATAAATCAGCTGATAATATTGATTATCTTGATGGGCATTGGGAATCTAGTGTATATTATGGAGAAGTTGGTGCAGGTACTATAGATTCTGATTTTGATGAGTTAGATAAACAAAAGCAAATGTATCAATTTGGAGAAACATCTTTGGTTAATGATAGAGCTAGAGTTTATAAAGGTGCTTCTTGGAGAGATAGAGCTTACTGGATGGTTCCAGGAACAAGAAGATATTTAACAGAAGAACAATCTACTTCTTATATTGGATTTAGATGTGCTATGACAAGAGTTGGTAGTCCGGTTGGTTTAGGATATTAACATTGTTTAGCTTATAAAAAATTAAAACCTCTTATGAATTTCATAAGAGGTTTTTTTATGTTTGTTTTTATGGAAATTCAGAACTTGTATTATCTTTTTTTAGAAAAAGAAAATGTTTCTACGGATACTAGAAACATTATTAAAGACAGTATTTTTTTTGCATTAAAAGGAGAAAATTTTGATGCCAATCAATTTGCTCAACAAGCATTAGATAATGGGGCATCTTATGTAGTTGTTGATGACAAAAATGTTGTTAAATCTGATAAATTTATTTTAGTAGATGATGTTTTAACCACGCTACAGAGTTTAGCTAACCATCACAGAAAACAATTTAATATACCCGTAATAGGAATTACCGGTAGCAATGGAAAAACCACCACCAAAGAATTAATTTTTGCAGTGTTATCTAAAAAATATAATACTCTAGCTACTAAAGGAAATTTAAACAACCACATAGGAGTTCCATTAACTTTATTGTCATTAAAGAAAGATACAGAAATTGCAATAATAGAAATGGGAGCAAACCATATTGGAGAAATTGAGTTTTTGAGTAAAATTGCTGAACCGACTTTTGGAATAATAACCAATATTGGCAAGGCTCATATTGAAGGCTTTGGAAGTTACGAAGGTGTTATTCAAACAAAATCTGAATTATACAAGTTTATAAAGCAAAATGAAGGGATTTTGTTTGTTAATGAAGACGATGAATTGTTAATGGATTTGTCTTCTGAAATAAATAGAATTGGCTATGGAGAAAATGCAAAAAGTCATGATTTTAAATTAGTAGAAAGCTCTCCTAATTTAAAAATTGCATGGAACAACAATATAATCACAACCAATTTATATGGTAAATATAATTTTCCTAATATAATGGCTGCAATTTGTATAGGAGATTACTTTAATGTTGACGAACAAGATATTATTGATGCAATCACAAATTATGTATCTACTAATAATCGTTCTCAATTTGCCGAAATAGGAGAAAATACTTATTATCTGGATGCTTATAATGCTAATCCCACTAGTATGAATGCAGCAATTGAAACATTTATTGAAGGACAATTTTTAAATAAGTTAATGATTTTAGGCGATATGCTTGAGTTAGGTAGTGTAAGTGATGAAGAACATCGTACGATTATAGATAAAGCTGTGAACAATCATTTGGCAACCATTTTTGTAGGTAATAATTTTTTCTCATTTTCAGATAAGTATAAAGATAATGAGTTGCTCCATTTTTTTAAAAATTATGAAGAAGTAATTAAATGGTTCATTGATAATAAACCTAAAAATAGAAATATTTTAGTAAAAGGGTCTAGGGGAATTAAGTTGGAAAAAATTGTTGAAGCCCAAAAATAGAATAGCTTTAGTTACAAAATTTACAATAGTTAGAGCTTGAATTATGAGTGAAAGGAATATCTTTTTTTATCATTTCTTCACAAATTGTTTTAATCTGATTTTCAAAATTAGTTAGTAATTCTACTGTTATTTTCCCTTCATCATTAAGGTTAAACTTCATAAAATCGTTGGTAAGTTTTCTAAATGAAATAATACCGGCATTATATTCTGTTGTGTCGCTTAAAAATGTTGAATTGTTTTTGTGGTAAAGCAAAGCATAAAATAAGATTTGAAAGGCTTTGTTTTTCTTGTTGGGCAATAATAACTCATCAAGTTCTTTAATTTTTAGTTCAGCAGGCTCTACACTACCGGTTTTATAATCAATAATTCTATTTAACCTACCTATTGAGTCAACTCTATCAATAGTTCCGGAAAGTTTAACAGTATTTCCTTTAAATCCATAATTTGTTGTATAATCTAATTTTTGTTCTAACGATTTTACAATTAAAGGTTGCTGACTTTTTTTAATCAAGTTCAATTCTTTTTTAAGAAAATTATTGATATAAGTTTGAGCAACAGAATAAATTAAAAGATTTTTACCGCTTTTTAATTCAACATCACTAAAGTTTTTTGAAAAGACATCATAAGTAATCTTATTGGCATTTTTCAACATTAATTTTATGTGTTCTTCTTTAAGTTCTACATTTATGAAATCTTTGTATAGTTGTTCAAAAATTTCATGAATAAAACTCCCAAAAGTGTTGTGTTCTATAGTTTCTTCAACATCATCTTCTTCATTAATTTTTAAAATATATTTATAATAAAAATCTAACGGACAATTAATGTAAGTATTAAGTGCAGTAGGAGATAGCTGATTGCTCAAAATCTCTTTTATACGATTAACTACTTCGTCAGTTTTTTCAATCGATATGTTTGATTGTTCAAATTTAGAAGTAGGGTAGTTGATTAGTTTTTTAGAAATAGTGATGTTTGGTTTTTTAGTGTTATTAAGTTCATGTTCTATTTGAGTAATAAACCTGCTTTGTTCACCAGTTCCAAATTCATTTGTTTCTGTATTGTGTGTTATGTAAATATTTTCGGCATTTTGTATTAACCTGTAAAAATGATAAGCATAAACAGCATCTTTTTCGTAATGCGTTGGTAGTTGGTAAGCATTTTTTAAGTCGTAAGGAATAAATGAATTAAAAGTTTTTCCTTTGGGTAAAACGCCTTCATTAGCTCCAACAATAATTACATTTTTAAAGTCAATATTTCTTGTTTCCAACATTCCCATTATTTGTAAACCTTGTAGTGGTTCTCCATAAAGTTCTATAGAAAAAGAGCTTAATAGTTGCCTGAAAATACTATAAAACCCTTTAAAACTTGTTATAGCATCTTGCTGAGTAAGTAACAAGTCTAACTGATTAAAAAGTTTAGAAAAGTGAAATAAATATTCTAGCTCTAAGTGAAAACTATTTGATGTATTTTTTTTAATGAGTTGTTGGTAGTGTTCTTTTCCAATAGAAATAATGGTTTTAGAAATGTTTATTAAATCTAAGATAGTGGCTCTTATGGGTAGCTTAAAGGGGAGAGCATCGTTTATAAACTGAAGTTTATCGTTATTAATAAAAACCCAATTTTGTTGTATAATTTTTGAATTTAGCTGTTCAATTGTTTTGTTTCCGATAATTACATTGCTAAAAGGAAGCCTGAACAGGTTAATTAAATCTTTGTAATGGTACGTTAGTGTGTCTTTTGAACCAAATTTTTCTGCATTCATAAAAAGTTGAAAAATGGTTTCGAAAAAAATGGTAAGACTCGTGTTTTTTAAGGGATATCCCATAGTAACATTTACATTCTGAATTTCATTCGGAATAGATTGCATAACAGGAATTAGCATGTTTTCGTCAGCTAAAACAATTGCTGTATCTTTATAATTATCAGTAGAATCAATTTTGCTTAAGATGCTCGATAAATATTTGGCTTGTCCTATTTGTTGAGGAACACCAATAATCTCAATGTTTTTGGTAGTTTGATTGAATTTATCATTTATCCAATTAAAAGGAGAGAAAATCTCTTTTTTAATATATTTTCTTAAAAAGAAACCACTTTCTTGTAGGTCATCTTCCAGGTAATATTTATCAGCATCCCAAAGAATTTCAGCTTTATTTTGTTTAATAAGTGAACTAATAATGGTTTCTTCGGCTTGATTTAACGCATTAAAGCCAACAAATATTATTTTTTGCCATTGGGCAATTTTATTTTCAATAAAAAACTCAGGATTTTCAGCAATTTCTTCTGCTACTTTTCTAAAAGCCATTCCCTGATAAGCCATGTTTTTGCTTTCTAAAGTAGTTTTATAAGCAGCATATAGGTGACTGAGTTCATTCCAAAATTTAAGGTATTGTTTTTGAAAGTCAGACAATTCTTTATCTCCTAAGTTCCAAACCTCTATGGCTCTAATATCGTTTATTTCTTTAAAAAATTTTTCGGGAGGAATTAAATACCTATCAATTTCATTAAAATCGTGTAATAAAATTTGCCCCCATTTAGAAAAGTCTTCAAAAGTTTCCGGTGCATCACTAATGGTTTTATAACATTCATATAATTCAAATAATTGGGTGAGATTATCTATAATTTCGGATGCTGAAGTTTTTTCAATAAAGTCTTCTGTACCAATAATTTCTGGAAGCCAAATAGGATTTTTAATTAATTTACTTAGTTCTTGTTTTAAAAATAACCCTGCACGTTTGTTGGGTAATACAATAAGCAGATGCTCTAGATTTTCGTTGTATTTTGATATTAGATGACTGGCAGTTTTATTTAAAAAAGTATTCAATGAGGTAGCATTTAATTATTGATTACATAACGACTAAATTCATCGTAGCAACTATGGATTTCTTTGTGAAGATCAAATTCGGATGCATTTAAAATAAAATAATTTGAAAAATCGCAATAGGAAAGAAAATATTCAGCAGTTTCAACATCATTAATAGGGGTAATTCTCATTAATAGAATGGGATTTAATTTTTCATCAATTGCTGCTTGTTTTTTATCTTGTTCTAATAATTTTAAATAGTTTTTTTTATCCTGAACATATTTATTAAAAGCTCCCAATATGGCAGAAATGCCTCCAGAGATTATTATTCCTCCATTAGCTTCTTGGTAAGCAGCTAAAAGCTCTTCTTTAGGGACATATATACTTTTATTAATAGGATTGGGCGTTTCTTGAATTCTTAGTTGTGTAAAGGCTTCTTTAAATTCCTCATAATTTTTATAAGGAAGTACCGTAAAGTTTTCAAGATTATACGTTCTTCTATGCAAATAAACGTTGAAATAAGAATTGCTTACCACATGATTATAGGTGGAAAACCCCACAGAAGAAATGATTAACGTATCATTTGGGCTTGCCATAATAGAAAAGCTACCATTTGTTTTTGAAACTACACCAATATTGGTTGATTTGTTGATAATATGTACTCCTTCTAAAGCAATAGAATCGCTAGCATTTAAAATTGTACCAATAAAAATAGCCTCTTGAGCTTTTGTTTGGAAACTACAAAAAAGCAACAAAACTGTTAATATGTTAATGGATATTAGTCTCATTTTTTATTTATTCTTTTCTTGAAAATAATTTCAAAATAGGTGCCATCTTTATCCATTCGTTCAATTTCGCCATCAATTTGGCTAACAAATACTTTTATCAGCTCCATTCCTAGTGTTTCATCATCTTTTTGTAACATACCTTTAGGCATTCCAATTCCATTATCACCAATAATTAATTTAAATGTATTGTCATTTTGTTCTGATAAATGAATAGTAATAGTTCCTTTATCTTTGTTCTTAAAAGCATATTTTAATGAGTTGGATATAATTTCATTTAATAATAAACCAATAGGGATTAATGTGTCAATTTCAAATTTTAAAGCATCTATTTTTAAATCTAAATGAATGTCGCAATTAATAGAGTAGGAGCTAACTAAATCATCAATTAAAGAAATAATATAATCCTGAACATCTATTTTAGAAAGGTCTCCGGATTGATACATTTTCTCATGAATTAAAGCCATAGAACGGATTCTATTTTGAGCTTCACTAAAAAGAGCCAGCGCTTTTTCATCTTTAGTATAGTTAGATTGAATACTTAAAAGACTATTAATTACTTGCATATTGTTTTTTACTCGATGATGAATTTCTTTTAAAAGAATTTCTTTTTCATCACGTTGTTTTTCAATAAGCATTGTTCTTTCTTTAACTTTTTCTTCGAGTTCTTTACTAATTTGTAATTGTCTTTTTTCTTTATAGGTAGCAATTCTGAAAACTAAATAAAAAGTTCCTAAACCAACAATCAAATAAAACCACCAAGATTGCCAAAAAGGAGCTTTAATAGTAAATGAAAAAGTAACCGGCTGTTGGTTCCAAACACCATCATTATTTCTGGATTTCACTTTAAAAGTGTAAGTTCCAGGTGGTAGATTAGAGTAGGTGGCTACATCTTTTGTAGTAGCAGGAAACCAATCATTGTCAAAACCTTCTAATTTAAAGCTATACAGTACTGCTTCAGGATGAGAAAGATTGATGGAGTTAAATTCAAAAGTTAAGTGGTTTTGATTGTATTTAAGTTCAATGTTTTCCGGTAAATTATACCATTTAGATAATTCTTTTGAATGTTTTAACCAATCAACATTTTCGAAAAATAGTTTCACACTTGTAATATGTGTTTTAGATTCAAAAACATTTTCTCTGTCTTCTGAAGGGGTATATTTTATTAAGCCTTTAACGGTTCCAATCCATAGGTTATTTTTTTCATCTTCATAAATAGCTCTACTATTACATTCAACTCCTCTAAAACCATCACTTAAACCATAATTTTTTATTTCATCTACTTGTCCGTAACTATTAAATGTAAATTTATCTAATCCGTTGTTAGTGCCAACCCATAAATGCCCTCTTTTATGAAAATGGACTAAATAAATTACATCAGAGGATAAACCGTTTTTTGTAGTAAATGAAGTGAAATCAATTCCATCATATTTGGTTAAACAACGGTCGGTACCAAACCAAATGTTTCCAAAAGCATCTTCGGTAATACTACTGATATAAGAATTACAAATTTTTGAAACAGGAAAGCTGGTTATTACTTCTTTACTCATACGGTTTATTCCATTCCCTGTTCCTATCCATAAATTTTTACTTTTATCTAAAAATAAAGAGTGTATGTAGTTATGAGAAAGTCCATTATCTGTAGTGTAAGTGGTAAAAGTATTAAAATCATATTTACATAACCCACCACCATTGGTTCCTATCCATAAATATCCTCTCTTGTCGAAAAGTAAACTTTTTATTTCATCGGAAGGCAATCCATCTTTTGTAGTATAATTTCTAAAAACTCCATTGCTGTATTTGCTTAATCCTTTTGTTGTAGCAAACCATAAATCACCTTTATTATCTTTTGCAATAACTCTTATTGTATTACTACCCAATCCGTTTAGTTCTGTGAACTGGATTGAGGAATTACCATTGTATTTATATATGCCGCTACTTGCTGTTGCAACCCAAATGTTTTCATCGTTATCATGTATAATTCCAAAAATATCGTTTTGATTTAAACCAACAATTTCATTAAAATAAGTAAAAGCAGTATTATTTACTCTAATTATACCGGAGCCATTAGTTCCTATCCAAATATTACCAATTCTATCTTTATATAAGATATTTATGTTGTTTGTTTCAAGACCATTTTCTTTACTAATATGTTTAATTTCATTGGTACTTATATTTACATGATAAATTCCATTGTTGAAAGTTGAGTACCAAATATTTTTATCATTATCTTCTAATATAGAAGAAACCCTATCTGATGAATTAATTGTTTCTACCTCTAATTTAGCATCTTTATCAATACTACCGGCAAGTATCTTATGTATTCCAGTATTTTTAAATCCAACTAAGTAGTTGCCCTCATTATTTTGTAATAGAGAAGTAATGTTGTTTGAAGGTAAATTATTTTCAGTATTAAAATACAAGGTGTCTTTTCCATTTATTTTTATTAAGCCATCTGTTGTTCCAATCCAAATATTATTTTTAATGTCGGAGGTAATAAAATTTACAGATGTATTAAAAAAACTTTTGTTTAAGGTATGAAAAAAACCATTTTCGTAATAACACAATCCAGAGGTGCTTCCTATCCAAATTCTATTTTTGTTATCGATAAAAATACAGTTATTAGAATTATTTTGAAGACCATCATTTTTAGTTAATACAACCATGTTTCTGCCGTTGTATTTAGAAACACCTCCCCAGGTAGAGGTAAACCACATATTACCTTCTTTGTCTTCGGCAATTCCAGTAACTATGTTACCTGCTAAACCATCCTTTTCATTATATTTTTTAAAAACTTTGCCATCAAATTGAGCAACTCCACCTCCCGAAGTAGCTACCCATAAATATCCTCTAGAGTCATTATAGATTGCATTAACGGAAGATTGAGGTAATCCTTCCGGTACATTAAAATAACTGAAATTGTATGTTTGTCCAACAACTTTTAGATTAAAACAAAAAACACTTACTATAAGCAGTGTAAATGTTAAAAAGTGATATGTAAGTTGCCTATAGTTCAATCAAAATGCTTTATTATACAATAATAAACAATAATGCTGTAAATTCATTAAGAGCTTTAAGTTTTTTATCCTCCTACTTTTTTTGTTTGTTTGTATCCCATTTTTAAGAGGATATCAAAAACTTTATCTTTATGCTCTCCTTGAATTAAAATTTCTCCGTCTTTTGCACTTCCTCCAACTCCACATTTTTGTTTAAGGGTTTTACCTAAAGTTTGTAAGTCATTATCAGTACCAATAAAATCTGTAATTAATGTTACTGATTTACCTTTACGTTGTTTACGGTCAATTATTACTTTTAGTTTTTGTGCTTCAGGAGAAAGCGTTTCTATTTCTTCATCAGATTCGTCTTCGAACTCAAAGTTTTTGTTGGTAGAATATACTATGTTTTTTTTGCTCATGGTATAATAATTTTTAAAGCTAAAGGCTGAATGGTTAGGTTAATTTTATCTTCCGTTAAAGCTGGTTCTCCATCAATATGTAACTCTTTTTTTGGTGGAATAATGGTGATGTTTTTACCTTTCAACTCTTTTATGTACTTAAATGTGTTAATTTTTTTATTAAAAAGTTTATAGGCAAAATTAAGGGAATAAAGTAAAGGGAATTTTTTCAGTATTATAATTCTTATTAAACCATCATCAAGTTTTGAGTTTGGAGAAATATAAGCATTGTTGCCGTACTGGTTAGAGTTGGCAAAAGTTATGAGTAGGGCTTTGGTATTAAATTTTTTACCATCAATAGTAATGTCATAAACTCCTTCTAAGTAGTTAAAATATTCCTTTATGGTAATTTTAAAATAGGTCCAAAAACCTCTTTTTTTTGATTGAGAAAATAACCAACCAATACGAGCATCAAAACCTGTTCCTGCTGTTCCCAAAAAATAGCCATCATTAATTTTAACTACATCAATAGTTGTTTTTTTTAGATTATTGATGGTTTCAATTGCATTTTTAATGGTTAATGGAATTTTTAAATGCCTTGCCAAGCCATTTCCGGAGCCAACAGGAATTATTGCCAAAGAGGTATTGCTACCAATTAGCTGACTACCAACTTCGTTTACAGAACCATCTCCGCCAACAGCGGTAATAACATTATACTTGTCTTTAGCTTCTTTTGCAATTTCAATGGCATGTTTAGCTCTTTCGGTATAAGTTATATCATATTCAATGTATTGAGTATCTAAATGTTTTTCAAGTAGTTTTTCCACTATTTTTTGCTTTCCTGTTCCGGAAATAGGGTTAATAATGAAAAGTACTTTGGTTTTAGACATAACTTATCAAAATAAATTATTTGCTAATAGATAATTGGTTGTTAATTAGTCGGTTATTGTATTGTTGAACAATAGCTTTCATAAAAACTTCCATATCTGTTTTTTTAATTAATTCCTCTCCATTAAGTTCAGTTTTTAGGAGGTTGTTCATTAGTAATTCGTCTTTTGAAATATCATAAAAGGCTATGGTTTTTTTACCGTCAAAAAACAATACATAATTATCTTGATAGAGCTGATAAACACCATTTATAAAATTAACTACAAATGGTTTTTTTGGATTTTCATTAAAAATATTTCTTCCAAAAGCGATTGATTTTGTAGGAATTCCTAACCAACCTAATAAAGACGGAGCAATATCTATTTGTTGAAAAAGAGGACTATATTTACCTTTTAATTCTTTGCTTGGGTCAAAAATTAAAGCAGGTATGGCAAACCGACCTATTGGAGTGTTGTATTTTGGTTGTTCAGAATGTGTGGAATGATCTGCAGTAATAATAAACAACGTGTTGTTGTACCAAGGCATTTTTTTAGCGGTTTCAAAGAATTTTTTTAGTGCATAATCGGTGTATCCAACTACCTCGTGCATAGGTAAGGTGCCTTTAGGAAATTTGCCTAAATGTTCAGCAGGAATGGTATAAGGATGATGCGATGAAATAGTGAAAACGGTACTAAAAAAGGGTGTTTCTTTTTTATTTAATTCATTAGCAAAATATTGTAAATAAGGTTCATCAAAAATACCCCACTTGCCATCATAATGCTTGTCTTTTTTAGGGTATTCATCTAATCCAAAATAATTCTCAGTTCCTGCCATACTCGAAAAAGCATCAAAGCCCATAGTACCATTGCTTCCTGAATGGTAGAAAGAAGTATTGTAGCCGTGTGTTTTCAAGATTTTAGGTAAGCCATCTATGGTATTACTTCCATAGTTAGAAACCACTAAGGGCGTATTCATTAATTGAGGTAAACTAGCTAAAATGGAAGGTAATGATTCAATAGATTTTTGTCCATTAGCGTAAGCGTTTGTAAATACGTAGCTTTCTGTCATTAAGGAATCTAAAAATGGCGTATATCCATTCTTGTTATGATAGCCAACATATTCTTTAGCAAGACTTTCAATAATAATAATAACAATATTTTTCTTGTTGAGCGGATTTTTTGCTTCAACAGTTATGGTTGGAGAGTAGAGGCTTTCAAGTTCATCATCAGTATAAAAATTGATGGGTTTAGCTTTTTCTTTAGTGAGCGATTTCAAAACGGTAAAAGGTGTGTTTAAAACAAGTGCAACATTTTGTGCATGTGTATATTGTCCAGCACTAACACTATTTAGTGGTCTGAGTTGGAAACCTCCTCGCATACTAAGAATGGTAAACAACATCACTCCAACAAAAATGGAAGATTGAATAATGTAATTCTTCTTTACATAAGGATAAAACATGCCTTTAAAACGACAATATTTTTTATAAACATACCATGAAAACCAAATTAAAAATGCCAGTAAAATGTAATCGTACCAAAAATCAATAATATAAAGTGGTAATAAGGTCATAAAATCTTCTCCACCACCGGCGCCAATCATGCTGAATAAATCTGTAGTGGTTCTTTTCATAGTAAAATCGAAGTAAGCAACATCCACTAAATTTAAAATGATAGCAATAGTATTAGGAATATAGAATAGGATGGCCAAAGTTCTTTGGTATTTTCTAAAACTTCTAAATGAAAAAGGCAATACCGACATTAAAATGAATGGTAAATACAAATAAGCAATGGCAACAGCATCAAAACGAATCCCATAGACAAAATCCATTAAAACAACATTTTGAAAGTGAGACTGATTAACAATGTAAAAGAAAACTCTACAAAGTGTAAAAACTAAAAAAGCTAAACCAATTCTTTTGGCAAATGGAATGAGATGTGATAAATAATTAGGGATGATCATTTTTTTAGATTAACTGAAAGAAAACGTTTAGTTTAGAATAATAAATTTTTAAATTATTGCAATTCAATTAATTAAGTATGAAAGATGTCTATCACAAAACTAATAAATAAATTTAAAAGAATACTACTAGGTTAATGAGATGCTTTATCTTCTTTCTTTGGCATTGGTCCTCGCAAATGAATAATTAAACCGTTTAAAAAATTACGTAGAATTTGGTCCCCACATTCCATATATTTCGGATGGCTTTCATTTCTGAAAAAAGCTCCTAATTCGCTTTTGGTAATTTTAAAATCTACCAATGCACAAATGTTTACAATATCTTCATCTCTGAGTTTGTGAGCAACTCTTAATTTTTTAAATATATCGTTATTAGTCAATCCCATGTTTTAGTCTTTAATAATATTTTTAACTCTTCCTACAATTCCAGATTCGAGCATTACTTTAATGCCATGAGGATGAGTTTTAGAGTTGGTTAAAATTCTTTTTACAATTCCCTGTGTGAGCTCTCTAGAAGATTGATGGTGTTTTTGAACTACTTCCACTTCGTCACCAATACTAATGCTTGCTCGGTTTTTTCCTTCAGACATGCTTATTTATTTTAGTCCACAATTATCACAATCGTGTTTTTTTCTTTTAATAATGTATTTGTAAACTAAGAAAATTACAGCTCCTAAAATCCATATTCCGGCAATTATTTCCTGAATATTCATTTTTATATTTTTATATTAATAAAGTACGAAGTTAGGTAAAATCGGTTAAATTTGGCACTTCAAAATACACAACTTATGGCGTTGACATTTAACAGAAGAAAATATACAGATGAAGAGCTTGTTAAGCTTTATAAAAATTTATTAAAACCACGGTTGATCGAAGAGAAAATGTTGATTTTGCTTCGTCAGGGAAGGGTCTCAAAGTGGTTTTCAGGAATAGGCCAGGAGGCTATTTCGGTTGGAGCAGCCTTAGCATTAGAAAAAGACGAATATATTTTGCCTATGCATAGAAACTTAGGTGTTTTTACCAGCAGAGAAATTCCTTTACATCGTTTGTTTTCACAATTTCAAGGAAAAATGAATGGTTTTACTAAAGGTAGAGATCGTTCTTTTCATTTTGGAACACAAGAGCATAAGATTGTTGGTATGATTTCTCATTTAGGACCTCAAATGGGGGTGGCTGATGGAATTGCTTTAGGCAAAAAATTGAATGATGAAGGAAAAGCTACTTTAGTTTTTACGGGAGATGGTGGTGCTAGTGAAGGAGATTTTCATGAAGCTATTAATACTGCTGCTGTTTGGCAATTACCCGTAATTATTTTAGTGGAAAATAATGGGTATGGACTTTCAACTCCATCTAGTGAGCAATTTATCTGCAAAAATTTTGTGGATAAAGGAATCGGTTATGGAATTGAGACAGAGTTGATTGATGGAAATAATATTTTAGATGTTTACCATAAAATTAGTCAGATAGCAGAATCTATTCGTAAAAAACCACGCCCTGTTTTAGTTGAAGCACTCACTTTTAGAATGCGTGGACATGAAGAAGCTTCAGGCACAAAGTATGTCCCTCAGGAGTTGATGGATGAATGGCAGCAAAAAGATCCTGTGGTAAATTATGAGAATTATTTGTTAGTCGAAAAAGTATTAGATGATGCTAAAATTGAAGCAATTAAAGCTGAAATAAAAGAAGAAATAAATACAGATTGGGAAAAGGCTTATAATGAGCCAAAAATTGTAGCTGACACACAAACCGAACTAAATGATGTTTATGCACCATTTTCTTTTTCAGAAACAAGACCTGCAACTGAAAAAAAATCGGAAAAAAGATTAATTGATGCTATTTCTGATGGGTTAAGACAAAGTATGGAGAAACATCCAAACTTGGTATTGATGGGGCAAGATATAGCAGATTATGGAGGTGTTTTTAAAATTACGGATGGCTTTTTAGCTCAGTTTGGTAAAGATAGAGTTAGAAATACACCACTTTGCGAATCTGCTATTTTAGGTGCAGGATTAGGACTTTCTATTAACGGACAAAAAGCCATGGTAGAAATGCAGTTTGCCGACTTTGTAAGTGAAGGTATTACTCAAATTTGTAATAATTTAGCCAAAAGTCATTACCGTTGGCAACAAAATGCCGATGTGGTAGTAAGAATGCCAACAGGTGGAGGTATGGCAGCAGGTCCATTTCACTCTCAAAGTAATGAAGCTTGGTTTACACAAGTTCCGGGATTAAAAATTGTTTATCCTGCTTTTCCTTATGATGCTAAAGGCTTGTTGAATACTGCTTTTGAAGATCCAAATCCGGTAATGTATTTTGAGCATAAAGGCTTGTATAGAAGCATAACACAAGAAGTTCCTGATGATTATTATACCTTGCCTTTTGGTAAAGCAAGTTTGGTAAGAGAAGGAAAGCAAGTAACTATTGTAACTTATGGAATGGGAGTGCATTGGGCATTAGAAACGTTAGATACAAACCCAGAAATTTCAGCAGACTTAATAGATTTAAGAACTTTAGTACCTTTGGATACGGAAACCATTTTTAATTCTGTAAAGAAAACCAACAGAGTAATTATTTTACATGAAGCCACTATGTTTAATGGAATAGGAGGAGAGCTAAGTGCTTTAATTACCGAGAATTGCTTTGAATATTTAGATGCACCAATAAAACGTGTGGCGAGCTTAGATACGCCTGTACCATTTATTGGAGAATTAGAGCAAAATTTTATGCCCAAAGAACGCTTTATAACAGCATTGAAAGCATTGGTAGATTTTTAATTTTATTAAAAAATAAAGATGCGAATAACATTTTTAGGAACAGGAACATCTCAAGGAGTACCGGTTATAGCTTGTAACTGTAAGGTTTGTATGTCTGAAGATCCTAAAGATAATCGTTTGCGTACTTCAATTTTAGTACAAACAAAAAAAACAACCATTGTTATAGATACAGGCCCTGATTTTAGGCAACAAATGCTAAGAGCAAATGTACAACAGTTAGATGCTGTAGTGTTTACTCATGAACATAAAGATCATATTGCGGGTTTAGATGATGTAAGAGCATTTAATTTTAAACAAAAAAGTGTATTACCTATTTATGCTACTTCAGAAGTTCAGTCGGCATTAATAAGAGAATTTCATTATGCTTTTTCTGAATATAAATATCCCGGAGTACCGGAATTAAAGCTACATACCATTGATGATACACCTTTTACTATTGGCGATATTGATTTAATTCCTATAAGTGTTTGGCACTATAAAATGCCTGTAAAAGCTTTTAGAATAGACAATTTTGCCTACATTACCGATGCTAATAAAATTGATAACCAAGAGCTTGAAAAAATTAAAGGAGCAGAAATTATAGTATTAGATGCACTCAGAAAAGAAAAACATATATCTCATTATAATTTAGATGAAGCAGTTGAGCTATTAAAAATGCTCAAACCTAAAAAAGCATATTTAATTCACATTAGTCATTTAATGGGAAAACAAGAAGAGGTTCAGAAAGAATTACCCAATTTTATTGTATTAGCTTATGATGGATTGGTGTTAGATACTCTTAGCTTTTAAATGAATTAATTTTTCTAAAATTAGTTTATTAACTTCTTGTTGTTTTTCGAGTAATTTAATAAGAGCATCTATTTCTTTTTGAGATATAGAACCTGTTGTAGTAGTACTCATTTTTGATGATGTAGTTTCATAAACAGGAAGAAAATCTTCTACTAAGTCCATGTCTATTGCTGTATCTAAAAGGTTAATGTTTATACCTAATAAATTACAAACTTTTGTTAGAAAATTATAATTTGTTTTGGTAATACCACGCTCAAATCTAGAATAAGTAGGAATTGATATCATTAGCTTTTCAGCCATATCTTTTTGGGAATAGTTTTTATTTATTCTAGCAAGTTTTATTTTTTTTAAGATGTTATTGACAGACATTGAATTTATTTTTTAATTAAGTAAAAATACTTAGTATGTTTAGGTGAATTCTCTTTTTTATAACTTTTTTGTAAAAAAACTGAATCATTTTTTTTCTTTTAATGAAATTTTATTACATTTATTGAAAATTTGTTACATTTTATTTTTTAAATAAATTTAAAACTACTAAAATAAAAAAATTATGACACCATTTATTGTTTGGCTCGAAAAAAATGAAATTGATGAATTAATAACTATCATGGCAAAGTCAACCAAAGATAAAAAAATCACCAATAAAATCTATTCTACAGATGAGTTGATAAAACTGACAGAAAACTTGCTACAACAGAATAATAAATTAATTGAAATATTAAAGAAAATAACCCCAATTAAAAGTTATAAAGATACAATAAACGATACAATTATAGCTACTCGACAACAAAAATCTTTTATGACAGAAATTACATCTGAGAAACCTAATAAAAAAAACTAAAAACGTTGGGTTAAAGAAATTCTTTATTTTCTATTGCATAATGTGGGTTTAATAGTTTCAAAAGGCATAAATTTGTTCTTTTTTTTAAATTTAATGACTATGGAATTATCACCACTTACTGCTGTTTCCCCACTCGATGGAAGGTATAGAAATGCAGGAGCAAAATTAGCCCCTTTTTTTTCTGAAGCGGCATTAATCAATTATAGAGTAAAAGTTGAAATTGAATATTTTATTGCTCTATGTGAGTTGCCATTACCACAGTTAAGTGGAATAAATAAAGATTTATTTGAGCCGTTACGAGCCATCTACAAACAGTTTTCTTTAGCAGATGCTCAAAAAATAAAAGACACAGAAAAAATTACAAATCATGATGTAAAAGCAGTAGAGTATTTTATTAAAGAAAAATTTGATGAAATTGGTGTTCCTGTTGAATATAAAGAGCTTGTTCATTTTGGACTAACTTCTCAGGATATCAATAACACTTCTGTGCCAATGTCAATTAAAGAAGCACTTCATGAAGTATATCTTCCGTTGTTGAACTCGACCATTACCATACTAAAAGAAAGTGCTAACGATTGGAAAAATGTTCCTATGTTGGCAAGAACGCATGGACAACCAGCTTCACCAACAAAATTAGGTAAAGAAATAGCTGTTTTTATTGAACGTTTAGAAGTTCAGTTAGCACAATTAAAAGCCATTCCTTTTGCTGCAAAATTTGGTGGAGCAACAGGTAATTTTAATGCACACCATGTAGCTTACCCACAAATAAACTGGATTAAATTTGCTAATGATTTTGCCAAAGATAAACTAGGTTTACAACGTTCTCAAATTACTACACAAATTGAACATTACGATAATTTAGCAGCTTTATTCGATGCTCAAAAACGTATCAATACCATTTTAGTAGATTTAAGTAGAGATATATGGACATATGTTTCTATGGATTACTTTAAACAAAAAATTAAAGAAGGAGAAATAGGATCTTCGGCTATGCCGCACAAGGTAAACCCCATAGATTTTGAAAATGCTGAAGGAAATTTAGGTATTGCCAATGCACTTTTTGAGCATTTAGCAGCAAAATTGCCTATCTCTCGTTTACAAAGAGATTTAACAGATTCAACAGTATTAAGAAATGTTGGAATGCCAATAGGACACACCGTTTTAGCACTTCAGTCGCTACAAAAAGGATGGAAAAAATTATTAATAAATGAAGCTAAAATTGCTGAAGATTTAGAAAATAATTGGGCAGTAGTTGCTGAGGCTATTCAAACAGTATTGAGAAGAGAAGGTTACCCAAAGCCTTACGAAGCCTTAAAGGAACTTACAAGAACCAATACAAAAATTACAGCTACTTCTATTGCCGATTTCATTGAGACGTTAAATGTGAATGATGAAATTAAGGCAGAATTGAAAAAAATATCGCCATCAACCTTTACCGGTGTTGATTTGTTTTAAGTAATAATAAAAATATTTTTTAAAATTATAAAACACTGAGTTATCTCGGTGTTTTATTTTTCATTAACTTTATGAAAAATAAGGGAGTTAATAAATTTAGGATTTCTTAACAACTCCTAATGCAACCTTTTTCAATAAACAAACATCTTCTGTAAAAAATGAAATGGAGTGAAGAGCAATTAGTGGTAGAGTGCTTGAAGAATAATTCATCAGCACAAAAGCATTTGTTCGAGTATTACTCTAAAAGAATGATGGGAGTTTGCCTTAGATATACAAAAGACCATGATGAAGCCCAAGATGTTTTACAAATGGGGTTTATAAAGGTTTTTGAAAAATTAGATACTTATAATGGAGAAGGCTCTTTAGAAGGTTGGATTAGAAGGGTAGTGGTAAATACTGCTTTAGACAATATCAGAAAAAACAAGAAAAACAACGAGAATATTGACATAGAAAAAGTAGATTTTTTACTAGCTAATAATGATGCCAATGCGTTGGATGATTTAAAAGCAGAAGATTTACTAAAAATTATTCAGCAAATGCCAACTGGGTTTAGAACAGTTTTTAATATGTATGCTATAGAAGGCTATTCGCATAAAGAAATTGCAGAACAATTAGGCATTACAGTAAATACTTCTAAGTCTCAATATTCTAGAGCTAGAGTTTGTTTGCAAAATTTATTAATGAAAGAAGCGATTACGAGATAAATTATCTCACACAAAAATTAAGATGAAAAAAGAATTTGAAAATATAGAACAACTTTTTAAAGATACCTTTGAAAATTACGAAGCCAATGTTGATGCTTCTGTATGGAATAATATACAGCAATCTATCAACTCACCTGCTTCATCCGCAGCTTCATCTTCATCTGCAGGAAATGCAGGAGGTTTTGTTGCCAAAAGTGCTTTCTTTAAAATTGCCGCAGCTACTATTACCTCTGCAGTTGTAGTTACCTCTTCGGTGTTAATTTACAATGCATTTAAAGATGAACCAGCTAACAATAATAAAATTGCTGAAAACCAAGTGATAACTGAAAACTCAGCTCCAAAAATTATTGAAGAGACAGCGACTGAAAGATCATTAACAACAGAAAACAAAACTACTGAAAATGGAAGTAATGTGGTAACTCCTCAACAAAATGAAGTGGAGGATAAAGACCTTACTTCTAACGAAAAAAATAATTCGAGCAATACTGTAAACAACAATAATACAACTGAAACTACTACAACACCTAGCAATACTGTTGTTGAAAATAATAAAGAAACACAAACACAACAAAGTATGGTGGTAACAAATGACAATACACTACCAACTCAATCGTCAACAATCAATACTCCAAAAGTAGATGTATTGGCAAATGTTAAATTAAAAGCAAGTACCAAAAAAGGTGATGCTCCGCTTTATGTAGAATTTAATGTTGTTGGAGAAGCTGCTGATTATCAATGGTATGTTGATGGCATAACTAAATCGGGTGAAAATGTATATCATACATTTGATAATCCGGGTAAATATGAAGTATTGCTTACTGTAAAAGATAAGCAAGGGAAAACTAAAACCATTACCGAAAACATTGAAGTTTTATCGCTTGTAAAATCTTCTATTTCAGATATTCAAAATATTTTCACTCCAAATGGAGATGGTAAAAATGATATTTTACTAATAGAAGGAGAAAATATTAAAGAGTTTAAAGCGGTTGTATACAATCAAAATGGAACTGTTATTTTTGAATGGAATACTATTTCAGGGTTTTGGGATGGTAAAGATATGAATAATCAGCCTGTTCCTGATGGGACTTATTTCTTAGTTATTAATGCTTTAGGAGAAGATAATAAGCCTTACGAATTTAAACAATCAGTAACTTTAAGAAAGTAACAGTTATTAACAACTATTAGTAATTTCTTTCTGAAAAAACGTTGTCGGTAAAATTAAAAAAGGCGTAATTTCGTAAGTAGATTTTTAAGAACGGATTACACATGGCAGAGTACCAAACAGGAAAGCTCCTTGAGCAAATCATTTATCCCCAAGATTTAAGAGAGAAAATAACAGAGGATGACCTGCCTCAACTTTGCAATGAACTCAGAGATTTTATTGTAGATGTTGTTTCTCAAAAAGGAGGACACTTTGGAGCAAGTTTAGGTGTAGTGGAGCTTACTGTTGCTTTGCATTATGTTTTTGATACTCCCAACGATAAAATTGTTTGGGATGTTGGTCACCAAGCCTACGGACATAAAATCCTTACCGGAAGAAGGTCAGTTTTTCACACTAACAGAATTTACAAAGGAATTAGCGGTTTTCCTAAACCATCTGAAAGTGAGTATGATACTTTTGCTGTAGGACATTCGTCTACTTCTATTTCTGCTGCTTTAGGTATGGCAGTAGCATCTCGTCATAAAAAAGAAAATAAACAACATATTGCTGTTATTGGTGATGGCTCTATGACTGCAGGGTTGGCTTTTGAAGGTTTAAACCATGGAGGAAGTGAAGATACCAATTTATTGGTTATTCTTAATGATAATTGCATGTCTATCGATCCAAATGTTGGAGCATTAAAAGAATATTTAACAGATATAACCACTTCACATACTTATAATAAAGTAAAAGATGAGGTTTGGAATTTGTTAGGATTAATTAGTAAATTCGGACCAAATGCTCAAGCTATTGCTCAAAAAATTGAGAATGGAATAAAATCTACCTTGTTAAAGCAAAGTAATTTATTTGAATCGTTAAACTTTAGGTATTTCGGACCTGTTGACGGACATGATGTAAATTACTTAGCCAAAGTATTAGCAGATTTAAAAGATATTCCTGGACCAAAAATTTTGCACTGTATTACTGAAAAAGGCAAAGGTTATGAACCTGCGGAATTAGGCGATACAACGCAGTGGCATGCTCCGGGTATTTTTAATAAAGAAACAGGCGAAATCATAAAAATAGCTCCTAAAAGTCCGCAGCCGCCTAAATTTCAGGATGTTTTTGGGCATACCATAGTTGAATTAGCAGAACAAAATGATAAAATTGTTGGTGTAACGCCTGCCATGCCTTCGGGATGTTCATTAAACATAATGATGAAAGCCATGCCCGACAGAGCTTTTGATGTAGGTATTGCAGAACAACATGCCGTTACTTTTTCAGCAGGAATGGCTAGTCAGGGATTGGTGCCATTTTGCAACATTTACTCCTCATTTATGCAGCGAGCTTACGACCAAGTGATACACGATGTAGCGTTACAAAACTTACATGTTGTATTTTGTTTGGATAGAGGTGGAGTAGTGGGAGCTGACGGGGCAACTCACCACGGAGCTTACGATTTGGCGTACTTTAGATGTATTCCTAACATGATAGTGGCTTCACCAATTAATGAAGAAGACCTGAGAAATTTAATGTTTACTGCACAAGCAGATAATAACGGTCCTTTTTCTATTCGTTACCCAAGAGGAAACGGTTCTATGGTAAATTGGAAAACCCCTTTTAAGAAGATTAAAATTGGAACAGGTCAGCGTTTGAAAAATGGTGAGGATATAGCTATTTTGTCTATTGGACCAATTGGGTTAGAAGCTAAAAAAGCCATTGAAAAACTAGAAGAAACAGCCAACATTAGCATCGCTCACTACGATATGCGTTTTGTAAAACCTATTGATGAAATTTTATTGCACGAAGTGTTTATCAAATTTAATAAGGTAATTACCTTAGAAGATGGCTGCATCATGGGAGGTTTGGGAAGTGCAGTATTAGAATTTATGGCTGACAATAATTACCAAGCACAGGTTAAAAGATTGGGCATACCCGATAAATTTGTTGACCACGGTACACAAGAAGAACTTTATGCAGAATGTTTTTATGATGCAAAAGCTGTAATTGAAATAATAAAATCCATGATGGAAACAGCTGAAAATAAGGCGTTAGCATAGGTGGTTTCATTTTTTATTTAATTATTTGATTACAATTTTAGTTGGTAATATTATATTTGTATAATATCTTTCTACTTAATTCTTTCTTCATGCAATACCAATGGCAAATAAAACCTACTTCCAACGCTAAAGCAATAGAAAAACTTTCTGAACAACTAAATAGCTTAGATCCAACACTTACTAATATTCTACTTCAAAGAGGTATAGATACCTTTGAGAAAGCCAAAGATTTTTTTCGCCCTGATTTAAACAATATTCATGACGCTTTTTTAATGAAAGACATGGATAAAGCGGTAGATAGATTAATAAAAGCCATTGCCAACAATGAAAAAATACTGATTTACGGAGATTATGATGTAGATGGAACCACTTCTGTAGCGTTAGTATATGCCTACCTGAAAAACTATTATGAAAATTTAGCTTATTATATTCCGGATAGATATGCAGAAGGTTACGGAATTTCTTACCAAGGAATCGATTTTGCCTACAAGAATGATTTTAAACTCATCATTGCGTTAGATTGTGGTATAAAAGCCATTGAAAAAGTAGCTTACGCCAATGAAAAGAATGTAGATTTTATTATTTGCGATCATCACCGTCCGGGAGATGAAATTCCTGATGCAGTAGCGGTGTTAGACCCAAAAAGAAAAGATTGTAATTATCCGTATAAAGAATTATCGGGTTGCGGAGTAGGTTTTAAATTAATGCAAGCGTGGACGCAAAAGAATAACCATGATGAGCAATTATTGTTTTCGTATTTGGATTTATTAGCCATTAGTATTTGTGCAGATATTGTCCCGATAACAGCCGAAAACAGAATTTTTGTTTATTACGGATTAAAAGTACTTAATCAACTAAATCGTCCGGGAATAAAGGCATTGGTGAATTTAACCAATAATAAAAAAGAATTCACCGTTTCGGATGTGGTTTTTTCTATTGCTCCAAGAATAAATGCAGCAGGAAGATTGAAAAGCGGGAACAAAGCCGTGGAATTATTGGTGGCAGATAATGATAATGATGCTATAGATTATGGAAATGGAATCAATGATTTAAACACCGATAGAAAAGATATTGATACATCTATCACGCAACAAGCATTAGAAATTATTGAAAGCGACCAACGTTTTACTACCAGAAAAACTACGGTAGTTTATAAAGAAGATTGGCATAAAGGTGTGGTGGGCATTGTGGCATCACGATTAATAGAAACACATTACAAGCCGACTATTGTGTTGACTCATTCTGATGGGAAAGTTACCGGATCAGCAAGGTCGGTAAGAGATTTTGATGTATATAATGCCATTGATGCTTGTAGCGATTTGCTGGAGCAATATGGTGGACACATGTATGCTGCCGGACTAACACTTTTACCTGAAAATGTACCTGCTTTTATTGAAAAATTTGAAAAAATTGTAAGCAGTACTATTGAAGACAATATGCTTATTCCAAAATTAGAAATAGATGTTCAGCTGGAATTAGCTCAAATTACGCCTCGTTTTTATAGTGTGCTAAAACAATTTGCTCCTTGTGGTCCGGAAAATATGCAACCTGTATTCATAAGCGAAAATTTGCTGACTACCGATAATATCAGAATTGTAGGAGAAAACCACTTAAAATTGGATGTTTACTCGCCAGAAAATCCTGATTTAATTATACCTTGCATCGCTTTTAGACTAGGACATTTTATTAATGATTTACAACCGGGAGTACTATTCAGCATGGTTTATACCATAGAAGAAAACGAATGGAATAACATCAAAACATTACAATTAAATGTGAAGGATATTAGGTTGATGTGAACAGGTAAGCTAATATAAAGCTGCCTATATGCATATGTAAACTAATTAAACACATTAGAAATCTGCTTACTAATTGTAAATCAAATACTTATGTGTTTTTATTATGATTTTGATGTTTTTTTCGTAAGCTCTTTTTGTCAGGAGAATGAAGATTGTTTTTAGGTGTTTCTATAAAAACACTAATTGAATCGCTAAGTTGAGTTTGCCTTGATTAATAGAATTTTTTTTGGAGTTAATAAATTTAAGGATACTTTTGTCGGTCATCTTATGAATCGTTATACTTCATTAATAATTGAAAATAAATAGAATGAAAATAATAGTTACAGTTTTAGTTGTAGTATTTTCTATAAATGCAATGGCACAAATACCAACAAATGGATTGGTGAGACAATATACATTTTCGGGTAATGCAAATGATAATGTAAATAGTCAACATGGGACTATTATTGGATCAACATTAACTTCTGATAGATTTGGGAATCCAAATTCAGCTTTTTATTTTGATGGAGTTAACGATTATATTGATTTGCCACTTTCAGGTTTATTGTTAAATGAATACACGTATTCTTTATGGGTTTCTGCTAGCTCATTACCTTCTTCTCCAAGTGTATCGTTGTTTATTTTTACAATTGGAACTACGAGACCAGGAAACTCTCAAGGAGGAGATCAAGCTATAATTGCAAATAATAGTTCGATTAATAATGGTTGGGGTTTAATGGGATATTATACGGGTTCTAATTCTGCCTTCTTTACATTTCATGGAACAACTATTGTTCCTTTAACATGGTATCATATTACTGTAACTAGATCTGCAAATGTGCAGAAATTATATATTGATTGCCAATTAGTTTCGGTTGATAGTAGTGCTACACCTGTTACCCCTTTTTATGGTAATACTCCAACTGCTAAGATTGGAACTAGACAAACTAATTATAACTTTTTTCATGGAAAAATAGATGATGTAAGAATTTATAATAGAGCATTGTCAGCAAATGAAATTTTACCTTTATGTAATGAAGGTTCTCCATGTAACCTTTCTTCTAATTTCTCAGCTACAAATACTTGTTTAGGTGATAGTACTTTTTTTACAGACTTATCGGTGGATAGTATTGGTAACATAGTAAATTGGCAATGGTATTTTGGAGATGGAGATTCATTAATTGGTATTCAAAACCCTTCTCACTTATATAATGGAGCTGGTAATTATAATGTTACTTTAATTATAACCAATAATATTAATTGTGTAGATTCGATAACTATACCAATTATTGTTAACCCTAGTTATAGTCCTACTCAATCTGCCTCGATTTGCCAAGGTGATAGTATCTTTCTTGCTGGTAATTTTCAGAACTCTTCAGGTCAATATACTGATTCCCTTTCCACCACATTTGGTTGCGATAGTTTAATCATTACTAACCTTGTTGTCAATCCTACTTTTAACGATTCTAGTACTATTTCTATCTGTCAAGGAGACAGTGTTTTT
>LADZ01000024.1 GCA_000961845.1 Flavobacteriales bacterium BRH_c54
TAACTAAAACCTTTAAAAATGAAAAAAGCAATACTATCCGTAAGTTTAATTTTAGCAACTAGTGCTATATGTTTTTCACAGTTTAATGTAAGTACATTTACACCTAATGATTTATATTGGAATCAGGGTCAGGTGGGAATTGGTTTATCAAACCCCAAATCTAAACTTGATATTTCGTTAAGTAATAATTTTATGTATGAAGATGAATCAGGTTTTAAACTTACTTATCCGATTCCGGCTCTTAACCCAACCATACCTCCAATAAATCAGAATATTTTTGAGATTCGACAAAAAACTTTTGGCTCAAGTTTTTCAACAAAAATGGTAGTAATGAGTAATGGTAATGTAGGGATAGCTACTGCTTCCCCAAATGCCAAACTTCATGTTAAGAATGTTAATGGTTCAACACTAGATGCCCATCTTGAGGGGTTTACACTTATAGATGGTGACAATGCTTCAGCTTTATTTGGAACAAATACCGGTGCTCCATATGGAGAATGGGGAATTGAATATAATGATTATGGATCAATTTCGGGGTTGAATTTTTGGAAACCTTCTGGTAGTAATGGGTTTGGAAATTATTTCTTATTTATATCTGATCAAGGAAATGTAAGTATCGGAACAGACGATTCAAAAGGATATAAATTTGCCGTAAAAGGAAAAATGATAGCTGAAGAAGTAGTGGTAAAACTTCATGGAAATTGGCCGGATTTTGTATTCAAAAAAGATTATGGTTTAATGAGTTTAGAAGATGTAGCATGTTTTATCGAAGAAAACAGCCACTTACCTAACATGCCATCAGCTAGTGAAGTTGAAGGAGCAGGTATCCCTTTAGGTGAAATGAATGCTAAACTTTTACAAAAAGTTGAAGAATTAACATTATATGTTATTGAACTAAAAAAAGAAATAGATACTCTAAAAAAATAAACATTATTAACTTAAAAAATACATGTTATGAAAAATATAAAACATATAGTATCCTTACTTGTGTTTAGTTTTTCGTGTTATAATATTCATGCTCAAGAAACCAATAATGTTATTTGGAATGAAATTTTAACCGCAAAAGAACTAGGCCAAGGTTTTCATAAAATATCACCACCGTTAATACCTAATAAGGTATATAAAGACAATGATGTTGCTAAGGAATTAAATAAAGTCGATTATTTTAATTATAATAATAATTCGATAAACGAATTAATGGCAACTTCATCAAACTTTGTAACTATAGAAATACCAACTATTGAAGACAAGAACAATAATTGGACTATAGATCTTATTGAAGTAACATCTTCTTTTTATCAATATGATATTTCAACTAATTTAGGAACCCCTTACACTGGTGAATTAAATAAAAGAAAACATTATAGAGGTATAATAAGAGGGGCAGAAGATAAAAGTTTGGTTGCTATCAGTTTTTTCGAAAACGAAATTATGGGTATAATATCAATTAAGGGTATGGCTAATGTAAATATTACTAAATTAACTAACAGTACTACCCATATTATGTATAAAGATACTGAGACAAAATTGCCTTCAAACTTTAATTGTGAGACGGTTGATGACCCTAGTTTAACCTATGACCCTAAAATATTATTAAAAGGAATTAATAATAATAAGTCTAGTAATGGTGATTGTGTAGAAATGGAATTTACCACAGAGGAAGATATCTATGCAAATAAAGGAAGTGTATCTAATGTAATTGATTATGTAGAAGGTGTTTTTAATATAGTAGCTACCTTATATCAAAATGAAAACATTGAGGTTCGCATTTCTCACATTCATATATATATAGGAGGCGATCCTTATTCGGCAGGTAATCCATCAGGTTTGTTGACTGAATACCAAAATGAAAAGAGCTCTATTAATGGTGATTTATCAATGCTTTTAACTTTTAGAGGTATTGGTGGTGGTATCGCTGCCGGTTTTAATGGTTTATGCAATGCTAATGTTGATCAAAGTCTTGCAGTTTCAGGTATAAACAGCACATATTCAGCTTTTCCTAATTATAGTTGGACTACTTCAGTAATAACTCATGAATTTGGTCATCTACTTGGTTCTAGGCACACACATGCGTGTGTGTGGAATGGAAATAACACTGCTATTGATGGCTGCGCTGGTTCTACAGAAGGATCTTGTGCTGTTCCGGGATCACCTTCAGGAGGAGGAACTATAATGAGTTATTGTCACTGGACCACAGGTATTAATTTTAATTTAGGATTTGGTCCTCAACCGGGTAATGTTATTAGGAACTCTGTAGCTAATGCCTCATGTGTTACACTTTGTTGCATTCCTAATAGACATATGACCATTAATGTTATTTCGGGTAATAATTTTGATTTTGAAGCAAGTAATCAGATTACTGCAATTAATACAATTTTTAGCGGGGCAGTTGTCGATTATGATGCGGGTTATGAAGTTGTACTGCAGCCAGGCTTTAAAGCTGTAATGGGTAGTGAATTTTATGCTTTTGTAGATGGTTGTGGTGGAGCAAGAAGATTAGCAACAGAAAACGAGCTTGAACAAAATAATGAATTATCGGAAACAGATTTTATGAGCAATTTCTATAATATTTATCCAAACCCGAGTATGGATGGTAAGTTTAATATAGAGATGTCTGAAAATTCTGTTGGAACTACTAATATAGAAGTGCTTAATTTAATGGGAGAATTAATTTATTCCATACAACCAACAGGAAACACTAAAATTACTTTTGATATTTCAGATCAACCAAATGGTATTTATTTAATTAAATTAACTTCTAATGAAAAAATAATAACAAAAAAAATAATTAAACAATAAGTTTATAATGATACGAAAGAAAGCCTTTATTACCATTACGATAATAAAGGCTTTCTTATGAAAATACAACAACAAAACCAATTAACTTAAAAAACAATTTCCGTAATCTTTTTGTAATAAAATTCTTATGTCGGTTGGAGGTTATAAAATAAGAGACCAGTACGCTAAGCATTTTTTCACATTTACGGTAATTGATTGGATTGATGTTTTTACCAGAAAGCGTTACAAAGACATCGTTCTTGATAGCTTAGAACATTGCCAAAAGGAAAAGCAATTGGCTGTTCATTCGTATGTGATTATGAGTAATCATGTACATTGTATTCTCTCTAGTAAAAACGGTAAATTAAGCAATACGATAAAAGAGTTTAAAACACACACGAGTAAAGAAATTATTGAAGCTATTCATGAAGAACCTGAGAGTAGAAAGGAATGGATGCTTCCTTTGTTTGAACGTAGAGGTTTAAACAACTCTCGGAATAAACAGTTTCAGTTTTGGAAACAAAGTAACCATCCTATAGAGTTGCATACCAACCATTTTACCGACCAAAAACTAAATTATATTCATAACAACCCTGTGGAGGCAGGGTGGGTGGAAAAACCTGAAGAATATTTGTATAGTAGTGCTAAAAATTATGCCGGTGAAGTTGGACTGATTGATGTGGAGTTGATTGTGTAGGGTTTGATTTGTAGTTATTTGATAAAAAAATAAGGAAAGTTGATTCGGTTTGTAGCTACAAGCTACAAACAGCAATTCGGAATTTATTTTGAGTTAATCTTCATGGTTATTCATTCATCCCCAAAAATAGATTTTTAAACATGCTGTAAGCATTAGAATACTTTTTGAAAAACAAATTGTTCTTCTGTTTAATCTTTTTAAATGAGTTCTTAAGGTCAAGTTTTTTCTTTCGATGTGATTTATTCTATATCGTTTGCTACAGTGAATTGCTACCGGTATTAGGCTTTTATAAACATTCAGTTTATCGGTGTAGATTGTTTTTGCTTCTGATAATAACAAACTGTTTATAATTTGTTGCAACATTCTTTTTGTTCTGGTACCCACTGCAAAATTGACTACTTCTTTGTTGTCTTTTCTTAAACTGTAAGCTACCCATAGTTTTCTGTTTTTATTGCCTATGTAAGTACATAATTCATCTACTTCATATATTTTTCCCCGTACTATTGAAGGTCTTTTTAGTTGGTTTGAAATGTTAAGAATTTTGCGTATAGTAGTGGTGGGAGATATTTTTAATAGTCGTGACATACTTCTTATTCCACAACCTTCTTTTAGTAAATTGATAATGGATTGGTTAGAAACTTTTTTGTTGTAGTGTTGTTGTTGGTATTTATAACAGCTTTTGCATCTGTACTTTTGTTTGCCGTTTATTTGCTTTCCTTCTTTTGTACACTTTTGTTTACAGTAGTTGCATTTCATTGTATATGGAAGTTGTTGTGATGAGATAAATGTAGGAATTGTGTAGGAATTGGTAGGTTGGAAAAAATAAGGTATGTTAATTCGGTTTGTAGCTGCAAGCTACAAACAGCAATGTAGAACTACTAAAAAAATATATTTTTATTTTAATCTATGCTAGTACCAATAAGGTTTACAAAGAATTTTACCAGATAAAAAGTAACACTTAAACGATATAAATGAATTTAGAAGCCATATAAACCATCTTTTTTACCTAAGACTTACTTTTATACCCTTGCATTTTTTATTTTTCGTTTTATTTTTATCTTAATTATCAACTACTTACGTTTTTATTTTCAAAAACCAGATAAATAGTAACACTACCCCTTGCTTTGCTTTTCCATAGGAATTATTCGCTCCTTGTTTTGATGATCTCATTCCTGATCCAGTATCCATTACTTGAGGAATTTTACTACTTTTTTCATAATCCCAAGTACCTGATCCTTTTGAACCTGGAACAGCCATTACAACATGTCCACTACCAGATTTAGCTTTCCATGCGCCTATTATTACTTCTCCCTTATTCGCAAGGTCTAATACCTCAGTAAATTCAACTTCCTCAAAATTATCAGAATTGGGAAGTTTATCATATATCTCATTTGCTTTTAAGCCTTTTAATTCATTACTTCCAGTCAATGTTGTGAAAGCATGGTTAACCCCTCTATTACATTGAGCTCCACATGAACCATTTTTATCATAAGTGTCTTTCACATGTTTAACTGCACCTTCAGCAGCTCCGGTTACTGCAGCTTTCTTCTTGTCATTTAAATCACTTTTATCTTCATTCTCACTATTAGCACCAGAAGGATCTACATAATAAATTGGATTATTATCAAAAGCACTATATGGAGAGTACATTTCATGAACAACAGGTGTGCACCGCACTGTTATGTGATAGCTTGTAGCTACACATTTCATCTAATCCTCCCTTCCAATTCCAATTTTCCATTTTTTTAAAGAACGTTTTTTACCTCATCAACTATACTTCAAATGTACAATTTCTCATCCTTTTTTACAACTTATTTCTTTACTTTTTTTAGCAAATTTTCATTTTTTTATTTCTCTGTAGATCAGTAATGACAATACTTACAAAGAATTTTAGTTTTATCCATTTTTGATTTCATTTTTTCATCCACATTTTTGATACACCTAAAACACAACTATTGATTTTAAGAAGATATAAACAACGAAAAAGGGACAGCTTTATGCTATCCCTTACTATTTTTTAAACTATTTTTATTTTATTAATATTGATTATCAGTATGTTATGATTTAATTTTAACAAATCAACATTTCTGATACACTACCCTGCCGAGCACACTACCAAAATTTTGTCTGTAAGCCATCTGATGAACAGGGATAAATTAAAATTTTTGAATTAAAATTTCCATTATTAACAATTGTAAATATTACTTGATAATTTTCTATTCTATCTTTCTCACATACAACTGTTGAATTCATTAAATTAATTTCTTTAATACAATTATTGTAATTTATTTGTACATCATTAATAAAAATTAATACCACTTCCTCATTTTCAATCGTTAATTCCAATTTACTACCATCATTAAAAATAATTGTTGTCTTATACTTCAATCTTTTAAAAGATGTATATTCTTCTATAATAACGCAATTATTTAAATCTATTATTGTTTCTCTTATTATTTTATCAATAATCAACTCTCTATTACTTTTACCATTAATTCTTCTATATGATGTAGCTGTTAATCGTTTTTGAACCAAAAATAATTTCTTATTAAATGATGTGTCTTGTCTAGGTATTTTCATCTTCATTGAATCTAAAAACTCAATATTTGAATTATACCAATTAAGTAAATATAAAGACTTTGTATCCTCTATTCCTTGAGAAAGTAAATTATTTGACAATACTAATGTTAATATTATTATAATTAGTTTCATGCTATTTTGGATTAAAATCTAAATCCTGTTTTTCAACTACAGGTGTAGCTCTAGGTTTAACGTCTTGTTCTTCTCTAAGAACATTTTCTAATTCTCTAACTTTTATTTCTTCATCATAAAGCACTCCCTTTTCTCCTGAATCAGGATCAACTGTATTATAAAAATCAGGATTACTATCATTATCTTCTATAGTCTCATTAGAAATTATCCTATCCGCATGAATTAACTCATGTCCTAATCCGATTTCTATAGGTCTTCCAGTTGTGCCATCACTATTCTTTATATAACTTCCATCATCAAAATCATTTCTAATAATTGGATTTCCCCCATTCGATATTATCAAATTCCCTTCTTCTATATCTATCATAGCTCTAAATAAATCAGAAGATACTCTTTCCTTTATACCTTTTGAATCAGTGTGCACCGCACTGTTATGCTTTAGCTTGTAGCTAAGCATTTAATCTTTACCACCTACCAACTCCAATTTACTTTTTTAAAGAACGTATTTAAAATTAAAAAACAGATAAATAATTACACTACTACCCACTATCTAGGAATCATAATTATATTTAATCTTTTAACTTCATTAGGCACAAAAGTCAAAGTATCTCGATAATTTTTAAATTCCTGATGTGACACATCTAATATACACACACCATCATTAATTTCAATATGAGGGAAAAGAAAGTCTCCATCTTCATTTGTCCACCCCTCATAAAGTAATTTCCCATCTTTATCACTTAATGAAAGATGTGCAAAAATAATAGGCTCTTTGTTAATACTACTAACATTACCTTTAAAAAGGCATTCTAGAGTGGTTAAAAAAAACATTGGTAATATAATTAGTAACATTTTCATAATTACTTTATTTTAATTGTTAATAATAAGTTATTCACTTTTTTCATATTGTTGTGTTAAACTTGTTACTTTTTTAGATTCTACTTTTTCAAGTCGTGCTTCCGAATTAGGTTGTAATAAAAACTTATCTCCAGTCAATTTATTTCCTTTATCACCCCCATTTGCAATATTATATAAATCCCACAATTTCTTAATACCTCCTATTATATCAGGATCATTTTTTTCAATCCCATCAATATATGGAGCGTAAATTGAAGCTTTATAAACTTTATCTCCAGTTCCTAACATAGTAACATCATGTTTTTTACCTGCAATTATTTTATCATAAAGCGGCACAAAAGAAGATACAGCCAGACATCCTGCAAATGATTCAGGAAAGTTTCCATTATGAATAAATACCCCCCACTTATTTACCCTTATAGTTCTTTCTTTCTTTTGTGAATCATGAGACATATAATCCTCAAACAATTTATAATATTTATGAGCCATTAAATCATTATCCCCTTTACTTTCATAAGTTTTATTTGCCATCATATACATAGTTGGAGCATCTTTCATGGCAGAAATTGTACCATCTTTAATAATACTAAAAGTCAATTTGTATATTTTGGCATTTCCATGTTCTACTGCTTCTCTAGATCTATGAACAACCAAAGTATCTTTTCCATCTGTGTCAACTATATATATAGGGCTATTGGCAAAAGCTGCATAAGGAGACTCATGTACTTTAGTTATTGGATCAACATTCCATCTACGTCCCAAACGACTATCATATTGCCAGTAGTTAGCCGAGTAAGAACTCCCAGTTATACCATTTATTTCATCTTTTAACATCCACTCCTTCATTATCGACAGTTAATGTAGTTTTGTTAATAATAAATTTCGCACCAACATTTCCTCCAACAGGTCCACTCTCTGATTCAGCCTCTCCACCAGAATAAGTCTCATTAGTTGCAGAAACGTATGGACCAAACTCTCCAACAACTGTACCTGGGTCTTTTGACATATATATTGATTTTTCTAAAACCGAATATTTGCCAGGTATAAAAATATTTAATTGGTCATAACCTTTTTCTACTAAAGGTCCTCCTTTATAATGAAAATGAAATCCACTCGTAATGGCTAATCCCATTATTGTGTATTCACTACCCACTTTTTCATATTCTCGAGTTTTCTTATTCCATGCAAATGTATAATGTGTAACTTCTAATCCCTCTATTTCTACACCATCAATGACTCTATTTTCGCTAAAAGCATACGTACTATTATGTGGATATTTAGCTGCTAATGGGTCAACAGCAAAGAATCTTCCGATTCTTGGGTCATGCATTCTATATTTGTAATTAATAGAGTTTCCACTACCTTTAATTTCATCATCCTTTTCTTGTCCTTGGAAACCAATGTGCACCGCACTGTTATGTGTATGCTTGTAGCTACACATTCTATCCAATCCTTCCTTCCAATTTACTTTTTTACCATTTTTCAACTTTTTTTAAAATACCTTTTTCATAATACTCTTCTTTTATTAATTTTTCTTTTTTAGAATAATACTTCCAAACACCTGTTTTTAAAGGTTGAAAATATGATTGGACAAACATTTCAACTTCTCCAAAATCATCTTCCTGTCCCATATACTGTTTTAATAAATCTAAGGAAGCCATATAATCTCCTTTAACCTTAATTCCTTTTTTATTTCCTTTATTATCAACATACCATTCCTCAACATTCATTTCTCCCTCACAAGATTTGATGTAAAAAATAACACATGTACTATCTGTTGAGTTCTTTAAAGTATCAGTTGCAGAAATTTTAAAAAAATAAACTCCATAATCTGGTAATTCAATTTTATACTCGCAACCTCCTGAAGTTGCTTTCCCGATTATAGGGTTTAAAATTTGAGAATGAACAATAAACAACATTCCCAACATGGTAATTGATAAACACACTATTTTTTTTATCTTCATAACAATTTTTTTTTATTATAAATACTCTATTATTTCTATTAGTAAAAATCATACCATACAACTAGTTCCCCGCAGGGTCCTCTGTCGTAGTACTTGTTTTA